>DAOUFM010000150.1:0-2766 GCA_034429975.1 Anaerolineaceae bacterium | reverse complement strand
CAATACTTGGGTTTGCAGGATATTCATATTGGCGAATGCAATCAGGCTTAGATAACTTTTTTACTTCCTACCAAACGCTTTCTAAAGCTGGGTTTCGTTTTCCACTGACTAATTTGTTTTTGGGTTTCAAAATCCTTATAAACAATCAATCTTTAATGCTAGCCTCAGAACTTTTCAGCGTCTTATTTTTCCTGGTAATGCTAATTTGGATGGCGACCAATCAAAAATTTAAAAATCAAATTGCAATATTGGCATATTCGTTTTCGACCTGGCTCTTGATTACATCAAAAACCACTTATTTTGCATCCCCGCTTCAAAGTGCTAATCGATATGTTTTACACATATTCTTCGTCTTTGTTGGTATGGGTGAGCTAATAAAGAAATTATCCCCTGAAAAGAAAAAGATTTTCTTTTTTATTTGTCTTATTTTAAGTTTGTTGTTGCTTTCTCTTTACCCTTTCTGGGTTTTTATCGGGTAAGGTATTAAGAAATTTGCGGTTTTCGATATTATTACTATGAAAAAACTACTTCTGGAAATTTATAAAATTAAGCGACCCAGAACCACCAATAAAATGATACTAACAAGATAATTTGTAATATGATCCCAGTTACGAAATAGAGTATTTTTTGATATCTTTGTTTGATTAATAAAGCCAACCCCCAAAAAAGTGGAAAAATAATCAGCACATAACGGGTAACGCTAACAAGGACATTGTTTTCATCAATTTTTCCGATAGCGACAAGCAACATAACCCAACTGTAAATTGACATAGAAACTGGGATTTTTTTTCGTAATTTGTACAGCAGAAAAATTGCCAGAAATGTAATAACCAGGTTTACAACTTTCACCAGATGAGGAGTAACATCATACTCAACTTGCTTACCAAACAATAATTGAACCGTTCCGACGATTCCTTCCCAGGGGAACCCAAAATGAAGTCCCCAATTTTCAGATAAAGTATGCCAGGGCCAGGGATTTCGTAACCCGAAAAATACATATAAACTGAACAACCCATACGCAAAAGGGGCATAAACGCTGGGAATTGAGTTCATCAGGAATGCTTTAAGATCTCTTTCCTTCTTGTAGGTCAATGCTAATTCAAACAATACAGGAATAATCAAAAAGAGCCCCTGTACCCGGGTTAAAGTAGCCAGGAAACAAAAAATCCCAGCAAGTAGCCATTTTTTTCTGCGTATGAATAAAAAAACTGCGATCGAAAAAGTCAAGAAGATCGATTCAGTAAAGCCAGCGACGAAATAAAAAGAGGTTGGAAAGAAAAGCAGATAAAAAATCGATTCTTTTGATAACTCTTCTGAGAACATCTCTTTCGTTAACAAAAAAAACAAAGCCAGACCAATAATAAAAAACAAATTGGACACTATTAAAGCAGCCAACAAAGTTGGTTTGAAAATAAAGGAAGTTACTTTTATCAAAAAAGGATAAAGCGGTGGCCAAACTGAATTAACCGGGTCAAAATCATAACCGTAATCTGCCACCTCAATGTAATGGCCCGTGTCCCATCGGTACCAGGGAGCAAGAAATAATTTACTGAATTGACTTCTTTGTTCTAAAGATTCTATATTGTTTTGGGTTATTTCTACAAAAGTAAAGTCCGGACGAGGAAAAAAGATACCTATTAATAAGACTATACTTGTAAATAACCTCAGGAAAACAAATGCTGTAAAACCGTAAAAAAAAGCTTTGCTGATGATTGATTGATTTGTTTTTTTTATGAAATATCGCATAACAGACAACCCACTCCGTTTAAAAGCAATCTATTAATTTAATAAATCGCGATTAGTCCTTCGCCAAAAATCAATAATAACAACCATAATTGACTATATCTCAAAGCCCTTTTTGAAGATTCAATCGCTCCATAATTTAAAACAGCAACAACCAGTCCGATGGTTATCCGTAACAACCCTGGCAGATTTAATATATTCGAGGTTGGTAAAAAAGGAAATAAAACCGTATTAAACAACAAAATCCATACACCTAATCCCCAATGACGCATAATAAGAGACCGAATGCTAACAATTAAACCAATCATTGCCGGAATTAATGTGACAAATAAAATGAAGACAGATAAAAGTAAAAATATTTTTTGATCCTGAAAAGGATATCCCCACCATCCTTTGAATGGGATTATTTTAAAAGATGATGCCCGTGCTCCACCTGAACGGATCCCCCATTCCCCCAGCCATAGGCGCAAGAATACTTGCCATAAGCCAAAAGGTAGCAGAGTTCCTAATCCCCACAAAAAACCCTGAGTAAATCGTTTATTGCTAAACAGGTAAAACACACAAGCAGCAGCAAACAATAAGGTTAACTCCCTGGTTAGAGCAGCCAAGGCAAAAAGGGGTAAACTGCGCCACCATTTATCACGATCAAATAACAATATGCCCCATTGGATAAGGGCAAACGCCAAAGGTTCCGTCAAATCCAGTCTTACTGAAAGCAAAAACCCGGCAAAACCTCCATAAGCCAACGCATACCACCTGGAATGATGATGTGCGAGCAATATTTTTTCGGTCGCAAGGGTTCCCAATGTAAGGCTCACAATATTGATCAAAATAAGTGCCCATGGGATTGCATTGATGTTGCCGAATGTGAGAATACGAGCAAGAATGGGATACAGAATTCGTTGATACCGATAAGCTGGTTCATCCAAAAAAGGACTGGCGTGGAGTGGGTCTTTGGCGATTTGGTAGGCAAATTGGCCATCATAACCTAATTCAGAAACACCATGGTCTGGATCGAATTGA
>DAOUFM010000149.1:0-2930 GCA_034429975.1 Anaerolineaceae bacterium | reverse complement strand
GTTCTTTTAGGAGAGATTTTCTCACACTGGTAAACACCGTGCGACTATCCCTGGTAAACATCGTCCGATCATCCCTGGTAAACATCGGGCGACTATCTCTGGTAAAGTCTACCCCGGTCAGTGACATAGGGGATGGTCCGTGACCTCCCCAGTGGTCTGGGGATGCAAATGGGGCAGGTCTGGGGACACTGCCCCTACAGTTGATGCATTCGTAGGGGGATGGTCCCTGACCTCCCCCGTGGTCTGGGGATGCAAATGGGGCAGGTCTGGGGACGCTGCCCCTACAGAAATGAAAATCGTGGGACTTGCTCTCTTTGGGGGTTCGTGTATTACCAATCCCTGTGAGCATTGAGCCATCAGCCATCAGCCATGAGCTAACCCTCCCCGGTTCTGGCAGTAGCCGTCCACGAATTAGGACACGAATTCACGAATGCACGAATCCCCCAGCCATCAGCCATCAGCTTTTCGCTTTAGGCTTTGAGCTTTCAGCTTTTCGCCATCAGCTATGATCTAACCCACCCCCGTTCAGATAGTTAACCATCCACGAACCCCCAAAGGGGGCAAGATTGGGACACGAATACACGAATTCACGAATGCACGAATCTCCCAGCCATCAGCTTTCCGCCATGAGCTTTCCACTTTAAGCTTTGAGCTTTCAGCTTTTCGCCATCAGCCATGAGCTATCAGCTTTCTGCTTTTCGCTTTCAGCTTTCAGCTTTTCGCTTTCAGCTTTCAGCTTTTCGCCATCAGCCATGAGCTTTTCGCTTTAGGCTTTGAGCATTCAGCTTTTCGCCATCAGCCATGAGCTATCAGCTTTTCGCTTTAAGCTTTGAGCTTTCCGCTTTTCCCCATCCTGTAAATCCCCGTTCAGACAGTTAACCATCCACGAACCCCCAAAGGGGGCAAGATAGGGGCAAGGGTATCCGTGTTTTGTAGGGGCGGGTTCGATTATCGTTGTTTCGTAGGGGCGGGTTCGATCATCGGTGTTTCGTAGGGGCGGGTTCGATCATCGGTGTTTTGTAGGGGCGGGTTCGATCATCGGTGTTTCGTAGGGGTGGGTTCAGAACCCGCCCCTACGGGGGACCGGCTTCCAACGACGATAAACCCATATCCACCGGCAAAATCACACCGGTAATATAACTGGCTAAATCAGAAGCCAGAAAGAGAGCTGCATGGGCAATTGCATCTGGCTCTCCAAACTTACCGCCCGGGATATACTTCTCCATCTGCGCTAACAGATCAGAGTTGCTGAATCCGGCTGTCATGGCCTCGGTGTTGATTAACCCCGGGGAAATAGCGTTCACTCGAATTCCGAATTCAGCCAGATCCAATGCCATTCCACGCGTTAATGACTCAATTGCGCCCTTGGTGGCAGAATAGACACTGCGGGTGGGAATGCTCAATCGTGCCAGAATGGAACTGATATGAATGATGCTGCCTTTTCCCCTGGCAATCATTCCGCGGGCTGCTAACTGGCTGAGATAAAAGACGCCGCGCACATTGATATTAAAAGACTCATCAAAATCTTCCAGGCTGACGTCCATAAAGGACTGCCGGTTGAAAGCTGCAGCGTTATTCACCAACACATCCAGGCTGGGCAGCAATGTTTCAGCCCGCTTCATCATTTGGGTTACTGCAACCACATCACCTACATCCCCAGGCAGTAAATAACCCGTCCCACCGGGTTGTTTAATCAGCTCCAGTGTCTCCAGAGCTCCCTTTTCATCCGAGCGGTAGTTGATCAGAACTGCAGCGCCATGCCGCGCAAAGGCAACCGCTGTCGCCCTGCCAATTCCACGGGATGCCCCGGTAACCAGCACCCCTTTACCAGCAAAGGTATTTTTATCCAGCATGTTCACCTTCCTTATAATTTTTTATTCTTTAACAGGTTCTGTTTTTCCCGGGGTGTAAGGAAGGCGCTTTCAGCCGCATTGAGCTGTGCCTGACGAATCTGGGCAGCACTCAACCCCGCCTGAGGAGCAGCCACATTGTACTCGAAGGGTAGGTCAATACCACTGATACCCGGATCATCTGAGTTAATGCTGGCGCACAGGCCGCTTTCCAAAAAAGCTTTCAACGGGTGGCTGGCGTAATCTGCCACCGAACTGGTCTGCACGTTGCTGGTCAGGTTGCATTCAATCCCAATCTGGCGTTCAAAAAGAAAGTCCATCAGTTCGTGGTCGTGAATTGCTGCTAACCCATGTCCGATGCGTTGCGCACCTAATACTTTAATCGACTGCCAGATACTTTCTGCACCGGCTGATTCTCCGGCATGGACGGTAGCTTTCCAGCCCACCTCACGGGCGAGTTCAAAGTGGCGTTTGAATTGTTCCGCTGGAAAATTGGCTTCATCGCCGGCTAGATCCAACCCAACAATCCGGTCCGCAAATGGTAACAGAGCTTCCAGTTCTTGCATTGCAATTTCCGGTCCATAGGTGCGGCTGAGAATCCCGAGCAGTTTGGCCTTAATCCCACTTTCTGTTTGCCCGGCGAGGGTGCCGTCCAGAACGGCCTCCACCACCCCCTGAGGGTTCAGAGAATGCTTCTCCGCCATGAACCAGGGGCTGAAACGCAGTTCAATATAGTCAATCCCTTCATTGGCAGCATCCAGCACCGCTTCATAGGCAACCCGCCGGCAGGCATCCAGGTTGACCAGTACCTGCATGGGCAAATTAAATTTTTCCAGAAAAGCCATAACGCCTGGTTGTTGGGACTGCACCTGTAAATATGGGCGTAAGCCAGCTTCATTCCAGACGGGCAATTCCAGGTTATGCTGCTGTGCCAGGTCAATGATCGTCTGGGGGCGCATATTCCCTTCGATATGACGGTGTAAATCGATGAGTGGCAGGTCCGGATAAATCATATTCAATCCTTTTTCTAATGGAAAATGATTAATCAATTTTTATAATCCTCTTTATTGTACTGGATAA
>DAOUFM010000148.1:0-15989 GCA_034429975.1 Anaerolineaceae bacterium | reverse complement strand
AATTTCAATCCACGCTCCCACGCGGGGAGCGACAGCATAAAAACATAAAAAAAGATACTTTATTCGGGAATTATTCAATTCTTAAGGTTCAATAGTAAAATATTCATGGCTTTTTTTTATTTTTTGGGGGTTTTTTCATGAAAAAACCCCCTAATTTTCTGCGAACCCTAACCTGTTTTTATGTTCACTTGTGGTTCGCATTTATACAATCAGTGTTTTATCAATGCGGATACTGATTTTTGCTCCTATATGTTGAACTTTATTCTGCCAATCATTCCCTAAAAAATAATAACGAATACTGTCTGTCTCTTTATTAATTAAATTCTCAATTCGATTCTGAACGATCTTTAACATCGCCGGATCCAAAATGCACTCGAAAACAGAATTTTGTACCCTCTGTCCATAATCCTGGCATAAGTCCGATACTTTACGTAATCGCTTTCTTCCGGCAGGAGTTTCAGTATTTACATCATACGTTATTAAAACCATCATATCCGTTCTCCTAATTCCAAAAAAAGGGCGGGTAGGCGTCTAAATCGCCCCGTAAAAAACGAGCCAGCAATAAAGCCTGAGCATATGGTATTAACCCAAAATCTATTTTTTCTTTTAAAAATGGATGCATAATTGTTTCTTTTTTACGGTCTTGCCAGGCAGTTAATACAGCTTTTCTGGTCTCATCGTCCATTAATATTCCGCCGCTTTCTTTTTCGACAAATCCAGCAGAGAGCACCTGTTTTCTATTCACAAGTGATAAGGCTAACCGATCAGCAAAAACAGGACGTAATTCTTCCATTAAATCAAGAGATAAGGACGGTCTGCCGGGTCGGTCCTGATGCAAAAACCCTACGTAAGGATCAAGTCCAACACTTTCTAACGCTGAAGTACATTCATTTGCTAATAACGCATACAAAAAAGACATCAAGGCGTTCATTTTATCGAGGGGAGGGCGTCTTGATCGTTCGGTAAATTTAAATTCATCTTTTTGCTGAAGAATTAAATGGTCAAATACACTAAAATATTTTCTGGCTGCACTGCCTTCATAGCCTATCAAATCGGATAAAGATTGGCTGGTCGCGATTAATTTCATTCCTTCTTTTAATGAGAGTGAAACTTCTTTCAATTTAGCAACATCGATCATTAAGGCATGGTCGCGAATTGCCCGCTCAAGCACTTTTCGGCTGTTTGAAAGTTTTCCGATTAAAAAAGAAGAAGCTATCTGGATGCTATAAAATGGGTCTTCAGAAATTGTGTATTGTTTTTTCCTTAATAAAACGTTACCACGTATTTTACCGGATACACGTGCAAGAAACTTTCCATTCGGAGTGAGGAATGCTAGCCCAATGTTACGCTCTGCGCAGGCTCCCATTAATGCAGGACTGGCGCCTTGATAATTAAAACAAACTATGTTTTCCAGATTGTGCAAGGGTAAACGCATGGCAATTTTTTCATCTATGCGAATAACTATATTTTCACCATCCAGTGAAAGATAGGTGTCCGGCTGGGTTATATACAGAATATTCAGTAATTTTTTCATTTAATCACTATCGATTTGTAACTGTATATATTTTTTTGCTGAGATAACCTTTTCCTGTAAAACGGGTAAACAAATATCTGCTAACGAGCAGGACTGACAGGCTTTAGAAGGTTTTACCTTCGGTGTGTAACCTCTTGAAAAATAATGATGCATTTCTTTGCTGAGGTCCTTCACTAAATTTCTTAATTCTTCAGTGAGGTCGATTTCCAATCTTCTGCGATTCTCTCCATAATAAAAGCTTCCTCGTTCAATAGAGGTCGACAGCATTTCTTCCAGGCACATGGCTTGCGCACAAAGTTGGACATCATCACTTTGATCCTTTTTTTGTGTTCCGCGTTTATATTCAATTGGTTTGGGTAAATATTTACCTTCATATCCGTGTATGGGAATCCCATTATTGGACCTGGTAAATTCAACCACATCACAAACCCCTACCAACCCTAAACGATATGAAGAAATCGGCACAGAACGAGCGATGATCACATCTTTCCTAACTTCCGTAAAGAAGGGATCATCGACCCGTTTGTGCAATATTTTTCCTTCAACGGTTAAAATGTTTTCTTTCCATTGTTGCTCAATATGAATCAAAGCCCATTGCCGGCGACAAAACTGGAAGTGTTGAAGTCCTGAGAGTGGAAGAAGCTCTTCCGTGATAAATTCCGCTTTCATTTTGGTAGAATTATTCGCCTATGATTACTTCACACGCAAGACCTGGTAAATTTAAATCAATTTCCTCTTTGGTCGGCAAATAATAATCGTGAATATTATTTGGTTCATCAATCCCATCTTTTACTTTTATTTTTTCTGAGACTGCACGATGAACTTTCGCAGAAGAAAACTGACCGGTTTTTGTATTATGCTGCCACCAATAAACTTTAATGACTTCCATACTTCCTTCAGGGCGCGCAGAAGATGCGTCATTTCTGAATAGTGATATCAAAGCCATTTTTATTGCTTCAGCATCTTCCTGAGAAAAACCGGTTTTTTCTCCTAGCTGAGGATTAATAGAACCATAAAAAACATACACGCCATGATCTACGCGGTGTTTCATTCCCATCGTATCTGAGCCACGTTTTGAGCCATCTCCTTCACCACTCACGCTTTTTGTGATTTGTAAACTGGTTATTCGATCCAAAACTGTTGCAACGGAAAATGCAGGATGAATAGAAACCGGACCGCGAATGCCAATTGAGACGCCAGATCCACTTGATTTTCCACTGAATGCGAAAACCTGTCCAAAAGCCCGCACATCCATCCATTTTTTACAAGCTTCCTTATAAAATTTTTCTTCATTTTTTAGCACATCAGCGGGCAACTCTCCTTCTGCCCGTTCTCTGAGGCTTCGGAAGCTATCCACCCGGTTGTCATCTGATTGTACAAAAATTGGATAGCCTTCCTGCATTAACCGGTTACGGATTTTTCTTTTAATACTGACGTCGGATAATTCCCCATGTCCATCATAATTGACCCGCGGGCGATTTCCATTGAGAGGGTCTCCGTTCGGGTTTGCATGATTTACATTAATTACAACTGCAAAATCAATTTTATTTTGAATTGTCTCCATTTCATCCTCCTAATTATTTTCTTCGTTATTATTTTCTTCTAGGTTATTTTGAACGACCAATGTTCGTAAATACGCTCGTTGACAGTGATACCCTAACAAAAATTCTCCTGTTAATTTTTTATCATTCAGGAAATCGTTCGTTTCAAACTGGGAAACAACCTCGTCGATCATTCGTTGTCTTTTTTTCGATTTTCCTCCTAAACGAGACTTATAGGGTGAAAGTGATAATTCAATTGTTTGCCAGGTTGAGTATGGACGCTCTGAGAAACGCTGCATCAGACGAGCAGCATTTGTTTCCCGCTTTTCATTTGATTCCTGCAAAGCCCATTCTTCCAGGCTCTCAGCAAGAGCCAGAAGCCTTCCATATAAGTAATCTCTTGTGTTTCTGTCCTGATCCAATGACATTGTAAAGCGCTCCTTTCGATAATAATTTTTATATAATGAACAGGCAATGGATAAAGTCTTATTCCATTCCCAGTATTCTTTTCCAGCCCGATTACTCGCCTGCCTGACTGCTGTTTCCACCATATCTCTTGGAACTGGTTGCCCATCAATGATGCAGGGCAACAGACGATTAATGGTCGCAGCCCGCAACTTTTCATCAATCCGGTTTCCATACAGCGCTTCAGCAATATCCTTGGGAGCTGGTGCTCCAATAAAAGGAGGGTATCTCTTTTTTTTCTTCCCCGTAGGTACATCCTCCTCTTCAACGCTGCGGTAAGTGTGAATCCAGGAACAGTCCTCATGCCAGTTATTAATCCGCTCTAAAAAATCAGAACCGTTTAGTTGCCGGTAAAAAGTGATGGAGGCTCTCCCTGGTGTGGCTGAATCCAACCCCATCACTACGATATCGGTTGTCGCATCAATTTCCTTGCCATATCCGGCAATTCGATTTCTTAATCGGGTCGCTTGTTCCTGAGCAGTATAATCCTTGCGTTTTTGATCTTCCGTCATTTCCTCAAAGCCTAAAATTTCAAAAAGATCACTGGTTGGGCTTGGAATTTCTTTTCCATTCGTTGCCCAGGCCACAACTGCCTGATCACCTTTCCGGTATCCCTGTTTAGCGATCAGCCACCTGAGTGCAAAATGGGCTTTTTGTGATGGGATCGTCCCAATGGAGGCAGCTTCCTCCCCTGTGGTAAAGCGCCCCCGAAAAGTAAAACCACTGCTGTCATTGGCTGAAATTATTTTGGCTTTATCGCCATCATTCCTAAGCTTTGCCGGATTGTTTTTTGTTAATCTACTATTTTCTCCGGTTATATAACAAAGGTTGCTGTCCGCATCGAGGGTTGAATAATACTTGATCCAATCATTCCAAACAGATTGATCTCTCCACAGGCGCGCTTCAGGATCACCTGGTATTTCCACCAGCCAGCGAATAAAAGCATCTTCTTGCTTCTCCAGCAGACCAAAAATTGGAGGTATATTTTCTCTATCGTATTTTTTTTTATCCTCTTCTAATCTTCCCTGCTCATTGGCAACCAAAACTTGCTCAGCGATCAAATCTTCAATGACTGAACCTTTTGTAATATATTGATAAACTGCCTCTATTTTTGGGTTGGAATAAGCCGATAAGCACCATTTTTCAAGCTCATCGGAATACAATGAGAAATAGGGCTTCTTCGATCCGCCATATTTTTTATAATCCTGGGCAACATATTGCAATTTATCACACAACGGATGAGCAGCAGGACCACTGGTTCTTCCTCCTGATTGCTCAGTACAGGGGATGATGGTTCTGGCATCTTCATTTGGGATTACATTGGCACGCAGGAAATTTCCTTCTTTATCCAGAGCAATCTCAATTTGTGCTTTTTGGGTGGTGTGAAAAATAGGGAGTAAGGGTGTGTCTTTACCCTCAACACCTATCATCGATTGGCAATTATCATAGGTTTCTACTAATTTTTGAATCCAGCTCATTTGATTTTCCTTTATTCGCTTTCCTCCAGAAAAACTGGTTCAACACCCGAGGTTTTAATTTTGCCTGGTTTCATTTTTCGCACTGGTTTTAGGATGGTACATTCTTCAGGGCGAATAAACCTAATCACGCCATTTACCATCTCAGGCCGCCAAAACCGGGCTCTTAACTCCTCGGAATTTGTTTCATCCGGGTAGTCAAAGCCATGAAACATCAGGGCGAAATTAAATACACCGTCATGGTCATAAAAACCCTGACTCTCACCAAATTTACAAGGCTCAACATAAGCCTGACATTCTCTGGCTCCCAGAAAGATATCCCGCCGGCCACCGCGCTCAATCATTCTTTTCATTACAAAATAATGTTTGTTTTCGTTTCGATCATGAAGAAGATCATCTCGATAACGGTTCCATTCAAAATGAGCCTGAACCTGATATTCAACGTCTGCCAGGTAAGTGTAAATTGCTAAATCATTTCCACCGCCATAGTTAATTGGGCGGATATTTTTGGATTGCGTTCGGATTGGTTTGACAATTCTTACCTGATCAATAACCCAGGTAATGGTCGGTTTCCAGTAGATAGAACTGACAATTCCTTTTAAGGCCTCATACGTGGGAATTTGGTAAGAGTATTTTTCTCCACCTACCCTGGTTAATGGATCCGTAAATAGTGCAAACTTTCCATAAACCTTAAATTCAACTATATTTTCCATTTACCCTCCTAAATAATTAGGTTTTCGTTAACGACATCTGTATTCGGTTGAAAGCCAACTTCGCTAGAATAAAATCCATTCTCTAAATAATAAATACCAGCTCCTTTCTTTATTTCTTTGATTGCATTGGTTTCAACCATCTTTTGAAACTCATGCTGAAAGAGATTAATCGAATATTGTTGCGACTTTCTTAAAAGTTCATATTCCTTTTTTAGTGGAATATTTCCCATTAAATCTAAGATTATTTCTTTTCCTTCATTGTAAGGTACGATTACTCCCTGGGTGTAAGTGTCAATTACGCGAAATGAACGGTTTGCCGATTGAAAAGATTGAGTGAACTTAATTGAAGGAGTTTTATTGTTTTTAACATTATATTCAATTATTGAATTATTATTAATGGATAATAAGTTGAACAATTCATCATCCCTTCCAATGATTGAATTTACACCTACTTTATATCCCATTTCATCTTTCCTGCGATAAAAATAATAATCATAATAACGTTCCAATAATTTCAAACCAATCAGGTCATGATCAAAGTCATCCGGGTTCTTTGTGTATTCATCCAATAAGCGTTCGGTTATTGAAATCGCTGCGGAAATATCGTATAAATTTTTAATATTTTCATTTGCCGGGTTTATAATGTGAACCAAACCATTTTCTCTTTTATTACTGCGGTTGCATCTTCCTGCCGCTTGTGTAATAGAATCCAAACCAGCCAGGTAACGAATAACTGCGCCAAAATCAACATCCACTCCGGCTTCAATTAATTGGGTGCTAACACAAACGATCTCTGAATTAGAGTTTTGTTTAGCCAGTTGATCCTTAACCGTTTTAAGTGTATCCTTTCTATGAGCAGCGCACATATTTGTACTCAGGTGAAATAGAGAAACAGGTTTTTTGCCTTTTAATTTAAAATACAAATCTCTTGCCGCCTTTTTTGTGTTCACAATCACTAAAGAACTGCCGGTTATCCCGGTTTCCTTTAAAACCAGATCACATATTGCGTCTTCATTCCAACCCCCATTTTTCGTATGATTGATTACCTGAACTCTTTTAAAAGCCTGATATATCTCATCTTCATTCTCAATAATTTTATTCTGAGGGTCAAGAGGCAAAGATCTGCTAACTGGGTCAATTTTATGCAATAAGGGTTGGGTTGCTGTACATAGGACCACAGAAGCACCGCATTGATTGACCAGGAAACGAATCGCGACATTAAACATGTGAATACACCGGATTGGTAACGTTTGAATTTCATCAAAAACAATCACTGCATTCGCTAACTGATGCATTCTTCTGGCGCTTTTTGTGCCGGAACCAAACAGAGTTTCTAAAAATTGTACCTGTGTTGTAAAAATAATCGGGGCATCCCAGTTTTCAGCCAATACTTTATGTCGATAGGTTTCCTTTTCTGGCGTCAAATTTGAGTGGTGTTCAAACACAATTCCTTTCCGGTTCTTATTCGTCGGGTCAGTATCTTCAAGGATATTTCTAATGTCACTTGCATTTTGATCAATAATGGATGTGTATGGAATGACATAAATTATTCTTTCAAGATGATGAAAGTTCGCATGGTTTAAAGCGAATCGTAAACTTGATATTGTTTTTCCACCTCCGGTTGGGACGTTTAATTGAAATACCCCTTTTGGTTTTGTAGAAAACGCATAACATGCTTCTGATATTTGGTTTCTAAGAATATCAATATTGTTTTGATCCGGTTTATTTTTATAATGCTCTACTGCAACATTTAATTTTTGAATTAAATTGCTCCATCGCGGGTATTCACCCTGATAGCGCAAGCTTTTTTGATGAGGGATTTCAAAATCAGCAGTATCTATGCGATCAGCATCGATTAGTGTGCTAAATAAAAACCTGATCAACAAACCAATTTTAAAAGAAAAAGTATCTTTCGTATCGAGTGGATCTTTAATTTCCTGTATTTTTTTTATTATTTGATCAATTATTATTTCGTTATGTGCTAACTGGTTGATCGTCTTCAGGATTTCCTGGGGCAAATTATTTATTGCTTCTTTGAAATGAGTAAGTTCTTCTTCTTTTTCTATTCGGTTGGTGAATTTATCGATTCCATCCGGGGAAATACAATCGATTAACCCCGAATGGTGTGAAGCCAAACATAAAGACAATATTTGTCCGGCCATCTCTCCCTTGTTCCCAGTAGAAGCCAGCAACTTGTAGATATATTGAGCCCCCGCGCTCGAATGATCTATTTTTCCTTTTTTGGAAATAGGATCAATAAATTCATCTTCATCCGGGTTAATCATTCCGGTGGCAGATTTTATGTATTGCTGAAATTCACTGCTTGCTTTTCCGATATCATGTAATAAACCAAGCAATTTTCCGCTTTCAGCCATTCCGATTTTCGAAGCGAACTTTTCGGATAAAACAGAAACCCCGATAAGATGGTCTGTCAGAATTTGTGGGACGTTGTCATCTTCCCTTAAGTGAGCAATTATTTGATCATTCATTCATCCTCCCCTACTTCCAATGCCTTCCCATGTTCCTCCGCCACTCTCACTCGCAACCATTCCGGTTGCAGCACCTTCACCCGCGCGCCATAATACATGATCCAGTTGATCATTTCCGGGGTGACACCCACCCAAAAACGAACGGTGAAGGAACCGTCTTCATTTTCAGTGACCTCCTGGCTCTTATGCCAATTCTCTTCCGACACCCAGCGCCCAGCTACTTTATCAAATAACAATTCCACCGTTTCCACTTTATCGGCCACTCCACGCATGAGTCCCCAGGTATCGCCCAGGTACTCATCAATATCAAAATCGACGGGGCGTTGATAGTGGCTTTCCAGGAGCTCAGCGGTAACCACTCGATCCAGTTTAAACTGCAACACATGCTCGCGCAAATGATCATAAGCAACCACATGCCAGGAACGCCCATACGGCAAAATGAAGTAAGGATCCACCACCCGTACCTTGCCTTCATTCGCTTTCTGAGATTGATAGACCATTTCGATTTGTTTTTGTTCGAAATAGGCGCGATTGAAAAGCGTGAGCATCGTCTGCCGGTGTGTTTTAACGGCTTTGCGAGGTAGATGATCCAGGGTGTCCTTTAATAATGGCTGGATTTCATTTGGAAAGATGGATTCCAGGCGCGTGATAGCCACTGCCAGCTCCGTGCAATTAACCCCCGGCAGCGCCTGGGCTGCCCTGGCTGCTGAGAGCAGCGCTATTGCCTCTGAGAATGTAAACAGCGTGGTGGGCAATTTGGGCAGCCTTGTAAAATAGTAACCATCCCCTTCTGTTTTCATGGTCAACCCCAGGCGTAGCCGGATAATTTCAAGATCTTTTTGAATCATACGTTCGGAAACCTGGTGATGCTCCGCCAAGCGTTTTCTCGTCCAGTATTGTGGCTTGATGGCTACCTGCTGAATAACATCCAGTATTCTGGCGGTGCGTCGTATTTGATTATCGCGTTCATCCCGCATGATTCAACTCCTCAGGTTTATATCCATGATAACGAATTGACGGGAACACATGAGTTCCCCCCGCTAATACCCCCACGCATCCAGCGGCTGCGGACCGGCCATCACATCCCGAACGATGCGCAGGTTGCCGACAATGTCGGGCTTGACGCTCCAGCGAATCATGGCGATCTGTCCGTAGCGAATCTCGATGCCGGTGATGCTGTAGGGCGAGACGACCGAGCCGGTGTTGAAGTAGGGCGCCTGGTCCAGCGCGGGAAAACGCGGGCGATGGGTATGCCCGGCAATGATCATGTGATGGGTTTCCCGGCTCCAGTAGATCAGCTTCTTGTCGACCCGCTTGGCGATGGTGAAGTTCTTGGCGGCGCTGGTGGGGTCTCCCAGACCATAGAGCTGCAGGTTGCGCCAGAATGCGCGCACGACAAAGCGCCCCAGCGGCCACACCAGGTCAGACATCAGATCGCCCTGATGACCGTGCACCAGCAGGATCTCGCGCTGTGTGGGAGCATGCTGCAAAACCAGCCCCTGGTGGATGACAATGTCCGGGAAAAAGGGTTTGCGCGTCTGGGTGACTTCGTCGAAGAAGGTATAAAGGTGGGACTGAACGAAACGCGGGTATTGCTTTTCGATGTCGTGGTTGCCCACCAGCATATAAAGGCGTTTCTCAGCGTGGAAGCGCATCAGCAATTCGAAGATGACCCGGTGGGCAGTGAAAATCTCGGTAAAGTTGTGATGCTTCCACAGGTCGTCGCCATCACCCATTTCGATATAGGTATAGCCCTCATGAAAATAGTAAGAGAGCGCGTGATAAACCAGGTTCTGGTTTTTAGCAAAATCATCCGCCCAGCCATAATCTCCCCGGTGACAATCACTGAAGAGGATCAGCCGCGAATCATTGTTGATGGGGACGCGTTGAGCGATCTCCCAAACTTCGTTCAGGCGCGCAAAAGTGCTCATGGCGTACTGGAGGATGTTTGCGTCGGGATTTCGCCCGCATGGTACTGAATCGGTTCCTGCCTCATAGTACCATTATACGACCGATGAATTTATTTTCGGCTTGAATTAATAGAGATTAATTGCCAATCGTTTTGCCGAGGTAGATTTTATACAAGCCAGGAAGATCCATTAACTGCTTCTGGATTTCAATCAACAGAATCTCGCGTCTACAGCTAAACTCCAAATTGATGGTGGTTTCGTTTGTCTCCAGATTTAACTCCTCACTGATAGAAAGCAGTTTGAGGTGTTTCTTCTGAAATAAGTTGCGTAATTTAACCAGATCGACATTTTCTTCTTTTACCCACAGGGTAATGGGTACGATCCAGCGTGAATGAAATAATAGATCTTCAATTTTATCTAAAACTGTAAGCGTTATAAATAAGAAACCGGTAACCACTCCGCCTGCCAGGAAATAACCCGCCCCGACAGCCAGGCCAACGATTGCCATCGTCCAGATGGTGGCAGCCGTGGTCAGGCCGCGAATATTAGCACCGTAATGGAGAATAGCGCCAGCACCCAGGAAGCCGACGCCGGAAACCACCTGAGCTGCCAGCCGGGCCGGGTCACCTGTTCCACCCGCTACGGGTGGGTACTTGTATGCCAGGGTGATGGAAACAATCATCGCCAACGCCGCACCCATTACCAGGATGATATTGGTGCGCAGCCCGGCAGGCTGGTTGCCATGCTCCCGTTCAAATCCAATGATCGCGCCAAAAACAAAGGCAATCCCCAGGCGGATGAGAATATCTGTCTCTGAAATCACTGCAATCTCCTTGTCAGCATTTTTAAAATGGAAGTTTTTATAAACCGGCTGGCTCTTGCTTGAATTCAAGCGCAGCCAGCCCGGAATTACTGAATAATAATATAAATGATAAAAATAAAAAATAGAACAATTATTCTATTTATGGATTTTTCTATTAAGCAACCTGATCGCGGGTTTGATCCATCTTTTTTGCGGTTTTCAGAATTAGCGCCAGCATACTGAAGGAAACAACCGCCAAACCAACCTCCAACAACCAGATGTTCACCCCAAAACTCATGATCAGCACCGTGAGCCCATCGATCAGGGCGTGATAGAGCACGGCCGCCCAGAACCACCAGGCTTTGCGAAAGGAAACCGCCAGCCAGACCATTACACTCAGGCTGATGTGCAATCCCAGCGCCGAGATGCGTTCCACTGCCCCGGCGAAAGGCATGTGCCAGGGAGTCGCCCAGTAAGCCTGCATCTGCTGCCAGGCGAGCGCTGCCTGATCATCCGGCAGATTGCCGAGGATGCTGCCCGAACTTTGCATAACCAGCATCGCGATCAGGGTCGCCAGCACACTGACGCCGACAATGATGGCTTCTACCCCACCATGCCCGGCTCCCAGGGTCAGGGCTGCGCCAAAGGAATCTCCCTTTTTCTTCAACAACCGGTACCCAACCCAGCGCGCGGTCTCTTCGCAAATGCCCGCCAGCAGCCCCAGGGTCGCTGCGTTGAAATAAGTCACATAACGCGGGTCGATCTGCGGCAATGCGCCACTGGCAAAACCCTGCGTCAAACCGGCCACTAACGGCAAATGCACCACCTGTGAGCCGATGAAGGTCAGCACCCCCACGCCAAACAGCTTCCAATTGGTACCCTTCTTTTTTATAATCCACCAGCCCAACAGAATTGGAAAGACGATGTTGAACGTACCCGCCAATAAAAATGTGATCATTAAAGCGATATTTGGTCCAGTTTCCATCTCTTACTCCTCTAAAAGCATATGTTTAATGGGCACGCTGATAAAGCAAGGCTTTGCGATTGAATTGTTGAATCCCGAAAAAGAAGAGCACACCCGCTGCCAGCCAGATCACAAACCCCAGAATCAACCCAACCCATACGCTCAGAAAAACTACCCCACTGGCTTGCCCGACCATTAAACCCAGAACCAACACCACCAGCGCACCACTGGCCTGATAAGCCCCCATAAAAGTCTGGACGCGGGTCGAAATGAGCACAGTGGCGCCAATCCCCAGCGCGGCGAAAGCTGGTGTCACCCAGAAGACCAGCGGATACCAGCTAGGCAGCGGGAACCACAGGCGCCCGAACAGGGGATAACCGCCAATATTCAGGACCAGTGCATACACCAAAAAGCTGACAAACGAAATCAGCAGCGTTGGGATGAACGCCGCCAGCGCTTTGCCGATGAACAGCTCGGTATCACTGGCAGCCGTGTAGAGCAAGGCTTCCAGCGTTTTGCGTTCACGCTCCCCGGCGAAAGACTCAGCCGCAATACTGGCTGAGAGCATCAAAGGCATGATCAGAAACATGGGCGCAAACAGGTATCCAAACATGAGCATGATCGAAGATTGGACATCATTCATATCGCCCAGCGATTCCTTTATTGCAGCCGGCATCTTCTGCATCATCGTTTGAAGATCGGGATCGTTGAGTGTCTCTGCCGAACCGGGTAAATTCGCCAAAACCAGCATTACTACCGGCAAAATCACGAGGATGATCAGCGGCACCAGGACCATGGAAACCAGCACCGATTTGTTCTGCCGCACTTCCAGAATATCTTTCCAGGCAATCACACGAATTTTTCTCCAGCTCATAGGGCACCTCCATTGACTAAAGCAGATTGACGAGGATGTTGCTGGTTTTGCAATTGCAAATAGACCTGTTCCAGCGAAATCTCTTGCGCTTGCACTCGCAGGATCTGCGCCCCCAACCCCACCAGATCGGAGACCACCTGCGGAATGACAGCCTGCGCCGCGACTTCGATACGCAGGCTCTGCGTTGATTCGGTCTGCAGGCTGAGCACCCCGGGCATCTTCCGTACCTGTTCCAGCCCGGCAAACGGCTGCAAGAAGTGTACCTCAAGCCACAAACCCGGCGAGACCAGCTTGCGCAACTCAGCCAGGGTACCCATCGCCAGCGATCTACCGGCGCGCATCACCAGCAGCCGGTCGCACAGCCGCTGAGCTTCATCCAGGTTGTGGGTGCAAATTAATACCGTAGTACCTTCTTGCCGGCGTACCGCAGCGATCAGCTCGCGCACCTGCACCGCCGCCTCAGGATCCAGCCCGGAGGTCGGTTCATCCAGAAACAAGAGTTTTGGGTTGGTCAGCCAGGCACGTGAGAGCGCCAGACGCTGCTTCATTCCCTTGCTATACGTGCCGGTGCGATCATCCGCGCGTTGTTGCAGGTCGAACATTTCCAGTAGTTGTTCAGAGCGCTGCCGGATCTGTTCATCGCTCATTCCCGCCAACACGCCGAAAAAACGCAGATTTTGGCGCGCAGTCAGGCGTTCATACAGGGCTGGCGTCTCGGTCAACACCCCGGAGTTTTCGCGGATTTTAGCGCCCGCTTGCCCCGGGTCATACCCCAACACGGAAATGGAGCCCCCACTGGACGGAAACAGACCGTTCAACAGGCGCACCGTGGTGGTTTTTCCGGCCCCATTCGGGCCTAAAAGACCAAACACCTCCCCCGGCTGAACGTCGAAGGACAGATCCTGAATCGCCTGGAAATCTCCATAGTGATGCTGTAAATGATTTACTTCAATCACATTATCCATTTGTCTCCTAAAAGTTTCACGTGAAACATTTTTACCGCTCTTATTGCTAAAAATCAGTGCATTGCCTGATCTTTGAGACGATTTTCGCGTAGATTGCGCTGAAAAACAGCCTGAATCTCGGCGTAGTTGTAGCCTTTTTCTGCCATACGATCGATGAACATGCGCACTTCCTGGTCTAATTCGCGTGACTTTTCGGTGAGCGCAAGTGCTTTCTCCAGCAGAATGTAGGTACCGCGCCCGTGCTGGGTGTTGATCACGCCCGCCTGATCCAGCAGGCGGTAGGCGCGTGCCACGGTATTGAAATTAACTTTCAGGCTTTGTGCCAGTTGGCGTACAGTTGGCAGTTGTTCACCCAGGCGCACTTCGCCCAGGACAACATGGTCGTAAATTTGCTCGACAATCTGATCGGTGATGGGGATCTTCGAGCGAAAATCAATTTCAATATGCAAGCTTTCTGCGGTCATCTTTTTTCCTGAAAATAATGATGATATATTTTGTCAACATTGTCTTAATTGTATCTTTGTATCATTGTACTATTGTAGCATTGATTACCAGCAAGTCAAGCATTATCCCCCTGTTACCCACCCCACAAATCATCAGCCTGATGATCCCTCACCAGTTTTGGCATATAATTTATATGGAAAGATCGAGCTTAATCTCAGGAACAGAATGATGTCCACATCTGAACACAAACCCGAATACCTGTCCAATTTTGGTTACCTCTATCTGGACAAGCTTTTGCGCCTGCAACAGAAACCTGTCCCTTTCACGCCGGGCGAACCGCTCTTTTGGGATGACGATCATATCTCCAAACAAATGCTCGCCGCCCACCTGAGCCAGGAGACGGACTTAGCCAGCCGAAAGCTGGAAACCATTGAGCGATCCATCCTCTGGTTGGTAAATTACCTCAATCTAAAAATCGGACAATCCCTTCTCGATCTGGGCTGTGGTCCCGGGCTGTACACCAACCGGCTGGCTCAACAGGGCTTGCAGGTCACCGGGGTTGATTACTCCCGGCGCTCGATCAGCCACGCCCGCCAAGCAGCCCAGGAACAGAGGCTGGATATCAACTACCGCTGTCAGGATTATTTGACCCTGCAGGATCGCGAAAGCTATGACGTGGTCCTGTTGATCTACGGAGATTATTGCACATTCAACCCGCAACAACGCCAGCAGCTCTTACAAAACGCGTTGCGAGCACTCACCCCTGGTGGCTTTTTCGTTCTGGATATAACTACCCGTGCAGGGCGGAAAAAACTTGGCCAGAAAAACGGTTGGTATGTGACGGAATCCGGCTTCTGGAAACCCGGCCCGCACCTGGTGTTGGAGCAAGGTTTCGATTACCCCGACCAGGACCTTTATCTAGACCAATCGATCGTGATCGAAAATGACGGTCGCATCAGTGTCTACCGCAACTGGTTCCAGGACTTCAACCCGCGCACGATCTCAGCCGAGCTCACCCAAGCTGGATTCCGGGTGGACAGCTTGTGGAATGACCTGCAGGGCACCCCCTACCGAGAAGATTCCGATTGGATCGGCGTGGTTGCCCAGAAACCCGAGATCCCTTAGCGGGAGAAGTCGACCCGTTCCAGCCAGGCCGGTAAATGTTGGAGAAGGTCACAGATCACCTTCTCAGAGGCCTGCTGGAAGAAACGTACATTGTTATAAGCCTCGCCCCCATTCGGGCTGACAATGTCACTCACGCCCCGTAAAATCAGACATTTCATCCGGTTTTTGCTGCACACCCAGGCAATTGCGGCGCTTTCCCAGTCGGCTGCAATCGCGCCGAAGGTCTCCTGCAGCCAGCCGACCTGTTCTGCCAGAATATCACGGTCCGCCGAGAGTAACAATCCGCGTCGCACCGCCTGCGGGTAGGGCTCGCCCAGCCAACTCAAATCCAGATCGGTGGTGTAGTAATCCAAAGCTGCCTGTTGATCACTCATCTGCTCAATCAGGTCATACACCAGCGTCCGATCGACCAGCAGCACCTCTCCCCGCTCCACCTGTCCATGCAGACCGCCGCAGGTGCCCAGGTTGACCACCAGATCCGGTTTCCACTGCTGAATGGCATACTGTGCACTAGCCGCCGCGGAGATCTTGCCCCAGCCACCTTGTACAAAGATGAGCTTGTTCTCGCCCTGGTGGATGGCGAAGGATTCACCATAAGGATTTGGGTCGCCAAAAGGAGCGCGATGGAATTTACGGGCAGCCCGCCACTCGGATTCAGATGAAAAGATGATGACAATGGTATGCATGG
>DAOUFM010000147.1:0-3771 GCA_034429975.1 Anaerolineaceae bacterium | reverse complement strand
GTAAACCAGTACGATCTTTTCGAATAAGCCCAGAAGGCGTGAGTCAATTAAGAGCGATGGCAAGCGTAATGGGACGGAGTGAAAGCGATGTGATTGAAGTGGCACTGGACCGAATGTATCGGGAGGAAATTCGTTATAACCGGGTCCTACGAGAGGGAGCCCGACCAGAAGATCAGTATCAGATAGATAAAGGAAATGAAGGAGAAAATGAAATTCATCGGAATGTTTCTTAAGTTGATTGGGAGTGTTATTAAGACTGCGGTTATCCTGGCGATTTGCTCCAGCATCTTGTTTATTGCTTACAAGGGTAACCAACCCATGCAGGTTCCCCAGGCTCCAAAGGGGATGACCTATTTCGATTTTATTGCCGACCGGATTGATGCTGCAAAAACAGTTGAGCCCTCCCGGTGTGGTTGGGGGATGATGCTATCACTGGTCGCTCTGGGTCCCATCTATTCATTCGTTTATACCGAAGTTGGAATCCACCCAGACGGATTTCTTGCTCGTGGCACTTCCTCTGATCCAGATATCCCAAAGGATGTAGCCGGTGCGAAGTGGTATGAAGTGCCTGGTATTTGGTGGAATACGGTTGAAAGATTATCCTGGACGATGGTGGGTAAGCCGGCAGCGTATGGATGTAAATTTAGGCAAGTTCGGGTACAAATATACCCAGATCCGTGATTTACCTGTTCTGGGTATGTGCTAGACGAATCATTAAGCAACCAAAATTTCTGAATCAATTACTTTATGATGAGCTTCACATGAAGAATCTATGATAGTTCAAGAAATGCACATAGAGAATTATTCTACGGTAACATACATTCGTGATACCGAATACATCCACCTCAGAACTTTCAGAAGAAAATATTTCTAAATTGCTTTCCTTTATCGGTCAACCAGCTGAGTTTCAAGTTCTAATAATGGCCGGTGTTCATGAACCTTGTACCTTCGGGTATTGCCTACCTAGTGTGTCTGTTCAATCTTACCCTCCGGCATGATATGCGATAGCGACCGTACTCGGCCCGACGTGTGAACCGACCACCGGGCTGATTTCTGACAGGAAGTATTCTATCGGTGAAAAGCGCAATCGGGCGGTTTCCAACAATTCTTCGGCAGTTTCGGGCGCCAGGGCGTGGAAAACTGAAATGCGCACTGGGGAGCGTCCGCCAATTTCCTTTTCTACCATCTGGAGCATCCTATCAATCGCTTTATTACGCGTTCTGACACTATTGACAAGTTCAATTTTACCGTCACGGATCTCGAGAATGGGTTTTATGTCCAGAGCTGCTCCTAACAACCGTTTGGCGCTGTTGATCCGCCCGCCGGCGGCCAGGTATTTGAGCGTATCGACAGTAAAGAACACACCGATATGCCCGTATGCCTGCTGTGCGGTCTGCTTGCATTCTGTCAGGTTTGCCCCGGCAGCGGCGGCGCGCGCCGCCGCCAATACCTGGAAACCCAGGGCCATGGAAACCAGTTTCGTGTCCAGCAAAACTACACGGTCAGCAGGAAAATTGTTTACCACGGAGGCGGCTGATTGGTAGGAACCGGAGATGCCGCTGGAGATTGGCAGCAGTAGCACATCGTAATCTACAACCAAAAGTTCTTTGATGATGTTTTCAAAATCGCCCGGTGGGATCTGGCTCGTGCTCGGCAGGGTAGAGGATGTCGACAGGCGGTTATAGAATTCGGTTGCCTGGATTTCAACGCCATCCCGATAAGTCTGCCCATCCCAGTTCAACGTGAGCGGGATGACGCGGATCGGGTGAGTGGCGACCAAATCGGGAGGCAGATAAGCACTACTATCAGTGACAATCATGACAGGATTCATTTTTTAAGTCCTTTCGATAAAGAATACGAAAAAGGGCATTCCAGTTGCCAATCGATCCCGGTGATTATTCCGAATTGGCTGCAAGGGTCGCTTTCATTTGTACAGGTAGGTCCGGCTCATCGGCAGGTTGACCCTGCCATTGACCGGTTTTGCCAACAGGGACTGGTTGATGTTTGTCTGGCCAGACTCAAAACCTAGCGCGCAGAAACTCATATACAACCGCCATGTCCGATACACTGACTCGCCTACCAGTTGTACCGCCTCCTCTCGCTGGTCTTCCAACCGCCGCACCCAATGACGCAAAGTAAGGCCATAATGCTCGCGTAAGTTTTCTACATCGCGTACTTCAAAACCTGCTGTCTCGGCGATGAAATTCGCCTCGCTGACCGGGACCAGCTCGCCGTCTGGAAAAATATACCGCTGGGAGAAGGAACCTGCACCGAATACTTTCCGTTCAAAGAAACTCGGTCCATTCGAAGCAGTCTTTCCATGTCCGTTGAATCCGTTAAGCAACGCCAGGTCGGCCGGTTGACCCCGGCGCGAGATGCCGTGATTGAGAAACAGACCGCCAGGCTTGAGTAAGCGGTACGTTTGTGAAAAGTATTCAGGTAAGTGATGTCGACCAACGTGTTCGAACATGCCCACGCTGACGATCTTGTCGACCGATTCTTGCTCTAAATCACGATAATCACGCATCTCGACCCGTACCTGGCCGCCTAACCCCAGGCGAGCAGATTGTTCAGCCCCATACTCAGCCTGTCGTTCGCTGAGTGTAACGCCCAGTACGGTGATGCCATATCGCTTGGCAGCCGCCATCGCCAGCCCACCCCAACCACAGCCAATATCCAGCAAACTCTCGCCGGGTTTTAAGTGCAGTTTGCGACAGATATACTCGATCTTTTTGTCCTGGGCTGTATCGAGATCTTCCGTGCCGGTCGGAAAATAGCCGCAGGAGTACTGCTTTTGGCGGTCCAACCATAAAGCGTAGAAATCGTTGCCTACATCGTAATGAAAGCTAACAGCCTCACGATCTCGTTTGGGAGAGTGAAGCTCACCTTTCAAATCAAACGGTCTCCGCGTGGTTGAACGCTCTATGCCGGTTTTGGGCAGGCTTTGAACCTCTTTGATCAGGGCCGCCACATCCGTTGGGCTGAAGATCCGGCTACTCAAGGTATCGATCAGTCCAAAGGCGGCATATAAGTCACCTTCGATATCAAAATCGTTGTAAATATAAGCTTCCCCCAAAGATAGTTCTAACGGTGGAGAAAACATCCGGTGCAGCGCTCCAGGGTGTTTTAAAATCAGGGTAAAAGCGGAGTCTGATTCCCCTGGTAGCTCTTCCTGGTTCCACAAGCGGATGGTGAAGTTACGTGGTGATGGGAAAATACGCTCCAATAACTCTTTAGACCGTTCAACCGCCGGATCTATTGTTGTAATCGTAGCATGTGACATTTTGTCTCCATTGACAGCCATTGCGATATGAATGATCTGGGTTCGCATTTCGAAACAGGATTGGATCCCAGGCCTTCCGTGCGGTTTGTATTTATCGGGGTCATAGATTTACGCCTTGATTCATCTGAATTTCAATCGGATGACGGTTTCCGTAGGTAGTGGTCCATTGTTCCACCCAACGGTTCGTGATTTCATATCCTATCCGAATTGAGTCTGGAACAGCGCTGAAGTCCGAAATCGAGGTCGGATCTGGTCCACGCAGGGGAATATGGTGGACTGGAATTCCCTTCTCTCTTGCGGCGCAATTTCCAATGCGATATGCCGTTGCTCGGAGGCATTCACTAATTTATTGAGATATGCTTTCAGATTGGTTTCCCCTTTGGCAGCCTTACGCGGATCTGTCACATCCAGGGCAAGGATCTCCGTAGCGCCCTGTGAAACGGCTACTTCGACCGGCAAATTGCTGACAGTTCCACCGTCCATGAGCA
>DAOUFM010000146.1:0-262686 GCA_034429975.1 Anaerolineaceae bacterium | reverse complement strand
ATTTCTAGAAAATGAAGGTATTCATGTAATTGGATATCGGGACATTAAAACATTTTTTCCACAATCGGATATTATGTTTAGTTGACAGACAAATCGAAGATTTGTACACTTATCAGAAATTGTTAATTCAGGAGGTATGAATGAACGCTGGTTATAGATTAGTTATGAAGACGGGACCAAACCCTGGGCAAGTTTTTGAACTGGATGGTACCGAATTTTCGATCGGCAGAGACATTAATAATGATATTGTGATTAATGATGCAGAAATGTCCAGAAAACACTCGAAAGTCTATGTTTATGGGCAAGGATTTGTTATTGAAGACCTGGGCTCAACAAATGGGACTTTTGTTAATGGTCAAAGACTTACTGGCATTTTTCAACTAGCAGCTGGTGATGTTATATCTTTTGGCGAAAACTCATCCTGTTCCTTTGAAGTACCAGAAGTAGACCCCGATGCCACTCGAGTTTCAGCTCAAACTCCGCCATACGCTGCTCCAATGACTTCGGCACCGAGTATGCCTGCCCAATCTCAGGAAACTTTTATTTCAGCACCACCTCCTCCCCAATATGATCCGCTCCCGGTGCAACCTAATTATGCTGGTGGCGTACCAGGAAGCTATCCTACTCCTGAAAAACCGAAAAAGAAAGGTAAAGCCTGGCTCATTATTCTCATAATCCTATTATTAGTAATTTGTTGCTGTATTATTTTCTGGGTTATTATCGATACCCAAAATATGTATTGTGATCTGGCACCTGGAATTATGAATTCAGTTTTTGGAAAAGGTTCATGCCCATAGGATTTGAAGTAAATCGTAGCTCGATTTTTATTGGGCTACGATTTATATAAATCCTTTCTAATAATAGGAAAAATGCAATCAAAAAAAATAGAACAATCACCTCCATGGAATAACACTACCAAATTGGTGGTGGCGCTTGTGCTGATAGCACTGATTACCTTTATTCTGGCGAGATTTACAAAACTATTAGCCCCTTTATTTTTTGCTTTTGTTTTGGCGTATTTGTTATATCCTATCCCTAACTTTTTTAAAAAGAAGTTAAAAATTTCCTGGAGATTGACTGTTGTTATTATTTACTTAATATTACTAATTTTGTTCCTGGGTCTAATAACCCTGGGAGGTTTTGCAGTCGTAGATCAAATAAGCAGCTTGATTAAATTTATTCAGGTTGAAATTAAAGATATTCCAACATTATTAAATCAGCTATCCCAACAAAAATATGAATTTGGAAATTTTGTTTTAGATTTTTCTAAATTAGATCTGGTTTCAGTGGGAAACCAAATTTTATCAATGATTCAACCGATGTTATCAGGAGTTGGTAATTTAGTGGCTTCCATTGCTGGTCGCGCAGCAGCATTAATTGGATGGACTCTTTTCTCGATAGTTATTTCATACTTTATTTTATCCGAAACAAAAGGCTCACGTAACGAATTATTTAAAATTGATATTCCCGGTTACAACTATGATATTAAACAGATGGGGACTGAATTAAGCAGGACCTGGAATTCTTTTCTACGCGGGCAATTAACCATTGTTTTGATAACGATCATTGTCTATATCATTTTGTTAGGGGCGTTGGGTGTAAATTATTATTACGGACTGGCTTTTATTGCCGGTTTTGCCAGATTTGTTCCATACGTCGGTCCAGCGGTGGCATGGACTGCTTATGGATTGGTTTCATATTTTCAAGGAACATCCTTGTTTGGCTTAGAATCCTTTCCATATGCATTGTTGGTTGTGGGCATTGCCTGGGTAACGGATGTAATTTTGGATAATTTTGTTGTTCCACGACTTATGGGAGATGCTTTGAAAGTTCATCCTGCATCGGTTATGGTTGCGGTCATCATTTTTGCAAGCCTTTTTGGATTCATTGGCGTCTTATTAGCGGCTCCAGTTTTTGCTTCCTTTAAACTGGTAGGAGAGTACGTATTTTTAAAATTATTTGACATAGACCCATGGGATAAAATTAGTCAGGAAAGGATTCCTAACGAACCTCAAATCCCTAAAAGATTCATCCCATTTCTTAAATCTTTTGAGTCTAAACGCAATAAAACCGAGAGCAGGAAGAATAATAGTAAAATAAAGAATGGAAAAAAGAAATAATTTGCTAATTGAGGAGATTACAAATGAATACAGATCCTTTAACTTCGACATTAAGTGAAACTGAAAATTATATGGCTTGGAAATCAGATGAACCGGATGGAGAAACGCTTTATCATCTGGAATTAAACAATATCACTTTACATTTTTTTAAAGAGGAATGGGTTGAATTTCTCGATTTAATTGGAAATTTATCTAAAGGAAAATAGTAAAAAGACAGCTGTTTGGTTTGAAACAGCTGTCATCTTCCTAAAAAATTGGATTATTAATATCGACCGCGAGGTTGATATGGTGCCTTAGTTGGCAGTTCTTTTTCAGAAACCTTTTCTATTTTTACTGCACAAGCTTTATATTCTGGTATAAATGCTTCAGGATCAAGGGCGTCATTGGTTAATAAATTCGCTGCTGCTTCTGCAAAATGGAAAGGAATGAAAATGACACCCGGGATTGTTTTTTCAGTGACATTTGCTCGTAAGACTACTTCACCCCTTCTGGATTGAACTTTGACCACATCCAGGTGATTGATTTTCATTTTTTCCGCATCGACCGGATTTAATTCGACTAAAGCCTGTGTAAATAGATCGTCAACCCAGGAATTTCTGGTTAATGTACCGCCATGCCATTGTTCCAAAACCCGCCCTGTGTTGAGCATCAGTGGGAATTCCTCATCGGGTTCTTCATCAATGACGATGTAATTTAATGGGAAAAACTTTCCTCTTCCTCGGGGGAAACTCTCCGCATATAAGAAAGGTGTTCCTGGGTGATTCTCATCAAGAACAGGGGTTTGTAAACCTGTTTTCTCAATGCGATTGTACTTAATCCCGCGGTAAGAAGGCACTACAGAACCAAACTCATCCATAATTTCTGATGGATGGCTATAATCCCAGTAGGCTGAGTTGGGGCGGCCAAGCAATTTTTCGACTCGTTTGGCCAAATCACAGATGATATACCAATCTGGTCGGGCATTACCCAAAGGTTCAATTACTTTTCTTACCCTTTGAACTCTACGATCTGTGTTAGTAAAAGTGCCATCCTTTTCAGCAAAACTGGTTGCAGGGAGAAATACATCTGCATATGCTCCGGATTCATTGATAAATAAATCCTGAGCGACAACAAACTCCATTTGCTGCATGTGCTTGTGAGCCATGTTGAGATTAGGTTCGGACATCATTGGATTTTCGCCCATGATATATAATGCTCGGACTCCACCTGGGTGAGCATTGGATAGAATTTCAGTCGTGGTCAAGCCATTCTCCCGATTAAGTCCTCCCGGCTCAATATTCCAGGTTTTTTCGAAAAGTGTCGCAGACTTCTCGTCGGAGACTTCCTGGTAACCTGGATAATGCCAGGGCATTCCACCTGCATCGGAAGCGCCCTGAACATTGTTCTGACCGCGTAATGGATTTAGGCCAGTTCCTTTTCGACCGACATGACCTGTTAATAAGGCCAAATTGATAAGACTGAGAGCATTATCAGTCCCATGCGATGATTCGGAAATCCCCAAAGCCCAATAGATGGCCCCTCTTTTGGCAGTGGCATATAAGCGAGCGGCCTCAATAATCAGATCTTTAGGAACGCCGGAAACAGATTCCACATATTCTGGGGTAAATTTCTCCATAGATTTAGCGAAATTCTGGAAATTTTCGGTGCGGGCATCTATAAATTCCTGATTATGAAGTCCTTCTTTAAGAATGACATGGGCCATACCTGAGAAAACTGCCACATCGGAACCAGGTTTTTCAGGCAGCCACATCGTTGCATAATTGACCATTTCGATTCTGCGAGGATCAACCACGATTAATTTCACGCCTTTCTTGTCAATAGCCGCCTTCATTTGTGCGGCAATTACCGGATGTGTTTCAGCGGCATTTGAACCGGTTAGGATAAAGACATCGGTATCCACAATTTCAGCGGCAGTATTTGACATGGCAGCCGATCCAATTGCTTTCTGAAGGGCAACCACGCTGCCAGCATGACATAAACGAGCACAGTGGTCTACATGATTGGACCTAAACAGAGCTCGAATCATTTTTTGTAAAAGATAATTGTCCTCATTGGTTGCCTTTGCACAAGAATAAGCTGCCATTGCGTTGGAACCATCACGTTGGTAGATTTCAACAAATCTTTTGGCTGCATAATCTAAAGCTTCATCCCAGGATACTTCCTGCCATTCATCCAAATTAAAAGCCTGAGTTCGGGCACCTGGTTTTTGAAAAGTTTTCCGGATTAATGGATTTAGTACCCTGCGTTTGTTGTAAATAAAGTCATAGCCAAAACGTCCTTTTACACACAGGTTCCCCTTATTTACAACAGAATCAAATGGAGAGGTCACGTTGTAGATAAAATTGTCCTTGACGTGTAATTCTAAATTACAGCCTACGCCACAAAATGGGCAAATTGTTCGAATAGGGTTATCGGTTGTATGTTTCATATTTCCCTCTTACTCCATTGTTGATGATAGAGGTTTTTTAGTTTTCTTAAAACGTTCCTGGCGTGTAAGCTTCATAATGTCCTCGCCGTCATAGCCTAACTCAAGCAACCATTGTCGTTTGGGCTTTAACGCATCCGTTGGGCAAACGCCGATACATTGTCCACAGAAAACACAGGTTGTTTCTGGTAATGGTTTTTCAAAAAATGTACTGATTTGAGTATTGTAACCGCGACCTTTGAAGTTAATTGCAAAGGCATATTGAGCATCTTCGGCACAAACCTGAACACAACGCCAGCATAAAATACATTTATCATAATCCCGGACAAACATTGAATTGTCATCGATGACCGGTGGATTTCTTCTTTCTGCATCTTCGAACCGCTCTGGATTGGCACCATATTCATCAACTAACTCGAGAATTTCAGGAGCCTGACTAAGATCGCTGGTACTGGACATCATCTCAAGGATTGTTTTCCGCGATGTATTTACTCTTTCATTATGAGTTTCTACGATCATTCCATCAGTCACTTTCGCGATACAGGAAGGAACAAGGGTTCTGGATCCTTTTACTTCAACCACACAGATCCGACATAACCCATTGGCTGTACAATTGCTGTGATAACAAATTGTAGGAATGTTCACGCCGATATCTCTTGCTACCTGGAGAATTGTCTGGTCTTTTTCGCATTCTACTTCTTGCTGATTGATCGTTAGTTTTACTGTATCAGCCATTATTACCTCCTTTGTAACCGTTGTTGGATTCTGTTGCAGCAAATAATTTAGGCCATTTCTTCATTGCGCTCCCAATGGCTGAACCAGCAGTTTGGCCTAAACCGCAAAGCGAAGAATCAGTCATGGTCATAATGATGTCAGATAAATCTTTAACGTCAGTAGATTTCACTTTTCCCTGGTTAATTCTTTTCATTATTTCGAATTCCCGTTGAGTACCTAATTGACAAGGATAACATTTTCCACAGGATTCTTCAGCGAAAAATTTTGCTAATCTTAGGAAAATATCCCTTAAATCACGAGTTTCATCGAAAACAGTGATCACACCAGAGCCTAAAGGTAAACCCTCAACTCTGAGATCCTCGAAGGAGAACCTGACGTCTAATTGGGAAGGATCTGCCATTGCTCCGGCAGCACCACCAATTAACATCGCTTGCAAAGCTTTTCCATCCCGCACTCCTCCAGCAAGATCTTCAATGATGTGTCGTAAACTTACCCCAAAGGCGACTTCATATAATCCTGGTTTTACTACATCGCCTGATACACAAAATAATTTTGAACCAGGCGATTTTTCTGTTCCTATCGAACGATATTCTTCTACACCCAGGGTAAAAATAAGGGGGATATTGGCTAATGTTTCAACATTGTTGATAACCGTTGGTTTTCCAAATAAACCGTGAGTTGTTGGGAATGGAGGTTTCACCCGTGGGAAACCCCGTTTTCCTTCGATAGCCTCAAACAAGGCGGTTTCTTCACCAGAAATATATGCACCAGCTCCTCTGCGAACCTCAATATCAAAGGAGAAACCAGAATTCAAGATATTATCACCTAAAAAACCGGCTTCTCTGGCTTCAGTAATCGATTTTTTTACATGTTCATAGGAAGTTAAATATTCTCCTCGGATATAAAAGTAACCTTTTTGAGCACCGATGGCATACCCAGCAATAATCATGCCCTCGATTACTGAATGCGGGTCATCTTCCATCAAAACGCGATCTTTAAAGGTACCGGGTTCGGATTCATCGCCATTGCAAACCAAATATTTTATCTTTTCAGTTTCTTTCGCAGCGCCTTCCCATTTTAAACCGGTTGGAAAGGCTGCCCCTCCACGACCAACCAATCCCGAAGCTTTAACCTGGTTGATGAGTTCCTTAGGTTCCTGAACAAGGGCTTTTTTCAATCCCTCATAACCCCCGGTTTCGATATATTGTTCCAGGTTTGTGCGTCTATTTTTCCCGCAATTTTTCGTTAACCGGTGAATATCCCCATCTAGAATTGTTGAAAGTTTTTTTCGGGAGGGTTCAAAAACTTCTTTCCAGGATTGAATATTTTTTGATGTAGCTGCTTCACCTTTTACCAGAATCGCAGGGGCATGTTCACACAACCCCAGGCAAGGAGATACTTCAACTCTAATCTTTGGTTGAAACTCAGAATCAAATTTGAGCGTATCCTTCTGTCTTAACAGCTTATAAATTGATTCAGAACCTGCTATAGCACAGGCAGGATCATTACAAACATGGACTACTGTTTCTTCAATGGGGCTGGTAAGAAACATTGAATAGAATTCTACGACACCGAAAATATCAGCGAGAGGGACATTAAGAGCTTTGGAAAGTTCTCTGGCAGCATTTTCCGGAATATAGCCATAATAATTCTGGACTTCATGAAGTAAAGGCAGTAACGAAGCTCTTCCTTGGGGAGACAATTCGTCAACCGCTTCATGGATGGGTTTTAAATCCAATTCACTCATTGATTCTCCTTATTGTTGGGTATTGGGTTTGAAGGTTTCTGGATAATAATACTCCAAATTTGATAGTAATAAGTATAATAACAATTAATGAAAATTTCAATTGTTATTCAAGCAGGTGGTCAATCCTCTCGTATGGGTGTGGATAAAGGCATGGTCGAATTGTGCGGGAAACCGATGATTGCAAATATTATCGACCGTCTTTGTCCGTTTGCTGACGAAATGATCATAACCACCAATCAACCTGAAAAATATCAGCGCTTTGGGATTCCATTGGCAGAAGATATTTATAAAGAGTACGGCGCTCTGGCTGGATTACATACTGCCTTATTTTCTGCAACGAATGAAATGGTTTTTGTAATCGCATGTGACTTACCTTTTATTAATTTGAATCTATTTAATTTACTGAAAAATACATTTGAATCCAATGAGGTAGATCTGGTGATTCCCAAAACGAACATGGGTTTTGAACCCTTTTATGCTATTTATCGAAAAACAACTTGTTTAAACTATGTTACAGAAGCGATCCTTTCCGGAAAAAAAAGATTAATTTCATGGTTTGAAAGTGCCAATATTATCACGATTCCTGAAATCGAATTACGAAAATACGACCCGAATTTAGATTCTTTTGCGAATATCAATACACCAGAAGAATTGTTAAAAGCTCAAAGTAACTGTGGACAAAATTAAATAATTATTCGCTCCGGGTGCGAATAAACTGTAAATTCATTTCTGCGAGTATAACCAATTAACGTAATATTATGATTAACCGCGTACTCCACTGATGCTTTAGTTGGACTGGTTCTGGAGACAATAATACCTGCACCTTGTCTGGCTGATTTTTGAATCATTTCTGAACTTATTCTTCCAGTGGTGAGGATTATTTTTTGATCCCAAAGTTTTTGATCCATTAGATAGAGGCCAGCCAGTTTATCGAGAGTATTATGGCGACCAATATCTTCAGCCACCAGATGATGGGTGTCCCCATTGGATAATAACGAACAATGGATTCCGCGGGTTTCTTTGTAAATCTCCTGATTGGAGATTAGCAATTTGTAAAGGTCAACGATTAATTGCGGTTCAACCTGGATTTTATCCATAACAACAATTTCATTGATATTGCTCAAGCTGGTATTGCCGCCCATACAACCGGATGTTCTTTCCCATTTTTCTGGTCTTTTTGCGCTGTGATTGAGCCAGATATCAACATTTTTTTTATTTTCACAAAGCCGAATAATTTCAACTTCAGAAATTGAATTGATAATATGTTCGTTAAATAAAAACCCAACAGCCATCTCCTCCAATAATGAAGGTGTGCATCTGAAAGAAAGCCAGGTATTCCCATTTACAGTGAGGGTAACAGATTCTTCTTCCGGGGGGATATGGCTGCTGTTTTTCCACAAACCATTCGAAAAAGTTATCGGCTGGTATTTTAACTGAATATCCATAAGTTTGACCATTATAATTGTTATTTATGATGTTTTGAAAGTATTTATGACTAAATCTATCCTATTATATATGATAAAAGAAAAATACTTGGAGGGTTGTATATGAATTTAGATAACCTAGAAAAATTTACCAAAATTGATTCTGAAGAGATGGTTTCAAAGATTAGAAACCTTCCTGACATGATTCTGGCAGGGTGGCGTTTTTCAGCCCAACAAAACGCTATAAAAATAAAGCAACCTGACCAAATTATTTTTTCAGGGTTTGAAACAGAACGAAATATCATTCGGATTTTTCGGACAATCCTAAATCTTTATATTTCTGCACCGCTTAAATTTTACGATTTGGCTGAATTGGCAGATATGAAGATGCGAGACAACCAATTAATCGTTCTTAATAGCGATGAAGAGAATCTTGATGATTTGAAAAAACTAATAATTCAGGTGGGTGATGCTAATCATAAATTATTTGTAATTACTGCAAACGAGAAATTACGAACTGAATTAGCCAAAATGCCGCTTGAAGCCTGGCACACCAATGAATTGACTTTCCAAAGAAATTCCATTGGATATGACTTGGGTTTATTGTCGGGGTTATTTCATAAAGCTGGATTGCTGCCAGATATTTCAAAAGACATTGATGCAACAGTGAAAGCTTTAAAAACAAATCTCCTGCGTTTGGATATTGATATTTCATCCATCCAGAATCCTGCTAAACGTTTAGCCGGTCAAATGGTGGGGCGCTGGATTAAGATCATCTCTGGAAAGTCTATGTTTCCAATTGCTCAATATTGGAGTGAACAGATCAGTAAATGTGCGAAGGTAGTTTCATTTTCTGAAGAGGTTTCTGATTTAGCCCATTTTTCATTGAGCGGTAACCTTAATCCGGCTGCTTTGGCGCAACAATCGATGAATATATTTATTCACTCAATGCTGGATAGCGAAAAAGAACAAATACTACTCAATTTAACTCGGGATGAATTGATGTGTATTGGGGTAGGAACCGATACTTTTTCGGCTAGAGGTGAATCACATTTATTACAAATCTTTAATTCAATATTATTTGGCGAATTTCTGGCTTATTATCTGGCAATTGCCTACGAATGTGATCCTACCCCGATCCTATCGGTTTCTCCACCGATGACCCAATGACCTTTAGTTGATTATTCCAGTGACCCAGGGTATCTTCATAGACCGCTACCATTTTTTTACTAATATTCTCCCAGGTGTATAATTTAGCATACTCAGAACTATTTCTGCCTAATTTCTCCCTTAATGCTTTGTCTTTGATGAGATTAATCAGTCGATCTGCAAGACTTTCGATATCATTTCCAGGAACAACAAAACCAGTTTCACCATCGCGAATTAAGAACGCCAGACCGCCTACCTGGGATGCGACGACTGGGGTTCCACACGCCATCGCTTCCAGAGCAACCATCCCAAAGGATTCGTAATGGGAGGGCATAACCGCCACCTCGGCAGCAGAATAATAGTAAGGGAGGATTTGCTGGTCTTGTTTACCCAGGAAAATCACGAAATTTTCAATTCCTAATGATTCCACCATGTCCTGCAACCGGGCCATTTCCGCGTTCATATCTTCAGGCTTGGCATTTGGTTCCCCTCCAATGATGATTAATTGATGAGGGCAACACTGCAAAACACCGCGTTCCTGAATAATCCCAATTGCTTTAATCAGGTTATCAATCCCCTTAAGGGGTTCAATCCGTCCAACAAATAATATCATATGAGCGTCTTGCGGAACTCCGACTACCTCCTTGGCTTCGTCTTTCGGAATAGGATAAAAATGTCTTGTGTCAACACCGGGAGGAATAACAGATATTTTTGATGAATTGGCGCTATACAGAAATTCCAATTGCGATTTTTCTGCCAATGTGGCAGCGATGATTCGATCTGCCCTGACTAATACCCTTTTTTCTCCCTGAATGCGGTAGTCCCCTTCCATTTCCGCTTCAGAACGGGCGATCCGATTTTTCATTAGTCCCAGAGTATGAAACATTTGAATGAAAGGAATATTCCAGGACTCGGACAATTCAATGGCAGCCATTCCACTCATCCAGTAGTGACTATGGATGATATCGTAATGGATATTTTTTGTCTTTGCAAAATCTTTTATTCCGTGCACAAATTTTGGAATATAGCGTTGCAATTCAGATTTTGGGAGGGGGAATTCCGGGCCAGCGGGAATATGCACTACCCGGTTTTGATAACCAAGATCATGGAGGACATGGGGGACGTGCTCGTCCTGTGAGCGGGTGAAAACATCTACGTGCACTCCTAATTTTCCCAGGGTACGGGTTATCTGATGGACGTAAACGTTCATTCCACCGGTGTCTTTTCCTCCCAGGGTTGCCAGTGGGCAGGTATGATAGGATAACATTGCGACGTTCATTCTAAATCCTTGCTTATCAATTTCTCTACTGATATAATTTCACACGCGCCATCGTAGCTCAGTTGGCAGAGCAGACGATTCGTAATCGTCAGGTCATGGGTTCGACTCCCATCGATGGCTCTATTTATTTATTTATTATAAACTGATGGTAGTTCTCCAGGTAGTTTTGGGTTGCTTTACGGCCTTCATCAACCAATTCCTGATATTTTCGATCATTTTTAGTTAACTGAAAGTCAGTGGAGGAGACCCCTAAAGTGTTGATTTTGACCGATCTTCTTCGATCGATTGGATTGTGTTCGATTTCGGCCAATTGCAGACTGAGGTTATACGATTCATAGAGATGGGAGATAAAATCTTTGAAGTTTTCAATCTTCTTGGATTCAGAGACCATTTCAGCATTCGTATACAAATAAAAACCTAATGTTTCCCAGTTAATACCATCCTTAAACCAGATATTACCATTTTTAAACCTGGGATGATCAAATAAATGCAAAGGGTAATTTAGTAAAACCCCTCCATCCACATAATAATCGCCTTCTCCAATATCTTTACCGTTATAGCGTAAAACTTCAAAGTATAAGGGAATGGATATTGACATTCTGATGGCGGCAGCTACGGGAAAATCTGGTGTTGTTTCTTGAGAAAAAATTGAAACTTCTAATTTTGATATATTCGCACTAATAATATAAAGATCTTTGTAACCTAAATCTTTAAAATCCTGAAAAGTGGCATCCGGGTTTCCATTACAGTAGTGTGAAATAACATCTCTGATCCAGTGGTTGAAATATTCGCTGGAATACCATCCATATTTAGTCATCAATCTTTGAATAGCTTCAATATCCCGGCTAATTTTTGAGATTTCTTTCCCTAGAAATTTTGAACGCCATTCTGATTCAGTTTCACCTGGGTCGGAGCTTAATTGAGGAACCTGTTTAAAATCGAGCGATTCGATTAATTCCAGGGTTTCAGGGAAATCTAAATTAAAACTTACTAGCGCAGCGGTAATGGCACCTACCGAGGAACCAGCTACCCGTTGAATTTGTTTCAACAAACCTCTTTCGGATAAGACCTCAAGAGCCCCTGTGTAAGCAGTGCCTTTCATCCCACCACCGCGAAAAACAAGGTTTTTAAAGGGATAGGAAGGGATTGGTGAGTTGACAATGGGTGGAATGGGGATAATTCTCCCTTTTACTCTTTTTTTGTATTCTAAGTAGAAAGGGCCAAATTCTCTTTCCAGGCTTTCTTCTTCATGCAGGATGTGAAGTTGTAAAGCCACCCACCAAATCGGGGTAAATGCCAACCCGATGATTGATCTGAAAATCAACGACAAAGCCAGCGAGAATAATATCTCTCCCAGATAATAAGGGTGGCGAACAATGCTATATAAACCATTGGTATTTAATTTTGGACTTTTAGATGGGAAAATCAGAGCCTGGGATTTGAAACTGGGAATGATAAAGATCAAGCTGAGAATTCCCAGAACAATTCCAGTGTAAAAAAGTAAGAGGGATTGGGAAAAGCGTGGTTGCACAATCAAAGGCAGAACCATTATTATTCTTCCCAGGGTAAATAGTAAACCAGAAATTACCCCAAAGATGGAATATTTTTTCCCAAAGCGAGTATTTACGACTGTACTGGCACCTAATAAACCAATCAAGCTAATAACCGCCCAAAAAAAAGGTGATTGCAAATCCTCGTACATATTCACTCCTCAGATAATTTGTTTTCCAATAATCATTTCGATATTACCTATTACAGATTATAATTTTTATATGCCAAAAAGGAAAACACCTCTAATTATTGGAATTGCCGGGGGGTCTGGTTCGGGTAAAACAACCGTTGCCAATGAATTACTAAAAAATGTGGGTTCACATCGCATTGCTTATATTCCACATGACGCTTATTACCGCGATCTGAGTTCTTTGCGGGAAGAGCAAAGGAAATTAATCAATTTCGACCATCCGGATTCCCTGGAAAATGAATTGCTGATTGAGCATGTCATCCAGATAAAAAACTGGCAAAAAATTTATCTACCGGTCTATGATTTTACCAATCATACCAGAACAGATAAAACTATTTTGGTTAAACCTCAACATGTGGTGGTGGTTGAAGGCATTCTGATTTTTGCTGAACCAAAATTAAGAGAATTATTTGATGTAAAGATTTTTGTCGATACGGATGATGATATTCGCTTTATCAGACGGCTTAGCCGAGATATTGCTGAACGGGGAAGATCCATGGAGATGGTCATTGAACAATACCTTACTACCGTGCGTCCGATGCACCTGGATTTTGTTGAACCGTCTAAACGCTATGCTGATGTGATTATTCCTGAAGGGGGAAGAAATAAAGTTGCCCTCGAAATGGTAATCGCCCGTATCGAGGCATTGTTAAAACACAGTGAAAATTTAGATTCTGAAAACAAATGAATAAAGAAAAAAGAACAACGTTTCTTCGCTGGCTGGCTTTCATTTTTGTGATCGGATTAACGGTTATTTTGTTTATCAACCGTGAGAGCATTCAATATCTGGAGCGCTTTGGATATATTGGTATTTTTCTGGCCTCCCTTTTGACCAATGCTTCATTAATTCTCCCGGTTCCAGGAGTCTTAATAACATCCGCGATGGGGACAGTCTTTAATCCATTTTATGTTGGTTTGGCATCGGCTGGAGGGGCTACTGTGGGTGAAATTTCAGGTTATCTGGCAGGTTTTAGTGGTCAGGGGATCATTGAGAAGACCAAATGGCATGCCAGGTTGGAGACTTGGATGAAACGCTATGGAGACCTAACCATCGTCGTGATGGCTTTCATCCCGAACCCGGCTTTTGATATTGTTGGCATGATGGCCGGTGCGATGAGAATTCCACTTTATCGATTTTTATTTTTTTGTTTCATTGGGAAATTGCTAAAAATGCTGGCATTTGCGTATGGAGGGTATTTATTAGGCAGCCAATTCCTGATTTCTAAGGGGATAAACTAACTTATCTGTTTTATTATTCGGATAAAAATTTTGTTTAGTTGAAAAGAAGATTAATCATAAATAATTTGATAAAATTCAGTGGAAGATACTCGTGATACCTGCTATGGTATAATCCAATCTACATGAATCCTAATCCAGGAGTAACAATTTGGCCTTTCGTCCATTAAATTGGCTATTTGGACTTTTTTCTCTCGATATTGGAATTGACCTTGGAACAGCAAACACATTGGTAAATGTGCGTGGTAAAGGTCTGGTTATTAATGAACCTTCCTGGGTGGTACTGGACAAAAAAACCAGAAGGCCAGAAAAAATTGGACTGCAAGCGAAAGAAATGGTTGGTAGAACCCCTGCTACCCATATTGCTGTCAGACCGTTACGGGATGGGGTAATTTCAGAATATGATGTGACCAAAGATTTAATTGGCTACTTTTTGAGTAAAGCCCACCAACAAACATTAGTGCCACTTCCCAGACCGCGGGTGGTGATTGGAATACCATCGGGTTCAACGGAAGTTGAAAAAAATGCCGTTTTTGATGCCTCTAAAGAATCTGGCGCCCGCGAAACGTACCTGATCGAAGAACCGATGGCGGCTGCCTTAGGGGCAGGCTTACCGGTTACTGAAGTAGTAGGCAGTATGATCGTTGATATCGGCGGGGGAACTTCAGAGGTTGCCATTATTTCGATGAGCGGTGTGGTGGTCTCACGGTCGTTACGGGTCGCCGGGGATGAGCTGGATCAAGACATCATTACCTATATTCGTAATAAATATAATCTCTTGATCGGGGAGCGAATGGCGGAGCAGGTTAAAATGACCGTGGGCTCTGCTTATCCACTGCCTTCTGAAAAAACCATGCGGGTGCGTGGAAGGAATCTGGTAACCGGACTGCCAGAAGAGCTTGAAATTTCTTCTGTAGAAATCCGGGAAGCGATCAGTTCTTCCCTGCAAGTGATCCTGGATACAATTAAGGATGCTCTGGATGAAGCGCCCCCTGAAATTGTGGCTGATTTGATGGAAAATGGAATCTGTCTGGCGGGGGGTGGTGCAATGCTGCTGGGCTTGAAAGAAAGATTGACTGATGAATTAAACTTGAGAGTTTGGGTGGCTGAAGATCCACTAACCTGTGTTGCAAGGGGCGCTGGTATGGTATTGGAAGACCTTGAAAGATATTCTAAGTTGCTGGTCGATATTGAGTAATTTAGAATAAAATCATTTAATTCAAATCAAATGAAGAAATTTTTCAAATCAATAAAACCTGTGACTGTCGTATTAATTGCTGTGGGGTTGTTGTTGTTAGCCCTGGGGGGATACCTCAGTCCCATTCTGGTGAAAATGTCGCGCCCTTTTTTTGGGGTACAGGAGTGGATTTCATCCCGTTATGTGGCAGTTGCTCAGTTGGTGAACGCTCCCCAAGATGTTGAAGAATTGCGAATTAGAAATATTGAACTGGATAATGAAGTGGCGCGGTTACAATCTCAGATTGTGGTTTTACAAGCCCAATTGGAAGAATCACAGGGTTTAGAAGAACTGCTGGGATATGCCCGCAGAAGACCCGAATATCAATATGTTGCCGCGGCTGTGATTGGAAAAGATCCCAGTCCATTTCTGCATTACGTTATTATTGATCATGGCAGCGATGAAGGAATCCGTCGGGGGATGCCGGTAGTGACTCAATCGGGATTGGTTGGGAGAATCGATGCTGTCACGGCTGGTGCTGCCCGGGTACAATTGATCAATGATCTCGCATCGGTAGTTAATGTGAAACTGCAGACCCAAAAAGTTAATGCCCAAATAAATGGCTCAATTACCGGTGAAATTTTCCTTCAAATGGTGCCCCAAGAGACGAATCTTGAGCCTGGTGAAATTATCCTGACGTCGGGGTTGGGTGGGACGTATCCGGCAGATTTATTAATTGGGCAAGTGATTACTGTGCGGCACTTTGAAAATGAATTATTTCAGACAGCCACCATACAACCGATTGTTGATTATGCTCAATTACAGGCAGTATTGGTGATTAAGAATTTTCGGCCGATTGATATCTCGCCTTTAGTACCTGAACCGGCGCCATAAAATGCGAAAAATATTTATTTTATTATTTGTCTTGATCATCGCAATGATTCAACTGGGGATTTTTAGCAATCTACAAGTGCTTTCCGGGAAAATCGATCTATTAATGCTGGCTTTGATTGGCTGGATTATCCAAAAAAAGACGAGTATTGTAGATGTAATTCTCTTTGCAGTTGTTACACTCTTTTTTCTTCATTTGATTTCTGCGGAGCCCTTAATTATTCTTCTTAGTATTTATGGTTTGATTACAGTTGTTATTTACTGGAGTAAGAAAAACTTGCAACAACTTCCCATTGTAAGCATGCTCATTTTTAGCTTGATTTTCACCTTCATTCATCTGGTCATTTTTGGTTTTTATTTACAATTATCCGGTTCCCAGTTGGGTATTCAGGAAACTTTTCAGATTGTGATTATTCCGAGTATGATTATCAATATACTGGCGGCTATACCCATGTATTTACTGGCCAATGAGCTACATCATTGGGTGTACCCCTATGAAGAGGAATTATGAACCAATCAGCGATGGATCAATTTCGGGTACAAAAGTGGAGACTCGCTGCCTTTTTTGGCGTAATGGTACTTATTTTGCTGTTTTACTTCTATCGTCTATTCACGTTACAGGTGATTGAAGGACAGGCATTTCTTGATCAAGCCAATGAGAACAGAATTCAAGAGGTCAGCGAATCTACCCAGCGAGGGATTATTTACGACCGCAATGGGTTTGTATTAGCTCGAAACATTGCTTCCTACAATGTTATTATCACGCCAGCTTTATTACCGGATGTGAATACTTACAACCCGAATGGGGATATGCAACGTATTTATCGGGAACTTTCTGCTCTTATTGATATCCCGGTGTCCAGCGGAAATATTGACGATGAGGAAGCTATAAAAAATTTTACACCCTGTTACAACGATTTCGGGATTAAAGAAATAGTGTATATTGGCGATACCAACGCACCTTATAGCCCTGTTCAGGTTAAGTGTGATATCGATGCTGAGACAGCCATGGTCATTCGCGAGAAGAAGAGTGATTGGCCGGGTGTTGATATCGAAATTTCAGCCGTAAGAGATTATCCAACCGGTGAATTAACTTCTGAAGTGGTTGGTTTTTTAGGTCCTATACCGGCCTCACAAGTGGATTATTATGAGGATTTGGGGTTTGTTACCAACCGAGACAAAGTTGGCTATGCAGGTGTAGAACAATATCTGGACGAAGAACTGATCGGCACCAACGGAAAAAGGATTGTAGAAGTGGATGGCGCTGGAAAGATTATCCGTGATTTGGAAGTCCCGATTGCACCAGTATCTGGAAAAAATATAAAATTAACCATTGACACACGCTTACAGGCGGCTGCCAAAACTGCTTTGTTAGCTAACATGAAACGCTATAATCTGCTCAAAGGTGTGGATAAATACAATGTGGGGGCAGTGATTGCCATGAATCCGAAAACAGGTGAAATTCTGGCATTGGTGAGTTACCCAACCTACGAAAATAACCGTATGGCTCGTTTCATTCCAGCGTACTACTACAACCAATTGCAACTGGATGCCCGCAAACCTCTCTTCAATCATGCAGTTTCTGCCGAACAACCGCCCGGGTCAGTGTTTAAGGTAGCGCCAGCAGTCGGTATATTGAATGAAAATGTTGTGCGACCTGAAACAGTGATTTTTGACCCTGGGAAAATCACTATTCAGGAACAATTCAGCCCGAATGACCCCGGGCGTCCGCGCGATTATGTGTGTTACACCTACAAAACCACTGGAGCTGGGCATGGCAACGTTAATTTTATTCGTGGTGTGGCACTCTCCTGCGATGTTTATTTCTATAAAGTCGGGGGTGGATATGGGGATGAAGTTCCGGTTGGATTAAATATCTGGAGAATTGGTGAATATTCACGCGCTTTGGGTTATGGGGAGATCACCGGTATTGAATTGCCAGGAGAAATGCCGGGGTTAATTCCAGACCCTACCTGGAAGCGTATCAATTTAGGTGAAAACTGGTCAACCGGAGATACTTATATTGCAACCATGGGACAAAGTTATGTTCTCGCTACACCGCTGCAAGTTTTGGTCTCCTTTGCCACAGTAGCCAATGATGGGGTGATGATGAAACCAACATTGGTAAAAGAAATTTTAGACTCGGAGGGAAATGTAATTAAACCCTTTACGCCAATACAGGTGCGCGACATCACCAAAGATCCGGTTATTCAGATTTATGATGAAAATTTCCGAACCACGGGTGAATATAAAACGGTGGAACCCTGGGTGATCGCTAAAACGAAAGAAGCTTTACGGGAAGTTGTCGTGGATGGAACTTCTGCATTAATTTTTGTCGGTGAAAAAGTGCCATCAGCCGGAAAAACAGGAACAGCCGAATATTGTGATGATATAGCCCAGAAAAAGAATTTATGCGTTCCGGGAGCCTGGCCAGCACACGCCTGGTATGTTGGTTATGCTCCATACGATGACCCGGAAATTGCAGTGGTTGTCTTTGTTTACGATGGCGATGAAGGTGCCGTATTATCTGGCCCGGTTGTTCGGGACATATTGGCTTCCTACTTCGCTTTAAAAGCGGTAGATCAGGGTCTGGATATCAACCAATAAAAGCTGGCTTAATGCTATAATTTAACATTCAAAAAAGCATGGGAATGTGAAAATTGATTCAAGCTGATACAGTACAAATCAAAGGAATACGCGAAGGCTTGTTGGTCACGATTAATGAAGGTGACTGGCAAATTGTTCTCGCGAGCTTCATGCAAAAAATATCAGAGAAGGAAAATTTCTTTCAGGGAGCGCGGTTGGCTCTGGATGTAGGTAACCGTATTTTACATGCGGCTGAATTAGGAACCTTAAGAGATCGGTTGGCGGATAAAAACATCACTTTATGGGCAGTTTTGTCTAATTCACCGATTACAGAAATGACCGCTCAGGATTTAGGGCTGGCAACCAGAATTTCGAAACCGAAACCTGAAAGGTTGATTAAGCCAAATGAAACCACTCTTACAGGGGATGAAGCCATTTTTCTGAGAAAAACAATCCGATCGGGCTTTAAGGTTGCTTCAAACGGACATGTGATCGTTTTCGGAGATGTAAACCCCGGAGGAGAAATTATTGCCGGGGGCAGTGTGATCATTTGGGGAAAATGCCAGGGTGTGGTTCATGCCGGCGCGGATGGCAATGAAGATGCGATTGTCTGCGCTTTAGACTTAATTCCAACCCAACTGCGTATTGCAAATACGATCGCAATAACTCCGAAAAGAAAAGGGAAACCCCAACCAGAAATCGCAAAAATAGTATCCGGCCAGGTGATTGCCGAATCTTGGAATCCGAAATCGAGGTAAGAAGTTTATGAGTGCTAAAGTAGTAACAATTTCAAGTGGTAAAGGTGGGGTTGGAAAAACAACAACTACTGCAAATTTAGCCGTTGCGCTTGCCCAGGAAAATCAAAAAGTAGTTTGTATTGATGGTGATATAGGTCTGCGTAATCTGGACGTTATCCTTGGGCTGGAAAACCGGATTGTGTATGACCTTGTGGATATTGTTGAAGGGCGCTGCCGGATCAAACAAGCTATGATTCGTGATAAGCGTCTCCCGGAGCTCTTTTTGATCCCATCCGCCCAATCCAGAGATAAAAGTGCGGTTTCTCCGAGTGATATGATCCGGTTATGTGATGAATTGCGGGATGAGGTCGATTGGATATTGGTTGATTCGCCGGCTGGGATTGAACGTGGATTCCGCAACGCCCTAGCCCCTGCTGATCTGGTTTTGGTGGTCACCAACCCCGAGGTTTCTTCTGTGCGGGATGCCGATCGGATCATAGGTTTGATTGAGTCCGAAGAAAAAGGGCCAGCCCAGCTCATTCTAAACCGGGTCAACCCAACCTTGACCAAAAAAGGGGATATGCTCAGTACGGAAGATGTGGTGGATCTGCTGGCAATTGATTTGATTGGGGTAATTCCTGAAGACGAATCGGTGATTGTTTCCTCCAATCGCGGGCAGCCGGTTACATTAAGCAATCATTCCAAAGCGGGGGTAGCTTTCAGAAACATCGCCAGAAGGTTACTGGGAGAAGAAGTTCCATTTATGAGCCTGGAAACTGGAAATAATCTGCTCAACCGCCTGGCGAAAATGATGAAAATAAGGGGGGATTAATGGACAGCTTCCTTGAAAAACTGTTTGGGAAAGAGAAAAAGAGTGCCAGCGCTGCCAAAGAGCGGTTAAAGTTTGTTCTGATTCATGATCGCACGGATATTACGCCAGGCCAGTTAGACAGCCTGAAAAATGAAATCATCGATGTGATTTCAAAATACGTGAAAATTGAACCGAATAAAGTTAAGATTAATATGACTCAGGAAGGCAAAGAGCAGCGCCTGATTGCTGACATTCCTATACTGACTGCTCCGAACCGCCGCAGATAATCGCTTTTGCTTTTGCAGTGAAAAATGTTAAAACGAGAATTCTGGCAGCAATTTGACTATCTATTATTCGGGGGCGTGCTCATCCTGTGTATTTTTGGAATAGCCATGATTCAGTCAGCGATTGCCGGAAATGAGGATATTGCTGGCTCGGTCTCGCGGCAGGTGATTTTTGTGGTGGGAGGATTTGTCATCTTATTCTTAACCTCTTTGATTGATTACCGCTATTTATCCTCTCTCACCAGGATCATGTATATTGTCTCCGTAGTTTTGTTGATGGGAATTTACGTGATTGGGACTGCCGTGTATGGCTCCGCCCGCTGGTTTGATACCGGCGTAATCCTGATCCAACCTTCTGAGCTGGTAAAGACCATCATGATCGTCATTTTAGCGGATTTTTTCTATAAGACCCAGGATCAGGATAAAAACCTGAACTGGATTCTGAAAAGTTTTCTGATCACTGCCTTTGTTGTTTTGTGGATCTTTATTCAACCGAATCTAAGCATGTCAATTGTGATTTTTGTGATCTGGTTTGCTTTGCTATGGTATGCGGGGCTGCCATTTAAATATCTGATAATTTTTTTGGTAGCAGGCATTATTTTAGGAATTGTCGGCTTCAATTTACTGGAACCCTATCAGCAGAACCGGATTTTGAATTTTGCTTTTCCCGATCCAAATGCGCGTTATGGCGAAACCTATAACGTCGATCAGGCGAAAATTTCTATCGGTTCGGGTGGTTTATTGGGTCAGGGATACGGGCAGGGTCCGCAGGTTCAATTGCGGTTTTTGAAAGTCCGGCATACCGATTTCATCTTTTCTGCCATGGCACATGAATTTGGCTTTGTCGGTACCATCTTTATCATGTCCATCCTGGTTTTTGTCATCATTCGCTGCTTTCGGGTAGGGCAAAAAGCCTCGGATATGTTTGGGCAGTTAATTGCCTATGGAGTGGGTACATTGCTCTTTTTCCAAATGGCGGTTAATATTGGGGTTAATTTAAATGTAATCCCCGTAACCGGGTTGACCTTACCGTTTATCAGTTATGGGGGTAGCTCATTAGCTTCACTTTTATTGGGCATCGGATTTGTGGAAAGCGTATCCGCCCATCGACATCGAGAATAGAAAAGGAAAACCTGATCCATGAAACCTGCCAGAGTTCGTTTTGCTCCTTCGCCCACCGGTCACATGCACCTGGGCAGCGCCCGCACCGCCCTCTATGATTTTCTCTTAGCCCGGCAAACCGGGGGACAATTCATCCTCAGGATCGAAGATACTGATCAAAAACGTTATGTTAAAGGCGCTGAACAGGAATTGATGGATGGTTTACACTGGCTCGGATTGGATTGGGATGAAGGCCCTGATATTGGCGGGCCTTATGGGCCCTATCGTCAATCTGAAAAAAAAGAGATTTACCAAAAATATGCGCGCCAACTGGTGGAAAATGGGCATGCTTTTTATTGTTTCTGCACGCCCGAACGTTTGCAAAAAGTACGCGAAGAACAAATAAAAAATAAAGTACAATCCAAATATGACGGCACTTGCCGCAATATTCCCCTGGAAGAAGCTGACCGAAGGATCAAAAATGGCGAAAGCTATGTGATCCGCTTCAAGACTCCGCAAAGCGGCGAAACCGTGGTGCATGACTACCTGCGCGGAGATATCACCATCGACAATCGCACCCTGGATGACTACATCATCGTCAAATCGGATGGCCTGGCGCTTTATCATTTAGCAGCACCGGTGGACGATCATCTGATGAAAATCACACACGTGCTGCGTGGGTCCGAATGGCTGCCAACCTTCCCGCTGCACAGTTTGATCCACAAAGCTTTTGGATGGGAAGAACCGGTCTGGGTGCATTTGAGTGTTTTCCTCAAGCCATCTGGCAAAGGCAAGATGAGCAAACGGGAAGCAATAGACCTGGCGAAGGATGGCAAATCCATTTTTATCAAAGATTTGCGTGAATTTGGCTATATTCCGGAAGGCATCAACAACTGGATTGCACTGATGGGCTGGAGTTATGACGACCGCACTGAATTCTTCTCGCTGGAGGAACTGGTGGAAAAATTCAGCCTGGAGAAGCTCAATCCATCTCCGGCAGCTATCAATTTCACCAAGCTGGATCATTTCAACGGTTTGCATATCCGCAACCTGGGCGTGCGCGATCTCTCAGAACGCATATACCCATTTTTTACCGCCCGTGGGCTCAATGCCGATCTGGATACCCTGGAGAAAATCACTCCGATCATTCAGGAACGCATCCAGGTGCTGGACGACGCACCCGATCTGGCTGGCTTCTTCTTCGAAGACGAAATTAATGTTGACAAACAGGAACTAATCGCCAAAAACACCACACAAGCGGAGTCACTAGCCATTCTACAAGAAATTTATGCCATCCTGCAAGCTTTACCAGACATTTCCAAGGACAATACCGAACCACCCCTGCGCGATCTGGTCGAAAAGACCGGTTATAAACCCGGACAGGTGTTTGGAATTCTGCGTGTAGCTGTGACCGGCAGAACCGTCAGCCCGCCACTGCTGGAAAGCATGGAAATTATTGGAAGAGCAAAGGTGATCTCCAGAATAGAAGATGCACTGCGGTTGTTGGAGGTGTAAAGAAACACCGAAATAAATCTTCAGAAGCGGGAAAATTGCCCTTCCCAATGGTTTCTGAATATGATAAACTTGCGTTCGGTGGGGGTTCGTCTAACGGTAGGACAGCTGACTCTGGATCAGTAAGTAGGGGTTCGAGTCCCTTACCCCCAGCTAGCAAATGTGGCGGTCATTCAACCGCCACATTTATTAATAATAATCTGAAAAAGATTTCTAAATATAAAATTGTATAATATTATTATGTAATATTCTGCCTGCCGAAATTAGTGGGTCATTTCCGAACATAAAGTTTTCATCCAAAAGAGGTGACTATGCCAAGACTTACAGAACAAGAACTTCAGGATATTTACCGTTATCTGGAAGCAGACAAACCTTTACCAGACAAGTATCGTTTTCTTCTTTTTGGGGATAAACGGGAAGTTGAACTGGTGTGGAATGGAAAAACCAACGAAGTTAGCAATGTTGTTCTGCCTTTTCAAGTTATTGAACAGGTTGATGAGCCACGGGCTGAAGTATCCAGCGATACAACTTTTCAGATGGGCCTCTTTGACACTCGCGGCCGCCAGCTCAAAGGCTGGACCAACAAACTCATCTGGGGTGACAATAAACTCATCCTCTCCTCCCTCAAAAACGGCCCTCTTCGTGAGCAAATCGAAGAGCAGGGTGGGCTCAAACTCATCTACATCGATCCTCCCTTCGATGTTGGAGCCGATTTCAGCATGGACATCGAAATTGGAGAGGATACTTTTACGAAAAGACCGAACATTCTTGAAGAGATCGCTTATAGAGACACCTGGGGGAAAGGTGCTGATAGTTTTATCGCCATGATTTATGAACGTCTGGTACTAATGCGGGATTTATTGGCCGTAGATGGCAGTATTTACGTCCATTGTGATTGGCGTCTGAATTCTCATATTCGGCTATTATTAACCGAAGTGTTTGGAGATTTATATAAAGGTGAAATTATTTGGAAAAAAGATGCTGTAGGCAAAGGTGCAAAGAAGAAAGCAAAGCATTGGCCAAAGACTTTTGACAATATTTTTTGTTTCAGTAAAAGTCAAAATAATTTATTCAATTTTATCGGTGCAGAGCTGACCGAAACACAATTAAATGAATTTAGATATTCTGATCCGGATGGAAGAAAATTTAAACGTACGACTTTAGGAGATTATTCCGAAAAATCTATAAAGAAATTTGAAGAGGAAGGATATATTTATACTTCTTCATCAGGTCGAAAATATAAAAAATATTATCTGGATGAATATTCTATTCAATTGGATTCTATATGGGTTGATCTTCCTGGCTTCGGTGTAGCAACATCATCTCAAGAAATTCTCGGTTATCCAACCCAAAAACCTGAAGCCTTACTGGAAAGAATCATTCAAGCATCATCAAACGAAGAGGATCTCATTGCTGATTTCTTCTCCGGTTCAGGAACCACAGCGGCAGTGGCGGAAAAACTTGGTCGCAAATGGATCGCCAGCGATCTAGGTAAATTCGCCATCCATACCACTCGCAAACGCATGATTGCTGTCCAGCGCCAACTCAAAGCCGAAGGCAAGAATTATCGCGCTTTTGAGATTCTCAATCTTGGTAAATACGAACGCCAACACTTCATCGGAGTTAATCCAAATTTGCGAGAAGCGGAAAAGGAAAAGCAACTAGCTGAGAAGGAAGCCGCTTTTGTTGATTTAATCCTACGGGCTTACCGGGCTGAAGCTGTAGAAGGATTTAATACATTTCATGGGAAAAAATCCGGGCGGTTGGTTGCAATCGGTCCAGTTAATCTACCGGTTACGCGTTTATTTGTGGAAGAAGTTATCCTTGAATGCCGCCAGAAACGCATTAGCCGGGTTGATATTCTTGGTTTTGAATTTGAAATGGGACTTTTCCCTAATGTCCTCGATGAAGCCCGTTCCAAAGGCATCGATATCGCACCCAAATACATCCCCGCCGAAGTCTTCGATAAGCGTGCTGTCGAAAAGAACCAGGTCGTCTTTCATGATGTTGCCTTCATAGAAGTCAAACCCTATGTCATCGATGGCACTTCCATTAAACCACCCCTGGTAGCGGTCGAACTCACCGATTTCTCAGTCTTCTACTCGCAGGATTCCGTTTCTGCAGCCGAGACCACCCTTAAAAACAACGCCAGCAAAATTGTGATCGAAAAAGGGCAGATTATCAAAGTAAACAAAGATAAAAACGGTATCATCACCCGTGAAGTTCTCACCAAAAGCTGGACCGATTGGATCGATTACTGGTCAGTCGACTTTAATTTTGAAAACAAACGTGAGATCATTCGCGTTCCCAAGCAGGAACCAAAACAAATTCGTGTCCCCGGCATGGAGGAAATGGAGCAACTCAAAATCCCGGAATACGAAGAAATGTGGACCGGTGAATACATCTTCGAAAACGAGTGGCAATCCTTCCGCACCAAGAAGGACCGGTCGTTGCAATTAAAATCTGTCTTTCACGAAGTAATTCCTGGCAGGCGGAAAATTGCCGTAAAAGTAGTGGATATTTTTGGTAATGACACCATGACCATTCTGGATATCAATGTTGTAGGCAAGAAATGATAATTTGTTCTTTTCAAAGTATTGCAATGGTAAATTTTCAACCATTGATACTACCCTGTCGAATTCGACGGGTTTAGCTCATAAAAGGAATCAATATGGCAGAAAAAATAACCGTTCAAGGAAATTCAGTTTCTGTGATATTAATCAATAAGCAGGATTTTATTTCCATTACAGATATCGCGAAACATCGTAATCCTGATACACCAGCTGACATCGTAAAAAACTGGATGCGCTCAAAAAGCACCATAGAATTTCTTGGGTTATGGGAAAAATTAAACAACCCGGATTTTAAACTGGTCGATTTCGACCAGTTTAGAAATGAGGCTGGCGCTAATTACTTTGTTCTATCACCTCAAAAGTGGATCGAATCCACAAACGCAATCGGCTTGATTTCCAAATCCGGCCGTTATGGGGGTACCTATGCCCACCCAGATATTGCCTTCGAGTTTGCTTCCTGGATTTCAGTGGAATTTAAACTCTATCTAATCAAAGAATTTGAGCGGCTTAAAGAACAGGAGCACAAACAACTCGACTGGGATATCCGCCGCAACCTGGCAAAAATAAATTATCGTATCCACACCGATGCCATCAAACAAAATCTCATTCCCCCTCAAATTACCAGCCAAAAAGCCAATTTCATCTACGCATCCGAAGCCGATGTTTTGAATATGGCTTTGTTCGGGATCACAGCCAAAGAGTGGCGCGAACAGAATCCTGATCTTTCAGGCAATATCCGCGATTTTGCCACCGCAGCCCAACTCGTTTGCCTGTCCAACCTCGAAACATTAAACGCGCTTTTCATCCAACAGAAGATCGATCAACCTCAGCGCTTGCTCAAATTAAATCAAATCGCAATTCAACAAATGAATCTTCTGGCTGCAGATCCACAAGTTAACGAATTAACATCAGGGGAGGAATAATTATGGCAATCCATTCAGAATTTCCAACCTCACCTCATGCAATCCTCGACCCCTCTATTCGCTGGTTTCCAGCGGATGAAGCGTTACGTGATACAAGTATGGATAAATTGATCCCCCCGCTTGTATCGCAATTAAGGCGTAAAGTTAAAGAATTCCGCGAAGGTGGCTATGTTGGGGCTACAGAAACTAGCCGTAATTTACTAAAATGGTGGTTTCTTACACCTCATCTGATATCCAAGCCGAATAGTGAAGATCTTGAATTTAATTATTACTTCGCTCAACGGGAAGCACTTGAAACAATTATTTATCTGATAGATGTGGTTGAAGCTCGTGATAAGTATGATTTGATGCGATTTGATAGCACCGGACAATTGTCTGCCAGTTTCTTTGATGAATCATGGCGACGTTTTGTGATTAAAATGGCAACAGGGTCAGGAAAAACCAAGGTTCTTAGTCTTGTAATCGCTTGGAGTTTTTTTCATAAGCTTTATGAGCCAACTTCTGACCTTTCCCGGAATTTTCTGGTTATCACTCCGAATATTATTGTTTTGGATCGGATCTACAAAGACTTTCAAGGGTTACGTATCTTTTTTGAGGATCCGGTCATTCCGGATAATGGTTTTGAAGGGCATGACTGGCGCAATGATTTCCAGCTTAACTTGCACATTCAGGATGAGGTTCGAATCACTCGGCCTACCGGTAACATTTTCCTGACAAATATCCATCGTATATATGCCAGTAATGATATTCCTCCATCGATTGATGATGAGAATACAATGGACTATTTCCTGGGACCTCGACCAGTGGGTGCAACGACCGACTCAAAAGTAGATTTAGGCATGATTATTCGGGATATTGATGAATTAATGGTACTTAATGATGAAGCACATCACATCCATGACCCAAGGATGGCCTGGTTTAAGTCGATTGAAGATATTCACAATCGATTACTTCAGAAAGATTCGCATTTATCACTACAGATTGATGTGACTGCCACCCCTAAACATAATAATGGCTCTATCTTTGTCCAAACTATTTCAGATTATCCGCTCGTTGAAGCCATTAAGCAGAATGTTGTCAAGCATCCAGTTCTTCCTGATGATGCCAGTCGAGCCAAATTACACGAAAATCAATCCGCAAAGTTCACTGAAAAATACGCCGATTATATCCATCTGGGCGTGATTGAGTGGCGCAAGGCTTACGAAGAACACCAGAAGATGAATAAAAAAGCCATCCTCTTCATCATGACCGACGACACCCGGAATTGTGATGATGTGGCGAGTTATCTATATGCGCACTATTCGGAATTTGAAACGAAGGATTCTGTATTGGTGATTCATACCAAAAACAATGGAGAAATTTCCGAATCACAATCAGGAAAAGCGAAAGAGGAATTGGAGTTTCTGCGCAAACAAGCTAATGAAATTGATAAACCTGATAGCCCATATAAAGCAATAGTCTCAGTCATGATGCTTAAGGAAGGCTGGGATGTTCGCAATGTCACCACTATCGTAGGATTGCGCGCCTATTCCGCTGCCGCAAACATTCTTCCAGAACAAACTTTGGGACGCGGGCTGCGGAGAATGTACCCTGAAACAGACTTAGAAGAGTACGTCAGTGTGGTTGGCACTGATGCATTCATGGATTTTGTTAACTCTATCAATGTTGAGGGTGTGATTTTGGACCGAAAACCAATGGGAGATAGAAATCCAGCGATTGCACCTCTAATCGTAGAAGTTGATAATGAAAATGTAAAAAAAGATATAGCATCTCTTGATTTTGATGTTCCAGTCCTTACTCCTAGAATATATAGGGAATACAAAAAACTTGCAGATTTAAACGTGAATCAATTTTATTTTCAACCGAAGGCTTATCTGCAATATACTGAAGCCGAACAACGAGAAATCGTATTTAAAGATATTACAACAGGCGAAATCACACATACGACTATTTTAGATACAGCAGGTACAGCTGACTATCGGCAGGTCATTGGTTTTTTTGCTCAAACAGTAATGCGAGAAATGCGTTTGGTGAGTGGTTATGATATTTTATACGGCAAAGTGAAAGAATTTATCCAGAGTAAGCTTTTTAATGAAACAGTGAAATTGGAAGATCCCAACACTTTACGAAACCTTTCTGAATTACCTGTTACCAAAACAGTTTTTGAGACATTCAAAAAAGCAATTAATGATTTAACAATAAGCGAGAAAGGTGATGCTGAAATTCGGGATTATATTAAATTAAGCAAAACACGCCCTTTTATGGTAAGAGATCAAGGATATATCATTCCAAAGAAGAGTGTATTTACTAAAATCATAGGAGACTCCAATTTTGAGTTGGAATTTTCTAATTTTCTCGAAAATTGTGAAGATGTTATTTCTTACACAAAAAACTTTTTAGCAGTTCATTTCAAACTAGACTACATTAATTCAGATGGTGACATCTCTAATTATTATCCTGATTTTTTTGTAAAAACATTTGATAATAAAATCGTTATCGTTGAAACAAAAGGTCAAGAAGATTTGGAGGTGCCTTTAAAAATGAAAAGACTTGCTCAATGGTGCGAAGATATTAATAAGATTCAATCGGTTACTCTATACGATTATGCTTTTGTAGATCAGGAAAATTTTGAAAAATATCGCCCCAAAAATTTTTCTACAATGCTTGAGATTTTTAGGCAATATAGAGATTAAAAAAATTGTCTAATAGTTGAAAATCAAGTTAGTTTTTTAAAGTAAAAGACTGGCACAAATTGCCAGCCCTTTTTCGAAAAATGAATTACTTCACAACCTTCTAATACTCTTCATCCTCATCCAGCCAGTCGTCTTCGTCTTCTTCGTCCAGGCTGGTGATGTCACCCCATTCGTCCAATTCGTCGTCTTCGTCGTTGTCCCAGGTTTCTTCGGAAATAGCATCGGCAGTCGGTTGGTAGGTCAAACATCCTTTATCCGGATCCAGTTCGATCAGTGCGGCCGAACAAAATCCTTCGTCTAAAAATTCACAGTCTTCATAATGACATCGAATTTTTGGCATATTATTTTTCCTCCTAGTAAATCAAAAAATCTAAGTTAATTCTTTTTGTTCTCTGACTAAATTGATGAGCGAAAGAATAAAAACCGTCGTCATTGTGCATGCTGATAAAATGCAAAATGGACAGACAGCGTTAATAACAGCAAATTGTAAGTATGTCAAGTACATTGAGAAAAGGAAGCCGGCCAGGGAGATTCCGAATATGAAAATGCTGGCATATTCCGCCAAAATTTTGTTTTTCTTAGAGAATAACAAAAGTCCGATGATGCACAGATAAGCCAAAGCGCCAAAGATGGAGATGGGAATCCCGAGGAATTCGGAATAGCGGCTGTTGTTGACCGACCAGCAATCGCCGACTCCTGGAATACACATCGCTTTGTTGTTGGTGAATTTGATGATTGAGAGATAAATGGCGTCCAAAACGCCCAAACAGGCAATAATGAGAGTAGCTTTTTTTAATTTCATAGGGTTAAATCCAAAAGAAATCGACTGTTTTTCCTTCAGGCACGGATTTTACCCCAGCAGGAATAATCAGTAAAGCATTTGCATAAACTAATGATAAGATGTTTGCAGAGCCCTGGTGACTGGCTAACCTGGCGTGGTAGACTCCGTTCACAATACGAATTTCAGCCCTTAAATAACTTTCTCTGCCATCTGATGAAATTTCTTCATCTACAACGGTTTTGAATAATTCTTCTTTTTGGTCTATCCCTAAAAGGTGCTGAATAACCGGTTTGACAAACACTAACGAAGACACAAAGGCCGAGACTGGGTTACCTGGTAAGCCGATAAAGGGGACATTTTGGAACTCGCCAAAAGTCAGCGGTTTACCGGGACGCATATTCACCTTCCAGAAATTCAATTTGCCGTTATCCAGAATGACATCCCGGATTAAATCGAATACGCCGACACTGACTCCGGCCGTTGAAATCAGAAGGTCCAAATCAAGATCATTGATTAAATCCAGTTTAGCTTTAATATCGCGGACATCATCCTTTGCCACGCCCAGATTAATCACGGAGGCTCCAAACGATTCCAGCAAGGTTTTTATGGTGATGGTGTTGGAATCGAAGATTTTCCCTGGTACTAACGGATCGCCGGGTTTGAGGAGCTCATCACCCGAGGAAAGCAGGGCAATCACCGGGTTCTTAACCACTTCCACCTCAGCAATACCCTGGGCGGCCAGAGACCCGAGATCCTGTGCTCGCAATTTGTGGGCTTGCTGAAAGATTTTCTCTCCCTGATGGATATCCTGCCCTTCTGGGCGGACATTATCTCCGCGGTTGGCGGGCTTGTAGATGAGAACCGAGGAGGGCCTGGCTCTCTGGTTGTACCGATCGGAAAAATTTGTTTTTTCGACCGGGATAACGGCATTTGCACCAGGAGGGAGCGGACCACCGGTCATGATTCGGGAGGATTGGCCATTGTTAATTTGCGATTTCGGATGATAGCCGGCGGCAATGTCTTCGATGACTACGAGCTCGACTGGTTGATCAGGAGTGGCATGGCGGGTATCTTCCGCTTTCACGGCAAATCCATCCATACTGGAATTGCTGAATGGGGGCTGGTTAAAGATAGCAAAGACATCGGCTGCCAGGACTTTTCCATTGGCCTGTTCCAGGGGTATTGTGGTGCTTTTATTCTTTTTGAAATTACTTAAAATAATTTTTCTAGCTTGTTCAACGGATAATAAATGTTCCAATATTCACCCCAAAGAATTTATGCTGAGCGCATGCGATATGCTTCCATGACATTCGGTAAGTTCTCAATCCGTGTCAATAAACGGCTGAGTTGAGAAATATCGCTGACCTCCACGACCAGCTTGATTGCTGCTAAATTATGAGAAACTTTGAGTTCAATGTCAACTAAATTTCCACCCTCTGCGCTCAAAACATTGGAAATATCGCCCATTAATCCCTGGCGGTCGTAAGCTTTTACCTGAATGGCAACCGGATATGTTTTTTGCAGTTCGCCCCAGGAGACTTTGACGATTCTTTCCTTGTCATTTAATCGCAGAATATTGGGGCAATCGGCACGGTGAATGGTGGCGCCACGCCCCCTGGTGATATACCCGACAATGTCATCCCCGGGAGCGGGTTTGCAACACCTGGCCATGACAGTCAACAAACCTTTTAATCCGAGGACAGTGATTGAATCGCTCGAAACGGGTCTGTCCACGCCAGGTTTCGGAATGAATAAAGGATCTTCCGTTTGGGGTTCATTGTCGATTAACTGATTGATCAGCCGTCCGATGGAAATATCACCGCAGCCAATCCCAACGTAGAGATCTTCCAGACGTTTGAGGTCATAATTGGGCAGCAGCTCTTCCAGGCTGGAAATTTTCAATCCTAGGCGTTTTATTTCTCGCTCCAGCATTAATTTGCCCTGGGTGGCATTTTGATCGCGATCCTGCTTTTTAAACCAGTTTCTGATTTTGGATTTAGCTCGTTGGGTTCTTACCAGACCCAGGTTGGAATTTAGCCAGTCTCGACTGGGTCCGCCCTGTTTGGCAGTTAAAATTTCCACCTGGTCCCCGGTTTTTAGGGCGTAGTCCAGAGAGACTAATTTCCCGTTGACCTTGGCTCCACGACAGCGATTACCAATCTCGGTGTGAACGTGGTAAGCGAAGTCGATGGGGGTAGCGCCGGAAGGCAGATCGATGATATCGCCGCGTGGGGTGAAGATGTAAACGCGGTCCTGAAAGACATCGCTTTTCATGCCGTCCACAAATTCCTGGGCGTCTTCCACTTCCTGGCGCCATTCCATCAGACGCCGCAGCCAGTTGATGCGCTGTTCGTAAGTTTGATCGCGCGGACCTCTTTCTTTATAACGCCAATGGGCAGCGATCCCGAACTCGGCATTCTGGTTCATCTCAGCGGTTCGAATCTGAACTTCCAGTGGTTTGCCATCTTCATAGATGATGGCGGTATGCAGGCTTTGATAAAAATTATCCTTTGGCGCTGCAATGTAGTCATCAAATTCATGCGGGATGGGACGCCAGCGAGTGTGGATCACACCCAAGGCAGCGTAACAACTGGGGATATCTTCAACGATTAAGCGTACCCCGCGTAAATCCATCACCATGTCAAAGGGTTTGTTCTTTTCAACCATTTTCTTGTAAATGGAGTAAATATGCTTCGATCGGCCGGAAATTTCAACATTTTTGATACCGGAATTCAACAAAATCTTTCTCAGGTTATCTTTGATCTGATTAATTTCATGCTCCCGATCGCCGCGCCGGATCGATAAATTGTTAGCAATCTCTTTGTAGCGCTCTGGGTTGACATAACGGAACCCCAGATCTTCCAGCTCCCATTTGACTTGCCAGATACCCAGGCGGTTAGCCAATGGCGCAAAAATATCGAGGGTTTCCTGGGCAATTCTCTTGCGTTTGTTTTCAGGCATGTATCCCAGCGTGCGCATATTGTGCAAGCGATCCGCTAATTTGATTAATACAACCCGAATATCATCTCCCATTGCCAGAAAAACCTTTCGAAGAGTTTCGTTGGTCAGATCTTTCTTACGATCGCGCACGGCGGGAAAAATATCTTCGTGGTCGTCGGGTTCAGCCTCTTCGGCTGCAGAGGGATCATTCGGATCATGTTTTATCTGATCGCCGCGTGAGACGCGGGGTAAATTGGTTAATTTTGTGACCCCATCAACCAGACGGGATACTTCTTCCCCAAAATTGTTCTTGATATCGAGAATAGTGGTGGTACTGTCTTCGACGGTGTCGTGTAATAAGCCAGCGATTAACACGGCTGGTGGCACCTTTAATTCCGCCAGAATGGCCGCAACAGAGACACAATGGGTGATATATGGTTCCCCGGAAACCCGACTTTGTCCTTCATGGGCTTTTTCTGCAAATTTATAGGCTTTCATGACCAGCTCACGGTCAACAAAATTGTAATTTTCAGGCAGCAATTCCATTAAGGCGTCGATTTTCATATTTTCTCTCTGCTAGATTATATCTAAGAAAAACGGTTTTTATCAGAAAGCTTCACAAATTGCAGGTTTTGTTAATTGAAATCTTATTTTCGCTCTTCGTCTGGATAAACAGCTAAAAGGAAGAAATCTTCTCTCCCGGGTTGAAACAAAACTAAATATTTCTATACCGGATTATTTTAACAATTCCTGACCGGAAAAATCACGTTCTGGAGAAAGATAGGGCAGGATATCGTGATCTTCTGTTGTGAGAGAATTATTCACGAACCGCACTAACAATTCACCGACCCCTGGTCCTAACATGAATCCCTGACCACAGGTGCCCGCGGCCTGCAGGAAGCCGAGAATATTTTTGTCCCAGCCAATGATCGGAAAACCGTCTGGTGTCATAGGATACAAACCGCGCCAAGTGCGGCGAACGCGGATATTTTTAAGCCGGGGCATGACCTCCAACATACGTTTGGCTACCATCGGAAGGAATTCACTGGTAGCTTCGACGTTAAACCCCCAAATGTTTGGTGACGGGGTGATGCAGAAAATAATTTGACCGGTAGAATGCTGATAAAAATAAAAATTTGAGGAACCTGGCCGTTGACGAATATCAACGACCATGGGTTTCAGGAAGGGTGCAACGGATTCGGTGATGGCTGCTTCGTGGCTATCCGGATTCACAGGGATCTCGATCTGGGCTATACCGGCGACTTCTTTTGCCCAGGGTCCAGCGGCGTTGATGACAACATCGCTGCCATAAGTGCCAAGATTGGTTCTAATCGCAGCTACTTTGCCATTTTGCAAAATTACTTCCTGAACAGTTTCATTGAAGTGGAATATGGCTCCCAGTTCGATTGCCCGGCGATAAAAAGCATGGGTTGCCAACAAAGGTGAGGCACTGCCATCCTCAGGAGAATAGGTTCCACCCAGCAAGCCCTGTGGGTTGATGTCAGGCACAATTTCCATGAATTCATCTTTATTCAACCAATTGATATTCAGTCCAAAAGCTTTTTGATGAAGGGCAAGGTCTTTTAAGATTCTTTCTTCTTTTTCATCGTAAGCCACAAAAGTGTAACCGCCTTTAACCCAATCAATATCATCTCCATAGGTTTCTTTCCAGGTGGAAAATACTTCCAGAGAGCGCAAGCACAGGCGAATTTTTGCTGGATCGCTATGCGTCGCGCGAATTCCGCCAATCGCTCTTTTAGATGAACCCTGACCAACACTGGGCAATTTATCAATTACAAGTACTTTAAAACCTGCTTTTGCAAAGAAAAAAGCGGTAGGGGCGCCAATAGAACCAGCACCGATGATAATCACGTCGAAATGCTGAAAATTCATGTTATTCATCCTCATTTTCCTGGTGGTTTGGTGATCCTGCAAAAATACCGAGCGGAACTTCCATAAATAATGGGCGGTTGGTCTGATCAGTCACCTCAGCTTCAGGGATGCCTTCCTCACGGAAAATTCGCTTGATAATCGAAGCACAAGTTTTTGCGCCACATGCTCCCATGCCGGCACGGGTGACGGTTTTAATTTCATTGAAATCACGGATTCCCTGCCGGATTAAGGATCGAATCTCGCCGGCTTTGACGCGTTCACAGCGGCAGACGATCATGTCATCATCCAGATGTTTGACGTAATGATCCATGGGGTAGGTGATCTGACTTTCCTGCATTTTGATCCCGGCAATCTTTGGGGCAATTTCCCTGGGTGCCTGCACGTGGACAATATACGTTTTATCAATCATGGATAATTTGTGGACGGATAAAACCTCAAATTCACCAAGGGGTTTTCCTTCCGTATCCATGGTGGTGACGCGATCAGTCTCAAAAACTGGGTCGCGATCAAATTCATAGGGAATGGAAACAGTTGGCATCTCTTTGTTTGCGCGATAATCGACCAGTGTAATCGCCAAGCCCGGACAACCGGATACACATAGCTCACAAACTTCGCAGCAATAACCATCCCCCAGGAAGGTAGGGGTGTTGCGGATATCTTTTTGATCGATAAAAATCAACCCATGTGGACAAAGGTCGGAACAGGGGTCGCAGGGGATTTCCTGGGTACAGTGGATGATGGGGAAAGCGCCTTCCTCAAAAATCATTGGTTCATCTTTTTTAATATTGCCTGGTTTGGATTTAAGAATTTCAGAAGACCGGTATAAAGAATCAGGAATTTCTCCGATATTGATACCTAATTCGTGTAAAATTTCGTATCCCTTTATCTTTCCGGAAATGATGGCTGCTGAGGCTTCGGCGATCTCCTCTGCATCCCCGGCTACAAAGGTTTTTATTCCGTATTGAACGCCTTTTTTGTAGAATTCATTGACGGGATCCAATCCAACAGCTACCAAAACACTGTCGCACTCGAAAGATTTTTCGGTACCTGGAATGGGATGGAACTGGCTGTCTACTTCAGCGATGGTGACGGATTCGACTTTGTCATGCCCGTTGGCGCTCAGAATGGTGTGGGACGTCATAATAGGTACACCCATACGCATTAATTTATCCTTGTGGACTTTATAACCGCCGCATTCGGGCAAGGCTTCCACCAATCCAACCACGCCAATACCGGCCTGTAAGGCGTGGTATCCGGTAATCAGACCGACGTTGCCACCGCCGACAATAAACAGTTTTTCAGCCGGTTTTACTAAATCACGATTGACTAAAGTTTGAAAAGCCCCAGCTCCATAAACGCCGGGTAATGTATTTCCATTGAAGGTAATAAATTTTTCTCTGGCGCCGGTAGCTACCAGTAAAATTTCAGGTTTAATCAATAAATATGTTTTACCTTCTTTGAGAACGCCAACTTTTTTATCTGAAAACACTGCCAACGCGGTTGAATTAAGCCAAAGTTCTACACTTTGATTAGCTCTCAATTCTTTCTCAAGGATTTTGGCAATATCAATTCCTCTTGACCCGGCAAAAACAGCCTGGGTTGAGCCAAAGAAACGGTGGGTTTGCAGGACTAGTTTGCCACCTAAACGGGATTTATCATCCAAAAGGATAACTTCGACCCCATTTTTCCCTAATTCCAGGGCGGCAGACAAGCCAGCCGGGCCACCACCGATGATTAAAACCGGGATCTCCAATTCCTCAATTTTTTCTAACCGGGTTAATCGGTCAACGATCGGTAATTCGGGGAACCCTTCTAATGGTTCGATCTTCATCCCATCCGTAACTGCTTCCATACAACTTTTGGTTGGTATCCCATTGACCATCACCATACATTGAGAGCACTGGCCGTTTGCGCAAAAAATACCTTGTGGTGAACCATCTTTGTGATGGTGTCCGAATACACGTATTCCATTGGCAAATAAAGCGGCTGAAATTGTTTCACCTTTTTGGGCTGATAAGTTTTTTCCTTGCCAGTAAAAATAAACAGGATCTGCTGGCGGAATTCGTAAGATAGGGTGGTGAGTAATCCGGTATTCTGTCATTAATCATCCTTCAGGTAATGTGGTATTTGGAACTCATGAGGGTTATGAATCGGCTTGATAGCTTTCCAATGTAATATTACTGAATAATTCTCAAGATTTATACTGAAAGAGGGCATCAATTTTTAATCACCTGTCATGATTTTTTCATTGATCAATTCCTGATTGGACAAGATAAGAGCGCTAGAAAACAAGCGATGTATGATAAAATTTCAAAATTCATTTCCAAACATCTTTGGAGGATATTTAATGAAAAAAATTGCAGTTCTGACAAGTGGTGGTGACGCACCAGGAATGAATGCTGCCATTCGCGCGGTTGTACGTTCCGGAATTTCAAAAGGTTGGGACGTTGTTGGCGTTAAAAACGGTTATTACGGGTTATTGACTGAAAATTTCGTTCAACTGGGTCCTCGGGATGTTGGTGGTATCATGCAGCGCGGAGGGACGATGTTAGGCAGCGCTAGATGCAATGATTTTAAGCATGAAACCGGTCAGAAAAAAGCAATTCGAAATCTGAATTCAATTGGTGTGGAAGGATTAATTGTCATTGGTGGGAATGGCACTCAGACAGGGGCATTCAAACTATCGCAAATTGGTTTTCCGGTGGTAGGGGTAGCATCGACGATTGACAATGACCTTTATGGTTCTGATATTACGATTGGAGTTGATACTGCGTTAAATATCGCCTTGGAAGCTGTTGATCGATTGAAAATCACTGCTTCTTCACATCAAAGAGCCTTTTTACTGGAAGTGATGGGACGCGATTGCGGCTATCTGGCATTAATGACCGCCCTGTCTGGTGGGGCAGAAGCTGTTATCATCCCTGAAGTTCCAACCCGCCCGGAAGACATCGCCAGGCAAATTGGAGAAGCCTATGAGAAAGGGAAAGCGCACGCCATTGTTATTGTGGCGGAAGGTGCAGAATACAACGCTGAAAAATTATCCAATTACTTCAAAAAACATCATGAAACGCTAGGATTCGATTTGCGTGTAGCTATTCTGGGACATATCCAAAGAGGTGGGACACCTTCCGCTTACGACCGCATACTAGCCAGCCGCTTAGGGGCAGGGGCAGTAGAGGCGATGGCTAACGGACAATTTGGAGTATTGACCGGTTGGATCAACTCTGCAGTTACCTACACCCCATTAAGTGAAGTAGTTGCCAATAAAAAGACCCTGGATCCATCCATTATTGCCCTGGCGGATTTACTGGATTAGTGCTCGAGTTGTGATTTTAAGTACGCTTCAATAAAGTTATTTAAGTCGCCATCCAGAACAGCATTGACGTTGCCCATTTCAAAATCATTGCGATGGTCTTTTACCAATTGGTAGGGATGTAACACATAGGACCTGATTTGGCTGCCCCATTCCGCTTTTTGATACTCGCCCCGTAATTTGGATAGTTCTTTTTCGTGCTCTTCCCGTTTAATTTCCAAGAGTTTGGCTTTTAAAACACGAAAAGCATTTTCTCGGTTCTGTAATTGGGAACGTTCGTTTTGACAGGTCACGATAATACCGGTGGGGATATGGTGCAATCGAATAGCAGTGCTATTCTTTTGAATATTTTGTCCACCAGCACCGGATGATTTAAAAATATCAATACGAACATCCTCAGCCGGAATATTAATTTCAGAATCTCCATTTTCAAGGTCCGGGAGAATTTCAACCTGGGCAAAAGAAGTATGCCGGCGATGCGCTGCATCGAAGGGAGATAAACGTACCAGACGATGGACTCCTTTTTCAGATTTGAGGTAACCATAAGCATATTTACCGTTGATGGCGATGGTTACACTCTTCAACCCGGCTTCTTCCCCGGCAGATCGGTCCAGAATTTCAGCTTTGAAGTGATTATCCTCAGCCCAGCGCAAATACATGCGCTCTAACATCTCAGCCCAATCCTGAGAATCTGTTCCACCTGCTCCGGCATGAATGGTCAGCAGTGCACTTCCATGATCATATTTACCAGATAGCAGGGTGCTTAATTCCAGTTGATTTAATAATTTTTCAATCTCAATCGACTCAGCTTCTAAATCGGCTTGAATAGTTTCATCTTCCAGCAGTGCTAATTCGTGCGCATCCGTAATGCGCTGATTGAGATGTTCGATCTCCTGAATTTCTTCCCGAAGATCAACGATTTCCTTTAAGATGGATTGGGCTTTTTCTCTATCTTCCCAAAGCGTAGGACTTTCGGCTAACTTTTCTAAATCTGCCAGTTTTGATTTTTTCCCTGGTAAGTCAAAGATGCTCCAGAAGATCGTTCATTTTGACAACATGATTTGCCAGGCGATCAATAATTTCTTGCATTGATTACTCCAAATTTAATTGATAAGTCCGTTAACAAAAGCTGCCGGATCGAATTCTTGAAAATCTTCAGGTTTTTCGCCTAAACCGGCATAAATAATGGGCAGGTTCAGTTCTTTTTGGATGGCGAACGCCATCCCGCCTTTAGCGGAGGAATCCAGCTTTGTCAGGATAATCCCATTGATATTAACTGCATCTTTAAAGGCACGGGCTTGCAGCAGTGCATTTTGACCGGTGGTAGCGTCCAGCACCAGCCAGGTGGCATGCGGAGCGCCCGGTAAAGCTTTTCCGACGACACGGTTTACCTTTTTTAATTCTTCCATCAGGTTAAAACGGGTATGCAGTCTTCCGGCGGTGTCGATGAACACTAAATCGCATTGTTTGGATATACCAGCCTGAACAGCATCGTACGCTACGGCACCTGGGTCGGCATTGGGCTGCCCGGCTATGACGGGGATTTTCAATCGCTCACCCCATACTTCTAATTGCTCAACAGCGGCTGCTCGGAAAGTATCGGCGGCTGCAAAAAGAATCTTTTTACCTTCTTTTTGAAATTTATTCCCTAATTTTGCCAGAGTGGTCGTCTTGCCCGAACCATTTACGCCGACAACCAGGATAACGGCAGGCTTGAGCCCGGAAAAGTCCGGTATTTCTGGCTTTAAAAGATTGGTTTGAAGTTCCTTAGCCAGATGTTCTTTTAATTCAGCGGTTGTTGTGATTCCCTCACGATCCACTTTATTAATCAAATCAGTCATGATAACGCTGGTTGTATCGATGCCAATATCCGCCTGGATCAACATTGCTTCCAACTCATCCCAGGTATCAGTTGTGATTTCTGTGGCACCGAAAAAATTCGCCAGCCGGCCAAAAGCCACCTTGCGAGTGCGTTCAAGACTCTGTTTCCATTTGCCTAATAAATCTGCCATCGCTCGAAATTATAACATAGGGTCATTTTGAATGATGGATTGCCAATTGACCGCAACCGGCCTGAATATCAATTCCACGCCGTAATCGGATTGTGCAGGGGATACCATTTTTTTCCAATACATGTTGAAATTTATAGGTTTGGTCTTTAGATGAAGCCTGATAAACCGATTGGCTGGTAGGGTTTAATGGGATTGTATTCACGTGGCAGAGTAAGCCTTTGAGTAAATTTGCCAGATCCTGGGCGGTTTGCTCGCTATCGTTTTTCCCGGCGATTAAAGCCCATTCGAATGTTATTCTGCGATTGGTTTTGGCAACATAATACCGGCAAGCCTCAATTACCTCTTCAATTGGGTATTTTTTATTCATTGGCATAAGGGAGGAGCGTTCGATATTGTTGACCGCATGTAAACTGATAGCCAGATTGACCTGACGCATTTCATCAGCAAACCGTCTGATTGCTGGAACCAACCCAACCGTCGAAATCGTGAAACGGCGTGCACCCAGACCGAAGCCATTTGGGTCACCTAAGCGATCAATAGCAGCCATGGTGGCATCATAATTGTGAAAAGGTTCGCCCATACCCATTAAAACAATATTGGTAACTTTTTCAGAGGATTTTTTTAATTGTCTGGCGTAATACAATACCTGTTCGATGATTTCTCCTGAAGAAAGATGGCGTTTAAAACCCATCTGCCCGGTTGCACAAAAGACACAACCCATTGCACAACCAGCTTGCGTGGAGATACAAAGGGTGTGCCGATCCTTGTATTTCATAAGAACAGTTTCTATTGCTTTTCCGTCCTTCAATTGAAATAGGATTTTTTCAGTTTCATGGTCAGAAGATTTTAGCTCCTGAACAGGGCTTAATGATTGAAATTCAAAATGGGTAAACAACTCATCGCGGAGTGTTTTGGGAATATTTGAAAAATCATCCGCTTCTGACCAAAGGTTGGAATAAACCCCTTTCCAGATTTGGAGAGTTCGATAGACGGGTTGATTTAGATCATTAATCAGGAAATCATTCAGGTTTTCAAAAGAAAGATCAAAAAAGTTCTTTTTCATCTGGAAATTTCCCAATTTTGGCTGCTCAATTGATCTACTAATGTGCTCAAATCATCAAAAACCATGTGAGGTTGGTATGAATAATGATGAAGATCTGCTTTCTTTGAGATTCCGGTTAACACTAAAGCAGTCAGGCAGTGGGCATTCAATCCACCCAGGATATCAGTCTCCATACGATCCCCAATGACGAGTGTGTTTTCAGGTTGAGCGCTTAAGTCCTTCATCAAGTATTCAAACATCATTGGGAGTGGTTTACCTGCCAGAATCGCTTTTTTCTTACTTCCGGCTTCAAGGGATCTTAACAACGAACCCGCACCTGGGATTTTCCCCTGCGGGGTTGGAAAAGCAGGGTCGATATTGGTGAAGAAAAAATCAACATTGCTTTGTAACAGGAGGGTGGCTTGCTTAAGTTTTTCATAAGTGACTTTGCGATCTAGTCCACCAACCACCGCAAGGACATTGTCTTTACGATGATAGAAGCCTGCATTTTGTAATGATTTTCGCAAACCTTCTTCACCCAGTATGTACACGGGTCCGCCCTGAGGATGTTTTTCTTTAAGAAGATTAACGATGGCTGTTCCGGAGGTGATGATTTGAGTCTCCTCAGCAGGGACTAAAAATCGATTCAGTTTATTTTTATAATCTGTTGGAGCTTTTGTACTATTATTTGTGGCAAATCCATATCGAAGCTGAAATAATTGTATTTGTTTAAAAATCTTTTCGAGGTCGCCGATGGGGGTTTCGTCGCTCCAGAGTACGCCGTCCATGTCGAAAATCAAATTTTTTATTCTTGTCATCATACAATTTTTTTAAATACAAAACCGGATTGCTGTTTGCTTTCCGGTTTTGCCAGTAAACACTTATTTTTTGGCGGGAGCTTCCAGAACTTTGTCTACCAGACCGTAATGCACTGCTTGCTCTGCGCTTAAATAATAATCTCGTTCTGTATCTTTTTCAATGGTCTCCAAAGTTTGCCCGGTACTTTCAGCCATGATTTCATTGAGGCGTGATTTTAGACGTAAGATTTCTTTTGCCTGAATCTCGATGTCTGACGCCTGTCCCTGAGCACCGCCTAATGGTTGGTGCATATGGATGGTGGCATGCGGTAAGGCATAGCGCTGACCTTTTTCGCCTGCAGCCAGGATCACGGTTCCGAATGAGGCTGTCATGCCTACTGCGACGGTGGAAATTTTATTCGGGATCATTTTCATTGTGTCATAAATTGCCAATCCAGCATAGATATGTCCACCGGGTGAATTTATATACATCTGGATGCCGGATTCCGGGTCTTCACGACTCAAGAAAAGTAGTTGTGCAACGATGACATTTGCCACCTGATCATTGATTGGTGTACCTAATAAAATAATTCGGTTCTTTAACAACAATGAAAAAATATCATAAGCTCGTTCTCCTCTGCCCGAGGATTCGATTACCATGGGTATTACTGAAGAGAATTCTGAAATACTCATATCTGACGACACTCCTTTCAATCTATTCCTGGTGAGCTTCTTCGCCCGTAGAATCTGAGCTTTGAACCTCTTCTATTGATTCTACTTCCGTTTCCGGAGTAGCTGTGCTATCTGTAGCAGCTTCGGGAGTGGCTGATTCAGGCTCTGCTGATTTTTCTTCGATGGGCTCACCGTTTGCTAAAGCTTTCATTCTTTCCAAGGTTCTTTGATTGTATAATTGGGAGATGGAATTATAGGCAATGTCACTGGCTACCTGATCATTCGATTTCGCTTTTTTCCCTTTTTGGGCTGGTAAGCTTTGCATCATTTGAGCTGTTTCTTGGAGAATGCCATCAATATCTTCTTTTCCAACTTCAATCTTTTCTTCCAGTCCTAACTTATCAATAATTAACGAATTTCTAATACGCCGAATAGCAGCCGGTCTGAGATTTGTCTCGATAAATTGCTCTTTATCCATATTCATCAACTTGAGATAGGTTTCAAAATCCAGATTTTCTCGTTTAAGATTTCTTTCCAAGGCGTGCAAAGAATGATGAATTTCTTCTTCAACCATAAAGGGGGGAAACTTAACCGTGGATATTTCAGCGTATTTATCTAAAAGATCTGCAAAATATTGATCTTCGTATTCCTGTTTTTTGTTTGCCTCCTCCTGATCGTGGATGGCATTTTTGAGCTCTTCCATACTCTCAAACTGACCAAGCGATTTAGCAAATTCATCGTCAAGCTCAGGGAGGGTTAATGTCTTCACCGATTGAATGATAACATTGAACTTAATTTTCTTTGATTTGAAACGTTCTTCCTCAGCATCTTCTTTAAATGTGTGCCGGATATCTTTTGATTCGCCCTCTTTGAGACCTATTAATTTTTTGGAAAAATTCTCAAAAGGCCAATTGTCTTTATTTTTATCTTCGCCAACGACCAGTTGTACCGGGGTTTCATCAAGGACTGTTTCATCATTCTCGTAGCCGGTTACCTTGAAATAAACGACATCACCTTTTTCAATTGGGCGGTCCACCGGTTCGGCAGTAGCGTAATTTTTTTGCAGGCGGGTCAGGAACTCAGAGACTGTATCTTCGCTAATTGGTTCAAGGTTATATTCCAATTTAATATCTTTATAATTCCCTATTTCAACTTCCGGTTTCAATGGAACCAGAAAGCTTAATTTCAGTGGATCCAAAGAGACGATTTCCTGCAATGCACCAGGTCCTGAAGGTTCAACGGAGGATTCTTCCAATACTTTCGCATATTGTTCATCAATGAGTAATTCGACAGCTTCTTCACTGATTGCGCCTTCGCCATAAATTCTATGAATCACTTCGTATGGTGCTTTTCCAGGTCTAAAACCAGGAACCTTTGCTTTTTGAGCAATTTTTCTGGCTGCCCGGCGTTTATAACCTTCAAATAAATCAGCATCAAATTCAGCTTCGATTTTTACTTGGTGATCATCTTGTGGAAATGTTTCGATTTTCAATGGTTCTATCCTTCTAAAATAATATTTATGGGGAAGAGGGGACTTGAACCCCTACGCCTTTCGGCACATGATCCTAAGTCATGCCTGTCTGCCAATTCCAGCACTTCCCCAAAGCGTCCAAATTATAAGCTTAACCAGAAAGAGCGTCAATAATCAGATATAATAAGGGCTTATTTTTATTGAGGAGGTAGAGTGGGCAGAGTTTATAACCCGGACAGTGCGGGCAAAGATCGCACTCGATTAACCAAGAGCATTGTGAAAGCAATTCGGGAATTAATGGGGCAATCCCAACCAGACCAACTGACAAAAGACCTAGCGGCTTATATTGTTATTGGCCTGGAAGAAATTTATAAAACTGTTGATGTTTCGGTTTTAGCCTGGGAAAAACGGGGTTACTGGGTAAAAGCTGATCGCTTTCGGCTCGATTGGGAATGGACCCAGGCAATCAGTAATCAAATGAAAGCAGCTTTATTGGCCGACGACTGGGCTCAAATTGCTTTACTGGCTGCTAAAACTGCACTTAAATTTAATCAAATAAAAATCTCGGTAAATAATCGGATTGGAGAACCCTGGGTGGGAGCATATCAATCTTTTATCAGGCAAAATTTAAATTAAAAAAGAGGTCGGGAAAACCGACCTCTTTTTATTTCTGGCTTAGGTGATTATTTTTTTAAGATAATCCTGGCATCTACGACTTTCACGCCTTTGCCTTCTTCATAAACTAATACCGGATTGGCATCTGATTCGCTGATTTCATCCACGAGATCCACAATCATGTTTGCATATCGACTGATAGTCTCAGCCAGCACCTCGCGATCACGCGGTGATTCGCCACGCACACCTGCCAAAATGGGTGCGCCCCGAATTTCGCTAATCATCCGTAAAGATGATTTTTTCGAGACTGGCGCAACACGGAAGGTAACGTCTTTGAGAACCTCAACGAAGATGCCACCTAATCCAAACATCATGGTTGGACCAAAAGTTGAGTCATTGACTGATCCTAAAATTACCTCTGTTCCCCAGGGAGCCATTTCCTGAATGGCGATACCGTGAATGTTCGCATCTGCATTATAGGCTTTAGCGTTTTCCAGGATTGTTTGATAGGCTTCCCGGCAGGAGGTTTCGTCTTTGATGTTGACTTTTACGCCGCCAGCGTCGGATTTATGCAAAATTTCAGGTGAAACGATTTTCATAACAATCGGAAAACCAATTTCCTTAGCCATTGTAACCGCTTCTTCTTCTGATTTTGCTAAATAAGTTTCGGTAACTGGCAGACCGTAGGCTGCGAATACCTGTTTGGCTTCAATTTCAGTGAGTGCATCCCGACCGTCTTCGCGAGCGCCTTTAATGATCTGAAGCGCTTTGGCTTTGTTAAGATCTGATAATTTTTCTTCTGGTTCAGTTACCAGATCTTTCATCAGGGCATACTCCCGCAAGGCGGATAAGGCGCTAACTGCAAGATCAGGGCCGCCATAAGCCGGGATCCCATGTTCAACCAGCCATTGCATTGCTTTTTCGGATTTTTCACCGCCCACAAAAGAGACACAAATGGGCTTGTCCTTAACACCGGATTCGTCAATTGCTTTTTTAATACCTTTGGCAATGTCCATCGGTTCAGTCATAGCTGTTTCACAATATAAAACCGCCATACCATCAACCCATTCATGTGCAAAAGAGAATTTAACTGAATCAAAATACCAATCATAGCCAGCCATGCCAGTTAGATCAACAGGGTTTTTGGCTGAACCAAATGGAGGCATATGTTTTTTAAGCTCATCCTGTACGTCTTTCGGAGCAAATTTCATCGGTAAATTGAATTTTTCGGCTGCATCCGTAGCCAGGACGCCAACACCACCGCCATTGGTGATGATTAACAAATTTTCGCCTTTCATTGGAGGTTGCAGAGAGAGCGCCAGTGAAAGATCAAATAAATTACCCAAATCGGTAGCCTGGACCACACCAGATTGTTGGAATGCAGCCCCATAAACTTTGGCAGCGCCGGCTAAGGAACCAGTGTGAGAGGCGGCTGCTGCAGCTCCGTGAGCGGAAACGCCGGCTTTTAAGGCGATTACAGGTTTAGAGACTTTCCGGGCGACATCCATAAATTTGCGTCCATCTTTAAACCCTTCAATATATAAAGAAATGGAGCTGGTATTTTCGTCCTGATCCAGCCATTCCATCAGATCTGCAAAATCAACGTCTGACATATTGCCAATGGAGATTAATTTTTCAAACCCAACCCGGCGGGTGAAGGTTGCCATATCAATTGCGATTAAAAGAGCACCACTTTGGGAAACCAAAGCGCCTTTGCCCGGGAGGGGAAGGAGGGGGGCAAAAGAAGCGTTTAATTTTCCTGCATTCGAAAGGGTGCCCACAATGTTCGGACCTAGAATACGAATACCATAGGATTTGGCTTTAGCAACTAATTCTGCTTCTTGTTCTTTATTACCAACCTCAGAAAATCCGGAGGTAATAACGATCAAACCTTTTACGCCTTTCTTGCCGGCATCATCAATTGCGTCCATAACAAATTTTGCAGGGATCGTAATTACTGCAGCATCGATTTCTCCAGGAACAGCTTGAAGGCTGGAGTAACATTTTAATCCTAAAATTTCATCTGCTTTTTGATTGATCGGATAAATTTGGCCTTCAAAGCCACCATCGATGATGTTTTTAAGAACACTATGACCAATTTTGGTAGGATCTGATGACGCCCCTACAACTGCTACTGACTTTGGATTCATTAATCCATCTAAATATTGATTATCCACGCTTATTTCCTCCTCGAAACTCGATTTTTGCTTTTAATGTTGAATAAAAATAATAGGGTTGATTACTTCTTGCAAATTGAAATTAATAAAAATCTCCCAATTTAAAAAACATTGGGAGTAATTAACTTTATTGACTATTACCGATAAATCATCTTTCTCCAATAAATTCATTACTTGTCTCTCGGATATTAATAATAAGTCAAACAATAATTCACTTCTATTTTATGTTCTTTTTAGAAAACAAATGTACTCATTATTCTGTATATTAATCATCATTTTAAAAAGAATGCCCAATTCAAGGTTAGGCATTCTTTTAATCAGTTTGTTTTATTTGGAAAGCGCTGCTTCAATAATCTGATTCACTCTCTTAATCAAATTAGAGCTGTTGGGTTGAACACCATCCGCAATCATCGCATTTTCATATAACTGTTCTATCACCAATTCCCGCACGGGGTTAATGCCTTTAATTACCGCCAGATGCTTAATAATTGAGTGGTTAGGGTTTATTTCCAGAATTTTTTGAGGTGCATCGAATTCTTTTTGCAAATATCGATAGGCCTTTTGTATTTCAGGGCTTGGGCTTCCCTCAGAGTCGACCAACCTGGCTGGTGATTCAACCAATTTTTCCGTGGTTCTGACCTCCTTGATTTTATCAGCCAATGTTGTTTTGAAAAATGTTAATAGTTCATTAATTTCACTTTGTTCAAGTGGAGACTCAATTGGTTTTGTTTCATCTGATTTTTTCTCGGGAAGATCCAAATCCTTTGAAGTGACATTCACGAAATCAAAATCTTTGTATTTATTAATTCTCATCATAACAAAAGGATCAATCGGATCAGTAAAGGTAATAACATCAATCTCCTGTTGTTTAAAAATCTCTAAATGTGGTGAATTCAAGGCAGAGGTTTCATCTTCTGAAATGATGTAATAGATTTTCTTTTGATCTGACTGCATATTATGGACATATTCATCCAAAGAAAGCCAGGATGAATTGTTTTTAATGGTTTTGACTTTCATTAAGGAGAGTAGTTGTTCATCATATTCGGTTGTGGATGCCAGACCCTCTTTAACAAAGAAGCCAAATTCTTTCCAGAAAATTTCATATTTTTCTTTTTCGTTTTCTTTCATATTGGCAAGATAATCTAACACTTTGGAGGATAGAATTTTCTTGATTTGGGCGATTGCTTTGGTAGATTGGAAAGACTCTCTGGAGACATTTAACGGAATATCTTCAGAATCAACCACGCCTTGAATAAATCTCAGAAATTCTGGTAACAAATCTTTAGTAAATTCCTGAATCATTACTTTTCTGGCATAAAGCTTTAATCCATAATCTTTGCGATCTGAAAAGAGGTTGGGCTCGGCTGAAGAGGGGATGTAGAGCAAGCCATACATTTGAATTGGTGCGTCAATCGAGAGATGTAAATGGGCTATAGGTTCTTTAAAATCAAAAGTGAACTGATTATAGAAATCATTGTATTCTTCCGGTTTAACGGTTTGGGGTTGCTGTCTCCAAATAGCGATCTGTCGATTAACTTGCTCCTCGCCCTCATTCAGATATATGGGGTAAGGAATATAATCTGAATGGCGTTTGATAATTTGGCGAATCCGGTACTCTTCAAGGTATTCAACAGCATCTTCTTTGATATGAAGAATAATATCTGTTCCGCGGGTTTCTTTTATGCTTTCATTGATAGAATATGTTTCTCCACCATCGGAGATCCATGCTATAGGAAGAGAATTTTCTTTGTAGGATTTAGAAAGAACTTCGATAGAATCAGCAACCATAAATGCTGAATAAAACCCAACTCCAAATTGACCAATGATATTGGTCAAGTCGTTTTCACCGGACTTGACTGCTGCTTCCAGAAACTCTTTAGCGCCGGAGTGGGCAATTGTTCCGAGATTTTGGATCACTTCTTCCTGATTCATTCCGATTCCGGTATCAGAGATTGTGATTGTTTTTTTATCTTTATCAATTTTTATGGTTATTTTTGGTTCTACGTCAGCATCGAGAATATTCTTGTTGGTTAATAAAACAAAATTTATTCTTGAGATGGCATCAGAAGCATTGGATATTAATTCTCGAAGAAAAATATCTCTCTCGGTATAGAGAGAATGAATCAAAATATTTAATAGTTGTTTGGTTTCAGCTCTAAAAGCGTGTGTATTGGCTGAAATCGTTGTATCGTTTACCATTTTATACTCCTAAAAACAAATTCTCCTCAATGATAAAGCAAATCTATTAGATTTTTATAAATAATTTCAACCGGATTAAATCTGAATTCCACTTTCTGGGTTCAGGATCATTCATTGTAGCGAGCTTTAACAGCAGGGATCAGGTATTCATGAAAGGCACGCTCTTGATTGTATTCGGGCTTCCAATCCCAATCATTCGCGGCAGCACAATCTTCTACATCAGCAGGCCAGGTATCCACAATTCTTTGTCGAGCGAAATCAGGTTCAAAATGAATATTCGCATCAGGGAATGCGTTTTCTACAATTTCAAAAAATTCCTGGGCTGAGGGGTTGAAGCTGGTGACATTGTAAACAGTTTTAGTTAGTCTACTTTTTTCTGCTTTTTCTAAATTTAATAATGCATTCACTGCATCTGGCATTACCATGAATGGTAATTTTGTATCTGGTCGAACGAAACAACTATATTTCTTTCCCATAGCGGCATAATGCAACATCTCCGGGCCATAATCACTGGTTCCACCAGTAGGGGTCGTAATGGCTGAGATCAGTCCGGGAAAGCGAATGGCTCGAAAATCGATGCCACTTGCATAGCGATCCGCTGCTAGTTGCCTATAGAAATTCGTGTAGTAACGTCCCAGCATTTCACAATATAATTTGTTGCAACCATACATGGTGGTAGGGTAGCACCAGTCTTCCTCCGAAATTTTGGCGGATGAATTTTTTGTGCCCACATCTGGTAATCCATATACCGCGATCGAGCTTGGGTAGAGGAATTTTACTGGTTTCCCTTGCCAGGAAGCTTGTTCAACTGCTAAACGTAATAGATTTAATGTTCCCTCGACGTTTACTTTATGGGCAGTTTCTGGGTTGTATTCAGCTTTGGTGGATAGAATAGAAGCTAAATGATAAATTGTTCGAATTTCATATTCAGCTACCAATCTGCCAAGTAGCATTTGATCTAAAATATCACCCTGAATAGATCTTTCACACATCGATTTCAGGCTATCATCCAAAGGCATAACATCCAGAGCTAAGATCCTTGTTTTTTCTTTTTCAGCCAGATAGGAGATTAATCCATGTCCAATTTCACCATTTGCACCGGTAATAAGGACGACTTCTTTTCTCATTTTCGCTCCTTTCAATTTAGAAAAACGAAGTAATACTTTCTTGAATACTTTTATTAATTGTATCCAGATAACAAATTTACCGTAAACAAGGGTTCATTATAAAAAAAAGCTCAACAGGATATAGAGCTTTTTTTCATTGTGCCGTTAATTATGCAATACTTTCTTTTTTGCGAAACCAGGTTTTCCATTCCTTGTTTTCCCAAACCACCAGCATAGGAGCTGCAACAAAAATGGAGGAATAGGTACCACTGAATAAGCCGACTAAAAGGATTACAGCGAACTCTCTTAAGGTTACACCACCAAATAAAGCTAAGGCTAACAACATAAACTCAACGGTCATTAATTGGGTGTTGATTGATCTTTGTAGAGTTTGAACAATAGAATGGTTGACCAGCTTTTCAAATTCCAATTTTCGGAAAATGTTGCTATTTTCACGGATGCGGTCAAACACAACGATCTTGTCCTGTACTGAAAAGCCTATAACCGTTAATAAAGCCGTTAAGAACATCGAATCCACTTGCCAGCCAAATAATTTACCACCGATTGCGGTCAGACTGATTACAATCAAGACATCGTGTAACATGGCTGAAATACCGCAAATGCCGTATCGGAAAGCGTTTGTGATCCCTCTAAATGCGAAGGTAATATAAATAACAACTGCCAGGGCTGCAATCCCGACTGCGATGGCTGCTCTTTGGGTTACCTGTTCTGCAATGACTGGGCCGACACTATCAAATCGATTGATATTGACACTATCACCACTTATCTTACCTAATTCAGAAACAACGGTAGCCTTTGTTTGTTCGTCCATAAATGGCGAACGAATGACAAGAATTGTCCTTTGCTGATTTGAATCCAATGCAGTTTGCACTGAGACTTCTTTGAAGTTCAAATTTTCATAAATCGAAGTCACTTGTTCTGTGCTGGGCAAATTTTGGGAGGAAAATTGGAGTTCTAATAAAGTTCCACCTTTAAAATCGACAGCCAGGGGTAAACCATCAATGACGATAATGATTAAACCTATCAAGATAAAAATGATTGATATTGCGAAAAAAATGTATCTTTTTCCTAAAATATTCATAATCTACACACTTTCTTTAAATACCAAACCATTTCAAATGGTTTTCAGGATGCTTTACAAAATCCAGAGCTACTGCGAGGAAAGTTCTGGTAACAAAAATTGCTGAGAATAAACTGACTGCCACACCCAAAGCCAATGTAATAGCGAATCCTTTAACAAAGCTAGCACCAAAGGTTGATCCAAACCAGAACAGAATGGTTGAGGTTATAAGGGTTGCTATGTTTGAATCACGTATTGAAGGCCAGGCTCTTTTCCAGCCTAATTCAATTGCCTGTCCAAGCGTTCTGCCATTACGCAATTCTTCTTTTAATCGTTCAAAAATTAGAATGTTGGCGTCCAGAGCGCTACCAGTACTTAAGAGAAAACCAGCAATACCCGGTAAGGTTAATGTCACTGGAATTATCCTGAATAAGGCAAATGTGATGAGTGCATAAATAACAATTGAAAAATCAGCCAGAATTCCAGGAATTTTGTAGAAAATTCCCATAAATAATGCGACCAGGATAAAGCCAACCAGGCCGGCAACCAGGCTTTTTTCAAGAGAATCCTGACCCAGAGTAGGTCCAATTACCCGAATTTGTTCAACCACCAGGGGTATTGGTAAAGAGCCATAGCGAAGCTGGACCGCAAGTGCATTGGCTTCATCGATTGTGAAATTGCCAGAAATTGACCCAGTGCCTTCTGTGATAGCAGTTGAAATTGTTGGTGCAGAAATGATTTTGTTGTCGAGAACAATGGCTAAAAACTTGCCAACATTTTTTGAAGTATGATCAGCAAAGATTGTTTTTCCTTCATTGGTCAGTTCAAAATTTATTTGATAGTTGTTAGCGATTGGACTGGCGACTGCAATGGATTTGAGGTCTTTTCCTGTCATTACTGTATGAAAAACAGGAGGAACTGTTTCACCAGTGCCTGGGTCTTTTTCCAGAGAATCTGGTGTGGGAACCTCTGTTACTTTTGTTGGCAAGGTGAAGTCCGTATGAATTTCATCACCAGCGCGTAGATTGAAGGCATTGTCTCCAATGTCCACGAATTCAAGAACGCCTGTTTGTTTAATTTGTTGAATTACATCTTCCGCATTGCTTGCTCCTGGAAATTCACCGACCACACGATTGTTACCAGCAACCTGGAAAACAACTTCGCTTACTCCTAAACCGTTAGATCGGTTTTCCAGGATCTGTTTTGCCACTTGCAATGATTCACTTGAAATTTCGGTTCCTTCTGGAAGGTCAGCCTTTAAAATTACCTGCATACCTCCACGAAGATCCAGACCTAATACTGTTGATATTTTTTTATTACCAATTGGAAATTTCTTAGTTGAAGGAAGATCAATCCAAATCACTGCTGCGAGCAGGACCAGTATCAGGATCAGGTTGATATTGTGTCGCTTCATAGAATAATAGCCTCCAGTCCTAGTATCTGCAGTTTTTCTCTGCACAACCCGAAAATTATACTCGTTTAATGGTGGAATGTGTAGGAAGAATCCTCACAAAGGGATGTTTTTCTTGACAGTAATGATTGGCTACTATTATAATTTGACGGCTTAACAAAATTATAAATAACTGAATATTCAGATAGGAGTTAGAAAATGGGTCCACAACCAAAGAGGAGAACATCAAGTGGTCGACGAGATCGACGGCGCGCGCATGATAGCATCACAGCAGCTACTTTAGTGCAATGCAGTAATTGCGGAGAAATGAGATTGCCGCACACAATCTGTCCATCTTGTGGTCATTACCAGGGTAGAGAAGTTCTCCAGGTCGAAAAAGAAAAGAAAAAATAAAAAGACTCCGCAAGGAGTTTTTTTATAATGACCAGGCAAGTAATACACCTAGAAAGCCAATTATGATCCCGATATGCAGCATAAAATTAGATTGAGTGAACCAGGTATCAAAAAACAAATTTAACATGAAGTTTATTAACACGCATAAAATCGCGATAAAAATCAGTAATCCCTTGCGAGTGGAAAAGTAGCTGCTAAGGTTGGATAATAAGGTTGAAATCGTTTTTTTCATAAGTAAATAATTAATTAGTTTTTGAATTTGTAAAATAATTTTCAAATAATAAAACATAACGGGCAGGGATTTTGCCTTCAATAAGAACCCCGCCTTTTTTATGAGTGATCGATTCTATTTTTCCGAATTCATGAAACAATGAAATTAATCGTCCTTGTTGGTAAGGTAAATTGACCGTAACTGGAACAAAACTATAAAACAATTGTTTTTCAACCATTGTGAGTAGTTCAGAAATTCCTAATCTCATTTTTGCTGAGATTGCAATGGCGTCTTGATAGATTTTTGTGATACTGTTTGCTTCTATCGGATCCGGAAGTTTATCTATTTTGTTCAATACTGTTATCGTTGGAATTTTATCCGCATTAAGGACGTGTAATGTTTCCTGAACAGATTGCCAGTGAGCCTGAGCATTTGGATGGGTGATATCAACGATATGTAATAATAGATCTGCCTCAGAAATTTCTTCTAAAGTAGCCCGAAAGGCAGCAATTAATTGCGTCGGCAGTTTTTGAATAAACCCAACCGTATCGGTAAATAAACAAACCCGGCTATTTGGCAAATTAACCCTTCGGGTTGTAGGATCCAGGGTGGCAAACAATTGGTCGGCGACATAGATTTCTGCATTTGAAAGAGCATTTAATAGAGTAGATTTTCCGGCATTTGTGTAACCTACCAATGCAACGGTGGGTATTTGAGATCTTTTTCGTTGATCTCGATAACGGCTACGATGTGACCTGACTTTTTCTAATTCTTTTTTCAGATTAGATATTTTGTTGCGAATTTCACGACGATCCACTTCAAGTTGGGTTTCTCCAGGACCGCGCAACCCCACACCGCCAACACTGCCAGTTCGACCACCTCCACCTCCCGTTTGCCGGGCAAGGTGAGTCCATGCCCGGGTTAGGCGCGGGAGACGATACTCGTATTGTGCCAACTCAACCTGCAAAATTCCTTCTTTGGTATCTGCATGTTGAGCAAAAATATCCAAAATTAATGCTGTTCGATCAATAATTCGGACGCGATCTCCAAAACTTTTTTCTAATTCTCGTTGATGTCGGGGTGATAATTCCTCGTCGAAGATAACTATATCCGCCTGAGTCTCATTTACCAGAGAAATAATTTCCTGCACTTTTCCTGATCCAATAAAGGTGTCAGGATTTGGATGAGATAAACTTTGAGTTGCTTCACCAACGACGGCCAACCCGGCTGTTTCTGCTAAAAGGCTTAATTCTTCCAGTGAATCTTCCACAGAAAGCCAGTTTTGTTGATTGTAAATATCAACACCAACCAAAAATGCTTTTTCATTGGATAACCTTGTTGGTTCAGTTGTTTTTTTTGCCATAATTTATTTATTTTCCATCCATAATTGGATGCGATTAATTGCTTCTCTTATTCTTTCTGTACTGGTTCCTAAAGATACACGCAGATAACCATCACCAAACTGGCCATAAACAACACCTGGGGTCGTGCTTACGCCAGTGTCTTCTAATAATTGATCACAAAATGCCATGCTATCGGAGAAACCGGGGGGTAATTTTGCCCAAACATAAATGGTGGCAGGAGGTGTACTCATTTCAAAACCAACCTCTTTTAGTCCATTAATCACGATATCTCTTCTTTCCTGATAAATCGCATTTCTATCTTTTAACCAGGACTGATCTCCTGTTAATGCAGCGATGCCTGCGTCGATAATTGGAGCAAAGAGAGAGGTATCCATCTGGCTTTTATAGGTATTGATAAAACCAATGATGTCAGCATTTCCGACGGCCATCCCCAAGCGCCAACCAGCCATATTATACGCCTTAGACCAGGAGTTGAATTCAATTGCCACTTCTTTAGCACCCTCTACCTGTAAAATACTGGGAGCAATATAGTCGTTAAAGCAGACATCCACATAAGCGGCATCATGTGCTACGATGATGTTATTACGCCTGGCAAAATCAATAATTTCTTCGAAAAACGAAAACGGTGCGATGGCGCCTGTAGGGTTATTTGGATAATTAATCCAAATTATTTTTGCTTTCTTTAAAATTTCATCAGGGATTGAGGATAAATCAGGGAGGTACTTATTATCCGCTAGTAATGGGAGATAATAAATTTCTCCACCAGCAATTTTGGTGCTGGCAGAATAAACAGGGTATCCCGGGTCAGGCACAATTGCGTAATCACCTGGGTTAATAATTACCTGTGAAAAATTAAATAAACCTTCTTTTGATCCAATCAACCCAATTGTTTCACTCATTGGATCTAATTGAATATTAAACCTTTTTTTATAATAAACAGAGATTGCGTTTCTTAATTCAGGGCTGCCACCCATGGGGGTATAACCATGCTTGTTTGGAAGGGCGGCTGACTGACACAATTTATCAATAATAAATTGATCCGGAGGCAAATCTGGTGAACCCATATCAATTTTTATGATATCCATCCCCTTATCTTTTAATGCAGCGATTTTTTTGGCCATCGCAGCAAAATAATAAGGCTTAAATGATGCAATTCGCTCTGCAGGTTTAATGAAAGATGGTTTACTCATTCGCAAATCCTTTTTTTATGTTTGAAGTTCCAGGTATTTTATCAAGTAGAGGAATTAAAACGTGAAAGGTTGAGCCGGGAAAATCTATTTCGCTATAACCTGATGATTCAACCCAGATTGACCCACCATGAGCTTCTGCAATTCCCTTGGCAATCGGTAATCCCAAACCAGGACCGCCACCTTTAAATTTCGTTTTCCCACTTGAATGCAGCGCTACATTACCCAGATGATTGAATTTATCAAAAATGATATTTTGGTCTTCCGGGTCAATTCCGATCCCGCTATCCGTTATTTTAATTTCCACAAAACCAGGTAATGTTCGACCACTGATTGTAATTTCCCCGCCATCGGGAGTAAATTTAATGGCATTTGAGATGAGGTTTCTAAATAATTGAATCAATCGAACAGAATCTCCATAATTGATTGATTTGTACCCATCGAATTCCTGAATGTTGATTTGAATTTTTCTTTCCTGAATGTCAGTTGATACATCCAACAAAACAAATTCGATCACCCGGTTTAACCAAAATGATTGGTAGTTGAGCTCTAATAAATTATTTTCAAGCAAAGAAACATCCAGCATATCTTCAATAATTCCACGTAACCGCTTCGATCCATTAAGGATCCCATTCACAAACACTAATAAATCACTTTGGTTTTGTTTCAAAATAACATCCAATAGCATGGATGTATAGCCTTCAATCAAGGTAAGAGGGGTTTTTAATTCATGCGCGGCAACTGCCACAAATTTACTCTTATTTTTATCGAGCTTTGAGATTTCCTGCCTGGCTGAATCCACCTGCCTGGTCAAATAATTAAATTTTTCATTTATTTCAAGTTTGGAGGTTTTGTTTATGATATCTATGTAGATTGGAAACAACAGAGAAGTTAATTGTTGATATTCTTCGACAGAAGTGTGTTCTAAGGTTGTTTGATGGATGATGAATACGATTTGGTTTAAAAATTCATTTACAACCATTTCTTCATGTTCCAAATCTGTTTGGGTAAGAGAATCAGCCCAGGTTTGTAGAATCGGATCCAACCAAGAGGTATCGCCTGTTTCTAATGCCTGAATTAATCGATTAAAGAAAAGCTTTAATTGTTCGGTTAATTCCTCTTTGAGTAACGAACCTTTGACCTGTTCCAATAAAAACCGTTTTTCTATAATTGGATAAAGGTTGGACAATAACTCAGATGTCTTCGACATATACTGTAGTTTAAGATATTAATGCTAGTTTTTCCAATGTTTTATGGCACTAATAACCAATGATAAATTGTTTTCCCGACAATCTCTAAGCTTTCGGGAGAAATTTTGTCCAAAGTATCCTGGGTAGTATGCCAATATGGATAATCAAAATCAATAATATCGATAGCGGAAATACCTTTTTCAATAAAGGGAATGTGATCATCCAGAATTCTATATTTATATTCAGCAATAAATTGATTGGAATAACCCAATTCGGCTGCGATTTTCCAAATTTCTTGCTGGATTTCTGCATTCGAATTAATTTCGTAATAAATATTCAGATCTTGGTCGCCAAGCATGTCGAGAATGACAACGCCATCAGGTTTTGAGGTCAGACTTTCAGAATAACCATAAGAACCCAAAATCCAATCCCAACCTGGAATCCTCCCTTGATCTTCTCCATCGAAGAAAACCAGGCTAACATTTTTGGGAAAATTTTCTGGCAAGACTCGAGCCAACTCTAACAATATAGCAACTCCGGAAGCGCCATCGTTGGCACCCGGCACAGGTTGTGCATGCAGCCCAGGATCAGGGTCGTTGTCTGCAAAAAAGCGTGAATCATAGTGGGCACCAACAATTATCCAGGGTGAATATTCGGTTGATATTCTTGTTCCGATAATGTTTTTTAGTTCATATTCAGCATGAGGAATGACTTGAACTTCAATTTTCCAACCTGTTTTTTTCAGGTGATCCATGATCATCTCTTCTGTTTTATGGTGGGCATCACTTCCAGGAATTCGGAGACCAAAATCTACTTGATCCTTTACAAATTGATAAGCGTTTTTACCGTCGAATTCTAGAGGTTGATTTGACAAATCCTCTTGCTCTGATTCTAAAACCGTCGGAAGTGACGGGGTAGAACAACTTGCCAAAAATAAAATTAGAAAGAGAAAAAGTAATGATTTGAATTTATCCATTTTTATAAGCCATGCGAAGTGAGAAAAATTTCTAGACTTTTCTGAGCGCCTACAGCGTATTGTTTAGCCCTTTCCCTTTTCCCTTTAACATTAATGGTTGGTAATAACCCAAAATTTGCTTTCATTGGCTGAAAATCACGCATATTTGCATGTGTTACATAATGGGTAAGAGCTCCCAACAATGTTTCTCGGGGGAAGACAAGCAATTCATCACCGGTTAAATACCGGGATAAGTTAATGCCAGCTAAAAGGCCAGTGGCAATATTTCCAACATAACCCTCCACTCCGGTGATTTGACCGGCAAAGAAGAGATCATCGCGATTGTGGAATTGCATAGTTGGGCGCAAAAGTTTTGGAGAAGCAATAAACGTGTTACGATGCATTTGCCCATATCTGGCAAAAGTCGCATTCTGCAATCCTGGAATTAACCGAAAAATTCTTTTTTGTTCTGAGAATTTAAGATTTGTCTGAAAACCAACCAGGTTGTACAGGGTACCTGCCAGGTTGTCCTGTCTCAATTGTAGGACAGCATAAGGCCGTTGATTTTCATGGGGATTCCAAATGCCAACCGGTCGTAAAGGGCCGAATGCCAGGGACTTCTCACCTCGTTTAGCGAGAACTTCAATCGGTAAACAGCCTTCAAAGTACTGATTTCCTCCAGCGGTTACACCAGTTTCGATTTCTGCTTCAAATTCTTTTAATTCGATCCGTTCAGCCTGAACTAATTCAGTGATGAAATGATCGTATTCTTCTTTTGAAAAAGGGCAATTGATGTAATCGCCTTCATCTTCTTCTCCATGTTGATAACGAGAGCCTTTGAAAGCGATATTCATATCGATCGAATCGACATTTACAATTGGGGCGATTGCATCATAAAAGTATAGATTTGTTGAATGAGAGAGTAGGCTGATACTCTCGCTCAAGGAAGAAGAAGTGAGTGGCCCGGAAGCGACAATGCAAGGGTTGAGAGGGATTTCTTTTATTTCTTTCCGATGGATTGTAATATTTGGATGGCTGGATAAAATCTGAGTGATTTTCGATGAAAAAAGGTCGCGATCTACTGCCAACGCACCCCCAGCTGGCAAAGAAGTTTCATCGGCGACTTGCATTAACAACGAACCCAACCGCCGTAATTCATTTTTTAACAATCCGGATGCGCGATCCGGCAAATTAGACCCAAGAGAGTTTGAACAGATTAACTCTGCAAATTGGTCGGTGACATGCGCTCCTGTTGGAATTTCTGGCCTCATTTCGTACAAATGGACGTTAAACCCGGATACCGCCAATTGAAACGCTGCTTCACTGCCAGCTAACCCTGCGCCAATAATATCAATATTCGAATCCTTCAAGAGGCACCTCAATGCATATTTTATCCTATTAAATTAGTCTGGCATATAACTTGCACCATTGTGCCTGAAAAGATATACTTACAGAGTGAGGATGTAGAAATGCTCCAATATCAATATCAAGTTCACAAACACGTAACAACCGCTCATTTAGCTCAAACAATGACCTTGTTAAGCTTATCTGCCTACGAGTTAAAACAAGAAATTGACTCTGAGTTGGCATCAAATCCAGCCCTGGAGATTATTGAAGAGAGGCGCTGCCCGCATTGTAAACGAGTATTACCTGAAAATGGTGCTTGCCCAATCTGCTCAAGACCAATCGATGCCAATATTGACGAACCGATTGTTTACGTTTCGCCAATGGATGATTTTATCCCGCAATCTGATTATGATGATTCTGATTATTCCGATGAACCGATGTCAGCCATGACGGATGATTTGACCACTTATGTGATTAAACAGATTGCTCCGGAATTATCAAAAGAACAGCAGTTAATTGCCGTTCATCTACTGGCTAATTTAGATGATGATGGCTTCTTAAGTACGAAATTGATCGATGTTGCCAGATATTTTCATGTTCCGATCTCAACCATTGAAGAAGTTCAAAAAATTATCCAATTGGCTGATCCCATAGGGGTGGGGTCTTTAAACCCTCAGCAGGCGTTGTTGGTGCAATTAGAGGTTTTAGCGGACACACAATCGGTTCCGGAATTTGCTGTTGAAATTATTAGAGATTATATGGATTTGCTCAGCAAGCGACAATATTCTGAAATTTCAAAAGCTTTAAAAATTAGTGTTCAACGGGTTGAAAAAATTGTTGAATTTATTGGTGACAACTTAAATCCATTCCCGGCGCGCTCGCACTGGGGAACAGTTAGAAACCCTTCATCCCCAGAAACAAATGTCTACCATCGACCGGATGTATTAATTTCATTTGCCAACAATGATATGAATTCTCAAATCGTTGTTGAAATTGTTATGCCTTATTCTGGTACCTTACAGGTCAGTCCTTTATACAAACAAACGATCAAGCAAACAGAAGCTGAGTTAAAGGACGCCATGAAGGGTGATTTAGAAAGAGCCTCGTTATTTGTTAAGTGTTTACAACAAAGAAATCACACCATGCAAAGATTAATGCTGGAACTGGTAAAAATTCAAAAAACCTATCTGACGAAAGGGGAAAAATTCTTAAAACCAATTACCAGAGCTAGCCTGGCGGATGAACTTGAAGTCCATGAATCAACCATTTCTCGGGCTGTTTCTGGAAAATCGGTTCAATTGCCAAATAAAAAGATAATCCCTTTGGCTGCCTTTTTTGATCGCAGCCTTTCTGCCAGAACAATATTGCGAGAAATTGTTTCGAGCGAAGCCAAACCATTAAGTGATACGGAGATACAAAAGAAATTAAATGAGCGAGGTATTCAAGTTGCTCGCCGGACAGTTGCAAAATATCGCGCCATGGAAGGGATTCTTCCAGCACATTTAAGGCAGGTCACATAGATTAATGAATTCGGAAAAGCCAAATTGGTTTCGCGAAGTACTATTAGGAAAGGCACAGGATGATAGTGCCCTGGTATTAAAGAATTTATTAAATGTTATTCAGGATCCTGCTGTTATATTTGATTTAAATCGTCAGGAAATCCTAAGTTGCAATGTGGATTTCTTAAAAGCAACTGCCTATTCCGAAGCAGAATTATCCGGATTGCCTATAAATCAATTATTGGATTTTAATCGCCTGATTGATTCTCCCTTCAATGAATCTTTCGTTTTTGAGGTAACTAAAAGAAACAAACAAGTTGTTGATGGATATGCGATTAAGTACCATCTGGATGACAGAAATACAAAAATTGTGGTTTTGTTTACTGAAGAACAGAACTATATCGAAAAACAAAAAGCCTGGCATGATCGCCTGTTTTCAACAACGCGCCAGATTATTCGCTTGATTGAAGAGGAAAATTTAGAAGAAAGTATTCAGAAGGCAATTAAACTTCTGGAAAACTTCTTTGAAACTCCACATGTGACTATTTATCAAGTAAAGAGTGATTCACCCGAATTAACCAGATTTTCCCGCGAATCAGCGAGTGATATTTTGCCCTATACATTGCCATCTAGCGATATTCGTCTGGATCAGAAAACTAGTATCTGGATTCCAGGGCATCGGGTCGCAACTGAATTACAAAAAATCTCGAGAATTAGCAATTTAACTTACCTGGCGACCTCCGCTTTAGGTCCGGGAAAAAGCGCTTCAGCTTTATTGGTGGTTGCGCATAAGAAAAAACAACCACCCAGAAATTTATTTTCCATGTTGGAAATGTTCTCTGCTGCGATTTCCTCTTTACTCCAATATTTTGTTTTAGTCAGTGCTTTACGTGCCAAAATTAGCCAACAGGAATGGGTCATAAAAGTTCATGCTGCCGTTTTGGATTTTGTTCAGGATGGAATTATTATTCTCAATCCTGATATGCGGATTTGGACAATAAACCCCAGCGCTGAGATTCTTTTAGGTTATCAGTCCAGGGAAGTTATAGAAAAAGAGATTGAAGACATATTGATTGGTCCTGATAACTTTTTCCCGTTGCTTGAATCCGCCAAAAATGATTTTGGGATTCATCACCTGGGAATCGTTCACATTCATAATCGGGAAGGGGATTCAGTGCCAGTGGATGCTCGCATTGTCCCGGTTACAAAAAATGAAGAGTTGTTGTCTATTATTATTTATTTAAGGGATGTCAGCGAAAATGAGGAAATAAAAACTCGGGCGGAGCAACTGGAGCACCGGGCTGTATTAGGTGAATTTACAGCCGTATTTGCTCATGAAGTAAGAAACCCAATAAATAACATCTCAATGGGACTGCAAATATTATCAAGAAGTTTCAATGAAGATAAAAAAAGTAAAGATATGGTGGATCGGATGATCCATGATTGTGATCGATTAACCCATCAAATGGAAGGTATTTTGGCGTTTTCAAAACCATTTGATCCAAAATATGAAGCTGTTGATATCGCAGTATTGCTCCAAAAAATTCTGGACCGCTGGAAACCGAGAATGACCCGCGTTGGCGTCAAAGAGTATTTTCAAAAACCGGATGAAATTCCTCAGGTTACTGCAGACCCGCGGCTACTCGATCAGGTTTTTACGAACCTGATTGGGAATGCGGTTGATGCGATGGCTTCAGAAGAAAAAGGCACACTGGCTGTCCATATTGAAATTTCCAGTACGATTGCCAACTACCCCCAGATCGAAGTAAAAATTATCGACAGCGGACGTGGTATCCCTGATGAAGTAAGAGGGCATATCTTCGAGCCGTTTGTCACAACGAAAAAGACCGGAACGGGTTTGGGATTGGCTATCAGCAAGAGAATTATTACTGCTCATCGTGGTAATATTACTGTTGAATCTTATCCTGGTGGAGGGACTGTTTTTGCAGTTTATCTACCTACCAAACAAGGAGAATAATTCAAATGGGTTTTACTGTTCTAGTCGTTGATGATGAAGAAAACGCCCGCTCTGCATTAGAAATCTTTTTAACGCCTTTAGGTTATGAAGTCATTGGGGTAGGGACACTGGCTGCTGCGAGAGAGGAATTACATAAAGGGAATTGTGACATAATCCTTTTGGATATCGCTCTCCCGGACGGTCATGGTTATAGCCTGCTTACAGAAACGATTGGAATGAAATTAAGACCGCCTATCATTATGATCACTGGATCTCCGGATATTGAAGTTGCAGTGGATGCAATGAAAAATGGCGCCCTTGACTTTTTAATTAAGCCCATAAAACTCGATCGTTTGGAAGTTACAATCCAACGAGCAATTGAAATTGTAAAAATGCGCCGGGAATTAGCATTATTCCATGATTCTCAAAAAAATAGTGTTCAATTTGTTACCGGGAATAACCAACAAATGAAGTATGTTTTGAGTCAGGCAGAAAGAGCTGCCGCAATGTCCGTTTCGGTTCTGATCACTGGTGAAACCGGTGTAGGAAAAGATGTTCTTGCTAATTATATTCACAGTGTTGGCCCCCGGTCCCACAAAATGTTCGTGGCGATAAATTGTGCTGCTATTCAGAGCACCATGCTGGAATCAGAATTGTTTGGACACGAATCCGGCGCTTTCACCGGCGCTGACAAGCGTAAGCTTGGATTGATGGAAACCGCAGATGAAGGGGTGTTATTCCTGGATGAAATCTCTTCCATGCCTTTGGATATGCAGGCAAAATTATTACGCGCTATTGAATCCAAGAATTTCCGGCGTGTTGGTGGGAATAATCTGATTAATGTTGATGTTCAGGTTGTTGCCGCCTCAAATCGAAATCTGGAGCAAATGATTGAAAAGAACGAATTTCGATCCGACTTGTATTATCGATTGAAGGTAGTGGATCTGAGTATTCCACCATTAAGAGAACGAAGAGAAGATATCCCAGAACTGGTTGGCTTTTTCATTCAACAAAAAAATGCAAAGATGGGTGTAAATATTCAGGATATCACCCCAAAAGCAATGGAAAAATTGGTGAGCTACAATTGGCCAGGAAATATTCGTGAATTGAGTAATGCGGTAGAGAGCGCAATGCTTTTTTGCGATACCGGGATTATTGAAGTTTCAAATTTGCCATTAAATTTACAATAAAAAGCTGTTGGCACAGAACTTGCATCAAACCTCTGGAAGATATCCGGAGGTTTTTTTATGGCTAAAGAAGAAATCATTACGTTAGTAACATTAGTTTTCATGGGGTTAGGTTTTTTATCATTCCTGACGGGTTTTATTGTCTTACTCACCAGAGTATTGGGAAAAGGAATCACTAAAATTGCCAGCGAAACCCAAAAAGTTGTCCAAAAAGGAATCACAGAGGAAATTGCTTCGATTATTGGTAATGCATCCGTGTTGCTGGATTCATTAAATCAAATGGTCACCACGGCGGCCGGGATCGGTGTTTTTCTCATGGTGCTTGGGGTCCTGATTATGATTGGCGCTTTCGCTTTATTCCTAAGATTCTAGCTGAAACAAAAAAGGAGAACTCATGAGCACAACGAACTTTTTTAATTTATTAAGAGAAAAACTGAACAACAATGATCAGAAGGTGTTAATTGAAACCTCCAGAGTAAATCCAGTTTTTCTATCACAACTTAAAGAAGAAGATTTCTTTCAAAATGTCATAAAAGAATTCGGAAATGACCTGTCGAAATGGTCATTGGGAAAAATCGCTTTATTCTCTATCGGAGAAAAGATGGAGACCTTAGCAAAGGATGTTAAGGAAAAATTTTATTTAAAACAAGCCATCAATACCTTAGATGAAGCTTTAAGAAACCCAAAAAGTGAAATTGATTTTCAAAAAGCAACCTTTATTGCCCTGGCTTTGTTTGAACGAAAACGAAAGAACTTGCCCTGGTCTGGATTAATGGATGAGTTGAAGAATGGGCATTCAAATTCAATCACTTTAATGGCATGGAAACCCAGTCTTACCATTCTCTATAGTTTACTAAATCACGATGATGATTTTTTGAAAGCGTTGATCGATGAGAAAGAGCCATTTTTGGGGATCGGTTTTGTAAATTACATTGTTGCATCGCAATTAATGACTCAAAATGAAAAAGCTTCCCGGTTGGTAAAGTTATTTGAAAATTTTTCGGTGGAAAACCAAATTTTCTGGATGCAATCCATACCTTCGCAGCTATCGTTCTTAATGGATCAGCTTTCCACCAAGATCAATGAATCCAGATTAATTACTCAAAACCTCCTTAGTAATCATGAAAACTCCGAAAATTATTTTGAAGATTCTTATAAAAATAACTTGCTGGACGGTTTTCGTTTTCAAATAGAAAATTCTCCGCTTCAAGCTCAAACAAGTTTTATTTATGCAAAAGAAAAATTACAGAAAATAATAAAACTTATCGACTTAAACATTATTAAAAACTCCACAGAGAGTGAACGTAGAGAAATACTGAATTCATTCAATCAAACACTTTATTATGACCTGATTTTTGATCCCGGAGTCGATGATTTTCGAAATTTGAATCTTTCTGCCCATGAGATTATCAATAAAGGAATTCTTGCTAATTTGGCGTATGCTTGTGAAATTTTGAAAAAAGGAGAAACCTCCAAAGCCAGAGAAATTGGAAAAAATCAATTTACAAAATGGTTTGAAACCCAAAAACATAATATGTATTTTCCGGAGACAACTGCCTATTTACAAAAAATCAATCATTCAAAAATATTAGAATATTTAACAACATTGGGATTAACCGGAATCAGCGCAGAATACATTCAATTTTTACGTTCAATTTCATTCCCAATGGAAGATTTAAGGGATGAATTGATTAATGGATTAGTTGCCACAAACCATTTTGGAGATGCTTATAGTGAATTGAAATTATCTGCTGTTTATAACGGGAACGATGCAGAAACATCAAAAAAGATCTTGAGCGTTCTAAAAGCCGCTAAAAGTTGGAATGCTTTGATGGATGAATGGGATGAATATTCAAAAACTTTTCAAATGACCCAGGATGACTGGATAGATTATGCAACGGTTGCACTTAATGCGGACAGAATTGATCAAGCCAGGAACATTTTGGAAATGATGAGTAGCAACGGAACTAGTAACTCCCAGGTTAAATTATTGCAAGGAAAAATAGCCTACAAAGAAGGCGATTATGAAAAAGCACAAGAAATTCTGGAGGAAACGATCCGAGTTTTACCCGGCTTTGAAGATGGTTGGATTGTTTTGAGTGATGTTTATTCTCAGATGGGTTTCACACAAAAATCTTTTGAAACCTTAAGAGCTGGAGTGTTAGCAATTCCAGATTCCTCCGCAATTCATTTTGCTTTAGCGTTTCACTGCATTAAACAGGAATTGTATGCAGACGCCTTACCACATCTAAAAAAGGCGGTCGCTATCGAGCCCGATAACCCAAATTACTATCTCCAACTAATTCCTGTATTGCAAGTATTAGGAAGAACTGATGAAGCTGACGGTATTATTAGTCTGGCAAGACAGAAATGGCCGCGAGAACCTGAATTGGCTTATATGGACGCAGTTCGTCAAATTGAGAAACAAAATCGAGAAGGAGCTCTAAAAGCTTTTGAAGTATTGATACAAACCGATCAAGATCTACTTCCGATGGAGCGATTATTGCTATATGTACAAACTATTCTGGGTGATAAAGAAGATAGGTTTCTTCCGACTGATGGAAAATATAATTCCATCAATAACTTGATCTCAGCTCAAAAAATTCTGCAAAATGCTATCACAGGAAAAGCTGAAGATGCTAATTATTTGAAAGTACTGCTGGGTGAAGTTTACTTTTTAATTGGTGAAACTGAAGCTGCAAATTCTTTATATTCCAATTTACTATCAGAGTTCGAAGCAAATTCACATCAGAAAAACTTATCCTGGAGGATTTACGCCGGGTTGGGATTGGTGAAGATTGGATTGTCGGAAATCGATAGTGGGATTGCAGCTTTACAGGAAGCCTGTCAATTGAATCCGCATCATTTAGGCATCAAACAAAAAATTGCTGAAGCTTACTTGGAAGCCTCTCTGATTAGCCAGGCTGAAGCCAAAGCTCAAGAAATCTATCAATCTGCCCCTACAGATATTGAAAATTTAGTCTGGTTTGCTGCTTTTATGGAGAAAACTGGAAATTTAGAAAATGAAATCAAAAGCCTTGAGCAAATTTTGCATTTTGATGCAACGAACTCCTACGCGATTACGAAATTAGCGGACATTTATATTTCTAACGGAGATGTTGACCTGGCTTTCCAAACATTGGAAAAATTAAAAGAGGATTGTTTACTGACTGAGGTTGAAATTCGGAATGTGGTTGTTTCTTTCTTAAGGATTGGTAAAAACGAAGAAGCCCTCTTCTGGTTTGAAAAAATCCACTCCAGTGATCTATCAGACCAGAGCCAGTGGATTCAATTGGAAAAAGTATATTTACTGATGCTGAATCAAATGTGGGATCGATCTTTAATTGAAATTCAAACACTCAAGAGAAATGGGACAAAATTAAGGCTCTTATCGGCATTAGAGGGTGAGTGCCTGCTCAACAAAAAAGATTACGCTGCGGCAGTCTATTGTTTTGAGATGGCTTTTTCTTCTCCTCAAGATGGCTTTGTTTTCGATCTTGATAAACCTTCAAATGATTTCATCATTCCAGGCAACTGGTTGATGTCTAAAGTTGAGGAGCAATCTATATTATTCTCACTAACGACTGCTTACAAAAAAGCAGGAAAATTAGATCAATCTTTGGATGCGATCAACCAAATGATTAATCGCGAACCAGAAAACCCCTGGTTTTATATCTTGGGGGCTGAAAATGCGATTGAGATTACCGATTATGACCTGGTATCAGACTATTTGTTGAAATATAAAAATATTATCAATTCTTCAGGGGCAGGTGATGATGAAATATTCGCAATGGCTTTGGATTACTCCGCAGCTTACCTAGATGGCAGAGATTATCGCATTACCTTCAAAGCCACAAAAGATGATGAGATTATTAAGAAATTATTGAACGCTCATCAATTGCTGGATAAAAATCTGTATGAAGATGCCTATCAGGTCTATAACGAGACAGTGAAATCCAGTGTGCTAAGGAAAAATGAAAGGAATGAACCGCAAGAGCAAAAATATGCAGAAATAAAAGAGGCTGTTATTAATCGGTTGGCAATTTTGTTAGCCTGGCGACTGAATGATTATCATAATCTAGATTTTCTTTTTGATGAAAGTAAATCGAAGAATGATGGTTCGGTTGAAACGGCTTTCTTAAAACTTTCAATCCTTAATGCTTACCGGCCTTTGGTTTCAATATTCGATAAATTGGATATTACTGTCCACCGAAATTCAAATATTGAAAATATTATGCAGGACCTAAGTTTTCAAGAGAATCTGGTGGAGGTTATTAACCAATTTGGTAAAACAAAAGCCATAAAAAATATTGAAGCACTGTTCCATGCCATCAGGAAAAATGAAAAATCAGAACTGTTTGCTTTGCTCAATTCAAAAGCATTACCAGGGTATCTGAATCCTTCTTTGATCGATTTCATGCTGAAATCAGGGCAAGAGGAAGTAGTCAAGGAATATATGTCAAATTTCAAAGTAAATTTGCTTGAAAACATATTCTATTTGATCCATCAAGAAGGAAATACAACCTTTGAACCAATTACTTTTGTGGAAAGTCAAATTCCTGCCGATGATCCAATCTGGCTGACCCTCTGCTCGCGGGCTTATGAGCAAGCCGATCAAATAAATGAAGCAGTTGAATTCGCTGAACATGGATATCGTATCTGGGCAGATGAGGATCAGTGGCTAATTCGACTTGCGAAGCTGTATGAAATGGTGGGCGATTTTGAAAAAGCAAATGAATGCTGGTCTGCTATTGTTAAGAACGCCAGTCATCCAGAAAATGTAATCTATCAATATGCTGACTTATTGCTGGAAAACAAAAAACCGAATGAATTATTGACTTTGTTGGAAGAATACAAAGAAAAATTGCCAGAAAGCTATTCTTTCAACCTGGTGAACGCAAAAGCCCATTTACTACAAAAATCTTTTCATCCAATGCTCAGCAGCATCCAGGCAGCCAGGAAACAGATGCCAGCCTCTACAGATTTAGATTATCTGGAAGCTGAAGCCTATCTATTGAATGGTGAAATGGACAAAAGCAAAAAAATGTTACAGAATATATTGATAACAAACCCAAGATTTGACAAGGCTTATATCCTCAACGCAAAATTATTACGTGATTCTGAAAAATATTCAGAAGCAATAAAGGTAGTGAACAGTGGGTTAGATAAGTGCCCGGGTAATAAAGGCTTGTTAATTGAAAAAGTAAGAAACATGCAGCTACTGAATGATTATGCCAATGCTTTGATGATTACCTCGGAACTATCTCAAAAATATCCAAAAGACATTGATGTATTGCAAACTTTGGCTCATATTTATTTTGAAATTGATGATATCGAAGCTGCTGAAATGGTTGCCAGAAAAAGCATCCATATTAACCCCAATCAGCCTGAATTGAATCATTTATTAGGTCAGGTAGCTAGAAAACAAGGGCAATTGGATCAGGCTCTCAACTATTTTGCAAAAGCCAGTCAATATCCAGAATTAGGAGTAGAGCCCTGGTTAGAGATGGGAGCGATTTATGTTGACCAACAAGAACCAGAAAAGGCCTTGGAAGCCTTTAGAGAAGCATCCTCTCGGGATGAAACAGACTATCGGGCTTATTATCAATCAGGTGTTTTGCTAAGAGATATGAAAGATTATGTTGGCGCCGAGAAAATGCTAAAAATCGCTTCTTCATTAACTCCAAAAGATATCAATATTAAACGGCAGCTCGCCGGTGTTATTGCATTGAATTTAGTTCATTCTTCATAGGAGTGCACAATGGATTTTAATTACCCAGCTCTGGATCAAAAAATAAACCGCGGAACAACCACTCAACTGATCATGTCTGCGCTTCAAAATAATAATACTGTTTTTGGTAGGCAATTAGCACAAAAATGGTTATCAAATTTTCCGGGTGACTTGATGATTCAATACTATCTGGCTTTGTTCTACCTTAAAGAAAAACAAACCGATATGGTGATAGGAATAGCCAGAAATTTAATTGAGGCAGACCCAGAATTCCTTTCTGCTCACGAATTATTGGTTTCCTTACCCATCCCGGAGAATGAAAAAGAATTATCTCAGGCATGCATTCATGTTTTAGGGGGGGCTGGAAAACAAAAAAGCGTCTTACCCGCCTGGAGTCCGGCGTTAAAAGTAGTTCGAAAATCTATTGGAAAAGAGAAATTTGATAACGCGAGCGATTTGATGGTAAGAATCCTTTCGTTGAACATGGATAACCCAATTATTAACTTGTTTCATTTGAAGTCGGTTTATTATCAAAAAGATTCAAATGCTATTCGTAACCTGGCGGAAATTTATCACAAAAAGTGGCCAAAAACAATTTTTTACAATTTGATTTTGGCAGAACAATTGCTTGAATCCGGTGAAGAAGAAGAAGCGGTTAATTTATTGCATGATTGTGTTGCTAAGGATTCTTCCGGGCAGGTAGCCAGGCGCTTGTGGGGAGACCAGCATGTCTTCTTACCGCTTTGGCCGGCAGATTTGTCGATCCGCTTTGATTTTCAGGTTCCCGCGGCAGTGGCTTCTGATATGGGTTGGAATCGTTTACCGGAAGGAAGTTTTGATCAAAGATCAAATTACGTTTTTAATGAATCTGCGGAAGGATCAAGCAAGAATTTCTCAGGTACTGCAAGAAGTAAAGCTTTTATGGAAGCTGAGAAAGAATTTCAAAGGATCGCCAGATCCATTAAAAAAGATTTTTCTGGAAAATTAGATGGCAGATTTCCGGTCTATGTCATTATGACGACTATGACAGGGTTAATCCAACAATATGGCGTCCAGACCTTCAATGTCATCAACCAATCAATGATGAACATCCAGCAGGTAATCCAAAAGAAACCGGGTTGGAGCAGCCTTGTTTTCATCCCGGATGATCCGAAAACACAACAAAAGCTAACCCTGGCACCGATCACAGTGATTGACCCCTGGAAGATTAAATTAGCCATTCATGATTTAGACAAAATGCTGGCAAAACGTGGTGAACGGATTGGTGCGATGTTAATTGTTGGTGGGAATGAAGCAGTTCCATTTCATCGCTTACCGAATCCTACCGATGATGTGGATGATGAAGTTTATTCTGACAACCCCTATGGCAGCCTGGACAATAATTATTTCGTTACCAATTGGCCTCTGGGTAGGATCATTGGTGAAAAAGGTCAGGATGCGGGTTTATTATTGCAACAGTTGCGGCAAATTGTAAAATTCCATATGCAACCTAAATCAATGAACAAAGTATGGGAGAGAATATTTCAATCCTTCACCAATATCTTCACTTATAAATATCTATCCAGTTTCGGCTATTCAGCTTCTGTCTGGAAACGTTCGTCTGCGCTGGTGTATAAGTCTTTAGGGGAAGCCAAATCGTTATATACTTCGCCAAATGGGAAGAAACAAATACTGAGCAAACAGGAACTGGTTGGCTCTGATTTTGGGTATTTCAATTTACATGGTTTGGTGGATCGCCCCGAGTGGTATGGGCAACGTGATCTATTAGATCCTCCTGGCAATGATTATCCTGTTGCATTAGCGCCTCAAGATTTATTGAATAACGGCAAATCTCCCAAAGTTGTTCTAACCGAGGCTTGCTATGGTGGTCATGTTTTTGGAAAGAATGAAAATGAATCAATTGCCCTAAAATACCTGACTTTGGGAACAAATGTATTTATTGGTTCGACCTGTACCTCTTATGGCTCCGTCACACCACCACTTATTGCTGCTGATCTGTTTGGTCAATTATTCTGGCAGCATATACGGGATGGATATTGGGTAGGAGAATCATTTCAACGCGCGAAAATCGCATTTGTTCAGGAAATGATGAAGCGCCAGGGGTATCTGGATGGTGAAGACCAAAAAACGCTTATTCAATTTGTTTATTATGGAGACCCCTTCTTTATTTATGAAGGAAAAGAAATCCAAATCAAGAGGGTCCACCTGATCGAAAGACCTGAAAGAATCAAAACTATCAGTGACTATAAAAATGGCGATTCCAGTGTAGCAATTTCAGAAGAGACTTTGAATCAGGTTAAATCCAGTCTTAAATCCTATCTGCCTGGATTAGAAAATGCTGACTTGAAATTGAGTAAATTACAGATGGGAAGAGGAACAACTTGCAGAGCAGATAATCCTAAGAGCCAGGAGCCGAAATTGATTAACGATCGCTATGTTGTTACTGTTAGAAACCCAATTCAATTTGATAAAAACCGTTATTATCAAATAGCGAGAGTCACAGTTGACAAAAAGGGTAGCGTTATAAAATTGGCACTTTCCAGGTAACATTGCAACTGAAAGTTTGATCGCTTATAATCATGGGCAAAATTCACCTTTTGCCCATTTTTTGGAGTCTGCATGGAAAACAACTTATCAGGTAACGAAGTTCGAAAATCCTTCATCAATTTTTTTAAGGATCGGGGTCACACCGTAGTGCCATCATCATCCCTGGTACCAGGCGGTGATGCAACCTTATTGTTCACAAATGCCGGAATGGTTCAATTTAAAGATGTATTTTTGGGAACGGATAAACGGCCTTATACCCGGGCAGTAGACTCACAAAAATGTATGCGTGTAGCAGGCAAACATAATGATCTGGAAGATGTGGGTCGAGACGACTGGCATCATACCTTTTTTGAAATGTTGGGCAACTGGTCTTTTGGAGATTATTACAAAAAGGAAGCAATTGGATGGGCTTGGGAATTACTAACGGAAGAATGGGGTTTGAACAAAGAAGATCTTTGGGTCACGGTTTTCAAAGATGAAAGAAATGAGATTCCAACGGATCTTGAAGCAGCCGAACATTGGAGTGAACAACCAGGTTTGAATAAAGATCATATTCTTTTCTTTGGTAGAAAAGAAAATTTTTGGGAGATGGCAGATACTGGTCCATGTGGTCCCTGTTCTGAAATTCATATTGATCGGGGGGCAGCGTTTTGTGATAAAAAAGATGTCCTAGGGCATGTTTGTCGGGTCAATGGGGATTGCAACCGTTTTCTAGAACTCTGGAATAATGTTTTTATTCAATATAACCGTCTTAATGCCAATGAATTAGAGCCGCTCCCAGCGACTCATGTAGATACTGGCATGGGATTTGAGCGTATTGTTTCGGTCTTACAAAATGTGGATTCGAATTACAAGATTGATCTGCTGGCTAATTTGATTAAAACGGTTCAGGATTTAACGGGCATGACAGATCAAGAAGTTTACGATCACTACACACCTTACCGGGTGATTGCAGATCATGGGCGAGCGGCCACTTTTTTGATTGCGGATGGGGTCGTACCTGGAAACACAGGTAGAAATTATGTCTGCCGGATGATCATTCGCAGGGCAGCCCGGTTTGGAGGAAAAATTGGCCTCAATAAACCATTCCTTGAAAAAGTAGCTTTGGAGGTTATCAATAATTACGGCGAAGCCTATCCTGAATTAATTCGGAATAAAGAAACAATTTTAAGTAACCTAACCCGGGAGGAGGAAAGATTCAAGAGGACACTTGAAGCCGGATTATCGAACCTAGACGAAATTTTTGGTGAGTTGGAAAAACAGAATAAAACAGTTATTTCTGGATTAGAAGCTTTTGAGTTATACGCAACCCACGGTTTACCTCTTGAAATTACTCGTGATATCGCTCGGGAACATGGCTTCGAAGTGGATGAAGCAGGCTTTAAGAACGCTATGGAACAACATCGGGTTGATTCAGGTGCGGGAAAAGCTTTCGGGAAAATGGGAAATGATGACATCGACAATTATCGAATGGTTTTCGAGCAACTTGTTCAGGAAAATAAAATTTCTGAAACGGGTGTGAAATATGACCCATACCATCTGTTGGATTTCAAATCAGAAATATTGGCAATCTTCAAAAATGGAGAGGCAGTAAGTAGGGCAGTAGAAGGCGATCAGGTTGAATTATTCTTGCCCGAAACGGGTTTTTATGTAGAATCAGGCGGGCAAATAGCGGATACAGGTACGATTACTGCAGAAGATCAATCCTTTTCATTCTCTGTAACAGGAATGCGCAAGCCTGCTGCCGGTATGATCGTTCATGTGGGTACCGTAACTAAGGGTGAAATCAAGCTTTACAAAGAAGTAAATGCTTCAGTTACCGGACAAAGACGAATGGATATTATGCGGAATCATACGGCCACACATTTGCTGCATGCTGAGCTCCATCGTGTTTTAGGAAATCATGCCAGACAGGCAGGATCATTGGTCGCCCCGGATCGTCTACGCTTTGATTTCACCCATCCGGAAGCAGTAACCGCAGCGCAACTTGAGGAAATTGAAAACGGTGTAAACAAAGCCATTCTTGAAAACTTTCATCTTAATATTGTTACCAAACCATTAAATGAGGCGATTGCTGAAGGTGCAATGGCTTTATTTGGTGAAAAGTATGGCGAAATGGTCCGGACCATCACCATTGGTGATGATGATGTCTTCTCATATGAACTGTGTGGTGGTACTCATGTGGATGAAACCGGTGAGATCGGTACCTTTATCATTACGAGTGAAGGTTCAGCCGCAGCCGGAATCCGCAGAATTGAAGCAATTACAGGCCGGGAAGCCTATAAAGTGATTCATAATCGCAATAATTTGATGAAAAATATTGCTGCTTCTTTGAGTACTTCTATAGAGGATTTATCGGATAAAGTGGCAACCATTCAATTTGATTATGAAAACCTGCGTAAAGAAAACCAGAAATTACGACAACAATTGGCTCAGGATTCATTTGAAAAAGATCTTGAACAGGTTAATCAAGTTAAAGGTGTGCCGGTTTTTGGAAAAATCTTAGTTGACACAGACAGCGATATTTTGCGCTCCATGACCGACCGTTACCGTGAGAAATATCCATCTGGGGTTGTGGTAGTAGCTTCAATCATTGATGAACGACCTATATTGGTAGCATCTGTAACGGAAGATTTAGTTTCCAGAGGATTACATGCCGGGCAACTTGTAAAATTCCTGGCTGGCTTTGTCGGCGGGGGTGGCGGAGGAAAACCAACCCTGGCTCAGGCGGGTGGAAAAGATCCGGATAAGCTGCCCTTGGCATTATCAAAACTGGCAGAATTTGTGGAAGAGAATTTAAAGTAATTTAGTTGAAAAAAGATCAAATGAGATTTCAGCTCATTTGATCTTTTTTCATTATAAATTTTTCAAAAAATCGACCATCAATCGCACACCAAACCCGGTGGCGCCTTTGGGTAAATAATTTTCTGCCTTGGAACTGGTGGCTGCCCCAGCAATGTCGAGGTGTGCCCAAGGTACGTCTGATTCAATAAATTGCTTGAGGAACATGGCGCCTGTGATTGGATGGGCTTCTCTTCCTCCGGCATTTTTTATGTCAGCGTCATCACCTTTGATCAGCTCAAAATACTCTTCATCCAGTGGCATTGGCCATAGTTTTTCTGAAGTTCTTTCTCCGGACTGGAATAATTGATCGGATAACTTTTGGTCGTTTGAGAATAAACCAGCCCTGAGTGAGCCTAAAGCAACCACAATTCCACCGGTTAGCGTAGCGAAATCAACAATGCAGGCTGGCTTGTAATGGCGTTGTGCATAAGTCAACCCGTCCGCCAAGACCAGACGTCCTTCGGCATCGGTAGACAGAATCTCGACAGTTTTCCCGGATAATGTCTGGATAATATCATCCGGTCGAAAGGCATCGTCAGAGATCATATTTTCAGCTGCACAAACGATCCCAACGAGATTCACAGGCAGATTCAAGGAGGCAGCCGCTAGCAGGGTTCCAAGGACGGCGACCCCACCCATTTTGTCGTATTTCATCCCCTTGATACCATCAACTGTTTTTAGGGAATAACCGCCTGTGTCGAAAGTAATGGCTTTGCCAACTAAAACAACTGGTTGATCATCTTTTCTGGCTTTGGGACAATATTCCAGGATAATTAGCCTGGGTTTGGAAACACTCCCTTTTCCAACTGCCAAAAGTGCTCCGGCTCCCATTTGTTCTAATTCTTTTTCATCATAGACTTTAATTTTGATGTTTTTTTCTTGAGCGAGCGTTATGCAAAGATCGGCTAGAGAAGGGGGATTAATGATATTGGCCGGCAGATGTCCCAACTCACGGGCTAAGTTAACAACGGAAGAAAGTACTTGCACATCAAGAATCTGATTTTGGAAAGAGCGATCTTCGATTGGACAATAGATGTCAATATTTTCAGATTGTTTTTTGCTTTTATAGGTATCAAATGAATAACTTCCTAAAAATATGCCTTCGAAAAATGGAACCATTGATTGCGAGAATTCTAGGGCAGTCTCTTTGGAAATGAAGAGCTTATAAATTTGATGTTTCCGGAGAAATCTGGATAACTTTCCACCTGCTTTGCGCCATTTTTCAATGGTCATTTTTTCTTTTTCTTCAATAAAAAGATTCAAACTATTTTGTTCTGGGTTTTCAACGAGTTGTATCTCTCCAAATTCAAACTTATGCGAGGATTGAGAGAGAGCGTTTTCCAGATTTAACGAAAATAAATTTTTAACAACCGGGTCCATTTCAAAATGGATTGTTTCTAATACATTAATATTAACCATTGTTTACTCCTAATTTAGTTGATTGTCCATTCTATAATTTCGGGTGGACATAAAAATCTCACCCGGGGTGCTCCTAATCCTTCAAGACCAATTCCGCGTGAAATATACAGAATTGTCTCGCTTAACTGATACATACCAGATTGTAGCTTGCGACCATACAGCGATCCGGTAAACAAAGGTCCAAACCAGGGAATACGAATTTGTCCACCGTGGGTGTGCCCGGATAACATGAGGGCAATTTTGTCACCATTGTTGATTTCATAAATTAAGTCTGGAGTATGATAAAGAAGAATATTTTTTCGCTGAGAATCTATTAGTGAGTTTAAGAAATTTATATCTTGATGAGGTTTTTGGGTGCAGGTGATTCCAATGAGATTAATGGCAAAATTATCTTTTTTAAAAATATAATTTGAATTGTTTAATCTTACAGCATTCGTTTTTGTTTCAATTTTCTCAATCGTATCAATGACGTCCACTGCCGGGCTGCCGGTTACATAGAAAACAGGTGCCAGGGCGGCCATTTGATTGAATAATTCAAAAACTTGATTAATAGCTTCCTGATTCTGAATAAAAGATAGATTTAAAAAATCTCCGGTGAATAAAATCAAATCAGGATTGTTTTGCTGAATGGTTTTTAAAATTATTTCTTCCCTTACACCTCTTCTCTCTAAATGAATATCAGATATGTGTATAAGTTTTATATGGGGTTTAAGATCATCAGATAATTTTATTTTTGTCAATTTTACTGTTGAAGGCTCAATAAAAAATCCATAAATTACTAAAGACGAACCAGTTATTTGCAATATCAGATTGATTGGGAACGGCAACCAAATAAAGATTGCACGTAGGATCATTAACAAAAAAGTTTGCGATTGTGGTTTTCCGAATGAGATTTTTAACTTTGGCAGAAGAAGAAGCAGAAGAAAATCAAACAGCACAAAAAACAATAAGACTGCCCATCTAAATTCTAAAAAGGCTGTAAAGATGCCAGTCAATATGATGATCATGACCAGAAATATAATAAATGGAATATGGTTTATTCTTTCTAATGTTCTTAGGATTTTATCGAAGGGGTTGCCTTCTTCACCGGGAAATGACGTAAGTGAACTGAAATTCTTTTTATCGGATGGGTTTAGTTGCTTTGTTTTCAACACCCAATTATTATATATGCTTTCAGTTAAATAAAAAAATCTCCCCCCATGGAGATTTTTTTTGCGATTAGATGAGCGGTATGATATTACTAAACATCGATCCGACCATGGGCCCCAAAAGATATAAAACAAGAATTACAATAACTGCAACAATAGAAATAATTAAAGCATACTCCAGGAAGCCCTGTCCTTCGGAAGCACAAATCGATAACATTTAAACCTCCTTTCAATAAAATTCCTACCAATTATTTTACATACATTAACAAAAAAAACTACTCCTCTTTGTTAAATAAAAAATATTAATAAATCTTATACTTTCTATAATAAACGTTAAGTGGGTGAAGAAAACGAGTTTAATAAGTTATTAATGTATTCGTTCCCAATTATTTATCAATAGCAAAGGAATTGTGGTTTAAAAAAGATGATGATGGATTTTCCATCATCATCTTTTTTGTAATGAGATTGTAAACTAGTAATTTTTTTCAGGTATCCAGCAGCATAAAACCAGGTCTTTGGCTGCCTTAACTTCGTCTAATCTGCCAATTGGTGTAATGTGAGGGGCATTTTTTAACAACTCTGGTTGGGTTTTAGCTTCCTCAGCGATTTTGATCATCGCTTCTGCAAAAAGATCAAGAGTTTGTTTACTTTCGGTCTCGGTTGGCTCGATCATCAAAGCTTCTGGGACAATTAATGGGAAGTAGTTAGTAGGTGGATGGAATTTATAATCCATTAATCGTTTGGAAATATCCAGTGCGTGAACCTCTGGAGCATCGTCCCAACGGCCTTCGAGCACAAATTCATGCATACAAACTCGGTCATATGCCACGGTGTAAGTATCCTTTAGTAAGGCCATCAGATAATTAGCGTTTAGAACCGCATTTTCAGCAATCCGTTTTAAGCCATCTTTTCCATACATACTGATGTAAGTATAGGCTCTTACCAGCATACCAAAATGTCCATAGAAAGACTTCATTCTACCAATGCTTTTTGCAGGGGTTGCAAAACCGTACAAAGGCGGATAATCGTCAGTTCCCTCTTCAACAATTGTGACAGTGGGACTGGGTAGAAAGTCAACTAGATGTGCTGCAACGCCAACTGGTCCAGAGCCTGGGCCACCACCACCATGTGGTGTTGAAAAAGTCTTATGCAAATTAAAGTGCATAATGTCAATACCCAGGTCGCCAGGGCGAAGAATACCAAGCAGAGCGTTCAAGTTGGCGCCATCACCATAAATGAGACCGCCGGCTTCATGCACAATATTGATCACTTCCACTACATGTTGTTCAAACAAACCTAAGGTATTGGGGTTCGTTAACATCAAGCCAGCCACAGTATCATCACAGACTGCTCTGAGTGATTCCAAATCAACATTTCCGTTTTCATCTGTTGCTACAGGAACCACATCAAAGCCGCTCATCGCAGAACTGGCCGGGTTGGTTCCATGGGCTGAATCGGGAATCAACATTTTAGTGCGCTTAAAATCTTTACGGTCATTATGATAAGCACGAATGATCAGCACACCAACATACTCGCCTTGAGCGCCAGCAGCGGGTTGTAAAGTGACCCCTGAAAATCCGCTGATTTCCCCTAACCAACTCTGCAACTCATGCATTAAAGCCAGGCTGCCCTGAACTGTCTCCACTGGTTGTAAAGGATGAATTTTTGCAAACCCAGGAAAGCGGGCGGTAGTCTCGTTAATTCTGGGGTTATATTTCATCGTACAGGACCCTAAGGGGTAATATCCTGAGTCAATGCTGTAATTTAATTTTGATAAATTGGTGAAATGACGAATAACGTCAATTTCAGCCACCTCTGGCATGGGTAATTCTTCCCGAAGGAACTCTTGTGGTACTAAGGTATCAGGCACATCACTGGCAGGGAACTTTACGCCAGTTCTTCCAGGAGAAGAAATTTCATAGATCGTTGCTTCAGTCATTTGTCACCTCCTGTAAGATTTCGACCAGATAATCAATATCTTCTTTACTAATCATTTCAGTCACAGCTAAAAGCATATGATTCTCCAATTCCGGATAATCATTCGACAAATCATAACCACCCAGAATATCGTAATCCAGTAATAGAGAATTTAGTTCGCTGACTGGTTTTGGGGTTTTTATGACAAATTCGTTGAAAAATGGACTTGAATTAATAACCTCAAACCCTTTTAGCTTCGAAATTTGATCTGCTGCATAATGAGCTTTGTCATAATTTAATTTAGCGACTTGCTTCAAGCCGGATTTTCCTAATAGCGACATGTAAACGGCTGACGCCAGGGCAATCAAGCCTTGATTAGTGCAGATATTTGAGGTTGCCTTTTCCCGACGAATGTGCTGCTCACGAGCAGTTAAAGTCAAGACATAACCTTTGTTACCATTGCCATCCACAGTTTCGCCGACCAAGCGGCCAGCAAGCTTACGGATAAATTGATTTTTAGTGGCAAATAAGCCCAAGTATGGACCACCGAAGGATAATGGAATCCCCAGCGGTTGGCCTTCACCGGTAACGATGTCAGCGTCAAATTCTGAAGGTGGTTTTAATAAACCCAAGGATAAAGGATTAACAGATATAGCCAGGATAGCGCCTACTTCGTGCACTTTACTCGCAAATTCTTTAAAATCCTGGATTCTTCCTAAAAAGTCAGGATATTGAACATACACAATCGCTGTATCGTAATCGATCAACTTAAGTAAATCATCGGTGGATTGGAAACCTGATCTTTCTTCGTCGCCAACGATATTTAATTTTTCATAACCCTGGAAGTAAGTTTTAATTGCTTCCCGATACTGAGGATGTAAATATCTGGACAGAACGAATTTAGTTCTTTTCCCACGAAAATGATGGTAGGCTAATACACAGGCTTCCGCGGCAGCAGTAGCGCCATCATAATGAGAAGCATTGCTGACATCCATACCGGTTAAGGACGCAACCAGGGATTGATATTCAAAAATTGCCTGCAAGGTACCTTGAGAAACTTCTGGTTGGTAGGGTGTATAGGCAGTAAGAAATTCACCCCGGCTAATGATGGCGTCCACAGAGGAGGGAATGTAATGGTTATAGGCTCCTGCACCTAAAAAACAAATTAAATCATCTGTTGATTCATTAGCAGATGATAAGTCTTTAAGGTTTTGATAAGCCTCTAACTCAGATACTCCCTCAGGAAGATTTAATTCTGGATACCTAAACTTTTCAGGAACATCGGAAAATAAATCTTCTACTTTAGACAATCCGATTCTCTGCAACATTTCGTTGCGCTCGGTTTCAGTACTTGGAATAAACATTTTATTATTCTCGCCCTTCGCAATATTTCGTATAAGCATCGGCTGACATTAAAGCATCCAATTCTGATGGGTCGCTCAATTCAACTTTTAAGAACCATGCCCGGCCAAAGGGGTCCTTGTTAACTGCTTCAAAGTCATCTAAAAGCGCTTCATTGAGTTCGAGCACCTTACCGGAAACTGGAGAAGTAACTTCCGCAGCCGCTTTCACCGATTCTAATGAGACAAGTGAATCGCCTTGAGAAACATCATCCCCAGCGTCAACAAGAAATTCTAAATAAACGATATCTGAAAGTTGGGATTGAGCATAATCAGAAACTCCGACGGTTGCCACTTTTCCTTCAACGCTTACCCACTCATCAGTCTTGGCAAATTTATAATTACTTGGATTTGACATTATTATCTCCTTTTGTGAAAATATTTTTTTGTTTTATCTTGGTTTTTTCCCAATTCGGTAATAAAAATTGGCTTCTATTTTAACTTGAACCAATTTATTATCTACTATTTTAATCTATAATCATTCTATTAGAAGGGTTAGTTAAAGTCAATTACTACTGTCTAAGATGAAAAATAAAAATTACGGGGGATAACCAGTGATTGATCTTATTTCTTCGTATAGTGGTTTCAGACGCTTGTACATCGGGTAATAAACCTTCTGATATAAGTCCTCATAGATCTGTATATTCTGTTTATCTGGCTCAACATTTTTCCCAACTCTGGTCATGGCTTTGACTGCGGATTCAAAATCGGAATAATAATTCATACCTACTGCTGCTACGATAGCTGCTCCTAAACCGGATGCTTCATAGATACTCGGACGAGATACCGGTAAATTAAAAATATCGGCGGTTATTTGTAAAGCTGCATTACTCTGGCTGCCACCACCAGCTACTCTTAACTCTGTGATCTTTTCTCTACTGCTTTTTTCGGTGCGCTCAGCGCCTTCTCGCAGTGCAAAAGCCAAGCCCTCGATGATGGATCGATATAGATGCGCACGAGTATGGACATCACCAAACCCGATAATTGCTCCTTTGGCTTCAGGTCCAGGTTTTTTTAGGCCTGGCGACCAGAACGGTTGTAAGACGAGGCCCATTGACCCGGGAGGAACTGAATTTATCAAGTCATCGAATAGTTCTTCAGGATCAACCCCACGTTGGGCCGCTAAACGCTGTTCGTTTAATCCAAATTCTCGTTTGAACCAGCTAACCATCCAATAACCACGGAAAATTTGTAATTCAAGGCTGTATCGACCTGGGACTGCTGAAGGGTAAGGGGGAATTAATGGAATGATTTCCGAATATTTTTTATGTGTGGTGTTGATCGTAGCTGTTGTTCCATAGCTGAGACAGGCAATATTGGGAACCACACAACCACTACCTATGATTTCACAGGCTTTGTCTGCTGCCGCGGCGATTAAAGGCAAACCTTCAGGAATACCGGTTTCTTCGCTCGCCTTTTTCGTAACCAGCCCGAGAACTTCAGTGGATGGCTTTAAATCAGGCAGGATTTCTTTTGAGACGGGAACAGCCTGCCACTTCCAATCCCAGGGTTTGGACCAATTCTGGTTTTTATAATCAAAAGGAATATAAGCCACCTGACATCCAATCGAATCTATAAATTTCCCAACCATACGGTAGGTTAAATAACCTGACAGTAAAAGATACTTATAAGTTTTCTTCCAAATTTCGGGTTGGTTTGTTCTAATCCAGTTACATTCTGCCTCGGCTTGCAAATATGCTACAGTTTCGCTCATGCCGGAGAGAGAAAAAAGAAGTCCCCAAATACCGCCAACAGGTTTTAAGCCTTGTGTTCGGCGCTGATCCAACCATAAAATTGCTGGTCGAAGCGGGTTCCCATTTTCGTCAATGTTTATTACTGTTGATCGTTGGGTTGTAATAGCGACACAGGCAATAGAGGTTTTATCAACGCCTGGTATTCCCCATAATTGCTGGCAGGCTGTGCATAAAGTATCCCAAAACAAATTTGGATCTAACTCTACCAAACCTGGTTCAGGAGATTTATAGTTTTCGATCAACACGCGAGATTTGAAAAGGAGGTTACCTTGTTGATCAAAAATCATTGCCCTTGTGCTTTGGGTTCCATTATCAATTGCTAAAATTAAATCTTTACTCATCGGGATTTTCCTTTTCAAAAGAGATATCATCCCAAAACAGGATGCTTTCAGCCATTACTTTTTGTGAAACCATAAAGACTTTTTGAAAATCACCTTCTTTAAAAGCGATTAGTAACTCCTGATAGAAGTGATAAGAATGCTTCCTGGGTTCTTCCTTTTCAAAATAAATGATTGCTTTTTGGGTAAATAATTCTTTAAACCCATTTAATATCATTGTAAAAATCGGGTTTTCAGAACCCTGGGTTAGTTTTTGGTGTAATAGAAAATCATATTCAGAATAAACCTCAGCAGGATCATTTTTACTAGGAGCTCTGTTTAAAAAATCAATAATTAATTCAGGTTTTTTTTCGGCCGCCATCGCAGCATAGGTAGGGCATAAAAGATAGCGTATTTGTAATAGATTTTTAACAAAATCCAGTGAAAGATGATTGGAATATCGGGCAATGGAAGATAATATGTTAAGGTTACCTTCAGACCAAAAATCTTTTACTCGTGTCGGTTTACCCTGGCGAATTTCGATCCATCCATCTCGAGATAAGCGTTGCAAGGCTTCTCGTAACGTAGGACGGGTTACCCCAACTTTAATCGATAATTCTCGTTCTGCTGGTAAGTTACTATTGATTTCAAAAGACCCATCCAAAATGGCAGTAATTATTCTCTGTTCTGCTAATTCAGCAGGTTTAACCGGTGTGTCCCAATGCATAGATTTTCCTTTCAAAGGTTAGAGGTCATACCATTTGAGTTTACAACATAATTAATATTTCTCAAATATTTTTTATGCAACAATCCAATACGGTAATTACATGAACCTGTAGTAGTGAAAAAATATTTTCATAAACATGGGAAATATACACAGTTATCTACAAGGATGGGTAGAAAAACCAGGTTTTTAAAAGAAAAACTGATATCACTTCTATAATCGTTTTGAAAATATGCTCATTTATAATAAAATAACTATTATGGACATTCAGCTGGCAATTTCAAAAGTAGTCAAATACGGTTCAATTGAAAGCGGAGATACTTTAGAAATAGTTGAAAGACCTATGGGTGGGGTTTCTTGTATTCTGGCTGATGCCCGTTTTTCTGGGTCCTCAGCAAAACTAATATCTTCTTTGGTAGTTCGAAAATTAATCAGTTTAATCTCGGATGGTGTGCGTGATGGAGCAGCTGCCAGAGCGGTCAGCGATTTTTTGTTCAAGGAAAAAGCAGGGACCTGTAGTGTCTACATGAATATTTTGTCGGCAGATTTACAAACACAAACAATTGTTATTTCCAGAAATAACCCAACACCTGTTTTTATTTCACAGGGGAATCAAATTGAGTGTATTGGTGGTGAAAGTAATCCGATCGGAAATGCTAGAAATATCAGACCCTCTATTACTGAGATAAGTCTGGTTCCAAGAACGACTGTCGTCTTATATACCGACGGCGTCATGAGAGCTGGGGAGAGATTTGGAGAATCTATCGATTTTTGTTCAATGATTCATGCTTATTTGGATGAGCAGGAACCTACAGCCCAATTTATTGCAGATGCTTTATTATCTCATGCGTTGCGATTGGATCAAAATCAGCCGAATGATGATATGTCAGTAGTTGTTTTGCGTGTGCTTGAGAAATCAAAAGATAGCTTCCGCCGGTTATCTGTCCGCTTACCTTTTGAAAATAAATTACATGATTTGGATTAAGAAAATCAATCGGTTTTAGTAATAATGCTAAACACTTTATTTTTTTGATAAAAAAAGCATGAAAACTGATTTTTATATTTCATCGCATGGGGTTTGGTCATGCTGCCAGGGCGTGTGTGATTATCAATAAATTGCAGCGCTTGAACAATAAAATTTTAATTATAATTACCCAAACAAAGTTGAAAATGGCAGCCACCAGGTAATTAATATTTTACAGAATAAATTTCTCAGCGACCTTTGAGAAGAAAAGCCAACCGTTCTGATAGAGGAAATTATGGAAAGAACAGTACCAAAAATTGCTTCTGAAGATATCGATTTGTATTTGCGGACCCTTTATTCATTATTACGATCAACCGCTGAAATACAGATAAAAACATTGATCGAAGTTCATGCTGGCATGAATTCATTATTGCATCCATTAGCAAGGCAAGAGACTCCGGATACCTCTGCGTTTATTTATAGTATTTTGCGTTTGCCTGATTGTATTTCAGACGTTAAAGTGGTTACATTAGGACAAAGTGCTTCTGTCTTTGAAAACCATGGATATGAGAATGTAGAGCTTTGGCAGCCTGTCTTTGCAAAAGCTCGCCGGCGCAGGTGCTTTTTTGATGGAAAGAAACAATTGGCTTGTTTTATTGCCAGTCGTTCAGATATTGAGGATGTAGTTCCAGTTTTAACCGCTTATCAAATGGAATGGAATAAACTCAATTTATTATTAAATCGACCAATGATTCCCCATAGATTATCTATTATTGAAAATAAACCAGAAAAATTTTCGGAATTGGCAGAATTAATACAACTGACGGAAGAAGACCTGAGAAGATTCCAAATTATCTGGGGCGATAACTTCATTACAATGTTGGAGAAAATTAAAGCCAAAAAACTCAATTTTCGTCTTAATTTATTGTCCGGTTCATTAATCGAATATTGGCGGGCAACTCGAGCCTGGTGGGCGAATATTGAAGGAGAAAACCCTTTGTTAAAAGAAAGACCAGTCTATTTTGTCTCCAGCAATACTCATTCGATTGCCAATTTATTATCCGGCTATGCATTAAAACACAGCGAAATCCTGGAAGAATTTTTAAGATCAAATGATGAAGATAACTTATTTCAGGAATTAACCAATATAAAGAACAAAAAAGAAAAGGCTTCTTATGAGAACCTTTTGTACTATATCTTAAAAAAAGCTGAAAAATTACCTGAGTTTGAATATTTACGATCAATACAACTTGAACAAGAACAGAAAATTGGCATCAAAAGAGTAATCAGTAAACATTATTTCGATGTGGATGCTCAGGTTATTGAAATTAACAAAATTGATTTAAATGATATTGATCCTAGATTAAAAACAAAAAAGAATTTCGAAATTTTAAAAAATAGTGATGCTTTAATCTTGAATATAGATTACCCATTGGGTTTAGCAGCCTATAATATTTTAACGAAAATCGCGGAGCACTCTTCACCTGTTTTAGGGGTATATATATTAGGGAAAGCTGCAACGCTGAATGGAGTGCTTGGAGATGTAATGATTCCCAATGTTGTTTATGATGAGCACTCACAAAATACTTTCATGTTTAACAATGCATTCACAGCAAAAGACGTGTTTAATGACCTGGTGTACGGAACTGTTCTTGATAATCAAAAAGCAGTTACCGTCTTGGGTACTTTCCTACAAAATGGCAAATTAGCTGATATTTTCTATCGAGAAGGTTATACCGATATTGAAATGGAGGCGGGGCCTTATCTTTCAGCAATTTATGAAATGTATCGACCTACAAGGCATCCTGTAAATGAAATTGTTAATCTTTATAACCTAACTTTCGACCTAGGGATTATGCATTACGCCTCGGATACGCCTCTCAGCAAAGGTAAAAACCTGGGAGCTGGAACCTTATCTTATTTTGGGATGGATTCAACCTATGCTGCCAGTTTGGCGATTATCAGACGAATCTTCAAGATTGAAGCAGATCGTTTAAATTCAAAATAAAGATGATGAGATTATTATTATGACCAACAAATTAGAAGAATTCAAGGCTTATCGAGAAAAAATGAATGATCGGATCCATCAAATTAATCATTTAGGGATAAAAAGATTTTTTAATTTAGACAATAATGCTTATAAAGATGGAGCTTTGGATAGTAAAACTAAAGAATTATTAGGACTGGTTGCGTCTATGGTTTTGCGATGCAACGATTGCATAGATTATCATATTATTCAATGTGTAAACGAAGGCTGGGAGGATGATTCCATCATGGAAGCATGTAATATTGCTTTGATTGTTGGCGGTAGTGTTGTTATTCCTCACCTTCGGCATGCAGTTGAAACTTTGGATTTAGCACGAAACTTCAATAGATAAATTAATAATTTACATGTGAAAAAAGGAATGATTTTAATTCTTCGGGATCCTTGTAATTGTAAAGATTGGTTCGCATTTCCCGATTAAGAATTGAAATATCCAAATAAAATTTAATGTATTTTCTAAATAAAACCAGGCCACTTTCAATACCATAAAAATTAACCATGAGATCCATGTGTTCAGATAATAGATTCTGTTTTTCCTGGATTGAAATTTGATTTTGATCTTTTCCCAAAAATATCCAGGGGTTATACAAAGCTCCTCTGCCAATCATTACGCCATCGCAATTTGTGATCTTTAAGATATTATCGATGTCTGCCAGGGTTAATACATCTCCATTTGCTAGAACAGGGATTTTGACATTATTTTTTACTTCAGCAATTGCTTTCCAATTTGCTTTTCCCTGGTAGCCTTGCTTTTTTGTACGCCCGTGAACAGAGATCATTGCACAACCATAATCTTCCAACAATTTTGATATTGTCAAATAATTTAATTGAGAGTCATCCCAACCTAACCGAATTTTTCCGGTTATTGGTAAATTTATGTGTTTTTTTAAAAGAGTAAAGATCTGCTTTATTTTTTCCGGTTCTAACAATAATCCGGCGCCGGCGCCACGGTTGGCAACAGTTTTTGCCGAGCACCCCATGTTAATATCTATAAAATCGGGATTCTTTTCTGCTAGAAAGAGAGCCGTTTTTAAAATTCTTTCAGGAGAGTTGTCGAATATTTGATAGGCAAAAGGCCTTTGTTCCTCTGAAAAAACAATTTGTTGGGGAAGGAAAGGATGATGATTAAGATAATCATAAGCATTAATAAATTCAGAAAAAATGATTCCTGGATGAAACCGTTTAATGATCTCTCTAAAGGGGTAGTCGGTAAGGCCATCCATTGGTGCTAAAATTAGATTAGAATGAATGGGGATATCCCCAACTGAAAAACAGACATCGGATTTCATGCGCACAATTCTAACTGATTTATTAAAGTGGAACTATAATTTGACCAATTTCGTCTTATTTATTAAGAAATAATTAGGAGCTGGTAATGAAGAGAATGATTGTTTTATTTAGTTTAGTTTTACTATTCACTAGCTTATCTGCATGTAATTTAACCAAACAATATATAAAACCAACTGATCCAGGTACTGTCAGTACGGATGCGATGCAGACTGTTCAGGCATTAGCAACCGAACAAGCCTTTGCAACAATGGTTTCTAATGCAACAGAAATTTCAAATCTACCTACCGCGAATGTTATTGATCCAACATCCGGACCAACTCAAATGGAAGGTCAAGATCAGCAGCAAACCGTATCTACTTCAACGCCATTTTTTACGCCTTTACCTTCATTTACTCCAATGCCGACCGATAAAGCGACCTTTATAAAAGATGTCACTTATCCTGACAATACAATCGTGCCTTCTGAAACATCATTTACGAAAACCTGGCGTTTGAAGAATGATGGACAAACGACCTGGACCTCAGATTATGAATTGGTCTTTTCAAGTGGTAATGCAATGGACGGAAAAGCTGCTAGTAAAATCGGAACTACAGTAAAACCGGGAGAAGAAATTGATATTTCTATTGAATTAAAATCTCCTAAGAACTCAGGAGAATATAAAGGCGAATGGATGTTGCGTAATACCCAGGGAAAGGTGTTCGGCGTAGGACCAAATGCCGATAAGACTTTTTGGGTGATTATTAAGGTGGGGAATTATAAAAGTGAGGATGTGCCAACTGAAATTTACCCATTGGATTTTGTGGCAAAAATCTGTTTAGCAAATTGGAAGAGTAATTATGATGTTGTCAGAAAACCATGTGATTCAGATAAAAGCTTAACGAAAGCATCTGTTGCTGTGTTAACAAAACCGAAATTAGAAAATGGATATGTTGATGATGAAAGAACTATTCAAATGCACCTGGAAGGTGATAATGGAAGCTGGATTCAAGGATTTTATCCAGCCATCAAAATACTAAATGGCGCCAGTTTCAAAGCAATCGTCGGCTGTCTGGATGGTAATAAAAGCTGCAATGTGACTATTAGTGTAGATGCAAAAATAGACGGTGGTGTACCAATTAATCTCGGAAAATGGATTGAGACTTATGATGAAAAAATCACTTCTATTGATATTGATTTAGGTAGTTATGAAGGAAAAAATATCGAGTTTATTTTAGGTATAAGCAATCGTTCGAATACGACTTCTGAAGTCTTTTGGCTTGCTCCAAGAATAGTTCAATAAATTTGAAGACTATTAATGGCTGACAAAAGGGATTATCGCTGACAGATAATCCCTTTTATAAAGGTAAAAGGAAATTCATTATTTTTTTATATTCACTGAGTATATTATTCAGTTCATGATTGCCTATGATGGTCTCAATATCCGTGATAGGAATCTGAATAATTCTTTCACCATCATAAAATAAACCCCAAATTCCAAATTTATCATCGATACTGATCAAATTTTTCCAGACAATCGTTTTCTGTTCGATTGTTTTTACATAATTAACTTCATTTTTTCGCAACTGGTTGTCAAATACGCTTGAACAATAGATCAGAAATTCATCCAGGTTTTTATAAAGCTTATCCTGGATTAAAACTGATTTCTTGAAAACATTCATCATCTTTTTGATAATTCCTTCATTTTCATCATGCACAATGTCCGGGGAGAGTAAAGGCGTAAATAAACTAGAAGCGAGGGTTACGTAAAAAGGTGAGAATTCGAAATCAGTGGATTGGAAGTGATGAATAGGAATTGAATTTAATAATTCTAATGATAAAGAAATTAAGAAGAGGGTATGACGCTCATCCTTGTAAAAGTCGATAATACGTCCTGTAAACCCAGATATATCCCATCTCAGATTTTGATCATAAATACCATTATTAACTTTAATCCAATGATTAAATTGATAAAAAATTTCCCAGGAGAGTTCTTTTGCTTTAATTTTATTATCAAGCAAGTACTCCTTATTTACCTCGTAAACATGGATATCGAATCTTTTAGAAAATTGAACATTAATAAAATGACTGCATTGGATTAATAAGTTCTCATAATCCATTGAAGCTACTCTGGATGAAACCTTAAAATAAAAATAATTTACATTCCAATAATTGTTCAGGATTGAGTTTTTAATTAAATATTTTCTAAATTCAGGGTTTATTTGAAAAAGAAGGATCCTCATAGAATATTCTTTTCGGATTAAGAATAGTATTTTTCTAACATAATAAATTGATTATAAATAAAGTATCCATAATTTGTGTGATGGAACAGAAAAATCTGGTAAAAATAGAAAAATGAAAAATTCAGGAGTGCCAGTGTGAAGACAAAAGAAAATAAAAACAAAAATCCAATCAATAAAAAAATCTGGTTAATTTTAGGGGGACTGGCTGTTCTCGCGCTGTTTGTAGTTTATGGCATACAAACTTTTACTAAAAATCTCGATAATGCACCCATAGAGATTAGTGTTTTGGATGCCAACAAGATGCGAGACGAAGGAGCCTTTATTCTGGATGTTCGAGAACCTAATGAATGGGAGGCTGTTCATATCCCAGGAGCCACATTAATTCCTTTGGGAGAACTGGAAAACAGAATTTCTGAACTACCTGCAGATCAACCAATCGTGGTGGTTTGCCGGTCTGGCAATAGAAGTAGAACGGCAGCTAACTTATTAAGAAGCTCGGGACTAAATAATGTTTCCAGCATGTCTGGAGGAATGAATGAATGGGTTCGGAATTCTTTTGAAATTACGGCTGGACCGTAAAAGAAAATTCGTATAGTTTTGTTCTTTCGAGATCAGAATAAACAAGACCAAATATTATGGGAGTTAATAAAGATGAATAAATATCGTGTAAAGCCGGGTCTAAAGATTAATTTAAAGGATTGGGATCCTGATGATAAATCAGCCTGGTCTGGCGGAAAAAAAGAGGCGAAGGAAGAATTTCTTCTTATCAATCAAGAATTAGAAAGATTACAAGAGCTCTTATATGCCGAACAAAAGCACAAAGTCCTCATCATACTGCAAGCCATGGATACAGGTGGGAAAGACGGCGTGATTAGAGCAGTTTTTGATGGAGTGAATCCGTCTGGAGTGCGCGTAGCCAGCTTCAAAGTTCCAAATAGTGAAGAATTAGCCCATGATTATTTATGGCGGATCCATAAACAAACTCCAGGAAATGGGGAGATGGTTATCTTTAACCGTAGTCATTATGAAGATGTTTTAGTGGTTAGGGTGCACAACCTTGTTCCTAAGAATGTTTGGGAGAAAAGATTTCAACAAATCAACCACTTTGAAAAAATCCTGGCAGATGAAGGCACAACAATTTTGAAATTCTTTTTACATATCTCCAAAGAAGAACAAAAAACTCGGTTACAAGAGCGTTTGGATATGCCGGAAAAACAATGGAAATTTTCATCCAGTGACTTAAAAGAACGGCTGCTTTGGGATGAATATCAAACTGCTTTTGAGGATGTATTCTCTAAAACTTCTACTAATTATGCGCCCTGGTATATTATTCCTGCTAATCGAAATTGGTACAGGAATTGGTTGATTGGTTCTATTATTGTTAAAACCTTAAAGTCTTTGGATATGAAATATCCTCAGACGGAGGAGAATCTCGAAAATATTAAAATTGAATAATCACTAAGTATCCTTAATATAAAGGAAAAGCTAGCTTGAAATTCCAGTTGTTAATTTGTGAAACCAATGTTTTTGCAATGGCTAAGTTTATTTGCCAAACATTTGATCATAATCTTCAATAGCGGCTTCAATTACCTTGTATGCATGTTCAGCACCGAAGGTACCTACGATGAATGTAGTATCCTCTTTGCCGGGAGACAATTTATATGTTCCGAAGTAATGGGTTAAACGATCAATTAACACTTTCGAAACGTCTGACAAATCATAAGCATTTTGCCAAAAATTGTCGTTAGATAAAACTGCAATGATTTTGTCATCGGCTTCTCCATCATCAATCATTTGAATTCCACCGATTACTCTGGCTGTCAATATGATTTCGGATTTTGTGATTGGGCGTTCGCTAATGACACAAATATCCAAAGGGTCTCCATCCCCCTTATTTGATTTTGGAGATAATCGTTGAACGCGCTCTCCACAATAGGTTCTAGGTATAAAACCATATAATGTGGGCGGTTGAGAAGAGGTTCTTTGTGGTCGGTCAACCCGTAAATAACCAGTTACTTTATCTACTTCATATTTTACTAAATCAAAAGGGGATAGCTCAATAAAGGCGTTGACCTCTTTTGGAGAGTTCGACCCAATTTCTAATCCATGCCAGGGATGGGGGCGCCATCGGTAAAAAGGATTTGGAAAACTCAATTTCTGCTCCTGAAACAAAATAAATTGATTAATAGCTTCAATTATAATCGTTAAAAAACAAACCTTATTCCAGAAACTCTAAGGTTTCTTTCTTATTTAAAAAACTTATTATTTTCATATATAATGAAGAAAATGAGCCCAAGAAATAAAATAGAAAACAATTTGTATATTTCTTTATTAGGTTTTTTTATTGAAAAACCCTGGTATGGGTATGAATTATATAAATATATTATCCATGAAACTTCTTTTTCAAGGATTTGGTTTTTAAAGCAAAGCCAGTTTTATGGTTTCCTTGATCGACTTTCTGAAGATGGATTTCTCTCCCAACAATTGATTGAAGGTAATCAATATCCCGACCGAAAATTATTAACCATTACAGCCGGAGGAAAAGAACAATTAGCTGACTGGTTAGCATCCCCGGTTAAACGGGGAAGAGACATGCGCCAGGAATTCCTTGTGAAACTTTTTATAGGAAAAGAATATTTACCTCAGAAAGTTCACAACCTGATAAAAAATCAAAAAAGCATGTGTCAAAAATGGATAAAAGATCAAACCAAATTATTGGAGAATGAAAAAGATCAATTTCAAATTCTATTGATCAAATATAGAAGCATGCAAATTCAAACAATGTTAGATTGGCTTGACATGATAAATATTAAATAAAAAAGCACCTTGAAAAAAACTTCTAAAGGTGCTTTTTTTTCGGCATTATTGTTCAGTGTTGTTGGAGGTTAAAACTTCCCTTAATTGTCTCCACTAATCCAGTCTTCATTTGCTTTTTCCCAACTGACTATTTCTTCCTGAGTAAACCACAATGCAATTTCATTTTCTGCATTTTCAGGTGAGTCAGAAGCATGAGTAAGATTCCGACTGATCGACAAAGCATAATCATGTCTGATTGTTCCGGGATTTGCCTTTAATGGATCTGTCAGCCCCATTGTTTGGCGCACTGCATTAATTGCATTATTGCCTTCAAAAACAATAGCCATAACAGGGGCAGAAGTAATATATTTTATTAAGCCTTCATAGAAGGGTTTGCCTTTATGAACGGCATAGTGTTTCTCAGCTAAGGTTTCAGGTACTTTCATAAATTTAGCTGCAACTAATTTTAGTCCTCGTTTTTCGAGTCTTGCTATAATTTCTCCTATTAAGGCACGTTGAACTCCATCTGGTTTAACCAGAACAAAAGTTTTTTCCAAAATAATCCTCCAAAATTTGTTTTTATAAAAGTAAATCTTCAGCTTTTGAATAAGCATCAAGGGCTTTTTGAAGCTGATTATTTTTTACATGTGCATCTCCGAGCGCCTGCCAAAGGTTAATGTCGATTGGGTAATAATGGTCAAGTGCATTTTGGATGTTTCCGATAATCTCATGTAGGTAATCACCTTTTTGAATAAATGCGTTATAAACTTCTAATGATTTCTCAATATTTCCACTGAAAAGTGAGTGAGTGGCTTCATCAAATTCTGTATCTTGAACCAAAAATTCTAATTCTTTCTGCGGTTCTTCAGTAATAGCACGGTCTTGCTCAGTTTTCGGCAATTCCAGGGGTTCCATTGCTGATACCGGTTCAGAAATTTCTTCTGAACCATCTAATTCTTCAGTTTCTGTATGTTCTTTTTCAAAAACGGGTTCGATCGGCTCTTCCAAAGATGAATCTTCAACAGCATCTGTTAGCACTGATATTTCTTCGTCGACACTGATGTCTGGTTGAGGAGTTGTTGGTGTTGAGTCTTTATCCGTTTCGATTTCAAGATCTTTTAACCAACTTGGTGTGGTGTCAATTTCATTTTCAAGTTTTTCTAATTTTTCACCCTGAACAAGCGACTCACTCATTTCTGTATCTTCTATAGCCCCGTGTTTTTGAGATAATTCTTCCATCCATGCTAAAGCTGATTCAAGGTCATCTTTTGGACCAGCAGAGTCTATTTCCTCTTTTTCATATAGATGATCTGGAAATTCATTTTCTTCGTTTATTTGTACTTCTGTTTCTAATTCATTTTTTATCATTTGTTCTTCAAGCATTTTTAGCGATTCTTCAGCCAGCGTTCTTTCATCGTCGATTTCCTCATCTTCACTCAAAGCTTTATTGATTATTTCTGGAATTAGCGCGCTTTCAGCGGATATTTCTTCAAGCGAGCTGATTTCCTCATTGATTGTTTCCGCTTCTTTTATATTTGCATCATCTTTTTCATCAAAATATATGTGAATATTATCAAATTGTGATTCCTCGACTGATTCGTCTTCTGATAACCAATCCGGTAATTTTTCATCATGTTCTTCAGTTGAAGCTGTATCTTGATCTTCAAGATTGGCAAATGATTTAATCCAATCGGGGGTTTCTTTATTTTCTTCAGAGGTTGCGTTTTTGTCATGATCAGTAAATTCTTCCCCAACAACCAATGAATTTAACCAGTCATTATCGCCAGATTCAGAAGGAGTTTTTTCTACCGTTTCAAGCTCTGAAATAATTTGACCAAGGGAATGTTTATCTACTTCTTGGTCTTTGAACAGGTCAGCATCCACAATAGAAGTTACTTCAGTAACTTCATTTACTGGTTCACTAAAATTGATATCTGCAAATTCCTGAATAAAATCTTTATCCTGAGTTTCTTCAGGGATGGACATAATATCTTTATGAGATTCTTCGGACTCTATCTGATCAACTGAAAAAGCTCCCGCCATGGTGGTGTCCAGGCCTTTGAGGAAATCATCGATTAAAGCGGATTCGTCATTTGAGAATTCTTTTTCCCATTCAGAAATCGTTTCAGGTTGCTCTGTTTCAGAAACATCTAATTTGCTTCTATCGAATAAGTCCTCGAGATTTTTCAACTCCACATCATCAATTTCATGTTCCTCAAAAATTTCGTCCTTGGGTGCGATTTCTAGCAACCAGGATGGAATTTCAGCCCGTTCGATCGCTTCCTCTTCTTCTTCTTTATTTTTTGAAATAACTCCCTCGCCATTATCTTCAATTATATTTTCAGCCAAATTAAAACCTTTTTCCAATTCTGGATCAAGAGCCTCTGCAGATGTCCAGCCAGCATCTTTTATCCATTCTGGAAGAGTATCATCTGGCGATAGATCGATTGCTTCTAAAGTTTTTTGATCTTCTGAGATTTCAGAAACATCATTTTCGAAATCAGGTTCTTTATTTTCTTCAGTTCCCAGTGATTCATCAAAAGAAAAGGAGATTTCTTTTTCTGTTTCCACCTCTTCTGAGGTTTCATTTTCTTCGACCTGGTCCAGGGGAGAACTTTTCATCCAACTGGAAAAATCATCTTTATCACCATCAAATGAATCGAAAGAGAAACCAATGGATTGAATCCAATCAGGTTCTTCGATTTGACTTGAAGATGGATCCCATTCTAAGTATTCAATCATGATCTTAGATTCTGGAACATCCGCAGCAGATAAATATTTTTCATCAATAAATTGATAATAAGGATCCAGATCGACCACCCGTTGCTTAAAAATCTTGACGTCACCTTCTCTCGAGGTACCAGGCAAAATTTCAGACAGGATCTTATTAGCTTCATAACAATACGGCAATTTGCTGATTAATTTACTACAAGTTTCTGTCGCGTCAATTTTTTGGCCTAATAAAAAGTATATTTTAGCCAAAAGAACCTCAAGATCCACCCGATTTGGATCTTCAGAAAGAGCTGCCAGGATTTCCGCAACAGCCTGATTATAAAGTTCTCCGCGGGTGTACATCCTTACCAAAGCCCCTCGTGTTAACCTTATTTTCGGAGGAGCAATTCCATCCCGTTTTGTATATAACCGCCGTAATTCGTCCTGTACTGCTTTATTGGAAGGTTGCACCTCGAATGCTCTTTCCATGTGCCAGATCGCTGCATCCATGTTATTTTCGTCTTCACGAATAATGGACATGCCAATCTGAGAAATAAAATCATCAGGTATTGAAGAAAGAACTCTTTGAAAAATATCGGATGCATCTGTATATTTTTGCTTTTCGAGTAAGGCTTTACCTAATAATCGATAACTATCGATATGCTTTGGGTAGATATGCAAAATATGTTTACAATGGCTGATTGCCTGATCGATTTGAACAGTATCGATCAAGTTTTCAATTTTTCTTACATATTCTCTCAAAGATATAGTAGCCATAAATACCTCCCCGAAATAGTATTACGCATCTTCTTTTAACCAGCAAGTGCATAAGAAGAAAGATTTAATTTTTATTGAAGAGGGAAAATAATCATAAAACCGCAAATATTATTCTCCCAGGTAATCACGCAATTTTCTTCGAATCACTGGATGTCGCAAACGACTTAATGCTTGAGCTTCGATTTGTCTAACCCGTTCGCGTGTTACTCCCATCTTCCGTCCAACCTCTTCTAAGGTGTAAGCTTGACCGTCTAATAAACCATACCTCAGCTGAAGGATTCTAACTTCTCTTGGGGGCAATCCATTTAAAACCTCTTCCAAATGCTGTCTCAAAAGATTATAAGTAGCGGTTTCGTCTGGTGCTGGCGCTTCATCATCTTCAATAAAATCTCCAAGAACAGAATCTTCTTCATCATCGGTTGGGGTCTCTAAAGAAAGTGGTCTACGGGCAACCTGAATCATGTTTTCAACTTTTTTTGGAGGAACATCAAGGGCTTCTGCCAATTCTTCCACAGTTGGTTCACGCCCCAATCTTTGCGTTAATTGATGTTGAATTCGAAGTAACTTATTGATTTGATCACCCATATGAACCGGAACGCGAATAGTCCGTCCTTGATCGGCAATTGCTCTGGTTACTGCTTGTCTAATCCACCAGGTAGCATAAGTTGAAAATTTATGTCCACGCCGATAATCAAATTTTTTAGTAGCTCGAATTAACCCAATGTTTCCTTCCTGAATTAAATCCAAAAATGGAACACCTCGCCCCATATACTTTTTTGCAACACTTATTACGAGCCGTGAATTTGCTGTAATCAAATGTTCACGACCATCCCAACCATCTTCAATTAATTTTCGTAATTCAATCCGGCGGTCATCTTTAGTGTTCCCTTTGGCTAATTCCTCGCGCGCTATTCTACCCCGTTCAATCCTTTGAGCCAACTCAACTTCTTCTTCAGCAGTCAATAAGGGGACTCGACTAACCTCCTTTAGGTAAAGGCCAATCGTATCATCAGTATCGATGTTTTCCAGATCATCAAAAATTAATTTAGTGGCTTCTTCATCTTCGTCCAGATCTTTTTCATCGATATCCAGTTCTAAATCATCTTCTGCTGGTCCATCCAAAGGAGTTTCGTCTTCAATGTAAGGGATTCCTGCACTCATTAATGCAGCAAAAGCCTCTTCTAGTTGCTCGACATCTTGTTCGGCGTCTGGGAAAAAATGTAAAATATCATCAATTGTGACATATGATTTTTGGCGACCGAGCTCAATTAATCTGGCGATTGCCGGATATTCATTTATTTCTTCATTGTCATCATCTACCACGTTCAGGAAATTATCCATATTATTGATTCTTACCTCAAAATATTAAATACAAAAGTCTTCACTTTTGCTAATTCTTCATTTCGTAATCTTCAGCATACACTTTTTCAGTATAAAATTCAATAGTTTTTGTTGTTCAATTATCTTCGTTCAATAAAACGAGCGGAAAAACCCGCTCGGTAATTGTTAGTTTTCCATTGTTTTCCAAAATTACAAACCACAAAAAAATGAAGACGATAAACGTTCTTTCTTATTCTCTCACAAATAAATTAAAATTCTATAAGATTTTTTAAAAATCGGCTTATTATATATCAAAAATAAAAAAATATCGATCAATTTGAAATATTATCGATATTTGTATTGACAGAAAAAATAACCGTATTAAAATAACATTTTTGGGGAAATTTCCAAAAAATATATTGTCCGTTTAAAAAATAAAATCCTTCAGGAGGAGAGATGAATATTCTTGGACTTGCCAGGCATGGTTTAAATGGGTTCGAACAAATAGCTGTGCTTGGAATTATTGTTGTAGCAATTTTTAGCCTTGTATATGCATATTTGCTTAGAAAACATGTCTTAAAAAAAGACAAGGGTACTGAGAAAATGCAAGAAGTTTGGAATGCTATTCGTGTTGGGGCGGATAGTTATTTGAACCGTCAATTAAAGACAATTGTTGCTTCAATTGTGATTTTAACTGTTGTTTTATTCTTTAGTGTTTATGTAGTCCCTCCCAGTCCTGAAGCATTGGAAGAGTTTGCAGGAAAAAATGTTGTTTTAATTATCGCCATTGGACGATCAATTGCTTTTATTATTGGCGCTTCATTTTCTATTATTGTTGGACAAATGGGCATGCGAATGGCTATTCAAGCCTCAGTACGGGCAGCTTCCGCATCGAGGACAAGCCTAAAAGAAGCCCTATCTGTTGCTTATTACTCTGGGACCTTTACAGGAATGTTAACAGATGGCTTAGGTTTGCTAGGTGGAACATTAATTTTTGTTGTTTTCGGTAAAGCTGCACCAGATGCCTTATTAGGATTTGGATTTGGCGGAACGTTGGTAGCCTTGTTTATGCGGGTTGGTGGTGGAATTTACACGAAAGCGGCAGATGTTGGCGCAGATCTGGTTGGAAAAGTAGAGCAAGATATTCCTGAGGATGACCCGCGAAACGCGGCTGTCATTGCCGACTTGGTCGGAGACAATGTTGGTGATTGTGCTGGAATGGCTGCTGACATTTTTGAGAGTTACGAAGTAACGATTGTTTCTTCATTAATCCTGGGAATCGTGCTTGTAGCGATGACTGGTGATCTTAAGTGGATCGTATTCCCATTAATCATTCGAGCCGTTGGTGTTGCTAGTTCGATTCTGGGAACATTTGCAGTTCCGTTGTGGTTAAAAATACCCATCAAATTCTTAAAAGCTGAGGATTCAGAGGAAGCAATGTTCCGTTCTTACGAAATGTCCAGTATCAATACAGTGCTCTGGACTTTTATCGTTGCGATTTTTTATGCGCATGATTGGAGACTGGCTGTATTGATATTAATTGGTGTAGGTTTAGCAGTAACATTCAATCCACTGACATCTTACTTCACATCAACTAAGAAACCGCCTGTAAAAGAAATTGTTAAATCTTCTGATACCGGTAGTGCGACATTGATTTTATCCGGTTTATCCGTTGGAATGGAGTCGAGTGTCTGGGCATTGCTTGTTATTTCTATCAGTTTTATCTTTGCCCTTTTATTATTCCATGGTGAACCACCTATCTATGTTATGTATGCGGTTTCTTTGATTGGTATTGGAATGTTAAGTCTGACCGGTAATAATGTTGCAATGGATTCATTTGGTCCAATTTCTGATAATGCCAATGGCATTGGAGAAATGGCCTGGCATGGGATGGAAGATAAAGAAACAAAGGATGCCAGACAAATCATGGCTGATTTGGATGCTGTCGGGAATACAACAAAGGCAATTACAAAAGGTTTAGCTATCGCTTCGGCGGTTATTGCGGCAGTAAGCCTTTTTGCATCCTATATGAATGATGTTTCTCGTGTTCAGGAACAACTTAGCCTCCCGGTATTAAACTCTATTCGTATTTCAGAAACGAATGTATTTGTTGGATTATTGCTTGGTGGAGCTTTACCCTGGTTATTTGCTTCTCTAAATATCCGCGCGGTGAGTCGGGCTGCTAGCCAAGTTGTTGATGAAGTTCGTCGACAGTTCAGAATAAAAGGTGTATTAGAGGGAACTGTTAAACCGGATTATGCAAGAGTTGTGGGAATTTCTACAGAATCGGCTCAAAAAGAATTAGTCCCGATTGCTATCCTGGCAGTTGTTATTCCACTGATCGTTGGACTGGTTTTACAAGTTGAAGCACTTGGCGGTTTTCTTGCAGGAGTTATTTTAAGTGGACAATTATTGGCAGTATTCCTTTCCAACTCTGGCGGAGCCTGGGATAATGCAAAGAAAGCCATCGAAGATGAACCAAGAGATCTTGCAGCCAACACTGGTAAGGGATCGGAGAGACATAAAGCTGGTGTAGTTGGAGATACAGTGGGTGATCCTTTGAAAGATACTGCAGGACCAGCCTTAAATCCCATGATTAAGGTTGTGAATCTGGTCAGTCTTTTAGCCGCTCCTGTTATTGTAAAATATCAGAATTTAGGTGCCATTGGTTGGATCATCGTAATTCTTCTTTTTGTCGTTGTAGCCTGGGCATTTTTACAAAGTAAAAAACCGGTTGAAACGAAACATAACCTTTAATAAATAAAAAGAAAATAAAAAAACGGAGAGGGCAGAAAACCTCTCCGTTTATTTTTAAAATTTATTTAATAAGAACGGAATTGGGACACTTAAAATCATTTTTTCTTCTAATTCGGGATGAATAAATTCGATTGATTCTGCATGCAACATGATTCTTGATTGGTTCTGGTTTAGGATCAATTGTTGAGAATTTAAATACTTGTTATAAAGAGAATCGCCCAAAATTGGATGCCCAAGATAAGATAGATGCGCTCTTATTTGATGCGTATAGCCAGATTTTGGAAACGCATAAACCATACTTATATTTTTAGAAAGATCAATATCACCTCTTTTAAAAAAAGTAAAAGACGATTTGCCACTTTGCGAAACAATTGTCCGATGTTTGCGATCACCGTTTATTTTTAATGATAATTTTGCTTCATATTCATCCCAGTTTGGGATATTGTGGGTGATGGCAACATATTTTTTCATAATCATTCGATTTTGAAACTGAATATTTAGAAATTTATGTGCTTTTTGTGTAAAAGCAAAAATTATTACCCCACTTGTTTCTTTATCAAGACGATGAACAACGAAAACCTCTCTAAACTCCTTTTTTAAAAATTGATATAAGTTCTCTTTTTCTTTAACATAACCATCAGTAATCGTTAATAAGCCCGCAGGTTTATTAAGCGCAATTATAGAAGTATCTTGATAAATTATTGAATCGGAGATTGATACCATCAAAAACGGATAAAAAAACGACAATTAATCTATAAAATAACTTACTCCCAAAACGCCGGGGCCAGAATGAGTTAAAAAGGCAGGTGGTAAATTATAAATTTCAATTTGAGGTACATTGAGTGAGTTCTTAAGATCTTCAGCAAGAAAATTAGCTTCTTTTTCGGCTGCGCCATGTTGCACATAAAGATAAGAGCAGCCATTTTCAGTGCAATCGGCAATCACAATTTCTTTCAACCGGGCAATTGCTTTTTTTGAGGTTCTTTGGCTTTCTATTGGTTCAACCTGTCCGTTTTTTAAGGCTAATAATGGTTTTACTTGTAAAAGGCTGCCAATTAACATTTTTGCCCCGCCAATTCGTCCACCTTTGTATAGAAATTCCAATGTATCAACAACAAATAGATTTCTTTCACGTTTCTTTAAATCTTCAATATTTTGAATAATTTCATCACTCGAACGACCGTTGTTCGCGAGTTGAACTGCTATTTTCACCATAGAGGCAAATGATGCTCCAATACTTAAGGTATCAATCACGCGGATATCGGCATTTGGAAAATCCTGGGCAGCTACCTCGGCACTCCGAAAAGTACCGCTGACTTTCAAGGATGGTGTTAGAACAATGATAGATTCTCCAGCGGCAAGATGTTTTTCAAAAAGCGGATTATACATGCTGGGAGGGGGAGCTGCTGTTTTAGGCAATGAGGAAGAGGATAACAACATTTTTAAGAATGTTTCGGAATCCATCTCTGTATCATCGCGGTATGATTTGTCCCCAAAAATTATTATTTGCGGAAGGTATTCAATCCCTAAGGTTCTGGCATCTGCGACACTAATACTCGAAGTCGTATCTGCAAAAATAGTAACCATTCAATTTTCCTTTCTATTAGAAATTTAAGACAAAACTAGTTGATTGAGAATACTTTTACCCTGATAAATTCTTCTGATGATTTCAGCCAGAAGCGGGGCAATTGATATTTGTTCAATTTTTCCACTTTCTTTTGCTTTTTGTGAAAGTGGTAATGTATTTGTGACAATAACACGTTCAATTCTTTCATCCTTATTGATCATATCTATTGCTGAGTCTAATAAAATTGGATGTGTAATTGAAAACCATACCCTCTCATTTAATCCACGTTCATATAAAGCATCTATTTGTTTTAATATACTTCCTCCTGCAATTAAATCATCTATGATAATAGGTCTTTTCCCGATAACGTCACCCACAACATGGGTGGTTTTCGTTGACGAAAAATTTTCTCTGCGTTTATGCATAATCGCTAGTGGTAGTTTTAGCCGCTCTGCATACTTGCCAGCTAAAGTTGCCCTCCCGACATCTGGGCTCACAATCACAGCGTTGGACAAATCAGACTTTTGTAAATGGTCGCAAAGCACAGGAATGGCACTGATTGGATCAACTGGAATGTTAAAAAATCCCTGAATAGCAGGATTATGAATATCGATAAACACAACTCTGGAAGCCCCCTGTTGCTCGATTAAATTTGCAATGACTCTTGCGCTGATCGCTTCTCTACCCCTGGACATTCTTTCCTGCCGAGCATAGGGGAAATAAGGAATAATGACATTTATTTTATTGGCACTGGCTCGTCGAAATGCATCCAGATATAAAAGTAATTCGATAACTCTATCATTTACCGGTCGAGTGATTGATTGGATGAAGAAGACATCATGGTCTCTTACAACTTCATCGATAATAATATGAATTTCAGAATCTGGTAAAAAAGTTGTCTTCCCATTTCCTAACTCTAATTTCAGGTTATTGGAAAGTTCGGCTGCTAATTCGGGAAACCCAGAACCAGAGAATATATGCAAAGGATGGCGCTCCATAAAATATTCCTTATAATAAAATAGGCGTATATTTATGATTATAAAGGATATTATTTAAAAAAAATTTCGATAACATCCAGGGAAAAATATGACAAACGAGAATCAAAAAAAATCAAAAAATATTGAAAACACGGCGTTTATTATATTCGGTGTCACCGGCGATCTGACAAAAAGAAAATTGATCCCAGCAATTTATGAACTTTTCCTATCTAATCGTATCCCAAAGAACTTCCATATTGTTGGTTTTGCCAGAAGAGATTGGAATGATAATCATTTATTAGAATCCTTTACAGATTCAATCAATACCTATTTAAATGGCAATATGAATATGGAGATATTTAACTCTCTATTTTCAAATATTAAATTTGTTCAATCTTCTTTTTCTGATGAAAATGGTTATGTAGAACTTAAGAAGTATTTATCAGAACAATCAATTCAAAATGTGTTATTTTATCTGGCTGCTCCTCCTGATCAATACTCAACAATTATTGAAATGCTGAAGAAAAACAAATTGAATCACTTTTCTAAAGGTTGGACGCGGATAGTAGTTGAAAAACCTTATGGAAGAGATCTTGAAACTGCAAAAGAACTAGAGGTTTTGATTCACAATGCTTTTGAGGAAAACCAAATTTACCGAATTGATCATTACCTGGGAAAAGAAACCGTGCAAAATATTTTGGTTTTAAGGTTCGCCAATGGTATTTTTGAACCACTTTGGAACCGGCAACATATTGATCATGTTCAGATCATCGTTGCTGAAACAGTTGGGGTGGGAACAAGAGCGGGCTATTATGAAACAGCCGGTGTGATCCGAGATATGTTTCAAAATCACTTAATGCAGTTGTTGGCTCTGACAGCTATGGAAACACCAGTTTCATTTACAGCAGACTGTGTTCGTGATGAGAAAGTGAAAGTTTTACGTGCATTACGGCCGTATTCTTCAAAACAGGTCTTAGAAAACACATTTCGAGCTCAATATACATCTGGATATGTAGACGGAAAAAAAGTTGTTGGATATAAAGATGAAATTGGCGTCAATCGTGATTCGATTACTGAAACTTTTTTGGCTGCCAGATTTTATGTGGATAACTGGAGATGGTCTGGGGTACCTTTCTATCTTCGTTCAGGAAAGTGTTTACCAAAACGAATGACTGAAATCGTGATTCAATTTAAACAAATACCGTTATCTTTGTTTAATTGGCACAATATGGCAGGCGATGCTCCGAATGTTTTGGTGATTAAAATTCAACCAGATGAAGGCGTCTCACTCTCTTTTGGAGCAAAAATTCCAGGTCAGGTAAATCAAATTGCGCCGGTGGAAATGAACTTTAATTATGAAGAATCGTTTAAAGTTCATATTCCTGAAGCATATATACGCCTAATACAAGATGTGTTGTACGGTGATGCAACTTTATTTACCCGGTCTGATGAAGTGATCGCACAATGGAGTTTTATTGACCGAATACTTGAAGGTTGGAAAGAATCGACGATAAAATATTTACCTGTCTATGAAGCAGGAACCTGGGGGCCTCCTGGGGTCGATTTCTTTATTAAAGGTGACAATCGTTCCTGGAGGAACCCTGAAGTTTGATTAAAGCCTTTTTTTACAATTAGGACAAATACTTTCATTGGTGGTTACAATATAGCCACATTTTTTGCAAGTCATTGGCTGAACTCCTCCTAGTGGTGCACCACAGGCTATACAGGATGATTCTCCGAGCGGATTTGGCGTATTGCAATACTCACATATATACCGTCGCAATCTTTCCGAAAGTTCATGTCCAGCACCGAATGCTGCTGCTGTTTTGTCTATAACCGCCCAAATTTCATCACGAAGAGAAAGGCTTTCAATGTCTTGAGCAACGTCATCGATTCTATTTAATAAAGATAACGGGTTTCTGATAGCTAGAAAGGCTGTTTTGCCCAGGCTGGCGGCGATACCCATCCAGGATTGATTACCAATTTGAACCATGATTCCATCTTCAAACTTTTGAACAGATACGCCAATAGATGTTTGGCCGCCGGAAGAAGAATTTCGCAAAGTTGCAACTTGAATAATTAAATTCTCGTCATCGCCAATTTGTTGTACACGATAATTTCCGCGATTAAAGTGCCCCAATAGAGCATTTGCTAAATCAGTAGTGGAGATATTGCCGTGAAAAATTTTATGTTCCATTGTTATATTATAATCAAGCTGTTTCAAAAATTGTAAGTTTGGAGTTAAGGTGTCAAAGAAAATTCTTGTAGTTTTCGGGATAATTTTAATAATCTTTTTTATTAGTACCTTCGGTGTTCAAGCTTATCCATTGGCACAGTTCCCCACTGTATCCATTCCAACAGTAACAGGAACCCCATCTGGGATTATTATTACTGTTCGCCCCAGCCAAAATGAAGATTTTATAAATGTAAGAACTGGACCAAACACCTTATTCCCATCTGTTGGAGTTCTTTTAGTTGGCCAAACAGCCCCTGCTTTAGGCCGATCTCCGGGGGGTGAATGGATCTTAATCGAATATCCTGGAGTTGCAGGTGGAAAAGGTTGGGTATATTCAGTCCTTGTTTCACTATCACCAGGTGAACTGCCAATTGTCGAGCCACCACCCACTGTCACCCCGCAATTTACTGCTACGATTGATCCAACATTGGCGGCTCAATTTATTGTTACCCAGCAACCAACTCGTTTGCCGACATATACAGAACCTGCACCGCTAGTAATTCCTACCTATGTTGAAAGAATTCCCAATCAATTGCCGGGTGGTATTCCTATGGGTATGGTGATTGTTGTTTTAGGTGTGACTGGGATTCTATTAACTCTTTTTTCATTCATTCGGGTTAAGTGATTCTCCCATAAAAAAATTTCTTAGATTTAATAAGCAATTTTTTCCAATTTTATGTCCCAAATCTTCTTCACATAATTTCGTCGACGCACCATACTTATTTAAGTAATTTTGTAAATAAACCGCTTCATTATAGGAGACGATTTTGTCAAATTTCCCATGAGCGATGTAATAATTGAGATGCAACAATTTGTTTTGTTCCAAATCAGGTGGATTGTAAGGTAAAAGACCTGATAAAAGAGCAACTTTTTTGTAATCGTCTGGAAATAATATGCTCAAGGCAACACAAATCGCTGCGCCTTGACTAAATCCAATCAAGTTGATTTTAGTTCCATTCGTAGACTTATTTATTGTTCGGAATAGTTCGTTTAGAGAACTATGGAGGTGTTTTGCGACCAGTTCATAATCTGAAAAACTATTATTTGGAGAATTTCTAACATCAACCCAACCATATTGATTTTCAGCAATATTTACGATTCCTCGGGGAAAAATAAATATTCCAAAGTCCCCTATGGAAGGCAAAAATATTGACATTGAGGTCTCATTGCCGGTCCATCCATGAATTAATATAAAAATAGTCTTGGTAACAGGGTAATTGTTATCGAGAATTCGAAAATAAAAAGAGTTAATCAAAAAATCATATTGTTTTTCTATCATCAGAAATTAGCCTTGTAAAAATAATCTTACACCATTCAATCCGAAATGTTATGTTAAAATCACGCTATGAATGCGATAAAGATCATAGCAAAAAATAGAAAGGCGAGTTTTGAATATTTTTTACTGGAAAAATTTGAAGCTGGGATTGAGTTAAAAGGAAGTGAGATTAAATCGATCAGAGCTGGACAGGTTAGTATCGGTGAGGCGTTTGTTCAAATTGAAAACCAGGAAGCCTGGTTAATTAACTCTCATATCGCAAAATATGATCAAGCCAGTATTTTTAATCACGAACCTAAACGCAAAAGGAAACTTTTATTAAATAAGAAAGAAATTCGAGAGATTTGGAACAATGTTCGCCAAAAAGGAGTAACAGTCGTTCCCACCATTCTGTATTTGCGCAACGGAAAAGCAAAAATAGAAATTGCTTTAGCAAAAGGCAAGAAGAATTATGATAAAAGAGATTCAATTGCCAAAAGAGATCAAGAAAGAGAAAATTCAAGAAGTAGAAAAACGATTGACTAGAAGAGATTAAAAATGAACTTGTGGCTAGCTTTTATTGTTACTCTTGTTTTATGTGTTTTATGGTTGAGAATTATTGATTTTCTTGCAAGCAAAAATTATCTTTCCAAAAAGCTTAGCCGGAAAATTGTACATATTGGAACAGGTCCTATTTTTTTACTTTGCTGGTTATTTTTTCCGGATAATTTATGGTCAAAGTATGTTGCTGCTGTGATTCCTTTCTTGATTACATTGCAGTTCTTTTTAATTGGTATTGGTGTGATTAAAGATCAGGGATCGGTTGACGCAATGTCCAGGTCAGGTGATCCGAAAGAAATTTTAAAAGGACCTTTATTCTATGGCATTGCTTTTATTATCGTTACGATATTATTTTGGCGGAATTCACCGCTTGGAATCATTACATTAATGATTCTATGCGGAGGAGATGGAATCGCAGACATTGTTGGAAGAAATATTTCATCACCAACGCTGAAATGGTCAAAAAATAAATCAATTGCTGGCTCTATAGCAATGTTTATAGGTGGGTTTATTTTTTCTACTGTTTTAGTTCTCATATTTATAAAAAGCGGATACTTGCACTTAGATTTAACGCAAAGTATTTTAAAAATTATCATTCTTAACTTAGTTGCTACAATTGTTGAATCTCTTCCAATTTCAGATTGGGATAATGTTACTGTACCGCTAGCAGTCATATTTGTGGGTTTGATAATCTTCTGATAAGGAGCATAAATGGTTTTCATCGATGGGCACAACCTTAAAATAGATGATATTATTAAAGTAGCCAGACATAAAGAAAAAGTAAGTATTTCTGAAGAAGGGAAACAAAATATTCAGCAAGCTTACAAAATTAAGAAGGAAATTTTTGAATCGGACAATGCTGTGTATGGGATTAACACTGGATTTGGAATTTTTGCAAATAAAAGAATTCCCAATGCAGACTCTGCAAAACTTAGCAGAAATTTAATATTAAGTCACGCTGTTGGTACAGGTATTCCATTTTCAAATGAGATTGTCCGCGCTGCCATGCTAGTCAGAGCGAATACACTCACAAAAGGTTTTTCTGGTGTTCGTCAACAGGTAGTAGAAACTATTGTAAATATGTTGAATTGTGATGTTATTCCTGAGGTTCCGTCTCAAGGTTCATTGGGTTCGTCTGGTGATTTGGGACCTTTATCACATCTTGCGTTAGTTTTTACAACAGACGAATATGATTTAGATGAAGAATCTGGTTTTGCTTTCTATCAAGGTAAAAGATTAACTGGTAAGCAGGCCATGGAACAATCTGGCATACCCAGAATAATATTAGATTCAAAGGAAGGTTTGGCAATAAACAATGGTGCAACATTTTCAGCAGCCATTGCTGCATTATGTATTTATGACGCAAATAATATTATCCAGGTAGCTGAACTATCATTGTCACTTACCCTGGAAGCGATGTTAGGCTGTGGTGCTGCTTATGACGAACGGATTCATGCCGCTAGAGGTCAGAATGGTCAAATTGAAGTGGCTGCAAACGTTAGAAAGTATCTAAAAGGATCTAGTCTGATTAATTCAACCAACCGAGTGCAGGATGCCTATTCATTACGTTGTGCTCCGCAGGTTCAGGGAATTGCACGGGATACGCTAAATTTTGTGACAGAAATTATTTCCCGTGAAATTAATGCTGCTACGGACAATCCTTTGTTGTTTCAGCCACATACTGCCTTGTCCGGCGGCAACTTCCATGGAGAACCAATAGGAATGGCTATGGACTTTCTGAGTATAGCGATTTCTGAAATTGGATCGATCTCAGAACGAAGAGTCAATCGAATGACAGATGAAAACCTGAACGCTGGTTTACCGCCCATGCTGGTTGACAATCTGGAAGCAGCAGGATTAAATTCTGGCTTAATGATGCTTCAATATACTGCAGCTAGCCTGGTATTGGAAAATCAAACCTTGGTTCACCCTGATAGCGTTTTTTCAATTCCTACCTCGGCGGAACAAGAAGATCATAATGCTAATTCAATGAATGCCTGCAACCATTTATTGCAGATTTTAAAAAATGTACAGCAAGTTTTGGCGATTGAAATATATACAGCAACGAGGGCCATCTATTTGCGTTTACGAGATAATAAAAATGGGCAATTAGGGGATGGTACAAGGTTGGTTCATGAAATGATTCGCGATATTCTTCCATACAAGCCCGGAGATATGCTCTGGTGGCCTGAAATCGAAAAAGTTAAGCAATTGATAATTGAAAATAAAATTCTGAGTGCGTTGAATTTTAATAAGAGTTGACAAGGAATCTTTTACCGATTATCTTTTGCCTATGGAATGGTTTTCCAAAAATTTTTCAAGAAGAGATATGCTAAAGGGTATGCTCGTTTTTGGTAGTGCGGTCTCTTTAAATCCCAGGCTTTTTGATTTAATCTCCCCATTTGAAAGCGATAAATATGGGCGGGTTTGCGTACCTAACCTGGGTATTTACTCTCGTCCATCTATCAAATCAGAAAAAATAACAACCTTGTATGAAGATGATGTAACTGTCTGGTTAAGGGAGGTGGTCGGGGAAATTCCACCTGGAATGATGAATGCTGCATGGGTTGAAACACCAGATGGCTTCATTTATGGCCCAAATTTGCAGCCAGTTGAATATTTAGAAAATGATTTCGTTACGGAATTACCACAAACCAGTCTTGGAGAAGGTTTTTGGGCTGAAGTTACTTTTCCCTTTGTCGATTTGATTCTGGATAATCCGCCACCCAGCGCGCCCTGGCTAAAACAGGCTGAAAACCCACGCTTTTATTATTCTCAGGTTGTTTGGGTAGATGGAATAAAAAAAGAAAATGAGACTGAAAGTTATTATCGAATTAACGAGCGATTTGGTTATGGAGATATTTTTTGGGCGAATTCTAAAGCATTCAGAAAGATTACGGACGATGAACTGCAGCCAATTTCTCCTCAAGTTGAAAACAAAAGAGTTTTTGTTGATGTGACTCCTTCCAGACAATATTTGGTATGTCTTGAAGATGAAGCTGAAGTTTATTATTGTAAAATCTCCTCTGGTGCAAAATGGAATTCAGAAGGTCAATTAATGGAAACTTGGGGTACACCTCAGGGAGTATTTAGAACATGGCGAAAACAAATTTCTTCTCACATGACAGGAGGAGCTGCAGGCGGTGGTTGGGACATTCCAGGTGTAGGTTGGACTGTCTTATTTTCAAGTAATGGAGTAGCCATCCATTCTACTTTTTGGCATAACGATTTTGGCACACCTCGATCCAGAGGATGTGTTAATGTAAAACCGAAAGATGCGCAATGGATTTTTCGGTGGACAAACCCACTGGTGTTGAGTGATCCGGGAGACATAACGATCCCGATGCCAGGTGGAACCCAGATTGAGGTCAGAGAATATTGAGGATTAAATGGAATTATCGTTAGGATTGTCATTTTTAGCTGGATTAGCATCATTTTTGTCACCATGTGTGTTTTCCCTGGTTCCTGCTTATATTAGCTATTTGAGTGGGCGTTCTATTAGCGTTCTCAAATCAAATGAAAATAGCGATTATAAATTTGAAACTTTTACTCATGGACTAGCCTTTGTTCTGGGTTTTAGTTTGGTTTTTATTTCTTTAGGAGCAACCGCTTCTGCGATTGGTGGGTTGCTCTATAATTTACGTTGGCTTTTAGCAAAAGTTGGCGGATTGGTTGTTATTTTGTTTGGACTCCATATGACAGGGATTCTGCGAATTCCTTTCCTTGAATATGATTTGCGGATTCAAAATAAGGCTCAACAGAAACGCTCATATGGATCATCTTTTTTGATGGGGATTTTCTTTTCAGCTGGATGGTCTCCTTGTGTTGGACCTGTTTTGGGTTCGATTTTAACACTGGCGATTAATGGTGGATCGGTTTTTGAAGGTACAAAGCTTTTATCTGCTTATTCAATTGGTTTGGCTATTCCTTTTTTACTGGCAGCATTAGGAATTGGATGGGTTGTGAAAATTATTCAGAAATACAGCAAAACAATGCATTATGTAGAAGTTATCATGGGTATTATTCTAATAATCATTGGTATCATGTTGTTCTTTGGAGTATTGGAAACCTTGAACCGTTATGGTTTATTTGTTAATTTTGGTTTATGATTTTCACTGGAGAATGATATTTTGATCAATGTAATTGCTTATGTTAAAGATGCCAATCAATCCAAGTTGATTTTGGAAAAACTAAATAAAGTAAAAGAAGATTTGGAATTCAATTACCAAATTATTAATGTTACTGAAACAGTGGAACTTCAAAAGAAATATTTAGACACAGTTCCTTTCTTAAAAATTGGACCGTACTCAATTTCAGGAGATTTTGAAGAACCTAATTTACGAATGACAATTATGGCAGCTCAGGATCGTGATAGGCAATTGAATGAAATTGGAGATGATCAATACAAAAAACGTTTACAGTCTGGAAGTAAAATTACGGGTTTGGATAAATTTTCATTGTGGATATCCAAGAAATACATCTGGTTAATGATATTTTTCTTGTCCCTCTATTTAGGGTTGCCATTTGCGGCTCCTTTTTTTATGAAAATTGGTGCAACACTTCCAGCTAACATTATTTATACAGTTTATAAACCTTTATGTCACCAGTTAGCTTTCCGCTCCTGGTTTTTATTTGGTGAACAAGCTTATTATCCCAGAGCAGCTGCAGGCATAGAAAATATGCTGACGTACGAAGAAATTACTAATGAAACAGAAATCAATATTCGGCAAGCACAGAAGTTTAAAGGGAATGAATTGGTTGGATACAAAGTAGCTTTATGTCAACGAGATGATGCTATTTACGCAAGTATGTTATTGTTTGGTTTGATTTTTGCTTTTTCGGGAAGAAAAATTAAGTCGATAAAATGGTATTTTTGGGTTGCACTTGCGATAGTGCCGATGGGAATCGATGGAGTTTCTCAACTTCCCAGTCTGGTGGGCTCTCTACCTGCCTGGCTTCCTATCAGAGAAAGCACCCCAATAATACGATCAATAACTGGATTTTTGTTTGGATTTTTTACTGCCTGGTATTTATTTCCAGTAATTGAAGAAAGCATGGCAGAAACCAGAACGATCATTATTGAAAAAATGAAGTATGTTCAATCTTTAGGTAAATAAAAGATGATTATTCGAGAAACAGGTAATTTAAAATATTTTACCTTCAATTCTTTTCCACAAAACGAATTATTTCATGGTATCTTCACAAGGAGAGGAGGGGTAAGCCCTTCTTCATTTTCAAGCCTAAATGTTGGTGAAACTGCTGGTGATACCCGAGAAAATGTAACTGAAAATCGAAGACGAATTTTTGAAGTTTTTAATCAAATGCCTGAATCGATTTATGATGTTTGGCAAATCCATAGTTCTAATGTTGTTTATGCTCCTTGCCCTCGAGGACTTGAAAACGAACATTTCAGAGGAGATGCAATCATTACGGATGCCAGAGATGTTACGCTTTTTATGCAATATGCTGATTGTGTCCCCATATTGATCTATGATCCATCAAAAAAAGCGATTGCTTTAATTCATGCCGGATGGCAAGGAACAGTGAAAAGAGTTGTCCAAAACACGGTTAAGTATTTAATTGAGCATTTTTCAAGCGACCCGAAAGAATTAATAGCAGGAATTGGTCCTTCTATTGGACCAGATCATTATGAAATCAAAACTGATGTTGTAATGGAAGTTCAAAAGCAATTAAGCGAATTTCATGACGAAATAATCGGTTATACAAATGGAAAAACTTATTTCAATCTTTGGCGGGCTAACGAACTGTTATTGAAACAATCCGGAGTTGAAAAAATAGAAATTGCTGAAATTTGTACAGCCTGTAATTTAGATGATTGGTTTTCATACCGCCTAGAAGGTAAAAAATCTGGTAGATTCGGGGTTGTATTTGGTTTACATAAGGAAAACTGATGCTTAATGACAATATTGAATCAAGGTTTAAAAAGATTTATGATGAAATACAAAGCTATTCTATCAAATATAGGAAAAATTCTGATTCTGTAAAATTAATCGTTGTTACAAAAGGCCATTCTGCAGCTAAGATCAATCAAGTAATTTTGGCAGGCGCCCAATATTTAGGTGAAAATTATCCTGAAGAGACAGCCACAAAAATTAAAGATATTACTGTAACGAAGAGCCCAATTGAATGGCATATGATTGGACATCTTCAAAGCCGGAAATCTCAATTGATTGTTGAAAATTTTTCATTACTGCATTCCTTGGACAGCATAAAATTAGCAAGACGGTTAAACAATCAATTAATCCAAGGCAATAAATATCTGCCCGTCCTGCTCCAATTTAATGTCGGAGGGGAAGTCAGCAAATTTGGATGGGACGCTTCTAATCCTAATTCCTGGGTTTCTTTTGTCGATGAAGTTCATGAAATAGCTGAATTAAGTCACTTACGATTACAAGGGCTGATGACAATGCCACCGTTTACTACAGATGAAAAAGAAGCACGTTTCAACTTTGCAAAATTAAAAGAATTAAGTTTTTTTCTGACTTCACAAATCCCGAGATTACAATTGGACGAATTTTCAATGGGGACGAGCCATGATTACCAGTTTGCGATTGCAGAAGGTGCGACGATGGTTCGGATTGGCACAGCAATTATGGGTGAAAGAAAATAATTTTTAAGTGAGGTATTTTTATGTTTGGATTTTTAATTGTTTTGGTTAGAGTTGCTGCAAATATTTTCTCTTTGTTGGTGATTACAAAAGTCTTATTAAGCTATTTTATGTCACCCTATCACCCTGTCAGACAAACAGTTGATCGGATTGTTGAGCCACTATTAGCACCTATTCGAAATCGAATTCCCATGGTTGGGATGTTTGATTTTAGCCCGATTGTTTTATTAGTGCTTATTCAGATTCTTGAATTTTTATTAATTACGATTTTTGCATCCTTTTAATAAAAATAATATTCGATTTTAAATTATCAAACTTTAATTCTTGAGTGATAAAGAAAAAATAAAGCTACAAATAGGTTATTGCTAATATTTTGATCCAGATTAGATAAAAATATTTCCTCAAGCCTATAGAATATTTCAGGATTGGCACCTTGAAGGGCAGATGAGATTGCTTTTTGTATTATAATCTGATCTTCTGAATTTAATGCTTTCAATAGTTCATTTACGGCAGCCTGGGGATTTGTAATTCCAAGATTATCTTTTGCAGCAAATTCAATTAACCAGGGAGTGTCGGTTAATTGAATTTTCTTAGTTGGAATATAAGGATTTTCACCTTGTAAATAATCCAACGCCTGGGAAGAAAAATTTCTCACAACCCATTGGTTATCCTGGATGGTCATATCTTTTAAAGTTTGAATTGCCCAGAAATCATTCATTTTTACTAAACCATAAATAGCTGCACGGCGGACGACTATGTCTTCCAAAGTGACCGCTTCTTTTAAAATTTCTGTTCCAGGCTCATCCATAAACGCCAGACTTTCGGCAACAACATGCCGGACTGTTTCGTCTCCATTTAATAGAACCCGGGCTAGCTCATGAATTGTGCTTTCATCCCGATATGTTGATAATGCTAAAGAAGTTAATTTTTGAGTGTCACTTGATGACTTTTGAGACAAAGATATCAAATCAGGAATAAATGTATCATCTCGATTCATGCTGGAGATGGCAAAAAGTGCAAGTTTTTTGAAAGAATCATTTTTATGTTCCAATAATTGTCTGAGAAATATAGGTAAATTGTGATCATTTGAATAAACCATCCCTGCCATTGCTCGTAATTTGACACTAAATTTAGAATTATTATCCTGAATGATTCGAACCAATTGTTTAATATAATTATTTCTCCAATTTGTTGACGGGTTGGTATTTTTCAACCAGGAACTGATTGAAAAAAAATCGAAAGGTATGCGAGAATTATGGTTTCCGAGAATAGGTTTAAGCCAATCGGGGTTTGAAGTTTTTGAGGATTGAAATGCCAGAAGGGAGTTGTAAATTACCCATTTAAAATCAGTCAAATCTATTTCTGGCAAATTAATTTCATCCAAATAAAGGCTGGCAATATAACTAAACACCTCTGAATGAACAAATCTACCATTACCGCCAGGCCATTGTTGATAAAGATCAGATTGAATAATTTTTGAAAAATTATCGCCCTTTAAATTTCCAGGATAAAATGAAAAACTCTTTTCATTGAAAATAATATGGGACAAATATTCTGAAACATCTGAAAATTCTTTGATTGGAAGGACCCTTCTAATAAATGACTTGATTAGATCGTTTGGTGTATACCCAGATAAATCGCCAGATAATACTCCCCAAATAAATAAGGTGAATTCCAAAGGAGATAATGGGCGTAAATTAGTTGAACTCCATTGAAGTAAAATTGATAACGGATCTTCAACTGATTTTGTCTTTATTATTTCTTGTTTCCAAAGACGATCCCATCGCGAATAAAAATCAAGTATCTGGTCATTTGACCATGGTGATAAGACCAATGCTGAGAAATTAATGGTCAAAAGCTCTCCTAAATAAAGATGAGAAGCTGTGACAACAATTTGTAAATCATTGTAAATCTTTTTTATAGTATCTATAAATTTTACAGCTTTATCAAATTCGTTTGGATGGAGTTCATCCATGCCATCAATAATGAGGATAGCTGAATTATCTTTTAGACTTTCTGGCAGGAATTTCATTAATTTCGGAGTTTGAGAAGAAGGTAAACGATGAAGGAATATTTTTTGGAGGAGTTCAACCAAAGAAAATTCCGATGAATTGAGAATATCCGTATCATGTATGTTGATATATAAAGGTATCTTTGACGATGACAACCCACAATTTGGATTTCTTTGTGCCAAACTTGATACTAGATGAGCCAATGCAACTGTTTTACCAGATCCCGGTGCTCCACAGATTACAAGATCAGCTCCCTTCTGGATTGCTTCGGTAATTGTTATCCTTGGGACGTTCAAGTTTCTGGATAAAAAGGGAAAGTCAGGCGTATATGGAACTGTTAGGGCTACTTCACTTTCAAAAAAGACCTTTTCATCGTCGTGTATAAAAATTGGTTCAGCTAACAATCGGGGTTCTATTAAAATTTGATTCAGAAAAAATAAACTCTTCGCGAGGTGGTTTTGTTGAGCAGTTAAATATGCTTCACTTCTGATTGCATTCTGAATTCCAGAAGATTGCATGGATTTGATATTCTTAATATATTTTTTAATATTCGCAACAATTTCCGGGATCCACGTTCGAAATTTTGATACAGCTAACCATAATAGAGAGGCAGTTAAAAATCCAATAAAAAAAGAAATTTTTTCTAATTCGAAATTCTTGAACAAGTTGATCATTTTTACTAACCGACAAATAAAAATCTTTTACAAACCGGGCAAAATACATCGTCACTGGCACTCTTGGCAATTTGAATGTCCATAGGCGTTAAACTATTTCCGCAAATAGAACAGCAATTATCAACAACTATTGAAACGGCAATATTGTTTTTCGTTTTTCGTAATTTTTCGTAAATTGAATAGACCTCATCACTTACTTGATTTACCAATGTATCTTTTCCAACTTTAAGGTTATTAATTTCTTTTTCGAGGTTGTCTTTTTCTAAAAGATATTCTTCTGATATTTTGTTTTTATCGGCACGTAAATCTGCTAAAGAGTTGTTGAAACCAGAAATTGTGTTGTCTAGTTCTTCGATTTCAAACATGATTTCTAATTGTTTTTCATCTAAGGTAAGTAACCGTTTTTTATTTGAAGCAATTTCTGAGTTTACATCTTGAAGCTCTTTTGGATTCTTGATTGTGCCGTCGTATAAAGATTGTTCACTTCTTGTTATTTTATTTTGAAGCAATGACGCTTCATCTGAAATCCTTTTTAAATTCAGATGTTTATTTTTCCTGTCAACTTCGTAAGCAGAGACTTCTAACTCTATCTTTTTTTCATCTGCATTGTATGATAGGTAACTGTTTATTTCTTCAATTCTCTTAACAAGTTTCGCCAAATCCAGATCGATTATTTGAATTTGATATAAATAAGTACGCTGATTCATAAATAGGATTATAGAATGTGATGGATTGAAAGGCAAGTAAACCAAGGATTATTTAGTTTGTGATTTCTTTTTGCTTACTGTATACTTCGAAATAATGAAGAAATGGAGTATTTTTTTCCTTGTCTTATGGGTATTTCTATTAATAATTCCTGTGATCTATGGAATTGTTCAGAATAATCAGGAAATTACCTTTTCGGGCTTATTTTATAATCCCATTGATGGTTATAGTTATTTCGCAAAAATGATACAGGGTAAATCAGGAAATTGGACTTTTCAATTACCTTATTCTCCGGTAAAAAACGGTGATATTTTTATTTTTACCTTATATATTTTCTTTGGACACCTATCCAGAATTTTTTATCTCGGTATACCGGTGTTGTACCATTTGTTCCGAATTCTATTCGCAATATTATTTTTCTTCTCTTTACGAACCTTATTGAAGTTATTTTTTACTGAAGAGAATAAATACTATCAAGGAGCAATGCTATCAATTCTGTTCGGGGCGGGTTTAGGATGGATTTTTGTTATTTCAGGAGAGTTACCGGCTGATTTTTGGTTGGCAGAGGCTTACGGATTCTTATCAGCATTCTCTAACCCTCATTTTATTCTTTCTTTAGTAATTATGAACGTTCTGATAGTTATCCTCTTAAATAACGAAAAAAAATCATACGTTTTTCTCTTTATTTTTTTGTTAAGTATCATTCTTGTATCTATTTCTCCATTTGCTGGCATCGTCATAGGGTTTATTTATTTTGTTTATCTATTAATAAATTTTCCAATTATTGATCGTAATTTTAAAAAATTAATAAGTTTAGCTATTCCGGTGATTTTCATTGGTTATTATCAGATGAAAACGATTACCTCAGACCCGGTATTAAGTTTATGGAATGCACAAAATATAACCGCTAGTCCATCAATCCTGAACTTAATTTTCTCATTTTCACCAGCCATTCTTGGTATTGTTATGCTTCTCGTTTGGGTTTTTAAGAAAAAAATTAAGTTAGAGAAAAATATTATCTTATTATTACTCTGGATCGTTTTCGCCTTTGCCATGACAATCATTCCGTTTAACTTACAGAGAAGATTCCTGGTCGGGATATATATTCCTTTAGTTATTGTTTTTTGGTATTTGTTAGGTGTTTTTTTTGAAAATAGAAAACAAAAGTTGGCAAAGTTCTGGATTTATTTATTAATTGGGATTGTTATTCCATCAAATCTGATCGTCTTTCTTGGAAGTATGAATGCAATTAGAAATTATGAACCATTATTTTTTACGAAAAATAATTATCTTCAGGCAGCCAGATGGATGGATAATAACATTAAAGAGCAGGCAGTCGTATTAACCAATCAAGAATTAGGGTTATTAGTTCCGGCATATGGGAATTTCAAAGTTGTTTATGGGCATCCGTTTGAGAGTATCAATGAGGACGTAGTTAAAAACAATTTGAACAAATTCTGGAATGACACTTTGTCAGTGGATGAATCACAAAAATTTTTAATCGAAAATCATGTTAATTACATTTTATGTGAGAAAGGAAACCCGATCCCAAATTGCCCCACAATTACTAAAACATTCACAGCTTTATACGATTATGATGGAATCGAAATATTTCAGGTGAAAAATTGATTTCAAAAAGACTAATTTGGATCGTCATCATTATTTTTATAATCGGAAATCTATTTTTTATTCCAAATTTAGGGAGTTTTGTTTATCTGGGAAATTCTCCGTTTTCAGATATACCAATTTCTCATTACTCGAATTTGTTGTATATCCAGAATTCAATTGTTAAACACCATCAAATTCCACTTTGGTCAAATTTAATTTTATCTGGTTACCCATTTGCTGAAAATCCTCTTTCTGGTTTGTGGTATTTGCCTGGTTGGGTTGCATTACTTTTCCCTTTACCATTAGGAATTAATATTTCCTTACTATTGCATCTGCTGTTAGGGCTTATTGGGATGGTGTTTTTCCTCAGAAGTCTGAAAATTTCTGAGATTGGCTCCTTATTTGGAGGAATGGCTTTTTTCTTCTCTGCCAAAATCTATGCTCACATTGGTGCTGGCCACCTTTCGATGCTTTATGCAATCGCTTGGACTCCCTGGTTATTATTGTATTCAGCAAAGGTTTTACAAGATGGTCAAAAAATAAAATCTGTAATATTAACTGGAATTATTTGGGGGTTTATTTTCTCAGCTGATTTGCGTTGGTCCATTCCTGCATTTTTAATCTGGATTTTTGTTGTAATTAACAAAAATATTGATTGGATGGATTTTATTAAATATTATTTGGCTTCAATAATCCTTGGATTATCTTTAAGTATCGTATCCTGGCTGCCTTTATTTCAGTACCTGCAATTGTCAACCAGAAATATGATGCAGCCCAATGAACAAATGATTTACTCTTTATCGTTCGCTGACCTTTTAAACTTATTGTTTCCATTTTTTGAAGGAAGCGCTGAGACGAAATTATATCTCGGTGGGGTTGTCATCTTACTTGCTTTATTAGGGGTGTTTGTCTACAAACAAAACAAAAAGATTCGTAAATGGTATTATCTGGCACTTATTGCAATAATCCTGTCTTTTGGAAGCAATATTCCAGGAATGAGCTTACTTTATGAAATTCCTGGTTTTTCCTTACTGAGAGTTCCATCCAGGTTTGTATTCATTTTTGTTTTTAGCTTATCAGTTTGCGCAGCTTATGTTGTGGATGTAATTTTAAATGAGAAAATGGACTATAAGTTTTCCAGAATTTTCTTTCTTGTACCTATCGTATTCTTTAACTTTCTTTTTTTTCTAGGTTCGGTTTTTCTTACAGAGAAATTCAATTTATCAATATTCTGGTCAGTAATTGTTTTTTCATTTAGCCTGGTGGCAATTATTTTTATTCTAAAAGGCAGGTTCAATAATCAATATCTAGGTGTGGTATTGGTTTTGATCCTATTTTGTGATCTTATTTTTGTAAATTTTAAAACCCTTACCTTTAAACCATTTCACTATGTTGTCGACGAGAAGATTGAATTAATAAAAAAAATAGAATCGATCTCGGCGAATTTTAGAGTTTATACACCTTCTTACAGTATTACTCAGGAACAAGGAGCTTATTGGAATATTAATCAAATCAACGGGGTTGATCCCCTGCAATTAAAGGCTTATGTGGAATTATTTAATCAAATATCAGGCATTCCTAATAACCAATATTCAGTAACATTACCTCCTTTTAGAACAAGTAATCCGAATATCGATAATGAAGAATTTTGCCCGAACCTCAAGGGTTTAGAAGAGTTGAATGTAAAATACGTGATTTCAAATTTTGACTTAACCAAATGCTCGTTGGGAAAAGAAATCAAATTGTCTTCTACTTATATTTATGATATTAGTGGTGTTGATAATTACGTAAAAAACAAGGCATGTGAGAATGGAACAAAGTACTCCATACTGAGTTTTTCTCCAAATAAGATTAAATTAAATGTGAATAGCTGTGAAGGTTTGATGCAAATAAATGAGATAAACTACCCCGGATGGAGAATCTCTATTAACGGCAAACCTGCGCTCTTACAAAGAGACAAGCTATTTCGTACGTTTTTATTTCCTGGTGGGGAACATGAAATAACCCTTTATTATCAGCCAACGATTATATATGAATCGTTAATTATTCAAACTATTGTCTGGTTGGCATTAATTTGCACTGTTGTAATCAGGCGATCCAGAAAATGAGAAGTTTTTTCGTTCAAAATAAATGGTTATTTTTCTTAGCAATTGCAATAATCATTTTAACAAGTATTCCATATTGGCTAGGATTCCAATCGCAGGATCTTGACAATCAGTTTAGCGGGTTAGTTATTGGTGTTGAAGATGGTAATTCTTACCTGGCGAAAATGGTTTTAGGTTCAAGTGGCGATTGGCTATTTACCACCCCTTATACTGCTTATCCGCAAACTGGATTTTTTGCCTTTTTCCCTTACTTATTGTTAGGGAAATTAGCCAGTTTTCCTGAACAAAGGTTACAACTGGTGATGATATTTCATTTGTTTCGGTTCCTGGGTATTTTTGTTCTGATTAGAGAGACTTTTTTATTTAGTGAATTATTTGTTAAGGAGAAAAAAACTTCCATCTTGGTAACCATTTTATTGTTGCTTGGAGGTGGTTTGGGATGGATCCAGCTAATATTCCCTCAATTAACTCAGGAAAGGGTTCCTCTAGAATTTTATTCTCCAGAAACATTTGGTTTTTTATCTGTTTTTAGTTTGCCACATTTATTGTTTGGAAGAGCTTTTTTATATCAATCTTTTCGGAAAATATTAAATATTGAGGTTGCAGAAAACCCTCCATTAAATAATATAATAGGTGGGGGTATCTCTCTATTGATAAGTGGCATTTTCCAACCTTTAAATATATTCATCGGTTGGGCGGTCACAGGTGCATTCTTCTTATTCCGAATCATAAAAACGAAAAATTTCCTAAAATATCTAAAAAGATTTTTTATTTGGATCATTCCTTCCAGTCCTTTATTTTTTTATAATTTTTTCTCATTTTTATTTGACCCGTATTTATCCGTTTGGGAAGAGCAAAATCGAATAATTTCACCTCCTGTTTGGGATTATTTGTTTGCATATGGATTGGGAATAATCATCATCTTTTTATTATTGAGAAGTGAATACAATAAAAATATTTTTAATAAAGCGTTCCTCAATATCTGGCTGTTATTAATCCCCATTCTGGTTTATTTTCCAGTGAATTTACAAAGACGATTGGCGGAAGGCGTTTGGATTTGTTTTTGCATTTACATCGCGGTTTTTCTTCAGAGCCAAAAAAAGTTTATTGTGCGGGTTGCTATTATTGCAATTCTGCTATTATCAAATTTAATTTTTGAATTAGGAACATTCCAATTGGTTCTGAAAAAAGAACCCCCGGTTTATATTGCAGGTTCACTTTTAGATTTAGGAAAAAACTTGGAAGGGAAAGTCAATAAGGGCGATGTGGTGTTAGCCCCATATCAGGAAAGCAATATTCTACCAACACTTTTGCCGGTGAAAGTCATGATTGGGCATGGACCTGAAAGTAAAAACCTGGTTGAATTGTCAACAAAAGTTGATCAGTTTTACTCAGGGAAATTAAGAGATGCTGAATTGCATGAGATGCTAACATCCTTTAACATTCGATACATACTCATCCCAAATGAATATTCATTACAAAATTTAATGCATTATTATTCTTTAGATCAATATGAACTGATTTTCGAAAACTATAATTATTCGGTGTTAAAAATTGATGAATAGGAAGATAAAAGATTTTTTATTTATAAAGAAAATCAAAATTATTTTTATTTTTCTGGTTTTTCTGCCATTTTTGATTTTAATTTTTCAGGGGAAGATGATTTTTTGGGGAACAGCATCGTTACAGTTTATCCCCTGGGATCAATATCTCTATGACAACATATTAAGTGGTTATTTTCCACTATGGAATCCTTACAATGGGATGGGTGTGCCTTTCATGGCCAATCATCAATCTGCTGTTTTTTATCCTTTGAATGTTTTGATATTTATTGGTTATCTTCTTTTTAATTTACCAGGCTTAATCACTGTCATGACGTTGTTAATCCCAATCCATCTTATCATTGCAGGATTGGGAATCATGAAAATTGTCGGTTCTTTTGGAAAAAGTGAATTTGCTCAATTAATCTCAGCGATTTTTTTCTCTTTTTGTGGATATATACTGACAAGGTTAAGTTTTATCAGCATGGTTTGGACTTTTGCCTGGTTGCCGTGGATTGTATATGCGTGTATCCAATTAAAAATATCAAAAGCAAAAATTCCTTTGGCGGAAATAACTCAATTAACGATCTTCATAGCATTACAACTTTTAGCCGGGCATGCACAAACATCATTCTATACAATCATGTTGGGTGGTTTATTCCTATTATTTTTTGATTTACTTAACCTTAGAGAAACCATTACGAAAATTGGATATTATGTTGCGGCTAACGTATTAGCTCTCTTAATTTCAGCAATACAAATTATTCCTACAGGAGAGTTCCTATTACAGTCGCAAAGAAGCAACGAAGTCGGTTTTGAATATGCGACCAACTTTTCATTATGGCCAGGAAGATTGATATCGATAATTTACGGAAATTTCTGGGGAAACCCGAACCAGGGACGATTTTTAAGTGGGGGTAATTTTTGGGAAGAAAATATTTATATTGGTGTTTTCCCCTTTCTTTTTGTGATAATTCTTAGCTGGCATTTATTATGGAAAACTAGAAAACACGAAATTGAACAAAAACAAAAAAATAACATTATTTTTCTAGGAATTCTTTTGTTGTTTTCAATATTTTTTGCTTTAGGAAAATTCTTTTTCTTTTTCCCTTTTTTGTATAGTAACGTTCCAGGATTTAATTTATTTCAGGGGCCAAGCAGGCTTCTGATTTATTACTTTTTTATAACCTCATTATTCATAGCGTACGGAATAGATTTTTGGTTCGTCTCAAAATATAACGTGCGGAAAACTATCATTATTATCATAGTATTTGGCATGTTATTGGCTATTTCGATAGGTTTATCCGTTTACAAAAGTAATTTTCCCAAACCGATGATCAATAGTCTTCTATTTGGAAATATTCTGGGATTATTTTTTGGATTATTAACATTTTTCAAAGATAAGTTATCGATAAAACGCTTAGTGCTTCAATTTGTTTTAATGACGGTGATTATTCTTGATCTTCTCCCACATAATTTCTTTTTTGAGAATTTTTTACCCATAAAATATTATGCTGAGATTAATTCAACCCCCAAACCTAATGCATTGGATCGTGTTTTTATCAGTCAAGAAGACGAAGAATTTTTAAAATTTAATACTTTTTTTAGAACAGATCGGTTGCAACCTCTGTTTGATTACACGGAAGGTAATCTTTTATTATTACCAAATCAAAATTTATTCAATAATCGCTATGCGATGATAAATAATTTTGATCCTTTACAACCTCAAAGATTTTCAATTTTTTGGGAATGGCTAAATCATTTGTCATCTGCTCAACTGAAAAATATTTTGTCTATGATCGGGGTTGACACAATCATTAAGCTTTCACCATCTGTACCTTCTTCTGTATATAAAGCACAAATCCCTTCCAAAGGAATAGTCCAATGGTATGGTTGTAGGTTATTTGTAAATCAGGACCAGGCACTCAACAACTTGCTCTTGTTAGAAGAAGTAAGTCCTGATAGTCGCTGCCTAATATTAGAAGAAGGATCATTATCAAAGGATAATATTAATAGCTCATCAATAAAACCAGAGTATTTGGAATATCAATATCTGAATCCTGATTTGTTACTGATTAAATATTCCGCTGCTGAACCAGGGTGGATCGTGGTTCGGCAAAATGATTACTCTGGGTGGCAAGCTACATTAGATAATGAAAGAAATATTCCGATAAATAAAGCCGATTTTTTGTTTCAGGGGCTGTATGTGCCGGCAGGAGAACATGAAATTGTTTTACAATTTAAACCTGTTTCGTTACGTTTAGGAATTCTTGGATCAGTTACTGGTATATTATTATTGATTAGTTTGAATATTTATTTTCACCTTCGAAAAAGACCGAAGGCATAAACCTTGCCTTTAGAAAAAGCAGGAGTTGGAATGGATGGGTTATCTACAGAGGTAAATAATTTTTATTTAAAATTATTAACAAATTTAAAGACTGTAATTGTTGGAAAAGATGATGTGCTTGATTTAGTGATTATCACATTGTTGAGTCAAGGTCATCTCTTAATTGATGATGTTCCGGGTGTGGGAAAAACAGTTTTAGCAAAGAGTTTGGCAAAATCCTTAGGTTGTTCCTTTAACCGGATCCAATTTACACCGGATATGCTGCCCAGTGATGTTACCGGAGTTTCGATTTATAACCAGAATAATAGGGAATTTGAATTTAGACCTGGCCCGATTATTTCTCAGATTGTTTTAGCCGATGAAATTAATCGGGCTACTCCCAAAACTCAATCTGCATTGTTGGAATCGATGGAAGAACGACAAGTGACTGTAGATGGAGTTACTCATAAACTCCCATCGCCGTTTATGGTGCTTGCAACCCAGAATCCAATAGAATACGAAGGCACTTTTCCACTTCCTGAAGCGCAGTTAGATCGCTTCCTGATGAAGATAAAAGTTGGTTACCCATCATTTGGGGATGAAATTAAGATCATGGAATTACAGCATTTAAAGCATCCAATTGACAATATTTCCTATGTTGTTTCCAGTGCAGAAATTATCACCATGCAAGAATTAATTAAGCAGATATATGTTTCAATGCCAGTAAAAAGATATATTGTTGAACTTGTGCGAGCTACCAGAGATCATAATGATGTTTATTTAGGCGTTAGCCCGAGAGGTGGTCTGGGTCTTTACCGGGCTAGCCAGGCAAGAGCCGCTTCTTTGGGTAGAGATTATGTATTGCCGGATGATGTAAAAGCTTTATCGAAATTCATTTTAGGTCATCGCATGATTATTAATCCGTCTGCACGTTTAAAAAATCTCTCACCAAATCTGATCATCAATGAAGTTCTTCAGCAGGTACATGTGCCCGGTGGTGATTATCGAGGAAATTAAAAGAGAATGCGAACAAAAAAATCTTTTTGGGTTTTAATCGCTTTGATCTTCTTTTCAATCATGATGATCTGGTTTACCAGGCGCTTTTCATATACCCCGCATGCAGAGGATATGTTTATACGCTTAGCATTTTTAGGAGGATTATTTTTAATTGTTAATTGGTTTTGGACCTTTATTTCAATAAAAAAACTAACAATTAATCGAAAACAAAGGCTTCTAAGACTACAAGTTGGAAATGTTTTTGAGGAAGAATATGAAATTGTTAACCCAATTCGTTTTTCAAGGCTTTGGGTAGAAATTGAGGATTTAAGCAATCTGCCAGGCTCGCCGGGTTCAAAGATTATATCCGGATTACAGGGAAAGGAAAATCGATTTTACAATTCAAGAACAATCCTTACAAGACGGGGGGCATTTCAATTAGGACCAACTCGACTTAGGTCTGGAGATATATTTGGAATGTTTAGTTCAGAAAAAATAATCCCAGACCACGACAGATTAATCGTTTTTCCTTATTTTGAGAAATTACGAAAATTTGTGCAACCTCCTGGTTATATTCAGGGTGGTCGCTCCATTCGACAAAAAAGCCTGGAAGCTACTGCTTTTGCATCTGGTGTCCGGGAATATCAACCCGGTGACCCGTTAAGTCGGATTCATTGGAAGACCAGTGCAAAAAAGAACAGATTCATGGTGAAAGAATTTGACCAGGATCCTCAAGCAGATATATGGATCATTATCGATGGTAACAAGGAAGACAATTTTCAACAAGAAGAAATCCAGGAATTATCTTTTAACGATATTTTTTGGGAAATTAAAAAGAAATCTAAATATCAATTGCCAAAAGATACATTTGAATATGCGATTAGTATTGCTGCTTCACTAGCTTCATATTTCATTGATATCGAAAAAGCTGTTGGCATGGCATGTGCTGATTCAATATTATCGATGATCCCTGCCGAAAAAGGTATCCGGCAGCTTGGTAAAATCCTGGATACGATGACTTATTTTGAAGGGAAAGGATTAAAAAAAATTGTTGAGGTAGTTGAATCTATTGGAAACCAAATTGTTCGGGGCAGCACGGTGATTATCGTTTCTGCTTCAGATATTTCCGATCTTCAGGTTTGTATGGAAATCCTGATGAGAAGGAAACTTAAACCAATATTGGTGCATATTAATAAAGATTCGTTCCTGACGAATAACTTCAAAAAAAAGAATTTAGGCAACTCAGTGGTTTCTGATATTGATATTAATTTTGGAGATAGTATTTCAGCAAAATTAGAAACCATTATTTAGAATCAGATTTACTTTCATCCACCAATGACTAATGATTTATTTCAGAATCTGGCGCTTCAATCAACAACTCAACGGCGTGTGGCAGAATGGGGAGAAGATACTGCATGCATTCTAAAGATGCCTTGGGGCTACCCGGCAAATTGATAATTAAAGTTTTCCCCTTAATGCCGGAAATTCCACGGGAAAGACTGGCATGAGGGGTAACAGAAAAACTTTTAAACCGTAAATACTCTGAAATCCCAGGAGCTTCTTTTTCGATAAATGATAGGGTAGCTTCTGGAGTGATATCTCTAGGAGCAAAACCAGTACCACCGGTAGTAAAAATTACGTTGACCTGATCCTTCTCCCAGGTAGAGTATGCATCGGTAATCGCTTTTTTTTCATCAGGAACAATTTGGTAGCGGATAGCATTAAATTCATTCGCTTCGAGGAAATTAATAATCTCAGGCCCGGATAAATCTTTACGTTCATTACGAGCAGATCGATCTGAAACAGTCAAGACCCCGACAGATATCTGGCTATTCTTCATCGTCCAGTTCTCCCGCTATTGTTTTCCAATCTCCATGCAGCCCATTGGTGTTTACGCCATAGAAGAAACGCAAATTATTGTCGTCCCGGTAAATAAAATCATAATTTGATATGTTGTGGATTTTATATTTTCTAAGCAATCCATAATTTCCAAACCACTTCGTACCTGGGTTGATTTGGTTGTCTTTTTTATCGATAAAACTGCGGATTGCATATTGCCATAATCTTCTAGCTGACTTTTCTGTCACGTTCGTGACGATATTACCATTTCGCAAATCTTTGATGGCAAAGTAGAGAAGCCCTTTTCTTTCTTCAGGGAAAAATAATTCAATTCCGGTTTTTGGTTCAATTGGAGATATAGTTTCTTCTTGAATTTGGGGTGATTCATTGGATAGTTCGAGCTTTTCCTCGATATTCGTTGCTATCTGCGTTAAATTGCGTTTTTTGCCCCTTAGAACCAAGCCTACGATTTCATCGCGCACTGCGAGATTTGTTTCACTTTCCTCTCGAATATATATTTTGTAGTCATCAAGAGCATAAGGTGGATCATCTCCTCTAGGAATTAGGATCCGGATGATTTTTTTCTTTTTGAATTCCTGTATATCAAATTCGCATTGAATAGGAGGACTGATACGATTTGAAATTTCATTTTCGATTACTTTAATATTTTTTTCAGTTTCTTCAATTCCTAACGGTAAACTTTTTTTATCAGCACCTAAGCCAATATATAATGTACCCCCGTTTGTATTCATAAATGCACAAATATCCGATAAAATAGCGTACAATTTTCCACCACGAATTGTCATACTTTCATGGAAATCCTGAATAATATTTGGTCCTTCATCTAAAGCGACATTCAAGAAACTCGATTCTGGTTCAGAGATCTCTTTTCGTGGTCTCGTTCTAGAAAAATCATTTCCTTTTAGAACTTGTAAAATCGCTTGAAAAGATTTCTCTGAAAGCAAAACTTCTGTAGTACGATCTCCCAACCCAAGGTTTTTCTTTCTGGAAGGATCTATTAATAAACGATGTGCATCTGATCCTTGAATACAATGCATTCTTCTGGGATATTCTGGTTTGGTACCATTGAAAAAATGGGCAGTTGACCGGTTTCCTGTCTGATCAAGATCGGTTACCTCTAAAGCATGTAGATTTTCGTTCTGCGTATATGCGATTTTTGTCTGTCCACCAAAGTTAAACCCCCGCATTGCTACGCCATTTGAAGAATTTGCGTGTGCGGCGATCACCAATCCACCTGCTTCGTTGATTAATTGGTAAGCCAAAATTACGTCTGAAGTTGCACCCACATTGTGTGCTCCATCGTCTAATATATGCGGGGGAATTTTTAGTGACAGAAGTAAATGTTCTATCTCTCGAACTGATTTTTCCGGAGAAAAAATTCCCAGGATATGAAATCCAAACGTGGCTGTGAATTCAAATCCAGGCAATATTAGGATTTTTTGAAATAGCCTTTTAAACTCAGTTAGTCTAACTTTTTCGGGTGGAAGAATCCTTTTTAATTTTTCTAATACTTCTAATTGATGGATTTCATCAATCATCTTTTTGTAACCAGCTATTGTGTTGTGGTCGGTAATGGCAATAATATCGAGCTTTTTTTCTTCAGCTTGCTTTAATAATTGCAACATATCAATATCGGGTTGTTGATAATCCATTGAAGCAGGCGTATGAATGTGCAAATCAATGTTGTACCAGTGAAGTGTTTTTTCTTTATTTTTGGTTGACAAATTAATTCCTAGATTCTTGTTTTTTCTTAGTTCTTTTTGGTGTGGTTTCTTTTTCTAAAGCAGCATTTAAAACATCATCGATTGTATCAACAAAAATAAATTTGACTGATTTTTTTACTTCATCAGGAATATCTTCATAATCCAACTCGTTCATTTTCGGGAGCAAGATCGTTTTGATATTTAAACGATGAGCTGCTATAACTTTTTCCTTAATTCCTCCGACAGGCAACACTTGTCCTTTTAAGGATATTTCACCTGTCATGGCTAAATCAGGTTTAACCAGTCGATTGGTAAATAATGACGCCAGGGCGGTGAACATGGTAACGCCGGCAGATGGACCATCTTTAGGTTGCGCGCCAGCCGGAACGTGTAAATGGATTTCATTTTTTTGAAATAACTCAGGATCAATATTCAATTCTTCAGCCTTACTTCGGAGCAAGGATAAGGCAATCTGAGCGGATTCCTGCATCACTTTTCCTATTGAACCTGTAATGGTAAATGATTTCGAGCCAGCCATTTTCGTTGCTTCAATAAACAAAATAACCCCCCCAAAAGGTGTCCATGCCATACCTGTCGCGACTCCTGGAAAAGAGGTTCTGCGAATCATCTCTTCTGTTTCAAGAAACTTCGGTCTTCCAAGTAGATCACGAACTTTTTGAGGTGTTATTTCAACTGGTTCTTTTTCGCCTTCAGTGATTTTTGTTGCAATTTTTCTGCTGATATTGCCAATTTCTCTTTCGAGATTACGTACACCAGCCTCTTTCGTATAAGATCTGATAATTGACTTTACTGAATCATCTGAAAAAACTATTTCATTTGGCAAAAGACTATTTTCCCGCAGTTGACGGGGAATGAGATATTTTTGAGCGATGTTTATTTTCTCATTTTCAGTATAACCCGACAAAAAGATAACTTCCATCCTATCCAAAAGGGGAGCAGGAATTGTTTCTAATTGATTGGCTGTTGTAATAAACATTACTTGTGACAAATCAAAGGCGACCTCTAAATAGTTGTCTCTAAATTCATTGTTTTGTTCCGGGTCAAGCACCTCAAGAAGCGCAGATGCTGGATCACCGCGAAAATCCGCGCCAAGTTTGTCAATTTCATCGAGCATAAAAACAGGGTTTTTGGATTCCACTCTCCGAATGGATTGGATGATCCTTCCTGGCATAGCGCCAATGTATGTCCGTCGATGACCCCTAATTTCAGCTTCATCCCGAACCCCCCCCAATGAAAGCCGAATAAATTTCCGTCCAAGCGCCGATGCGATTGATTTCCCAAGTGACGTCTTCCCAACTCCAGGCGGGCCAACAAAACACAAAATCACACCTTCCCGGTCTTTTCGGATTTCATCAACTTGTTGTTCAATTTCTTCAAGATTTCGTTCTTTGTGAAGTTTTCGAACCGCCAAAAATTCAATAATTCTTTCTTTCACATCCTCTAATCCGTAATGGTCTTTATCCAGGATTTCTCTGGCGTGTTTAATATCCAAATTATCAACTGAGCTTTTAGACCAAGGTAAACTTACCAGCCACTCCAAAAATGTTCGAATGACGCCATACTCCGCTGCTGCTGTTGGTAAGCGGGATAATCTGTCTAGTTCTCTTTTGGCGAGTTTTTCTGCTTCTTCGGGCATGAGTGCTGCATTGATTTTTGACCTGAAATCTTCTATGTCGGCAGTTTGTTCGTCGCCTTCTCCTAGTTCTTTTTGAATAGCTTTAAGTTGTTCCCTTAAGAAATACTCCCTTTGAACCTTGTCAATTTCTTCACGGGCTTCATTTTGAATTTTTTGACCTAGCTCGAGAACTTCACTTTCTCTTAATAAAATTGCGACAAGAGCTTTTAGTTTCTCTAAGGCAGTATCAAACTCCAATAGTTTTTGTCCTTCTTCTAACTCCATTCTTTGAAAATTGGCAATTGTATAAGCAGTCTGGAGGGGATCTTGAATAGAGACAATGGATCCAACTAATTCTGCTGGAATAGATGGAATCATTTCGGCGATATGCTGGAATTGATCTCTTACATTTCGCGCAATGGCTTCTTCTTCAAGGGTATCTTCCTTTTTCTCTGGATCAGGGAGTATCTTTGCTGTTAGGTATGGGTCTTGCTGAACAAATTCGCTAATCTTAAAACGAGATATTCCTTGAATTACCAGCCTGATTGTGCCATCCGGAGCGCGAAACATTCTGTGAATGGTGGCTGCAGTACCGATTGTGAACAAATCATCTGGCCCAGGGTTTTCAATATCCGGCGTTTTTGTAGCAACTAAACCAATAAGCCGGTCTGAAGACATCACTTCGTCTACAAGTTTTATAGACCTTGGTTGTCCAACCGTTAATGGAACTGCAGTAAACGGATAAACAACCAGTCCGCGTAAAGGTAAAATAGGAATTATTGCAGGTAATTCAACAAATGCTGAGTTTAAATCATCACTTTGAATTTCCTTTATCTGTGGAGCATTCTCACTTTCCTTTTCAGGGTTTTCCTGTAAATTTAATTTTCCATCATCATTATTCATAATAATCTTCTGTTCTATTGGATTTTGATTGTTTTAGGGTGATCTTTAGGTAGGTGAATGAGTAAAAATCCGTTTTTATACACCGCATCAGCTTGATCGACTTTGACCGGAATATTAATCTCTATAGAAGTTAAAAATTCACCATAACCGATTTCTAATTGATGAAAAGATTTAATGGCTGCATTTTCATCTGATCTACAGCCTGATATGTTTAAAACATTTTTATAAAAGGTTATGTCAAAATTTTCTTGAACCATTCCTGCTATTTCGACTTTTACAATTATAAATTCTTCGGATTCATAAACATCAGTAGGAGGACGCCAGTTTCTTGTATTTTTTATCATAGTTCTTTCTTTACTATAAATGTTGCGGTAAACATTTTAATGTTTAATTATTAAAAATTTATCACAAAAATAGTATAAATGCCAAATAAGAATTTATACAAATTTTCATAAGTGATATATTTGATTTTTTTAAATCTTTTAAACAAATGGCGCCCCTGGGGGGATTCGAACCCTCAACCAACAGCTTAGAAGGCTGGTGCTCTGTCCATTGAGCTACAGGGGCGTGTAATTTAATTATTGATTACTGGTCGAATGCCACGATAAACCTGTGGGCCAGAAAAAGTTCTTAGAATAGTTAGTGCTGCTTTTCCAGTTATACTACTTAATTGTTCAGGTGATAAGGGTTTGTTCCCGTTAGAAAGGAAAATACCAAATATCGTGTCTACGATCGTGGTGTGTTGGGATAAAAAATCTGATTGTTTTACGCAATGATGCATTAATGCATGTTGCATCCCATCAACAACTAAAACTTCAGCAGTGGCAGGATCTACCCAATCAATTGAAGATGATGATTCTTCATTTGAATACAATGCCTGGTGTTCTTCACATAAAAAACTATGAAGGTATATTCGCCAATTATGATCATGGTTTTTCCACCAGTCAAAATCTATATGGAATGGCGTATTAAGTGTTGGTTTTACTATACTATGTCGTTTAATCTCATTCATCACAAGTGATCATATAATTATATTTTAATTCGAAAATATAAATCTCCTAAATGTTCGATTTCCTGATTGTTTTCTAGTAAAAATAAAACATAACCTGGTGAAACGCGTTTAATTACATTGAATGCAGCGTAAAGTTCTTGCGCATGCACATGACCCTGCGGGTTTAACTTTGCTAACTCTTTGACAAGGATAGGAACTAATTTGTTGGCTGGATAATCTGAATATTTGTCCCAGAGGCTTACTATTTGATCCGTATTAGGAATGGCGATGACCATTCTTTCATCAAACTCTGTAGAGATGAGTTGTTTAGTCATAGAAAAACTGATCTTTCCATCGGAAGATTGAATAGCAGTTCTTACCCATTCCCTCGTTGGTCGTTTTTTCCCAATTGAAATGATCACATCTCCTGGTTTGCGGCCTTCCTTCAAATGAATGAGACTTCCTGGAAGAACGTTATTTTTCTCATACCATTCCTTTAAACCATAGACATATTTATTTTCTCTTACAACCCATCCGGCAAAACTCTCTTTTGTTTCACCATCAATAAAAGTAAAGCGTACTCTTGGGGATTCGTAAGCAGTGGGAAATAATTTTTTCATTTCATTGCTTAATGGAAGGGAACCAGCAATTAGGTGCGGGTAGATGATCGGAATTGTTACATCATGAACAGAATTATTGTCATTTTCCTCAGAATATTCAAGTTCATCAAAAATTCCCGCATTCATTTCCTTAAAGTAATCTGAGAATCTTGAGATATCAAATGATTTCTGAAAATCGGATTTTAAAAATTTTGGCAGAGTTCTAACATTTTCAGGTTCTGAACGATGAAGAAACCAAAGAGTTTCTCCTGCTGGTCCAACCTCATCAAATCTAGAGTCTAATTGAAGTGCTAGATTAAGTGAAAATTCAGTCAACTTTAAATTTGAATCGATAGGCAGCTCAATTTGATCTATGATAGTCGAGGTTGAAAGCGGACCTCCACCTGACATTTCTAACACTGCTTCTGCTAAATTAAGATAACCAATATTAATATCGATTAACAAAGACCTAGGAAACCAATAACCAGCTACCCGGACAATATCCTGGTTAGTAGAAAGTTTTTCTTCCAGAGATTGGATGATTTCCTTTTTGTAAATAGAAAAAATCGAATCAAAGTTGAGGTCTGATTCTTCACCCAGGTCTAATTTAGGTTGGTTTAAGATATGATCTTCCAGGTTGGATGCGAATTCTTTTATCAATCCCTGGTGAAAATCCACCTGGATAACAGTAAATTCAGGAATTTCCGGATTGTTACCTGGTCTTTTATTAATAACATCACCACTTGAATAATTTAAGGCTGGAAAAGTGAGCTTTTGCCCAATTTCAAAATCATCCTTAGGAAGATAGATATCACCTTTAGATTTTTCTAAATTTTCTCTTCTTAATTTTTCTTGCCTAATTTTTTCCTGAATGAGGGTTTTTGCGATATCAAGTGAGGTTGAGGGTGTTTCAGTTTCGAATAAATTATTGAAAATAAAATCTATGTCATTGTTGGTTACTTCAAAGTTCTCCCAGACATTATTCTTTTTTTCTTTTGATAGGATCATAAATTAATTTCTTTCTTTCTAAACTTAATTTTGCGCGTATGATTATACACTAATATTTTTTGTTTTAAGGAAATGATTTGTCTAACCATGGGAGAGCATCAACCTGCACACCGTTTACAATCAGTTCCCAATGTAAATGAGGTCCTGTGGATCTTCCTGTTGTCCCAATTTGTCCTATTAAATCTCCAGCTTTTACAAATTGACCTTCTTCAACCTGAATTTCCGATTGGTGGCACATAATTGAATAAACACCCAGACCGTGATCAATGATCGTAGCATTCCCTCTTGAAACAAGCAATCCGGTAAAAACAACTTTTCCATCTGCTGGGGCATAAATGTTGAGATTGGCACAAACTCCAAAGTCAACACCAGCATGGAAACGGTTATAGGGTTGATCATTATAAGACCTGCGGTTTCCAAACCAGGATTTAATGCAAATAGGTTCATCAACCGGAGGTCTGAATAACCCGGACCAATATTTTTCATTCGTAAAAGGTGCGGTTTTAGAGAAAATTAACTCCTCTTCTGGCTTTGTTAACGAATCATCTAAAGTTTCCGGGTCAACATGCAGTGGGGGATCTTGTGGGTAAAACCCCTGTTGGATTAAGATTAGTTGATCAATAACTATTTGTTTACCACTCTGGTTGATATATTCTGCATGGAAAGGATAAAGACCGGGTGGTAACATTGCATGAATTCCAAAAATTGAGGAATTGAAAATACCATTCTCAAAAAAATTTAAATGGATTTCACCAATACTTGCTTGAGTTGAATTTAATTTTGATCTTACATTAAGGACAGAAGAATTCCCTTGTGTTAGTGGAAGTCCAACAAATTCTATATCATTTGCCTGTGCTTCATTGGGTTCTTTGGGCAGAACTATTGTTTCCTGAGGAAGGATTTGCCAGGGGGAACCCACTGTATTTTCAAGAATGGTATCCCAAAAAGGAACATTTTCTTTTGTTGCCATTTCCAAAAATGATTCTCCAGAGGATAGAGAGGATTTGAAAAACAAATTATCCTCTCCTTCAACTAGAATCACATTCGACCCAATAAAAAATTGAGAAGGTGAGGTGATTTGGTTTAACCTTAAGAGTACCTCTTTTGGCAATTGATATACTCTAGCAATTTCATCTAAGGTTTCGCCAATTGCGACGGACTTGGTAGAAAGAACTCCAGTAACTCCTTTAATACCTGGAATTATTAGCTGTGTATTAACGCTTAATAAGTTCGGGTCAGTAATACCATTTGCATCGATAATTTCCTGAGCACTAACATTAAATTTTATTGCAATTACATTAATTGTGTCCCCGGGTTGCACGATGTATACCGGATAGTTTGGCTGATTGGATTGAGCGGAAATATTTGTGTGAGGAAAGAAAAGAAAAGTTAAAATCGTTAATAAACAAACTAATCTAGATATTTTCAATGCTGATTTTATCTCCTATGTTTAGTTTATCAAAAAATTCAATGTGAGTTTCTAAAATTTTCTGTGCTTTTTTTGATGGAGAATTTATCAAAGTCCATTTTTTTGCGATTTTTTTATCCACAACAATATTGGATTCGTTTAGCCAAAAAACGGCGATATCATAATTCATGAAAAGCATATGGATTGTAGAATCAATTATCGTTTCATTTTTATTGATAAATAATGCCGCCTGATTGATCGGTAAGTCGCTGTCAAACATTAGGCCTTTAAAACGTTCAAAAAAGCTTTCAAAACAACGGGCTTCTAATTTTTCCGATAAAAGTAAAGGGTTATCGACTTTATCAATTATTACTTTCTTCATAAATCAACTAGCTAAGGATTTCCTCGATACTATCTATTAATTCTTGAGGTCGGAATGGTTTGCTAATGTAGTTATTAACTTTTGCTATTTGCAGACCTAGAACTTTATCAATTGGTTGTGCTTTTGCAGAAATTACAATAACCGGAATAGAGTTGGTTGTTTCGTTTGATTTTAGTTGGTGGTAAATATCCCAACCATCAATATTTGGCATCATTAAATCAAGCATTACTAAATCAGGTTTTTCTTGTTCCACAGTCTCGAAACCTTTTAATCCATCAGAAACAGAGACAATTTCATAACCTTTTCGTTCAAGGATCATCTTTATGAGGTAAATCATTTCTAAATCATCCTCAATATAGACAATTTTCTTTGGCATTTTGCACTCCAATTGGTACAATCAGAAAAATAAATATAATATAGTTTACCATACCACGAAGAAAGATTAGATAAATGAAAATTACAACATGGAATGTGAATGGGATAAGAGCTGCAGTCAATAAAGGTTTTGTTGATTGGGCAAAAACATATGACAAGGATATTTTGTGTTTACAGGAAATAAAAGCCTTTCCAGAGCAAATTCCTGAAGAAGCCTTGAAACTGGATGACCACATTGTTCATATAAATTCAGCAAAGAGGCCGGGTTATAGTGGAGTAGCTTCTTATTTCAAAAAAGAACCATTAGAAATTCGTTATGGATTAGGGGTTGAAAAATTCGATGAAGAAGGGCGTGTAATACGTTCAAAGCATGATAATTTTTTTTTATATAATATTTATTTTCCAAATGGTCAAAGGGGGCAGGATCGAGTAGATTTTAAATTGGATTTTTATGATTTTTTGCTGGATGAATGCAATGAACTGCATAAAAAAGGTGAAAAAATTATTATCACCGGTGATTTTAACACTGCGCATACCCCTATTGATTTAGCCAATCCGAAGGAAAATGAAAAAACAAGCGGCTTTCTTCCTGAAGAGCGTGAGATGATCTCAAAATATTTGAGAAGCGGATTTAAGGATGCCTATCGGGAGTTGTATCCTGACAAAATTGAATATACCTGGTGGACTTACCGGTTTGGAGCACGGAGAAGGAATATTGGCTGGCGTTTGGATTATTATTTAGTCAGTGATTCATTAATGAATGAGGTCAATGATGTAGTAATATTGGGTGATGTAGAAGGATCTGATCATTGTCCGGTGACATTAATTATTGGTGAGTAAGGAGCCTGAATATGTCTAAACAAAGAATATTGCTAGTAGATGATCATGAAGTTGTACGGTTAGGACTTAAATCGTTATTGGATAGAAATCCGCAGTTTGAAGTAATTGGTGAAGCTGGAACTGCTAAAGAAGCCTTGGACAAAGTATCTAAATTATTACCTGATGTAGTGCTAATGGATATCCGTTTGCCAGGGTCCTCCGGAATAGAAGCCTGTGATGAGATCACAAAAAATTATCCAGACATTAAAGTAATTATGTTAACTTCCTACGCTGAAGACGAAATGCTTTTTTCAGCAATTAGGGCTGGCGCATCCGGCTATGTTTTAAAACAAATTGGCGGAGAGGACTTGGTGCGGGCGATTGAACAAGTAGGCAGGGGAGAAGCTGCATTAGACCCGGCAGTAACCCAAAGGGTCTTTCAAGAGGTGAGAAGAGCCGTAAAAGAAGAAGAGGCCTCAGCTTTTGCTAATTTGAGCCAGCAAGAAAAACATGTACTATTGTTAGTATCTGAAGGAAAAACCAATAGAGAAATAGCTAAAAACTTATTCCTGGGTGAGGGGACTGTTCGAAATTATGTTAGCAGCATTCTTTCCAAATTAGGAGTCTCGAATCGTGCTGAGGCTGCTGCATATGCTGTTGAACATAATCTGCGAGAATATTTGTAATTAATAATTTTTTTAGTAAATCTTTATAAATAAAATAACAAAAAAAACGATTATTGCATAAACTGCAGCCAAAAAAACGCCAGCAGCAGATAGGTCTTTTATATTTTTAACATGGTGATTTTTATCAGGGTGGATAAAGTTAAGCAGTTGTTCTATCGCAGTATTGAAAAGTTCGGAAACCCAAACAAATGTGATAGCTGAAATAAAAAAAAGAATTTCAATATAGTTTAATTTAAGAATAAAAATAAAAATAAGTGCGGCCAGGGTTGCTAATCCATGAAACCAAATATTCTTTTCATGTTTTACAGCGTAAAGGATACCCTGAAAGGCAGGTAGAAATGACTTAACACGCCCAATAAAAAAATCAATTAATTTCATTCAGGCAATCGTTGTAATTTGATATTATTCAGACGAAGAATTTGAGATTGAACAGCCCACATTTTATCTTTGCTCTTTTCATTTTCATGAGAAAATCCCAATAAATGCAATAAACCATGGATCACCATCAACAATAGTTCATCATTTAAATTGTTTCCAATTGAGGTGGATTGTTTCAAAACAAAAGGATAGCAAATAACGATATCCCCTAAAAATAAACGGCCAGTTCCAGGATCAACTATGTGGGCATCAAAAGACAAAACATCCGTAGATTTCGCATAGCCACTATATTCATTATTTAATTCTATTATTGTTTTTTCTTCAACGAAAGCAATCGATAAAGAAACATTATTATCAATTTGAAGATAAGTTAAAGTCGAAAAAACAACTCCTTCAATTTCCTTTGGAAGAGGATAGTTGTTATCATTAGTAATAATCACTTCAGGAATTTTCCGACTCATCTATGGTTACTTCTTGTTGAGGTTTTAATTCCGGATACTTAATACGGGGATGATAGGTGTTAATTAAAGTTTTTGAGAAGGAATTAACGATGGTAGTTAAATCCTTCATTGTTAAATCGGTGTCTTCCAACTGACCTTCCTGCAAGCAATAATCAATCACACCATGAATAATATTTTCCAATTCTTCTTGATTTGTTGGTTTGTCAGCTCTGGCTCTCGCTTCTACTCCGTCAGCTAACATTAATAATGCGGTTTCTTTTGATTGGGGTTTTGGACCTGGATATCGGAAATCGTCTGCGTTAACTTTTTCCAAATCGTTATGATTTTCTTCAACCGCTTTTACATAAAAGTATTTGGTCATCATTGTGCCATGATGTTCTTTTATAAAATCAAAAATTCTTGGTGGAAGCCTGTATTTTTTTGCCAATTCAACACCATCAGGTACGTGTTGGATAATCGTTGCCGCACTTAGATAAGGATCGAGATCATCATGAGCATTGAGATCTCCCGCGACCTGGTTTTCAATGAAAAAAGAGGGGTTCGCAGCTTTACCAGAATCATGATAAAGGGCTCCAATTCGTGTAAGTAATTGATCTGCGCCTATATCTTTAGCGGCCTGTTCAGCCATATTTGCAACTTGTAAAGAATGCTGATATGAGCCAGGGGCATTTGTAAGGACAAATTGTAATAATGGATGATCGGGCCTTGAAATTTCAAGAAGTTGAAGCGCAGTTGTAATTCCTAAGATTTGAGCAATGAAAAATATAATCAATAATCCTAAGCTGGCTGATGCCATGCCATTAAATAATGAAGCTCCTGAAAGAGTAAACAAACCAATAATATCTGTGGTTCCACTCAATAATCTGAGAGAAACAATAATTCCAGCGCTGATTATTCCAGTTATTAATCCTGAACTGAAAAAAACCGATATTCTTCTGCCTTGTCCTAGCAGTAAACTTCCGAATAGTGCAGGAAAGAGATAGAAGGGAAGCAGGTTTTGAAAGTCAAAAGAGCCATACGAAATAATAGAGCTTAAAGACAACGATAAAACAAAAGCAACTTCGATCCCAAATAATGTACTTATTGCAAAAGTGAAACCTGCAAAGGGAAAAATATAAGGTAAAACGGTTCTATTCGGAATTAAGAATTTTGCTGATAGAAGAAAAGTAATAAAAAGAATAGAAATAATCAGTAATTCTTTGATTGAGTATGTATTGGATTTTTGTTTTTTAAAATACAAACCCAGGAAGAACATTTGAATTGTTATAAAAACACCCGATCCAAAATATTCTTGTTGTTTATTTTCTGGGGCAATGTAATCAAACTTTTCCAAAGCTTCATACGTTTGATCGTCAATTATTTGACCTCGCCGAATAATTATTTCTCCAGGTGAATAAGTTTTCTCTACTGGTTCGACCTGATCTATTGCTTTTTGAATTGCCTCGTCTGTTAGTTCCTTACTAAACAATGAATTTGGCAAAACAAAAGGAGAAACCATAGCGTCAATTATCTTTGTGTTTTCTTCGCTAAAAGTAAAACTAATTAAAGTAGGAATTCTTAATTTCGTTTCTTGTATTTGATAGTCGCGGATGGAAGATCTAAAAACCTGTTCCAAAACGATAATCATTTCTTTTTGAATGGCTACCCAGGTTTGTTCATCCATCAGAAGAAGTTGTGTGGCCACATCTTTTGATAAATGAGCATAAGTCAAATTTGATATATCGTTAATTTTTTTCGGATTATCGGAATATGGATCATTTCTTACAAGGGTGATGAAATCCAATGATTTTCTTAAGCGGTCGATTTGCTGTCTTGAAATAGCAGGGTCGATGTTAAGATAAACAGGAGCCACTGAATTTTCAACTGATTTTATTTTTTGCTGAGTTAAAAAATCTGATTTATAAGTTAAATTTCTTGAGGCTTGAAAATCCTGCGTGGCAACGCTCCCAACCGTTAATTCAAATGCTGTTGGGCGTGAAGAAATAGGAAGAATTATTGCGCCAAAGGCAACAATTCCTGTAAGTAAAAGAATGAATAACTTAATCCCAGAATTTTCTTTTTTCCAAAAACCCTTTCCTATTGAAGTTCTCATTTTAATTTTGTAATAATTCCTTAACAATCATACTTACTTGATTCCCCGGTGCTTTCCCAGCTATCTTTGGAAGAACGGCTTTCATTACTTTTCCCATATCTGCGGAAGAAATTGCACCAGTTTCTGAAATTGCTTCTTTCACAAGTTTAGTAATTTCTTCCTGTGACAAACCTTCCGGAAGATATTTTTGTAATATTTTTATATCCCCTTGAGCTTCATCGATCAAGTCCTGGCGATTATTTAATTTTGCACCTTCGATTGTTTCACGTCGACTTTTGATTTCTTTGTGAATAATAGAAAGCACTTCTTCTTCTGAAAGCATTTTACCTTTGTCTATTTCCTGATTTTTGATTGATGATAAAACCATCCGAATAACTTTCTTTTGTTCATTATCTGCTTCTTTCATTGCAATTTTTAAAGAATCTGATAATTGTTCTTTGATATCCATTTCTGACCTCATTAATTGATTGAATTTGTGGTTATCATCTCTTTGATTTGTTCATATGTTGCATTCCCAATTCCAGGGACTTTAAGTATATCTTCTATTTTATCAAAATAACCGATTGCTTCTCTATACTTAATAATTTCTTGTGCCTTCGTTTCACCTATTCCTGGTAATGATGTCAATTCCTTAAGATTTGCTTCATTGATATTGATTCTTTCATCTGAAACAGCTTGAAAAACCTGATATTTTTGTGGATCATCGAATGTTTTTATTTGAATGTGTTGCCCATCAAACAGTTTTGAAGCCAAATTGAGATTGTTTAAATCAGCCATATTTACATTTGCAATAATCAGCAGATCTTCCAATCTGGATCCTTTTTGTAATTCATAAACTCCTGGATGACTGATATCTCCAGATAAATAAACTTTTATGGGTAAGGGGGTTGGAGCAGGAATGAGGGTAATCGGGTTATTCGGTTTGTTGGATAAAAGGAGAAGCATGATACCTGAGATTAAAACCCCAGATAAAAATGACATGAGAAACCAAAAATAATTTGAACCTTTCATAAAAATAAGTATATTTTCAGGTTCGAATGTGTCAAGTAAATAAATTGAAATGGTACAATCAGCAGGTTTACTGGCTGTTTTCTAATTCATACATTGCATTAAATGCTGCAATACTTACTTCTAAAATTTTTTCATCAGGCTCGTTTGTTGTGAGTTTTTGTAACCATAATCCGGGTTTTGCTAATAAATAAATAAAGGGGTTTTCAAGATGATCGGCTGTAAAACGAATATACTCATACGCAATCATGGCTATAAAAGGAATTAGCAATAATCTGGAAGTAACCAAAAGTAACCAACTCGTCTTTCCGATAAAAGTAAAGACAATGACAGATATAACAACAAGATAAAGGATAAATGCAGTTCCGCAACGGGGGTGCTGCAGAGAATAACCCTTAACTTTTTCTGGCTCAAGAATTTCTTTGGCTTCAAAAGCATTAATTGTTTTATGTTCAGCGCCATGATAGGAAAATACTCTATGAACATCAGACATTTTCCCAATTCCCCAGATATAAAGAATAACAAAGGCTAAGCGGATAATTCCCTCAATTAGATTCTGAGAAATACTGGTTAATCCCAACCATTGTTCCAGGCCTTTTCCAATAAGGGCTGGAGTCAAAAAGAAAATTGCCATAGCAACAGTTAGTGAAATAAGTAAAGTAATATATAAGGTTGGTCCTTCGATTTTATCATTTTCATTTTCAGCTTGATAGTTTGCTGATTTTGTTAAATATTTAGATCCTAATCCAAGCGCATCCCAAAGAATAACCAAACCTCGGAGAAAAGGGATTTTTTTAATTGGGCTTTGATACAATTTTCCTAATTCTTCTGTCTCAACAACGATCTCACCATCTGGTTTCCGATAAGCTGCAGCCAAATATTTACTGCCACGCATGAGGACACCTTCAATTAATGCCTGCCCCCCATATGATGGCATTCTTAATTTTTCTGTTTTCATTTAACACCTGCAAAATTATAGAAAAACTCTATCAGAGCTAAAATTCCTTTTTTCCATGTCTCTAAATGGAGGCTTTCATTTGGGGAATGTATTTTATCATCCGGTAATCCAAAACCTGTTAAAACTGAATCTTTGTTTAATATCTTCTGCATGAATGCTACAACCGGAATTGATCCTCCCTCGCGTTTATATAAAGGTTTTTTGCCCCAAACAGATTCTAAGGCGTTAGAAAGAGCGACTACTTCGGGATTGGTCGTATCAGAAATTGAAGCCCATCCACCAGCAAATTGCTTTAATTCCCATGTTACTGTTTTGGGGACATTTTCTTCGATATATTGTTTTAATTGATGATAAATTTTGTTAGGATCTTGGTTTGGAACCGTACGCATTCCAATTTTTGCCATTGCCCAGGAAGGGATAATTGTTTTAGAACCTTCTCCAATAAAGCCCGATAGCATTCCGCTGATATCCAGGGTAGGCCGAGCGCCTATTTGTTCAAGAGGTGAATATCCTTTTTCACCCAGCAACGCTGGTGCACCTGTTTGACGTTTTATATCTGAATCTGTAACAGGTATTTTCAAAAATTCATTCCGCTCTCTTTCAGTTAAAGGGATTACATCGTCATAGAATCCAGGGAGTGTTACCCGATTGTCCGAATCATGCATTCCAGAAATTAAATCTGCAAGTACAATCGCGGGGTTATGAATAGCACCTCCAAATGTTCCGGAATGTAAATCATGATCGGGTCCTTTGATCATTAATTCAAAATAAGTTAAACCTCGCAAACCATTAACAATTGTTGGGGTGTCAGGGGAAATCATTCCAGCATCCGGATTGAGAATCACATCGCATTGAAGGAGCTCTTTATTCTTTTCTAAAAAGGGAGTTAGATTTGGTGACCCAATTTCTTCTTCTCCCTCAAAGATAAATTTAAAATTTAGTGGAATTGTTCCAGTAAGGCTAATTGCTTGATAAGCTGCGAGGCATGCAATGATTTGTCCTTTCATATCCGATGCACCTCTACCAACCAATCGACCGTCTTTTACTGTTGGCTCGAAAGGGTTGGACTCCCATAATTCCAATGGGTCCACTGGCTGTACATCATAATGCCCATAAATCAAAACAGTTAGAGCTTGTTGATTTGTTGACCTTTTTTCCGCATAAACAACCGGATGTCCTTCGGTGTCCATTATTCTGACATCCGTTATACCAAATTTGTTAAGCACGGATTTTAAATAATTAGAAGCGAGCTTGATGTCCTCTTTGTGGTTTGGGTCAGTTGAAATGGATGGAATTCTTATAAATTCTTGTAATAATTCTTGATAATAATTGTAATTTTGTTTACCATTAAATAATGCTTCTTCTCGTGTTGCCATGCTAATGTAACTCCTTTGGTATTTTTTACGCTTGATGATTATAAAATAAAATATATTTATGGTATATAGTAAATTTGATTTACATTTGACAATTTTAGAATAATAGGAGTCTTATATGATTATTACAAACGGAAAAATAATTACCTGGGCTAACCCAAATGAAATCCTTGAGAATCAAGCGCTTTTAATTCTGAATGATACGATAGTAAGAATTGACTCTTTCGGATTATTAAGAGAAGACTTTCCACACGAGGAAGTTTTGGATGCCAAAGGTCAATACATCATGCCGGGATTAATTTGTGCTCATACACATTTTTATAGTGCTTATTCCAGAGGATTAGCAATTCCTGGAGATCCGCCTTCAGGTTTTCCTGAAATATTAAGGAATTTATGGTGGAATCTGGATAAATCGCTTGACGAAAAAAGCGTTGCATCTTCAGCCTGGGTGAGTATTGTCGATGCAATAAAACATGGGAATACAACCCTTTTTGATCACCACGCTTCTCCAAATGCAATATCTAATTCCTTAGATGTTATCGCTGAAGTGGTCTATCAATCCGGAGTTAGAGCTTCCTTGTGTTATGAAGTTACAGATCGAGACGGTCAGGAAAAAGCTAATGCTGGAATTCAGGAAAACGTGCGTTTTATCAACCGTATCAATCAAGGAAATAATTTAAATGGAAGATTGTCAGCAACGTTTGGATTACACGCAAGTTTGACATTGTCGGATGAAACACTTGAAAAAAGCAAAAATATGGCTCCGGAAGGGGTTGGGTTCCATATTCATGTTGCCGAACATCCAAGTGATGAATATGACTGTATTAAAAAGACGGGAATGCGTGTGGTGGATCGGTTATCCGCTGTAGGTATTTTGAGTGAAAAATCTATCGTTGCTCATGCTGTTCATGTTGACGCAAAGGAAATTGAATTATTATCTGATTCAAAAACCTGGGTTACCCACCAACCTCGCTCGAATATGAATAATGCTGTTGGGATTGGTAATATGGAATCGATGATGCGAGCCGGTGTGAAGGTATGCCTCGGAAATGATGGTTTTTCAAATACAATGTGGGATGAGTGGAAAACAACATATTTGGTGCATAAACTTGTAAATCTAGATCCACGTAGAATGGGAGGTTATGATGTGATTGAAATGGGAATTTATAAAAATTCTGCCCTAACCAGTCAGCAATTTAACCTTCCCATTGGTTCTTTAACACCGGGCGCACAAGCTGATATAATTTTCGTGGATTATCGACCCTTTACAGAGTTAACTGCTGGGAATTTACCCTGGCACATTCTTTTTGGCATGCATCATAGTATGGTAACAATGACAATGGTGGCTGGCAAAGTTCTCATGAAAGACAGGGAGTTAATTAACCTTGATGAAGAAAAAATTTTCAGGGAGGCCACAGCTCTGTGCAGTGAGGTTTGGGATCGATACTACAAACAATTTTAACAACAAGGATGGATACAATGAAAATAGCAATATTAGGTGGAACTGGAAAAGAGGGAATGGGGATTGGATTTCGATGGGCGAAAGCAGGCCATCAAATTATTATTGGCTCCAGACAAGAAGGCAAAGCTGTTGAAGCAGCATCACAACTTGAGAACTTGTTGGGTGGATCAATCAAAATTGAAGGAAAAGAAAATTTAGAAGCCGCCAACAAAGCAGAATTGTTGGTCATCACGGTTCCATATAGCGCTCATAAAGCAATGTGTGAATATATTAAAGATGCCAGTCAAGGCAAAATTGTTATTGATGTCACCGTTCCTTTAGTTCCTCCTAAGGTAACTAAAGTACAAATGCCGCCAGCGGGAAGTGCAACACTCGAAGCTAAAGAAGTCCTCGGAGAAAACGTAAGTGTTGTAGCGGCTTTTCAAAACATTTCATATGAACATTTACTTGGGGATGATGAGGTTGCTTGTGATGTACTGGTTGCAGGAGACAGTAAAAATTCAAGGGAAATTGTCATTAATTTAATTAAAGAAGCAGGATTAGTAGGTCTTGATGCCGGGCCAATTGAAAATTCGATGGTTATTGAAGGGTTTACCTCGATTTTAATTGGAATTAATAAACAATTTGGGGTTAAAGATGCAGGAATAAAAATTACTGGAATTTCATAAATGGAATTACAAATATTTGCATTTGAAAATTTTCCAGAAGTTGAACCCATTTCGTTTCTTCCGGATATTATTTTAAAATCTTCGGAAGAAAACAAATGGAAATGGCAGGATGGAGATATATTAATAATTGCTCAAAAAATTGTCTCGAAATCCGAAAATCGTATTGTAAATTTACAAAAGATTGAACCGGGGCAAAAAGCAAAGATTTATGCGAATTCAACTGGTAAAGATCCTCGATTAATTGAATTAATATTAAGGGAATCAAAAAAAATTCTCCGAACAAGAAATGGGTTAATGATTGTCCAGCACAAATTGGGCTTTGTCTGCGCAAATGCCGGAATAGATCATTCCAATGTAAAAGGGTTGGATGGGAATTCCGAAAATTGGGTTTTATTATTGCCAGAAAACCCGGATAAATCTGCTGATACGATCCGTAATTATATACAAGAACGATCTGGCAAAAATATTGGGGTAATTATCATCGATTCCCATGGCCGCCCATGGAGAAATGGGGTTGTTGGGATTTCGATTGGAATTAGTGGTGTTCCAGGTGTTGTTGATAAACGCGGATCACTGGACCGATTTGGCTATCAATTAAGAGTCACTGAGATAGGGACAGCTGACGAATTGGCAGCAGCCGCTTCAATATTAATGGGGCAGGCTAATGAAGGACGCCCGCTTGTTGTGGTCAGAGGATTTCCGTACGATTTGCGCGAGGGAAGTATTTCCGAATTACTCAGAGAAGAAAATAATGATCTTTTTCGTTAATACAAATATTTCTTGTATAATTTAATTGTCTGACATTTCATAAATAAAACTTTTTATAAAGGGAATGGATTTAAGCGATGAGCTTATGGGTAATAGTTCCGGTTAAACCTTTACGAAGATCTAAGTCAAAATTAACTTCTATATTAACTGAAGAAGAAAGAACTTTACTCAATTTACAAATGTATCAAAATACATTAAGAGCTTTACGAGAGGTAAAGATTCCTTTAAATATTTTAGTTGTTAGCAAAGATTCTTCAGTTTTATCAATCGCTCGATCACACAATATAAAGACAATGCAGGAAGATGGCGATAGTGGGTTAAATTTGACTTTACGAAAAGCAATTCAAGTCATCAAAGCTTATTCAGCCCAATCTGTTTTAATTTTACCGGCTGATTTACCGCTTATTACCAAGGAGGATATTGAAGGTATATTAAAAATTAATTTTTCACAACCAAGCATGCTGATATCACCTGACCGAAAAATGAGCGGGACCAATTTATTGCTTGTTTCTCCGATTGATCTGATTGAATTCAGTTATGGCGCAGGATCATTTGAAAGACATTTACGGCAAGCACAACAACAAAATGCTCATATTGAAGTCCGAAAATTTGATAATATTGAATTAGACATCGATTCCCCTGAAGATTTTGATTTATATAAAAAATTAGTAAACTTTGAAGAATTAAACCAGTATTTTAGTATTTAGAATAAGGAGGAAAAATGTTCGAACGAGTAGCTTTATATTTACAAGATTCCCATGATCTGCGAGACGGGCTTGAATACGTGAAAATGGCAGAACATTACGGCTTTGAAGCTGTCTGGCAGGCAGAAAGCAGATTAGTACGTGATGCTATTGTCCCAATGGCAGCTTATGCGGCAGTAACTGAAAAAATTAAAGTTGGTTCGGGTGTTATTAACAACTGGACAAGAAACATTGGATTATTGGCAGCTACTTACCTAACTTTGGATGATTTGGCTCCAAATCGTATTATTTGTGGAATTGGAGCCTGGTGGGACCCGTTGGCAAAAAATGTTGGCATTGACCGCTCAAAACCTTTAACAGCCATGAAAGAAACGGTTGAAGTATTCAAACGCTTGTTGAATATGGAAAGAGTTTCTTTTGAAGGAGAATTTATCCAGGTTTCAGGGATCGAGCTGGATGTAGTCCATGGACGGCGAGAACCGAGAAATATCCCAGTTCTAATTGGAGCAACCGGCGATAAAATGATGGAAATGACGGGAGAAATTGCTGATGGCTGTGTTTTAAATTATTGTGTTCCTCCTGAATACAATTTAAAAGCCTTGGAATTATTAGATAAAGGTGCTAAAAAATCAGGGCGAAGAGTGGACGATCTTGATCGCCCACAGCTTGTGGTTTGTTCTGTAGATGAAGACCATGATAAAGCCCTGGATACTACTCGAGAATTGTTAACCCAATATCTGGCTCAACAACCTCATATTGCAAAAGCATCTGGTGTTTCTTCTGATGTTGTGGCTGAAATTCAGTCAATCCTGGGTTGGCCAGCTACTCATGAACAAATTCAAAAAGCAAAACATCTGGTGCCAGAAGATTTAATCTTAAGGATAACAGCCTCTGGAACTCCAGATGAAGCCAGGGCTAAAGTATCCGAGTATATTAAGAATGGATGTACCTGCCCAATCTTATATCCAGTAGGTGGAAATGTCGAAACATTGTTAAAAACATTTTCGACGAATTAATTTGAGACATTATTTTTCTCCTTAAATAGAAAAATTGGATTGAATTAAATGGTCAAAACAAAAATGAGAGATGGTTTCACCTTATAATAACAGTTAACATAGTTTTGTCTAAAAAGTAAAATTAATGAGAATTGGATGATATGAATTTTTTTGCTAAGTTAAACGAAATTGAATCAAATGGTACGCCCGTTGTTTTATGTATCGTGACAAATACCCATGGATCAACCCCTCGCCATGCAGGCTCGAAGATGATTGTGTATCCCAATGGTGATATTTTTGGAACTGTTGGGGGAGGAAAACTAGAAGCCCTTTGTATTGAAGAAGCTTTAAAATTACTACATAATGGTTTAACAAATACTTTAAATTACAGGCTTGTAAATCCAGAAATGGGTGATCCAGGTGTTTGTGGCGGTGAACTTGAGGTTTACCTTGAGGTCATAGGTAAAAAGTCAAAAGTTGTTATTTTAGGTGCAGGGCATGTAGGCAAACAATTGTCATATCTGGCAAAATGGATTGGCTTTGATGTAATTTTAATTGATGACAGGGAAGAACTAATTTCTGAACAAAATATTCCTGATGTATCACAAAGATATCGAAGCTTTTCTGATTTTCTGGCTGAATACGGAGAACCATCCCTCAATGATATTTATGTTGTGATGACAACCCGAAACCTAGAAATTGACGTAAAAAATATTCCTGAAATTCTAAAACTTAATCCTCGTTATTTAGGGGTTATTGGATCAAAAAAACGATGGGTTACAACCACTGAATTATTATTAAAAGCTGGAGTTTCTGATTCAGAAATTGAAAAAATATTCTCACCAATTGGATTGGATTTAGGCAGTGAATCGCCTGAAGAAATAGCATTGTCTATTGTAGCCGAAATCTTAAAGCAAAAAAATAAAACCTCAGGAGACAGTTTAAGGTATTTTCGGAGGAAAAAAGTTGATGTGGAATAAATATTACAACGTTTCATCATTAGAAGCTGCATTTGAAATACTTGACAGAGAAAAGGGAAATGCGCGCATTGTTGCAGGTGCGACTGATTTAATTATTGAGTTTGAAAAAGGAATGAGAGAAGAAGTAAAAATTCTCATTGATATCACCCGAATAAAAGGCTTAAATCAAATAACTTTAGATGAGAACCAAAATATTCATTTGGGACCCTTAGTATCTCATAATGATGTTGCATCCTCAAAATTAATTCAAGAACGAGCTTTACCATTGGCACAAGCATCCTGGGAAGTTGGTTCCCCGCAAATTAGGAATCGAGGGACTGTTGCTGGAAATTTGATCACAGCATCACCAGCAAATGATACCATCACCCCATTGATGGCTTTGGGAGCCAGTTTAGTTTTGAAGTCACTTCAGAGCGAAAGAATTGTTAAATTGGAGGATTTCTTTCTTGGGGTAAGAAAAACAGTTTTACGATCAGATGAAATCGTTAGTGATATATTTTTTCCTGCTTTAAGACCAAATCAAAAAGGAAGCTTTATAAAATTTGCTCTTCGAAGAGCACAAGCTATATCACTGGTAAACGTGGCTGTAATATGCGGATTTGAAAATGGAAAAGTAAAAGATGCCGTCATCACATTAGGTTCAGTTGCCCCTACCATTATTCACTCGAAAGAAGCTGAACAATATTTGATCGGAAAGGAATTGACCGATGAGGTTATTGATCAGATTGGATTGTTAGCTCAGAAAACTGCAAGACCAATTTCTGATATTCGTGGTTCAGCAGACTATAGAAAAACAATGGTAAAAGTAATCACAAAACGAGCTTTGTATAATTTAAAGAACAACAATGCAGATCTAACCCTTCCAGTTGATCCTGTGTTGCTTGATAATCGGAAAGGACAAAGCTATTTAGACAAGGAATTTGTTCACGATAAAGAAAGTGGAAAAATTTCAACTCAAATCAACGGTAAAGACTATGAATTTGAGAATTGTCAAAGTAAAACTTTATTGGATTTCTTACGTGAAGACGTTAAGTTGACAGGAACAAAAGAAGGATGTGCAGAAGGGGAATGTGGCGCTTGTACAGTATTTCTAGACGGTAAGGCAGTTATGGCCTGCCTTGTCCCTGCTGCTCGTGCCCACGGATCAAAAATAACCACGATTGAAGGAATCAGTAACAACGGCCAAAAAAATGTAGTCCAAGAGACTTTTATTGAAGAGGGTGCTGTTCAATGTGGTTACTGTACTCCTGGCTTTATTATGTCAGCAGTTAAGTTATTGGAAGAAAAACCTACACCTTCTCAATTAGAAATTCGTCAGGCAATTTCAGGTAACCTGTGCAGATGTACTGGTTACTATAAAATAATATCGGCCATTGAAAATGCAAGTAAGAAATAATTTCATCTTGGGAGGCAAGCATGGGATTTAATAATTATCGTTCAGAAAGGCGAGTTACAGATAAACAAGATAACATCCATCCAATATGGAGAGGAATCGGTTTTCTAATGTTAATCATTGCTCCTCTTATGGGTTATTTAGCTTCGGGTGTTCTTATTGATTTAAACAATAAAAACAAATGGATTCCAGTCCCGAGAGATCTGTTTATTTCCGGTAAAGACCCATATTTACTGATTAAAATAATTTTGACACTGGTCGTTGCCTTCATCATCTATTTAATATTTCAATTAATCACATTCTTTATTTACAGAATTGCCGGACCATCTAAATATGGGCCACTGGATGTACCCAGAGTAGCCTATCGCGGAAAAAAATACAAAAGATAGAAAATCAACGAGGTTCTATGAAAATTGGAAAAGTCATTGCAAGAGTCGATGCAGATGCGAAAGTGACAGGAGAAGCTTTGTATCCTGGTGATTTCAATTTTGATAACCAGTTATATATGAAAACATTGTTCTCTGAAAAGCCACATGCAATCATAAAAAAAGTTGATATTTCAGTTGCAGAGAAAATCCCAGGCGTTATTTTAATCTTGACAGCGAAAGATGTACCAAATAATGGTTATGGTTTAGGTGTTCCTGATCAACCAGTACTTTGTGGTCCGGGTTCGGACAAACCTTTTGCAAATGTGGTTCGTTGTGTTTCAGATCAAATTGCTTTGGTGATTGCTGAAAATGAAGATATTGCTACCACTGCAATAAAAGCAATTAAAGTTGATTATGAAGATCTGCCTGTTATTACTTCTCCAGAAGAAGCCTTGCGAGATGACGCAATACAAATTCAACCAGACCATAAAGATAACGTTTTATTGCATTTAAAAATTCGTAATGGTGATGTAGAACAAGCATTTCAGAATTCTGATGTCATTATTGAGGGCACATATCATACGCCTGTGCAAGAGCATGCTTATTTACAACCCGAAGCAGGTGTGAGCTATGTGGACGAGGAAGGAAGGATAACTGTAGTTGTAGCTGGACAATGGATTCATGAAGACCAGGAACAAATTGCCCATTCTTTAAATCTTCCTTTAGAAAAAATTAGAATTATTTATCCTGCAATTGGTGGAGCTTTTGGTGGCCGCGAGGATATGTCTGTACAAATTATCCTGGCTCTTGCGACACTTCGATTATCAGAAATGGGAATTGATCGGCCTGTAAAAACTATTTGGTCGCGACAGGAATCTATTATCGGACACCATAAACGCCATGCTTACACGATACATGCTAAATGGGGAGCCACTAAGGATGGAAAAATTTTAGCTGCAGAGGTAAAGCTAGAAGCGGATGCTGGGGCTTATGCCTATACTTCTACAAAGGTCCAGGGGAACGCTACATTAATGTGTACGGGCCCTTATGAAATACCAAATGTAAAAGTAGATTCTTATTCGATTTTCACAAATAATGTCCCCGGAGGAGCGTTCAGAGGTTTTGGCGGTCCACAAGGGGCTTTTGCTGCTGAAATGCAGATAAATAAACTGGCAGAAAAATTAAATATAGATCCTGTAGAAATTAGAATACGCAATCTGATGAAGGAAGGATCAAAGTTGTCTGTCAGATCTTCTCTTCCACCGGTTGTAAGTTTGCCAGAAGTGGTAGAACGTTGTGCCCTCAAAGCGGGATGGAAGAAAAATCAGAAAGGCAACTGGTCGCACCCTGGTTTAAAATCGCAAATAAGTAAATCCAAAATAAAAGGATTAGGATTTGCGTGTGGTTACAAAAACATTGGTTTTTCCTTTGGGGCAAATGAAGGAGCCTGGGCTACTATTGAATTAATTGGAAAAGCTGAAATAGAAAAAGTGATTCTTCACCATGCTGGCGCTGAGGTGGGGCAGGGATCCCATACCATATTTTGCCAAATGGCGGCTGAAGCAGTTGGCGTTCCTCAAGAAATGGTATCACTGGTAGCTTCCGATACAAGTTCTTCTGATAATTCTGGTAGCGTTTCTGCGTCCAGAATGACATTTATGGCAGGGAACTCAATTATTGGAGCAGCCAGATTAGCATTGGAAAAATGGAGAAATGAAGAACGACCAGCCATTGGTCGGTATCGTTATAACGCTCCAAAAACAACCCCGTTTGATAAAGAAACAGGTGAATGTTATCCAAATATTGCTTATGGTTATGTAGCTGAAGCAATCGAGGCTGAAGTGGATGTAGAAACGGGCGAAATCCATTTGTCGAAGGTTTATTGTGCAGATGATGTTGGCAAAGCCATTAATCCCCAACTGGTGATGGGACAAATAGAAGGTTCAATTGTCCAGGCGGCTGGCTATGGATTGATGGAAAATTTTATACAGGAAAAGGGTTATGTTAAGACGAGTCAATTGTCGACATACTTAATTCCAACAGTTTTGGATATTCCAGATCAAATTGACACCATTATCATAGAAAATCCAGATCCCAATGGGCCTTGGGGGGCAAGAGGAGTTGGAGAGATGCCTTATATTCCTTTAGTGCCAGCGATAAGTTCAGCTATTCATTCAGCAACCGGGGTTTGGATGGAGCATTTTCCAATGACTTCTGAAAATGTTTTACGAAAATTAGGAAAAATTGATATGGATTAATTTTGTTAATCCTTTGAATTTGAGGTTAGTAAATGAATATTTTGATTCGAGGTGGTGGAGACCTGGGCAGCGGAGTAGCTTACCGGCTTTATCGGGTTGGATACAACGTGGTCATCTCTGAGATTGAAAACCCACTGGTTCTAAGGCGCACTGTTTCGTTCGCCAATGCAATTTATGAAGACAAGGTAGTTGTTGAAGGAATAACCGGTGAAAAAATAACTAGCCCACATGAAATTCCAAAATTAATAGCCAAGAGAATAATTCCCGTATTAATCTCACCTGATGATTTTTTATTTCCTGCTTACAAGCCAGATGTAGTGATCGACGCGCGAATGTTAAAAAGTTATGTAAACTATAACCTAGATAATTCGCCAATGATAATTGGGCTAGGACCGGGTTTTATAGCTGGGAAAAATTGCCATGCTGTTATTGAAACAAATAGGGGGCATTATTTAGGGCGAGTTATTTGGGAAGGAACCGCTCAAGCTGACACAGCTATTCCCGGCACGGTTTTAAAAAAAACGGATGAAAGAGTCTTACGTTCACCAAAAGCTGGCACAATCAATTCAAATTCTGTCCTTGGAACTTTTTTCAAAAAAGGGGATGAGATTGGAAGAGTGGATGACCAATCATTTTACGCCCCCTTTGATGGTTGTTTGAGAGGTTTGATGCACAACGGAATTTATGTCAAAGAAGGGATTAAAATCGGTGATTTAGATCCCAGGTTGGATAAAAATTTGATCTATTTCATATCAGAAAAAGCTTTAGCAATTGCAGGTGGGGTGTTGGAGGCAATTCTTAGCTACCAAATAACACAGCAATGAGAATTTCATCCTTAGATCTTTTTTCTAAATCTGATCAGATCGCTTTTATAGGATCTGGCGGAAAAACAAGTTTAATTTTTTCTATAGCCAAAGAATTGTTTCCTGAAAAATGTGTGATTACCACGACGACAAAAATGGCGATGTCAGAAGTGGCTATGGCAGATCATTCTATCCAACTAGACCATATAGATAATTTAGATTTAGATAAATTAAAAAAAATATCAATAATTTATCAAAGAGATTTTGCAGAAGGTCCAGTGAAAATTATTGGGCTTCCGGCAAAACCATTAAGAGAATTTTCAAGGAAATTAAAAAAAGAAGGTATTCCGTTATTGATCGAAGCAGATGGTTCTAAACGGAAACCATTGAAATTTCCTGGTGACAATGAACCTAACATCCCAGAATTTGTTAATAAAGTTTGTGTTGTTGTGGGTTTGTCTGCATTAGGAAAACCATTTTCGTCTGAAATTGTTCACCGTTTTGAATATTTCTCAAATTACTTAAAAATCAATGCAGGTGAAGTTATTAGTCCGGAACACCTGTTTAACTATTTGGTTCTTCCCAATGGAGGATTGAAGAGTATTCCGCCGCGAGCTGAAAAAATTTTGTTCTTGCATCAATCAGATTGCTTAGTAGATTTTGATCAAATTAATGAGATTGCCTTGAAATTACAAAGCCAATATGATCAAGTTATATTAAGCCGAATTGAAAATGGAGAATTAATCATTGATGCTCATTGGGGGAAAATTGGCTGTGTGATCCTCGCGGCTGGTGAAGGGCGTAGATTTGGTGGCCCTAAACAATTAGCTTTGTTTAACCAAAAAACTTTTATTGAAAATGTAATTGAAAACGCTCAAAAAATGAATTTTGTTGATATTGTTTTGGTTTTAGGCGCCTATTACAAAGAGATATTGGCGGTAGTTTCAAAAGATAATATTCATATTACAGAAAATAAAAATTGGCGTAAAGGACAAAGTACCTCGGTAAAAGCGGGTATTGAGTTTTTTGGAAAAAATAAACCAGAGGCCATTCTATTTTTATTGGTTGATCAACCCCAAATTAATGAAGATTTAATTAAGAATACCTTGAACAAATATGCTTATACAAAAGCTGATATTATCGTGCATGAATTTAATGGTAAAAATCGTCATCCAACCTTGTTTTCAAAAAATACTTTTAAAAAATTAATACAAATTAAAGGGGAGGAGGGTGGCAGACAAATATTTAAAGATTTTAATTTATTGAAAATTAAAATTAATGACCCTTATATGGCGCAAGATATTGATACAAAAGAAGAATTAAATAATTTTTTAGAGGTCCATAAGTGAAACATACATTTGAAGGTTGGTTATATAATTTTGGCACTGATATACTAAATAAACTTAAAATTCCAGCAAATATTAATTCAGTAGACCAATTTATTATCACATTACCGGATGGTGTTTATTCAACTTTAAGAACAGTGCATAAATTTAATGTTTTTCAATTATCATTTCATTTAAACCGATTAAAAGAAAGTTTAATCCTTTCAGGGAAAGAGATCACCTTCTCCTTGCAAAAAATAAAAAAACCTTTATTTGAAATTATCAAGAGTTATCCTGCAGAAGAAATTAGAATTCGTTTGTTTATCCCGTTTGAAAAATATCAAAATTGTTATATTTTGTTAGAAGAATTAACAGTCCCAAGCCAAAAAGCATACCTTGAAGGTGTTCATGTAAATACAAATCATTTAGAGAGAATTAACCCTAAAGCTAAAGTTACTTCTTTTATTAAAAATTCTGAAGAAATAAAAAAATATTGCCGAGCTCATCGGTTAGAAGAATCAATTATTCTTAATCATGATAATGAATTATTAGAAGGAATTTCTAGCAATTTCTATGCTGTTAAATCAGGAATTGTTTATACTGCCGATAATGATGTTCTAAGCGGCGCTACCCGAGAAATCATTCTGGAAGAAATTAAGAAAGCTCTGATAAAAATATCTTTCTCGCAATTTCGATATTCGCAAATAAACGAAATGGATGAAGCTTTCATATCCAGCACCAGCCGCGGTGTCTTGCCAGTGGTAATGATTGACGATAAAACGATTGGGACTGGAAAACCCGGAAGTATTACTAAATACCTAATGGAGCAAGTTAATATGAGAATGCAAATAGAATCTGAAGCACTAACTTAATCCTCTAAATTGTCATTTATTTCCAGATCCTCAAGGTCATCTACTGGCTCAACTTGATCTTCAATTTCAACATCAGGGGCCTGTAGATCTCCTTTTTCCATTAATGAAATAATTTTCTGAGCAGCTTCAAAATCATCTTCTTTTACATAAATGTTTGCAGAGCCTAAACCACCTATGGTAAGCCCTAACGCAACACCAGCGCTTTCTTGATAGGCTTTTGAGGGAATATTAAATGATTCCAACAAGATTTGAATAGATTTTGCATCCAACATCCCATAACTCTTGTACAACAATTTATAATCACTCATTTATTCACCTTCTTTTGCAGCCTTGCCATACGATAATCTATTTCCTTCTTCAAGTATTCCCTATAAATAGAATTTATATCATTTTGTAATATTAATAAAGCTTTTTTACAATAATTGATTGCTAAATTGGGATTATTGAATTTATGCTCATTGACTTTAGCCAATTCAATCAGGGCATCGATATTATCTAAATCTGCCGCTTTTTCCCAAAAAATCTCAGCATCTTGATATCTCAATTGTTTTTTATAAATGCTTGCAATCGACAAATAACATTTTATTAAATAAGGCTGCGAAAGATTATTTTGCTCGATAGCTTTATGAAATAAATCGACTGCTTTGGGATAATTGAGTTTTTTTTCATAATGCTTTCCGAGTGAGAAATTCAATGTTTCAAAATTATTAAAATGGTCTTTATTCTTAAGAGATATTTCACAGAAAATGTAAAGTAAGGCAGCCAAAGAAACAATATCCATGGCATTGTGATAAAAAACCCTCAATATTGACTGAACATTCTTTGTCTCTAAATATTCTTGATAAATTAATGGCGCTAGATATCCAGGGATTTCATCTTCAGATCTAGCAAACTTAATAACATTTTTTTCAATACTTTTTAATGATCGGTCTTCAAATTGGTATTTAAATAATATTCGGGCATATTTTAATAAGTCAATATTTTTCTTTTCTTTTATATCAGATGGAATTCGTTGATAAATAAATCTTGATTTAAGGATTGGAAGATCGAAAGAAATCCCGTTATAACTGACAAGAACTTGGAATTTTGAAAGTAAATTCTCTAAATCAAGTAAAGTGGCTGCTTCATCGTTAGGATTACGAAGGAAATATTGCCGTAACTGGAACTCATTATTTTCGAAATAACCAACACCAACCATAAATGCAAAAGTTCCACCCGAATAGGAAAGGCCAGTTGTTTCTGTATCAAGGAATGCGCAATCTGATAAATTTAATTTATCACTAAGATCCGGAAGATAAACAGTATTATTAATTTCTTCAAATTGATTCAATCTTACCAAGCCGTGTTGATAATAATTTCGGTATCTTTTTTCTTGAAAAAAAACGGTTCCAAAGACATTTTCAGTTACAACTCCTTCAAGAACGGAGCTTGAAAGGTTAGCATTTGTTTTAAATTTAAAACCATCTTTTGCACCGAAGTACAATCCTAATGAGTTAAGTCTCTTCTTGTTATTTGAGTCCATTTATCAAATCCGTTAATAATTCTAATATTCGTATGGTTTCTCCTTTTCCTCCATAACCTTCGTCAGAGATAGGACCAACACAGGAAGGGCACCCCTGAAAACAACCACAGCTTTTTACATGTTGGTACATTTCCAACAAAATATGATCAAAGTTCTGAAAGATTTCTTTACTTAATCCTAAGCCAAAAGCCATATTGTCATATAAAATTATCGAATTTTTAATTCCTGTTATCGTATTTTTAGAATCGATAATTACACTTAAGTCACCTGGACTACTCATAATAAAGACAGGAGCCAAATTATTTAGCAAAAAAGCTAACCCAGCCATTCCACTCCGAACCCGAACCTGGATTTCAGCCTTGCGATGACATGTTGGGCATAAAGTAATAAGATTACTTGGAATGTTCGCCTCTTCTATTGTTGAAAATAGTTTTATAGGTCTTTTGTGATGTACATGAAAACTACTATTCCGTTCAACTGCACCACAATTTTGGCAAGTGAAGTTGTCTCTCTTTCTAATATTTTTTGAATATTCGTTCCACCCAGGGCCATAATCGTTAGAATGATTTAGCCATTTTTTTTCTGAAATCAAAACATTTATTAATTCATCTGGAAGGCTAAACCAAAATGCTTCTGTTTCTAAAATTGTTTCTGGTAAATCTAGTTCGTATTCTCCAATTACTTGCCGATTTTCCCACAAAATTTCTTTATAACCGCTAACTTTTTGAGTAATTCGAATATTACCAAAGTTCAATTGAAAATATCCAAAATTTCTCTCCAGAAAAACTTCGATTACTTCATATGTTTTTTCAATTTTTGGTTCAGTAAAGTAGTTAGAATTATTTTCTAATAAATAAACTTCATGATTTTCAAAATTAATTTCACTAACGCGAAACTGATCTCCCAAATGAAAATAAATTGCCTGTGGATGAACCATCCAAAGGCTACTGGCATAATCAATGTCTCCAATCAATAAATCTTTCCCTTTAGTGATATTGATAAGTTTCATAGTGATTGAGCTCATATTACGTAAGGAAAAAGGTAGAGAATTTGAATTATTTTTATCAGAAATGTATTTATTCCCGATTTTTAAAATATTTCCGTTTTCTAATAATTGATTTATCACTAACTTAATTTGGTCCCAATCCAAATTACCAAACTTTTCGCCTTCAATAAAACTAATTTCAGAAATGGATAATTTTAAATGATTTAATAAAATATTAAAATTGTTGGGATTAATTAATGCTTTTTCAGGATTATTTAAAAGTAAATACTCAGGTCTTTTAATAATATATTGATCGATTGGATTTGATGAGGCTACCAGTATGGCAATTGATTCATTTTGTTCTCTACCCGCTCTCCCTATTTGCTGAAGTGTGGATGCAATCGAACCGGGGTAGCCAGTCAGGATCACGCTTTTTAATCCACCGATATCAATTCCCATTTCTAATGCATTGGTTGAGAACAAAACTTGTATTTTGCCAGAACGAAACTTGTCTTCAATGTTTCTTCTATCAGCAGCCAGGTAACCACTTCTGTACGAGGCGAATTCTTTATTGCCCTCAATTTCTGATAAGGCTTTAAGGCTCTTTTCAACTTCTTTTCTAGTTCCCTGAAAAACTAAAGTTGGCGTGTTATTATGCAAAAAATCTTGAATAATATTTAGAGTTACGCTTTGGCAGCTTTTGCGTATTCCTAATTCTTCATTGATAACCGGAGGATTGTAAAATGTGATCAGTTTCCTGCCTTTTGGAGAGGAATCATAATGAATGTGAGAAAATTCTTCCTCAACCAAACTGTTCAAAAATTCTAATGGATTACCGATTGTAGCAGAGGTACAAATAAAAACTGGTTTCTGGTTATATAAAGTTAATATTCTTTTCAGCCTCCTGAGTACGTTTGCTATGTGGGATCCAAAAATTCCCCGATAATAATGGGCTTCATCGAGAACGATATATTGTAAATTTTCGAAGTATTTTTCCCACAGCATATGATTTGGAAGAATCCCGAGATGCAGCATATCTGGATTTGTCAGAATGATTTGTGAGTTTTTCCGAATGATTGATCGTTTTTCTATTGGAGTGTCGCCATCATAAACATTTATTTTATTAATCAATTTGTTGGATTTGAATGGTTCCTTACTTCCAAACTCAAGAAATTTATTTATATGATTATATTGGTCGTAGGCCAATGCTTTTGTTGGAAACAATAACAATGTATTTGCAGGGTTACTATTAAATAAATGATTTAGCATCGGTATTATAAAGATCAATGATTTTCCACTGGATGGGCCGGTTGTGACAACGATATTATTTCCTTGGTTAACTTCATTGATCGCCTGGGCTTGATGAGAATAAAGCTTGGAAATGCCCAGATTTTGTAATAACTTTATTAAATTTGGATTTAAAAAACTTGGATAATCTTCAAAATTTCCAGAAAATGCCTTTGTGATATGGACGTGGGATATGTTGTCTGAATTCTCAGGAGAATTAATCCATTTGTCATAAAAGGTTTTGGTATGGCTTTCTTTTAGCATATAATTATTTTATTAAGAATTAAAAAAAATAGGTTACTTCATGAATTTTGTTAATTTAATCTGGATTATACCTTTAGCAATTATTGTTAGTTTTTTGATAAACCATCTGGCTGATAGTTTGCCTGCTCAGAGGAAGTTAATATTTTCTCCTGTTTGTCTTAAATGCAATCAAACCGTAAATTTTTCAACGTACTTTCTTTTTCAGAATTGTCCAAATTGCCATGAACCACCCCGAAAGCGAAGATTTTTTGTTTTATTTGCCATAATTATAACATATGTTCTATTATATCTATTTCCACCAAAATTTGCTGGAGCAACATTTGCAATCATAATTCTTAGTTTTCTAACACTTGTTTTTGTTATAGATTTCGAATATCGATTAATCCTCCATCCAGTAATGGTTTTTGGGGGGATTCTATTTCTTATTTTTGGAATAATTCTAAATGGATGGAAAAACTCCTTGCTGGGTGGTGGAGCGGGATTTTTGTTGATGTATATTTTATATTTATTAGGAATTCTTTTTACAAAATGGATGTCAAAAAGAAGAGGTGAGACGGTTGAGGAGGTCGCATTAGGCTATGGTGATGTTAATTTTTCTGCTATTCTTGGGCTTTTATTTGGATGGCCTAGAATCGCCGTATTATTGTTTTTTGCAATCATGTTAGGCGGCTTTTTTAGCCTGATTTTTATTATCATTTTGAAAATATTAAAAAAATATGAAATACTTATTCCGATACCCTATGCACCTTTTTTAATACTTTCATCAATTATTATGCTTTATATTTCTACGCCTAAATAATCAGGCAGAGCAATTCCAAATATTATTGATCAATCCCCAATATTTTTGGATACCAAGCCATAATAATATTAAAAGCTGGTTTACCACGAACAGAACTGGAATAATCCATTAAGGATACTTGCGTGTTGAATTCATTTGAGATAATTCCACTGATCCAATCTATCTCATTCATCCCTTGGAAAGCTGCATCGTATAATTTAGCTTGAATTTCCATGTCAGTTTCAAAAAAGTTGACATTTAGACCATTCCCAACCTTATTGATAATGTTATATGAATAACATTCGTCTTCAACCATGACACACCCTTTTTCTGCGCCTTTGATCGAAGGGAAGTTTATAAGAAGGTAAACCGGTTTGTGGTAAGAAGAAAGTTGTGAATAAACAATATCTTCTAAGTAAGTCCGAAATATCAAATCATAATTTGCATTTTCTATTGATTGAGTGAAATCAATCATCGGTGAGACGATGAATCCATCAGCAAACTGAAAAATCATACTATCCTGTGTTTGGTTTAAATTAATTGCCAAATAGATTTTCTTTGGAAATCGGTTTCGAATATTTTCTATATTACTACTCAAGTCAGTTACAAGTATCTGAGATAGCTCACCATAATTTTCAAAATTCGCTAAGTGAATAACATCTGTTGGAAATACCAGCCCTTCAATGTCCATGTATTTCGCCAGATCAGCAGCAAAATATAAATATTCCAAATATTGAGTTGAAAATTCGCTTAACCAATTTTCATTTAATTGACCCTGAGAGATTTGTTTTACTACATTGGGGGTGATTTCAACTTCTGGCGATAACCATACATTTAGTCCTTGTGATTGTGATTTTTGGATCATTAAAATTAAATCTTTCCACAATGGATTTTCACCCGTTACTGGAGAAAAAGAAACCGGATTAATAGATTGCAAAGTCCATTTGAAAGGAATAATAACAGTGTTAGCACTCGTTTCTTTAATAATTTTAAATGCCGATTCTGAGTAAATTGGCGTATAAACATTGTAATTATTTGTTAAAGAAAAGCCAGTAACAAAATCAACGTCACGAGGTTTGACGGCTTCGGTTGCTAAAGGATAGGAAAAGTTATATGAATATAACCCTTTCCATTCTGTAACATTAATATTCAAACTAGTTGGGAGGGAAGAGGTGTCAAATGAATATCCGTTTATTGGGGCTGAACCATCATCAGCTATCCCACATGCATCATTTCTACAAAACCGATAATTAATTTTACTCACCAAATGGTAGGGACCGAATAATCGATAATTCCATTGATTGTCATTTACTTTCCACATTTGAATAGGTGGTGACCAACCAAAACTATCAAATTGAATGGAGATTTTATCTTCTTTCGGAGTAAATTCAGGAACTTTCACCGTAAATTCAACGCCATCAGTACCTGAGGAGGTCCAGCTATAAATTGCATCATTAACCACAGTATCCTGATCTGGTATGACGAGTTTTCTTACAACAAAATTATTATTTTGGTCTAGTTCAGCATTCCAGAAGCCATCACCCATGGAGTATTTGTAATGCAAATCAAATCCACTTGGCAGATTCATTGTTATTGAATAGTTCCCATTCGATAATAAAGACAACTTTGGAGCTCGTGCTGGGGCAATACTCGTACCATTATAAATATTTCCAAAAATATTACCCAATTGGTAAGTATTTCCCAACATACGAATTGATGCTTCAGCAGGATTGTTTGCTGGAGTTTTAACTATAAATGTAATTTTTACAAATTTTGACGCCTGAACGCCTATTGATGCAGGAGTTGTTAACCCTTCACCAACAACAGCTTCCTGTTGAAAGATTGAATATTCACCATCTGTGCACATAACCAATAAATTATGTTTACCTGGGGGAAGGTTGTTAACAACAAATTGACCTAAAGAATTCGTGTAGCTATGCATACCTCCAATAATTATCAATGCATTTGGGATAGGTGATTTTGTTTCGCTGTTAATAATTTGTCCTTTAACAGTACCGTATTTATAAGCGTATTGCTCATCAGCCCAATTAATCAATTGATTAGCTATATTAGCCGGTGTGTTGATATAAGCCATACGATATTCAATTAGTTGATTATCAGAATCGGTTTCATAAATAGGCAAATTATTATTTCTGTAAAATCTATACTTAATAATTGACGGGACTTGAACAGGAAGAATTATGCGATAGTGATTATCGTCTAATTTCTCCATTAAATATCTTGCAGGGTTTAATTCAATACCCGTAATATCATCAACAACTTCGAATACTATTTCTTCCTGAATTGATTTTGGAATAACCAAATCAAATTCAACCTCGGTATATGGAAGGTTTTGGTAGTATTGTTCGGTTTTTTCTTCTATCCCTTCGATCGGGAGGTCAAGAGTGAATTGAGAACAACTAGAAACCAAAAAACTTAATAAGATAATTAATGTGAAAAGCTTAAGAAAATAATTTTTTTTGAAGGTTTTCATATTGCTCTCAATATTCTTTTTATAATAATTTCAGTTTTTGTTCGATCTCATTTAATTGATTTGCCAGGCTTCCAAGGACTCCATTTACAAATCGAGGAGTGGAATCTGATCCATAAGTTTTTGAAAGTTCGATGGCTTCATTAATCGCAACTTTTACTGGGGTGCATTTCTCGACTGCAAATTCCCATAAAGCGATCCTGAGAATATTGCGATCAACAATGGCTAATTGATCCATCGGCCATTCTGGAGCATGGACTGCAATTAATTCATCCAATAGATCAATAATAGGAATAACTCCGGATACTATATCCGTAGTAAATTGCACCAAATTAGCATCTATTGGATCTTCTTCTAAACGATATTCCAAAGAAGCGTAAGGAGAATGCTCTGTTACATCAAACTCATAGAGTACTTGTAAAGCAATACCTCTGGCTTTTGTGCGTGCTTTCATAAAATCACTGATCAGAGTTCTCGATATTAATATCTTCTACATGAATGTTGATCTTACCGACATCCATTCCAACCATCTCAGAAATTGCCCTTGAAACATTGGATTGAATTTTATGAGAGACTTCGCGAACGTTATAGCCTTGTTTTAGGATTACAAACAGGTCTGCATAAACTAAATCGTCGTCTACGCTAAGCTTTACCCCTTCACTGGAACCTCGTTTAAATAGGCGGTTTACATCAGCTGGAACGGTCGCCATTCTGCTAACACCATCTACAGAAAGGGCAGTTAGTTTAGCAATCGTAACCAATACATCAAGTGCGATTGTAGTTTTTCCAGGAGTGTTTGAAGTCGTTGTCATTTTTTCTCCTTTTTAAAGTTCTATCATTAATAATTGATATTATAACCTAAAGAATTTCCATCATTTTAATGTAAACTATGTTTTTGAATAAAATCTAAAGATTTGCGTGCGATAAAATCAAATTCAATATCCAATAAAACACAATGTTCTGATTTTTCCAATAATAATAATTCTTTCTCTTCTGATTTAATTTCATTGTAAAGAAAATTTGAACTATCAGGTGAAATGGTTTGATCAAGCTTCCCTTGAAAAATTATTGCTGGTTGAGTAATAAGATTTAGTTTCTTTTTTGTTATTTTTTGCAATAAATAGAACTGGTATGCTGCCTGAGTAGGATTTACTTTATAGCCTTGCCAGGGGAACTTTCCATCTTCTGGAATTTCCTTGATATTCTTTTTTGGCATAAATTTCTTAAAAAGTCGAATAAATTGCGATAAATTTAAAAAATCTACTTTTAATGCTGGTGCAAATAATAGTAGCCCTCTAATATCAGGATACTGCTCAGCTAAAAAACAGGCAATTACACCACCCATCGATTCACCCCCTAAAAATATAATTGAGTGATTTTGTCTTGCCAATTGGATTATTTGCTCGACTGCTGTAATCCAATCTTGCCACGTTACTTTGTTCAATTCATCCGGACTAGTACCATGGCCAGGCAGAAGAGGGCAATATACACTATAACCCTTTCCGTTTAAGAATTCAGCAAATGGTTTTACTTCGATTGTTGTAGCGGTGAATCCATGGATTAAAATAATACCAATATTATTTGATCCTTCCAGGGAGAAAGTACTCCCGTCTAAATGTGGGTTTTGTAAAATTTTTTCTTTCATAATGTATTAAAGTATTTTGGAATTGTTGTCACTGCATTCGGCATGATAGCAACATCTTTGTCTTTGTATTTGACAGCAACGTTAGTTAGAAATTGGGTTAAATCACTAACCGGTTCCAGAAGCAAAGAACTAACAATGGCAGGCTCTATTTTCGAATACAAATAAAAATTAGCTTTTGATTGGATTCTGGAAGTTAAATACGCTTTGTGAGGTCCAACTGCAAATTCATTGTTTTCGAAATCATTTATTACTTCCTGGGGCGAAGAAAAATTTTTAACATAATTGAAATAAGCTTCACTACCGTGACCATCTCTACATTCAGCAACTAACAATAAAATACCACCAGGTTTAAGGATTTTAACAGCGTTAGTAGATGCTTTTTGAGCCTGATAGAAATTGATATCTTTGGGATAACCACCGGCTGATGCGATTACTAAATCATATTTTTTATCCATCGGAGTGGTAAATAATTCATCAACAATTGGGATTCCATTTTTCATTACAGTTTTTGGTTTATCCAAAAAGATTCTAACAATTACATGGTCATTTGTTAGGACGCAATTTAAAGCCAGGTCTAGATCAAGAAATTCTCCAATTTTTTCAATATCCATTCGTAATTTATTATTTTCATATTCACAAATCACACTATGCTCATCTTTTAGCAAAGAATGGTTCTTTGTAATTGTTTCTCTTCCTGCCAGTCCAATAGCAGGGGTTTTTACACCGCCAGAATATCCGGCGAAATGATGTGGCTCTATATTTCCCACACTGATTTTTAGATCCGATTGGTAAAATTTACGATTAATGAAAACCGGTGTTTTATATGAGGTTTCTCCTAAATATAATAAATCATCATCACATGAATGCTGTAAAAATTCAAATTCATCTAAATTGTTTTCAAAAGGCTTTAAATAATTCAAATTACTATCTGGAACATGCGTTCCATTAGCAACGTAAAACTTAATGTTTTCTTTTTTAATGCCATTATGTGATAATTCTGATAATAGTGGAGGTAATAATGCAGAGTAGGGGACAGGTCTGGTTTTATCGTTGATTGCAATTCCAACAATTAGGTCCTGCGGTTTTTTATTCTTTAATTTTATATTATCGTAAAGTGGTTGGAAATTTATCTCTAAATGTTCTGCCTGGTAAAGGGAATTAGAAGGGGGAGCGATGATTTTCACGGAGTTAAAGAGGTGTAAATCAATTGCAATCTCGTTGTTCCCATACATGAGTTGATATTTCATTTATTCTCTCGCTAGTATTTTTAAAATATTTTTTATGATGCAGACAAGTAATAAATATTATTATATTTCATTATGCTCTGTATATAGAATTTCAGCAAAGAAGAGGAATGGTTTTAAAAAATAAAGCTTTCGATAAGATACATTATCATAACCTAAAATTAGATGAAGAAATACCCCTGCTATCCTGAAATAATAATTTTGAAAAGACAGGAAGCAAAATAGTATTTTCATAAAAGTATTTTTTGAATTTGAAATTCAACCCTACCAAGTGAGCGTAAAAACAATTGGTTAATTATCAAATAAGACCAATTGCATTTGATAATATAATATCCTTATGAAGATTACTGTTTCAAGCGCCATTAATAATTACTTGAGAACAATTTCGATGGCACGTAGTGAAAATACCTATCACACATATCAAAACGGTTTAAATGTCTTTAAATCAGGCTTACAAAGCGCTGGATTTGATATCGATAGTGAAACAGTAAATGAATTATCAATAAAGAGTTTCTCCGATTTTATTTCTTCATTAAAAGTTTATTCTGCTACTACCGAACGCCTTTATATCACTTCTGTTGTGGGTTTTTTTGAATATTTAGTAGCTGAAAATCTAAGCAGGATTAATATTCAAACTATCCGAATGTTAGTAAAAACAAGGGCCAGAATTCCCCGACAAAGGTTACCTCAATTTCCCAAATCAGCTATTGAGAAATTAATTGATGAAATATCAAAAATTCCGTCTCTGCAAGTACAATCTGATATCGAAAAATTGGTAAATTACCGCGACAGAGCCTTCTTAATTTGCCTGGCAGATACGGGGCTGAGAGTGCATGAAGCTTGTAATTTGCGCCGTGGTGATGTGGATTGGTTTGAAAAAAAAGCTTTGGTAGTAGGCAAAGGAAATCGTGAGGCTATTGTCCGATTTTCGGATCGAAGCATAAAAGCACTTAAAGACTATTTAAAAATACGAGCAACGCTGGATGGATCGACAGGAGTTCCTCTAACTTCCTTGCCAATATTTGCCAGACACGATAAAGGGGCTGGAAAAAAGGTAAAACCCATCACCACGACAACTGGAAGAAATATTGTTACCAGTCGGGTTAAACAGTTTCTAGGAGAAGAATCTGTTGGCACAATAACTCCTCATTCCTTCCGACATTATTATGTTACACGCGTGTTACAATCTTCTGGAAATCTTAAGCTTGCCCAATCATTAGCCAGACACACAAACATCGCAATCACGCAGCGTTATGCACATATTAACGATGATGAATTAGATCGAGGTTATAACGAAATATTTGATCAAAATTAGCAATTATGAAAACTAATTTTTCTCCCCTCACCTACGGTTATAAATTCCCAAATCGATTTGAATATTCTGGGTTTAAAAAAATCTTTAAAATTATAAAAAACAATTTGATTTATGGTATGTGTGGCGGAATGGTTTTTACCGCTTTAGATTTTTATTTCGATCAAAAATCAATCCCAAAATATACGAATCCAAATGATATTCCCTTAAGCTATACGAAATATTTATGGAAAAGACAGAGGGAAAGCGTTTCATTTTTAACATTTATTAAATTAATCACTTATGCACTTTTTCCTTTATCCATTTCAATAAACAAATCCATTCAGCAAGAATTGCCTCAAATCCTGGAAAAATTGAGTGACGCTCTACCTGCACCGATTATTATTGTTCGCTCAAGTTTTTTTCAAAATCCGACAAACAATCATCAAGTGTTGGTGACACAATCTGAATCAAAAAGAGATATAGTTAAGCTATATTTATACGATCCTAACTACCCAAACACCGAACAATTTATCGATATAAACACGGGCTCAGAAAGATCAATAATTCAATCTTCCGGGGAACCGATCAGGGGCTTTTTTCTGAACCATTACGTGTATAAAAATTCAGAAGATAACTTGTGCGACTAATTTTTAAGCAAATTCATTGTGGTAAAGCTTGTCGTTTACCACACACATCAATTTCTCTTCTTTTGATAAAGCGGATCTAGCCTGGTCTCTTAAGACATTAACATTTGAGAAAAATTCCCTCATCATAACAACCAGTAAATAACGACTCTCTGGTTTCAGGTAAATTCTTCCATTTTGCCATTTATCAAATGCTCCAGCTAACCACATAAAAGCCATTTCAGGCATCAATCCGAGCAAAAGTGGAATTTTGAAATCTTTTTTAAATTTCGTTGTGTTTAACGACAAATCAAATAATTCCATCAAGAAGCGATATCTTTTTTTATCATATCGGCTAAATTTTTTAATTTTATATAGTGGGAACTTACCCTGGTTTATTTTTGCTTCATATTGTTTTAATGAAAAAGTATTAACAAATAATCTACCATTTAAGTAACTAAATGAGCCTGACCCAGTTCCAACATATTCCTCGTATTGAACAATATATTCATCCAGCAAGGTGGAATCTTTCCTTGAAAAAGTCCACCCGGAACTGGGGCGATATACTTTTGAAAGATTTTCAGAAATAATTTGAAAATAACGGAGTTCTCTTGAATGATCCAATTTACCCAATGTTTTTTCCATCGCTCTTTTTACAGATGGAGCACTCATTAACGGATAAAAAGTCGTTTGTTCAGCTCCTGATTTATTTATATATTCGATATCTCGGATTAAACTTTCTTCAGTTTGATCCGGGAGATTGTAAATCATATCGATATTGAGCGATGGTAAAATTCCAACAGCATTTTGAATAATCTCTAAAATTTGATCGCCAGATCCAAATTTTTCATATCTGCTCATTTGTCGTAGAAGCTTATCATCAAAACTCTGAACACCAACCGATAAACGGTCAACCCTCCCCTTCAACTGATTTAGAATTTCAGGAGACAAATGATTGGGGTTTGTTTCACACGAAACCTCAGCGATAGAAAATAAATTCTTTGCATAATCGATTGTTGTGGTTAATTCGTTTAAATCAACCGTTGGGGTTCCCCCTCCGATGTAAAGATTGACAAAATCGTATCCTTTTTCAGCCAACATTTCCATTTCTCTACGCAAGCTGATAAAGTAAGATTTGACCTTTTTTTCGTTGTAAATGAAACGATTAAAAGAACAGTAAGGGCACAAGCTTTCACAAAATGGAATGTGAGCATAAAGCACGTACTTTTGCTGCGGATTTGGTGCCGGATATTGAAAATTTTCTGGAATTGTTTCTAACTGTAATTGTTTATAAGTTATTTTATTGATAACTTCTGATAATATTGAAGAGGCTAATTGTTGCCTTCTGTTTTGAAATTTTGTTGTCATAAAAGCAGCCTTTATTGTTTTGTTACTAATAATTTGTAATCTTATCATAAATAATTAGTAAACTCAATAATTATAAAGGTGTTTTTGTAACATAAATTTATTACTTTTTATTACTTTTAAATTAGATATAGATAAGGAAAAAGATGAAAATTGGAATTATTGGTGGTGGTCCTGCAGGGATGATGGCCGCTATTCAAGCGAGCAAATCCTCTGCAAATATTACGCTTTTTGATAACAATAATTTTTTAGGGAGAAAACTTTCTGCTACTGGAGCCGGCCGATGTAATTTAACCAATATGAATGTAGTTGTTGACGCTTACCGGTCTGTCAAGAAGTTTGCCTTTACTGATATTATTCGAAAATATGACTACAAATTTCTCGCAAAAGTTTTTATCGATCTAGGTATTTTTACATATCACACTGATGATGGCTGGGTATACCCAATTTCTAACTCAGCAAAAAATATTGCGAACCACTTTGAAGAGATATTACGTAAACAAGCTATTAATCTGAGATTGAATACCACAATTGAAAAAATTAAAAAGAGCAAGTATCAGTATCAGTTGTTTACCTCTGAAAACCAATTAGAGCATTTTGATAGAGTTATTCTAGCCACAGGTGGAAGGGCAAACCCTCAATTAAATGCAAATGATCAATTGTTATTTAAATTAAAAGATTTAGGTCATAAAATTATTCCACCTAATCCTGCTTTGTCTCCAATTATTACGACAAAAAAATACACAAAATTTTTGAATGGGGTCAGATGCGATGCTTTAGTTCAATTTAAAAATAATGGAAAAATCATCAAAGAAAATATTGGAAATATAATTTTTACAGAATGGGGAGTAAACGGTCCAGGAGTGATGAATTTAAGTCACTTATTTCATGAGTATCAAGATGATTTAAATTTGGTACTACGTTTTCAAGAAACTTTTCCAAATAACTTCCTTGAGGAAGTAATAAAAAACAATTCACAATTTAATTTTCTTTTCTCTCCACTTCTATCGGTTTTAAATAAAAAAATAATTGATCAGATATTTCTGAATTTACATCTGGATTTATCAAATAAATTTTCTGTTGAAAAATTTAAAGAATTATTTAATAATTTACAAATTCAGGAAAAAATTATTGGAACAAAAGGATTTGAAGTGTCCCAAATTTCAACTGGTGCGGTGGATTCAGAGCAAGTTAATTCAAGTACACTCGAATCTCAATTATGCCCTGGTTTGTTTTTCGCTGGTGAGGTATTGGATGTTTTTGGACCTTGTGGTGGTTATAACCTTCATTGGGCTTTTATTTCAGGTTATGTTGCCGGAAATTCAGTAATTTCGACTTCAGAATAACTAATCATAATATTTGGATATTTCGTTTCATTTTCTGAAAGAATGTTCAAAAAATTTTCCTGACCGTCTTTCATCATAATCCCTTCTTCTATCCCAAAGCGATAGGATAAGAACCCAGGGTTATGTTCCAGGTAACCTCTAATTGCTAGAAGAGCTTGTTTTGTATCTTTCAAAGAAATATTTTTTGAGCGTTTTAGCAAACAATTAACTGGTAATTTCAGATTCCGTTTAAAAACATCCATAATTATTGGATGTTCAATTAATTTTGAAAATGCTTCTTGATTTTTAAATGAAATCAAAATGGTTTGGCCGCCTTCAGTTAAAAAATAATAGGAAATCTTTTTTTGTTTATTTAGGTCGGAGTTAGTAATTTCGTTTTCTGGTAGTAGATTAGCAATTCTTCCCATTATAAAATTAGCCCCAGCCTTCATGGATTCTTTTAATGAATTGGTTTCAGGAAAAATATCATTAAAAGTTAAGGGTTTACCAATATTAATGATTACTTTTGGCCTGGTAAAAGACAAAGCTTTTTTTAATGCACCATTCATTCCAATAAAACCAATAGGAATTACTTTTGCTCTTGATTTATAACTGATCCAACTAACTCCTAGCTTAGGTTCTTTTAAACTTTTTTCCCAGATGCCACCTTCAGGAAATATACCTAAAACACCATCTTGTTCCAAAATTCCAATGGCAGCTCTTAATCCTTTTTGATCGATTTGACCACGCATGATTGGTATAAATCCATATAGATTTGCGAAAAAAGACATACGAGGATCAATTGGAATATCTCCAGTACCAAGAAATTCAATAGGTAAAGGAGTAACAATCATCATCAGGATTGCTTCCATTGCGGAAACATGATTTCCAACAACAATGTATGGTCCCTTCTCTGGAAAATTTTCCAAACCTACCGCTTCGACATTAACAAGCAAATTAACTAATAGTTTTGTAATTTGCTTAATTATTTTTTTAAAAAACTGTTTTGAAGTGGGAACTTCTCCGGTATGATTAACCATTCTTAATTAAGGATTGTTGTTTTTAATTTTTGGTTTTTTCCGCGCTCTTCTGCATTTAAAATTCGTTTTCTAATTCGATAAGCATCGGGGGTAACCTCCAACAATTCGTCATCGGCAAGAAATTCCAGTGCTTCATCAAGAGATAATTCTTTTGGTGTAGACAATCTGTATTCAAGATCCTTATTCGAAGATCTCATATTTGTAAGATGTTTTTTCTTGCAGACATTGATGGTTACATCACTTTCATTAAAAGTTTCCCCTATTACCATGCCTTCGTAAACATCAATTCCAGCACCGATGAAAAGCACACCTCTTTCTTCAGCATTTTTTAAGCCGTAGGTGCTTGAAACTCCAGTTTCCCAGGCCACCAGTGAACTTGCCTTCCGGGTAGGTATTTCACCGGCATAAGGGCGATAACCACTGAAGAAAGTATTAATAATTCCTTCTCCTCTGGTTATAGTCATAAAGTGTTGTCGAATTCCCAGCAAACCTCGCGTTGGAATCTCGTATCTCAAAATTGTTGCATCCAACTTGTTTTCCATGCTTGATAATTGTCCGGATCTGCTTCCAAATAACTCAATTACTGAACCAACATGGTTACTAACAACTTCAATCATTACTTCTTCGTAAGGTTCTAATAACCTCCCGTTTTCGTCATTATGGAAAATAACCTCTGGTTTAGAAACCTGGAATTCGTATCCTTCTCTCCGCATTGTCTCTATCAAAATTGCCAGGTGAAGCTCTCCTCTGCCGGAAACAATGAATCGATCAGGTAATTCGGTATCTTCAACCATTAGTGCCATATTATTTTTTGTTTCTTTAAATAATCTTTCTCGAATTTGTCGAGTGGTAAGATATTTTCCCGATCTCCCTGAAAATGGAGAGTTGTTAACCTCAAAACTCATTTTAACAGTTGGTTTTTCGACGGTGATTCTCGGCAATGGAATGGTATTTTCATTCGAAGAAAGGGTTTCCCCAATGCTTGCTTCTTGAATTCCAGCGATAAATGCAATGTCCCCTGCAAATACTTGATTAATCCGTTTCTTTTTTAATCCATCGAAAACAAATAAATATTTAATTTTTTCATTAACGATCTCATTATTATTTTTTATGAGAATAACGTTCTTTCCTTCAGTTGCTGATCCAGAAAATACTCTTCCAAGACAACTTGTCCCTAAATGCTCATCGTAGCCTAAGTTTGCAATAAGCATTTGAAAAGGAGCATCCAGGTCAACGATAGGAGCTGGAATTTGATCGATGATCGTCTCAAATAGGGGTTGTAAATTCTCACCCATTTCTGAATCTTTCAAGCTGGATTGTCCCAAAAAAGCGTTGCAATAAACAATCTGAAAACTCGATTGTTCTTCGTTCGCCCCTAATTCAATAAATAAATCAAATGTGTCGTTGATTGCTTTTTGGGGTGTTGCATCTTTCCGGTCAATTTTATTAATGACAACAATCGGTTTTAATCCCATAGCCAATGCTTTTTTTAAAACAAATCTGGTTTGAGGCATTGGTCCTTCAGCAGCATCGACCAATAGTAATACGCCATCCACCATATTGAGTACGCGTTCTACTTCTCCCCCAAAATCAGCGTGCCCGGGTGTATCGATAATATTTATTTTTATAGTCTTATTTGTTCGTCTATCAGTAAAAAATACAGAAGTATTTTTTGATACAATAGTAATTCCCCGTTCACGCTCCAAATCATTCGAATCCATTACTCTTTCTGTGATTGTTTCATGATCATTAAAAACTTTAGATTGTTTTAACATTGCATCTAATAAAGTGGTTTTTCCGTGATCAACGTGTGCAATAATTGCAATATTTCTTATTTCATCTCTCTTTGTTAACATAGCTCATCCAATATATAAAGAATCCTGAAAAATCAGGATTGGAATTATACCCCCATAAATTAATTGTTTATTGATGAAAACTTCTTCTCATTAACAATAAATAAATACCAAAAATGATCAATCCCACTGAGCCTGTATTCCCGATAAAACTGACTGCGCTTTCAGGGTTCCCTGCAATAAACAATCCCCAACCAACAACCGCTAATATTCCACCAGGGATCAATGGCCACCAAATAAAATTTTTAGTCAAAGCTCTTGATGATACAGTGATTAATCCCCACCCGAAGGCAAAACCGACCAACATGATTCCTGTCTGTTCCAACGGGTTGGTTGAGCTTGTTCTTTCCCATGCGAAGTATAGACCTGGAGGTATGCCTAATAACAAAGCACCCGGAATAACTAACCCGAATAATTTCCAATAAATGCCAGCAATTAGTAGGCAAATCCCAATACTAAGCCCAACGAAAAGTACAAAGTTCAAGAAATTTAAATCTTCCATTAAAAATGGAATTCCAATAGATAAAATAACGATAAATGGAAAAATAAGCCAAATATAAATAACTTGTTTGAAAAGGGTAATAAAAATATATAAATATAGCCAAAAGAAACTTAAGGCAATAAGAGAAATTCCTATGATTGTGAATAAATTGATATCAAAATTTTTAAAAATAAAATAAAGATACGCGCTAATAGCAGCAAATATGATACTTAACCCTATTTGAAACAGTAAATTCTTCAGAAATTTGTTCATTTTTAGTATTTATTAAATAATTTGTAATACCGCAGCGTTTTTATTTTAGTGAACCATTTTATAAAATCATGTGGCTTTAGTCATAAATCTGGCACACTAAAGGAGCCTATTTTTTTTGGCAATCATGACTGCATGCATTCGATCTTTTGCATCCAATTTACTGAATATGTTGGTCAAATGATTTTTTACCGTTCCTTCGGCGATTACGAGCGAAGAGGCAATTTCTTTATTACTCATTCCTGATGCAACCATCTGCAGTATCTCTAATTCTCTTCTGGATAAGTTCTCGAAATTATCATTTGTTGGCAGGTTTTTGATGCGCGGAGTTTTTGTGAATTCAGCCATTACTTTAGCTGTGATTGATGGTAAAAGATAATATTCACCTTTGTTAGCGGTTCTAATTGCGTCGAATAATTTTTCTGGGGATACATCTTTGAGTAAATAGCCAACCGCTCCTGCATGTAAAGCATCAAAAACAAGTTCATCTTCATCGAATGTGGTTAAAACAATAATTTTTATTTCAGGATGTTGATGCAAAATTCTTTTTATGGCTTCAACACCACCAATTCCCGGCATTCGTAGATCCATTAAAATAACATCAGGGTTGGTTTTTGTGGCTGAAAGAATTGATTCTTCTCCAGAGCTCGCCTGGGAAATTACATCAAAATCTTTTTGAACTGATAACAGAGTTAATAAACCTTCTCTGAATAATTCTTGATCATCCACGATCATGATGCTTATTTTCTTAATCATATGGCAACTCAATTTCTATTCTAAATCCATTTTTAGGTGAGGTATTAATTGTCAAAGTTCCTTTCAATAATTCTATCCTTTCACGAAGCCCTTTTAATCCATACCCTGTCCGAAATTCATCGACACCAATACCATCATCGTAGATGATTAATAATAAGTTATCGGGCCGTTGGAAATCAAGTTGGCAAAAGTAATTTTTAGCTTTTGAATATTTGCAAGTATTGTTTACCGTTTCCTGAACAATTCGAAAGATGGTAGATTTTGTAATTTCACTCAGATTAGTTTCTTGCCCCGATATCTCTAAATGGGAATGAATCCCAATCCAATCACAAGGACGTATCGCTTTATCTAACAAATCTCTAAATGTTTCCTTTTCGTTCTGGTCAATCCTTAAAGTCGAAACAGACCTTCTCACATCAATTAATGCGATCTGTGATTGTGATCTAGCTTTCTCAATGGCCTCCTTTGCTTTTTGGTGGTCTTCATCAATAATCGCCTGTGCAGCCTGAAGCTGCATATGAATTGTTGTTAAATAATGGCCTAATCCATCATGGATCTCACGCGCCATTCTATTCCGCTCTTTTATTACAGTTAATTGCTCTACCTCGTTGGCATATGACCTTAATTTTTCGTTTACATCTTCTAATTCCTCGACTAATCTTTCAACTTCACGTTTGGACCTTTCTTCTTCAATGGCCATTTGTGTGAAAACCATAATGTAGATTAAACCGGCTAATATCGTCGGCAATGCAGTCCATACATCAGCTAAGTTTCCAGCATTTTTTTGAACAGCCCACACATAACCAAATACAATGGATATGTTTATTAAATATAACCAATAACCAGGTGCTAATACCACCGCCTGGCCAGCTAAGGGCAATATTAATATTGCTGAAAATCCTGCTCCTTTTCCTAAATATATTATTAATGATCCGAGTACAATTTGTAAACTAAAATACAAAAAAATGTAATGAAACTTTTTATTTTTTGAAACAAAACTATAAGCGTAAATTCCATTTGTAATATACGCTATCCCTAAAAGAATCATAATTAATAATTCCCAAATATTAGTTTCTTTTAAGGAGCTGAACATCGCAAAATAAGATGAAAGCACAACTACAGTAAATGCTAAATCTGCACTCCCCTTGAACGGAAAACTTCTTTTTGCGTTCGCAATTGTTTTGTTTTTTGACATGATGTAATTATATATTATTTTTTGATTATATTGGCTACACGAAATTATTTATTGATTTTTGGTTTACGTTTCCTTTAAAGCTTGTTAATTAGAAGGTTTCAGCTTGTTAACTTTCATTTGGTCATGTTTTAAGTTGTGTTTTTTAACAAATCAAAAATTTTCGTTTAAAAATTTGTCTCGGTTGTGAGGTTGACTATATCTGGATAAATGATAAAATTTCGTCTTGCAAAAATATTTTAGAGTGAAGGTAACTATTTTTAGTGAGAGGCACTCGGAAAAGGTTGAAAATGTCAAAAATTGTAATTAATGCAGAGCCCAGAGTATTGATTGGGAAACAGGTAAACCAACTTCGTCGTCAAGGAAAGCTCCCAGCAGTTGTTTATGGCCACAAAGTGGATCCTAAACCAATCACATTAGATTTAAGAGATGCAACCAAGATCTTATCAACTACGACCAGCACAAGTTTGATCACACTAGTATTAGAGGGTAAAGAATTTCCATCTATTGTGCGAGAAAAACAGATCGATTTTATTTTGGGAACTCTTAAGCATGTAGATTTTCAAGCTGTTTCATTGACAGAGAAAATCAGAGCTGAAGTTGCTATTCATTTTGAAGGGGAATCTCCTGCTATAAAAGAATTCGATGCTATTTTAACATCTGGTTTAACGCATTTATTAATGGAAGGTCTGCCACAAGACTTGCCAGAAACCATAATCGTCAACGTGTCAAAACTTCGGAATGTTGGTGATACAGTTTTGGTTAAAGACATTGAAGTTTCAGACAATGTAGAAATCTTGTCGCATTCTGAAGAGATGGTTGTAATGGTAACCTCCAGCAAGCCTTTGTCCGAAGAACCTGAAGGAGAAGGTGACGAATTACTCGATTCATCCGGAGAGCCAGAAATAATTGATAAGGGCAAGAAAGAAAAAGAAGACTTCTAATGCTTAACATCATAAAAAAAGGTTGCGTTCAGGCAACCTTTTTTTTATGAAAAAACTTCCTCGCCTAATAAATTCAACAATTCTATGGTGATTTTCGCTGATATTCCCCAAAGAAGTTCGCCATCATATAAATCGTAAAAAATAATTTCTCCATACAGTCCGTTCGGATGGGTGTAAAGTCTTCTTTCCCAGTTTTTAACATTATTTAACCATTTTATAGGGATAGTAAATACTCGGCTTACTTCATCTGAAGATATATCTAGAGGAACTGGCCAGTCTACCCATGAAACAATTGGAGTAACCAGATAATTTGAATTCGTTATAAAATCAGGCATATTGCCAATAACATGAATTCCTGAATTTTTCACCCCAATTTCCTCATATGTTTCTCGTAAAGCTGTATCCGCAGGCGATTCGTCGCCAAATTCCATTCCCCCACCAGGAAAAGAAACCTGTCCTTTGTGACTATTAAGAGAATCTGCCCTTTTTGTAAATAGCAAGTTCCAGCAACCATCTACGCAAACAAATGGAATTAATACCGCAGCCTTCTTCAAAATCGGGTTAGAAATTGTTTCGTTATTTAATTTTCTTTCGGCTCTTGCTAATTCGAGGAGCTTTTTTATTTTTTTAATATCTAAATTCTTACATCTCAATTTTTTTACCCATTATTTTATATTTATTCTTTAAAAACTTCAGTTCCTTCATCTAGATCCAAATCGTCTGAGCTTAGCAATGAGCGCCCAAAAACGAGGTATCCAGTGTGTGCTACCATTCTGTCAGTTGGTCGCAATCTTTCAGGCTCCGGTTTATAAAATCTTAACAATACTTCAGCTACTTCCAGGAAAGAAAATTGGTTTAATCTAAGCTGATGAAGCAATCTGGATACTTGATTTGTAGTCGGAACTAAACTAGAAAAAAAACCTCCTGGTTTTAATGCTGATTTTACCTGGGGTATATAATCGTACGGATTTACAACATCCAGAAAAACGGCATCCACATTCGTTTCGTCAAACCCTTCTTCAATGTTTTTCAATTTGAAATCAACACGATCTTCCAGTCCCATCATGGCGATATTCTTTTTTGCCAAATTTTGAAATTCTTTTTTTTGATCATACGAATAAATTTTCCCTGGAGAGCCAACGGCGTAAGCCAAAGCAATTGTCATTGCTCCTGATCCAGTGCCTGCTTCAATGACTTGCTGCCCTTCTCCTACTCCCATTTGAAATAACAAATAGCCTATATCTTTTGGGTAAAGGATTTGAGTTATTCGTTTCAGATCCACTAAAATATCAGCCAACGATGGCTGCAAAAGAAAAAAAGGGGCGCCATTATGGCTTTCGACTTTACTCCCAAAAGGCAGTCCAATTAATTTATTGTGATAAATAATTCCCCGATGTGTGTGCAATTCTCTTCCTTCAACCAAAGTGAATATAAAGCTTTTATGTCGTAAACCAACTAACTGAACAAGGTCTCCGATTGAAGCAAATTTTGCGTTTAAATTCCACATTGAATTAATCCTGCTTTTCTAACCGGATGTTTGTCAGCCAAATTGCAATAATAGAAAAAAGAATTGATCCAATTATTCCAAAGCCTAAATACACCCATCCAACTTTTAAAAAATTTCCTTTTGTGCTGCTGCCAATCCATTGTCCAATCCCAAAACCGAAGATTGAGAAGATTAAAATACTAATTAAACGAAAAAAACTGCCGCCCTTCCAAAAATGAAAAATAAATCCAATTAATAAAGCAAATAGTAAACTAAGTAATATTCCTGGAAGATAATTCATAAATTCCTCATTTATACTTTATTCTTCATAATTATAATCACTATCCGCCCGAGAAAAACCCTGATAACATTTTTTTGGTAAAAACAGTGTTTTTCTAAAATTATCAAGCTTATCTTGAACTTGTTGTTATAATAAGCCCCAATAAGGTTGTCCAGGAGGATTGGGAAGTGCTAGAAATCAAGTTTGGAACCGACGGTTGGCGAGGGGTTATAGCTGAGGATTATACCTTCGATAATGTAAGAAGGTGTTCTCAAGGGTTTTCTTCATATCTTGTTGAAAAAGGTTACAAAGGGAAACGCATTGTGATAGGCTATGACAAGCGGTTTCACTCAGAGAATTTCGCAAAAACAGCTTCTGAAGTACTTGCAGGAAATGGGTTCAAAGTTTTATTAACCAATAGCGCTACACCAACCCCAGTAATTTCATATTCAGTCACAAGTCAAAATGCAGTAGGTGCCATAAACATTACGGCTTCTCATAACCCGCCTACAGACAACGGGTTTAAAGTCAGGGACCAAAACGGAGGAGCCATTCCTCCACAGGACTTAAAAAGAATAGAGGATTTAATTCCGGAAAGTGTTAACGACGTCAATATAATTTCTTTTGCAAAAGCTTCCCAACAAAAATTAATTGAATTATTTGATCCTAAACCGGATTATATAAAACACATCTCAGATTTGGTAGATTTAGAATTAATTCGCAATGCGGGACTTAAAATCTTAGTCGATCCGATGTGGGGCAATAATGCAAATTGGTTTTCTGAACTTCTTTCAGGAGGAACCACTCAAATTTCGGAAATCCATAATGATCGAAATCCAATTTTCCCAGACATGAAACGCCCTGAACCTATCCCTCCAAATATTAATGTTGGTTTGACTAAAACAATTGAAATGCAATCAGACGTTTTGATTATTTCTGATGGTGATGGAGACCGCCTGGGAATTGGTGATGAAAACGGGAATTTCCTTAATCAATTAGAAGTTTATGCCCTCCTAGCTTATTATTTATTAGAGATAAAAAAAGAGCGTGGCCCAATCGTTAAAACATTATCGACTACTTCGATGCTTAACAAATTAGGAAAAATCTACAATGTTCCTGTTTACGAGACTGGTGTAGGGTTCAAATATGTAGCCCCCAAGATGATAGAAACCAATGCTATGATCGGCGGTGAAGAATCTGGTGGATACGCATTTCGCGGGAATGTTCCCGAACGTGATGGCATTTTAGCCGGCTTATATTTTTTAGATATGATGGTGAAATTGAAAAAATCTCCCGCTCAGCTTCTTCGGTTATTGTTTGACGTTGTTGGTGACCATTATTATGATCGCATAGACAGTTCTTTTTCTGGAGATCGTCAAACCAAAGAAAAACTAATATTGGATTCGAAACCAGCCACGATCGGCAGCTTAAAAGTTCTTGATCTCAACACAACAGATGGGTTTAAATTTTCGCTCGAGGATGGTGGCTGGCTATTAATTCGCTTTTCAGGTACGGAGCCTATTATTCGTGTTTATTGTGAAACCACCCATGCGAATCTTGTTCAATCAATTCTACAAGATGGTTTGCGGATAGCAGGGATTCAATAATGACTTTGGTTGATACACATTGCCATTTATACATGTTTGAAAAGGAAAATGAAAGAGATCAAATTGTCTCTGAAGCTTCTAATAATGGCATTCACCGTATCATGGTGCCTGGTATTGATTTACAAACCAGCCTTGAAGCTATAAAGCTTTCAGAAAAATATGAAATTGTTTATGCTGCCATAGGTTATCACCCGAATAGTTCTAATGAGTGGAAAACTGAAAGTAAACGCACACTTTTAGAGCTCTCTCAGCACCCCAAGGTTAAAGCCATTGGCGAAATTGGTTTAGACTTTTATCGTGATTTGGTGAGTTTTGAAATTCAAGAAAAAATTTTTTTGGAACACTTAGAAATTGCTGAGGCTACAAACTTACCTATTATTATCCATTCCAGAAATGCCTTGCCTCAAATATTTAATATATTGATTAAAAAGCACAAATCTTCATCAACAAAATTAAGGGGGGTTGTTCACTCATTTGAAGGAAATTTAAATCAGGCTAACCAATTGCCCCCTTTAGATTTTTACATTGGTCTTGGTGGTCCTGTTACCTATAAGAATGCATTTGAAAAACACGAATTGGCAAGAAAATTTCCAATAGAATGGCTACTTCTTGAAACTGATTCCCCTTTCCTATCTCCGCATCCTGTCAGGGGTTTACCAAATAAACCAATGAACATAAAATATATCTCGGAAAGAATTGCAAATTTATCCGAAAAACCGTTAAAATGGATATCACAAGAAACAACAAAAAATGCAAATCGATTATTTGCATGGGAGCATTGATTGAATAAAATTAACCGTTTTCAAAATTTAGTATCAGACGAAATTCTGGCAGTTGAGAATTTAATGCGAAAACAAGCTGAGGGTTATAACCCCGATCTTCAAGCTGCTTTGGATCATTTAATTTTGTCTGGTGGAAAAAGAATACGGCCAAACATCACATTGTTAGTAGGAAAATTATTGAATGGCGATCCAGATAGATTAATTATTTTATCGGCGGCAATCGAATTATTACACACCGCTACTTTAGTTCATGACGATTTAATTGATGGTGCTTTACTTCGCCGGGGAATCCCAACTTTAAATGCAAGCTGGACTCCTGCTGCAACTATTCTTACAGGAGACTTCATTTTCGCCAAAGCTGCTAAGCTAGCAGCCGAAACAGATTCCATCCCAGTCATGAAAATATTTGCAAACACATTGAGCACCATCGTTAATGGTGAAATCGCTCAATTATTTACAAGTCATTGCGATAGTAATTTAGATAAATATTACGAAAGAATTTACGCTAAAACAGCTTCTTTGTTTGAAACATCAACAACTGCTGCTGCCTTAATTTCAAATGCTACCCAAAATCAGATAAAACATTTACAAGAATTTGGTTATGAATTAGGCATTGCTTTCCAAATTATTGACGATATTTTGGATTTCACGTCCAACCAAGAAAAATTAGGGAAACCAGTCGGAGGAGATTTACGTCTTGGTTTAATTACTTTGCCTGCAATCCTCTATTTCGAGCAGTATCCTAACGATCACCAAACAAAAGAGTTTTTCAAACATAACTGCAATCCTACTTTGGAAACATTAGAAATTTTGGTTGAAAATATTCGAAACAGCTCTGCTATAAATCTTAGTTTTGAAAAAGCGAACTCACATATTGATCTGTGCATTAACGCCTTACATAACCTACCTGAATGTTATGAGCGTGATGCACTGGAAGAGCTGGCTTGTTTTGTTACTCAGAGAACTAATTAAAAAAGACCGTTTGGTCTCTTGTGCGCTGGGAGGGACTTGAACCCTCACGCCTTTCGGCACATGGCCCTCAACCATGCCTGTCTGCCAATTCCAGCACCAGCGCAAATGCTTCGTTATTATAATCTCAAATATATAAGTGTCAAGAAAACATTTCTTTAAGAGATAACTGATTCTGATAAAATCATAATAATAATTTATTAACAGTTTGCTTAATTACGAAAAATTTATTTTCAAATCTTGCAATTTTCAGGAGTAGACATGACAATCATTTTAGATGCAATGGGAAGCGATAATCACCCAATTCCAGAAATTGAAGGTGCGTTAATGGCAGTTGAAAAATTAGGGATCGATGTAATTCTTGTGGGGAAAGAAGAATTGATTAACCAAAATTTACCGGCGTCATACAATAAAGATAAAATAAAAGTAGCAGATGCCCCTGATATTTTAGAAATGACCGATAAGCCGGTTGAAGCCAGCAGAAAAAAGCCAAATAACTCCATGGCAGTGGGACTTAGATTGCTTAAGGAAGGAAAAGGAGATGCATTTGTTTCTGCTGGAAATACTGGTGGCGTTATGTTTAACGCAATTTCAATTCTTAAACGAATACTCGGCGTACAACGTCCTGCGTTAACAACAATGTTCCCATCCAAAAAAGGACAATTTGTCGTTCTTGATATTGGTGCAAACGCAGATTGCCGCCCAGATTTCTTCGTTCAATTTGGAATTATGGGCAGCATTTTTGCTGAAAAAATCCTTAACATTTCTAATCCACGGATTGCGATGCTTTCCAACGGTGAAGAAGAGGGAAAAGGGAATCAATTAATAAAAGATTCTAAAGGTCCAATGGGAAAAGGCGGGTTTAATTTCATTGGAAATGTGGAGCCAAAGGAAGTTTTTGCTGGTGAAACAGATGTGTTAATTTGCGATGGCTTTACGGGAAATGTTTTCTTAAAAACGAGTGAAGCAGTTGCTAAACTTATGACTGAAATTATAAAGGAAGATATTCTTTCAAGCTTTTTAACAAAAATTGGTGGTGCCCTTGTACGACCTGCATTTAATCGAATTAGAAAAATGCTAGATCCCAGAGAGGTTGGAGCTGCCCGGTTATTGGGTGTAAATGGGCTGGTATTTGTTGCTCACGGACGTTCTGATGGTTATGCAATGTACAATGGCATTAAGGCTGCTCAAAACGATGTGGAGAAGAATCTTGTAGAAGAAATTCAAAACGCCATTCTGAATCAGGCAGAGGGTTAACCTTATGAAAATTATTATTGATGAGAAATTGGTAAAAAGAAACAAGTGGATTGGGAAGATATTGAGGTGGGTAAGTTTAGCCTGTATGGTTTTTGGATTGTTTGCTGTCTTTTCTGAAAAAATTGCGACAAATCCTGCTTTGTTTTTTTCATTTTTTGTCGTTATGATTCTCGGTGTCTTGCTTTCTTCTGTAAGCAGTTTCTTCACAAGTCGTTTTGGAAACTCTCCTCGACCTGATGAACTGATTGATAAAGCCTTTAAAGGCTTGGATGATCGTTACCAAATCTATCATTATCGCTCAACTATTCCTCATTTATTGATTAGCCCTGTAGGGGTTTGGTCAATCATTCCAACTTTCGTAGATGGAGAAATTTTTTATGATCAATCAAAAAATAATTGGTTTCATAAAAAGAATTCATTTTTAAACCGCTTCTTACAAAAAGAAAATTTTCCAAACCCTATTTCTGAGTATGAGTATCACAAAAAAGAATTATTAAAAATTAAAGACAAGGCTTTATTAACCGAAGATCCTGGATTACAGCTTTTAATAATTCTGATGCATAAAAATGCAAAATTGTCTGGGCTTAATGAAAACGATGGCATTTTAATCTTGCCTTTTGAGAAAGTAAAAGAAAGATTTCGAAAAAATTCAAAAATCAATAACAAAGATTATGCTGGAATTTATACCTCATTGGGAGATTTCTTAAAACCAGATTTAGGTAGATCTTAATTTCAATTCTTTTTGGTTGGTATGGACTTTCTAGAGTCCTTGCCTCTATCAATTTTAGCGGGTCTATTTAAGTTTCTTCTGGTTGCAGAATTTTTTGGCTTGCCTTCGAGGCTACTTTTTAATTGATCTATTTCTTCAGAGGTTAAATAGCGCCATTCTCCAGATTTTAAATTCCCTAAACCAACTGTTGATATCCGGATCCGGATAAGTTTTACGATTGGTAATCCTATTACTTTTCCAATTTCTCTTATTTGCCTTTTGCGTCCTTCTCGTAAAATTACTTTAAGCCAAGCGCCTTTTCCATGCCATTTCTGTAGAATAACCTGCGTCGGTGCAGTTCGATATCCATCTTCTAAAACAACTCCCCTCCTCCAGATATCGAGTTGTTCATCATCAGGACGTTTTGCTACCAAAACCAAATATTCCTTTTCGTGACCATATCTTGGATGGGTTAACTTATTGGTTAAAATTCCATCGTTAGTCAAAATCATTAACCCTTCACTATCAAGATCCAACCTACCGACAACAAAAAAGTGACCATCCAAATCGATTAAATCCCATATATTTTTTCTGTTGTCATAAGCTGCATTGTCCGAGAGTACACCTCTCGGTTTATAAAAAGCGATATAAACTGGTTTTTCTTCCTTAGGAATAATCGTACCATCAACGGAAATTTCGTCTACTTGCGGATCAGCTTTCATACCCAAAAAAGCAGACTTACCGTTCACCTTTACTCGGCCTGAAATTATTAACTCTTCATTAGATCGTCTAGAGCCATATCCAGCTTTAGCAAGAATTTTCTGTAACCTTTCTTCAGACATCGTTAATCCTTTAATAGGTTGATATTATTTGATTTATTAACTTCAGATTCTTCAAATAACTCTGGTAATTCATTAATCGAACCTAAACCAAAATATTGTAAAAAATCCTCACTAATCCCATATAAAATTGGTCTTCCTGGCCCTTCAGACCGTCCCATTTCTTCAATTAATCCTTTACTTAACAAGCTTTTTAATACCCCATCGCTATTAACACCCCGAATACTATCGATTCCCGGTCTGGTAATAGGATTTTTGTATGCAATAATTGCAAGTGTTTCTAAGGCTGCCCGTGATAATCTTGAAGTAATTTCTATACCAAAATACTTTTCTATAAGTTGTGATAAATCAGGTGATGAAGTTAATTGAACTTTTCCAGAAATCCTCTGTAACCTGATTCCCCTTCCTTGTTGAAGATCTTGTTCAAGAAAATCAAGGTTAGCTTCAATTACTTTTACAGTTACATTAAAAGTCTCCGCTAAATTGGATATTAACACCGGCGATCCTGAAACAAATAAAATTGCTTCTATTCCAGGGACAAGGTTTTCTGGTGATTTTTCTTCGAAAATTTCTATCATGCTATAATTGCCTAGTTATAATGAATGAAAATTATACCTGATTAACTTGACAAAATTGAATTTGCGATCAATTAAATGGCAAAACACAAGAAATTTTTAGGCCTGATATTATTTACATTTTTCATTTTCTTAATTTCCAGTTGTGTAAAAGCGTCTGAAATTTCATTGATTCCTGTTGAAATAAATGTAGATAATCAAAAAAAACAGGTTGAGGTCGAAATCGGTTCAACAATTCAAACCGTTCTAAATTTTAATAACATTTCTTTATTACCTTTAGACAAAGTAGATCCTCCGGTTTTTTCAGTAATCACAGAGCCAATAACAATAAATATTACCCGGGTTGAAGAAAAGTTTGAAACTGAAGAAATTATTGTCCCTTTTGAACAACAGACTGTACGGAACGAATCTTTACCGGAACGACAGCAAATCCTGGTTCAGCCTGGGGTAAATGGAGTAAGAGAAATTACTTATCGCCTTCTTTATGAAAACAGTCAACTATATTCAAGAACAGAAGTCAGAAGAGTTGATATTGAAACGCCAAAACCTGAAATCATCATGATTGGAATTCAGGCTCCCTTCTCATCGATACCTATTACTGGAAAAATCATCTATTTAACATCTGGCAATATCTGGATGATGGAAAATCAATCATCGAATCGAAAACCTATTCTGACGAACGGGAAAGTTGATGGGCGGGTCTTAAGTTTATCCGCTGACGAAAAATGGTTATTATTCACACAAATCAGCAATGATAAAGATAAGATCAATGAACTGTGGTTGAAAAACCTTGAGGATCCGGAATCTTCGCCTGTTTACTTGAAAACAGACAATGTGATCCATTTCGCTGACTGGAATCCGGGTGCTATTTTTTCTGTTTTAGTTTCCACTGTTGAACCGCGAGAAGTTGCTCCCGGTTGGCAAGCGAATAATAATTTAATCAAACTTACTTTAGGGAAAGATGGAAAGGTACTGAAAAAAGATGAGGTTCTCGAGAGTAATTCTGGCGGAATATATGGCTGGTGGGGGACTTCCTTTAAATTCAGTCCTGATCAAAAAAATCTCGCTTTTGTTAGACCAGATTCTTTAGGTGTTGTTGATCTTAAAAACATGGAGTTTGAAACATTATCAACCATAATCCCATATCAAACTCAAAGTGACTGGGCGTGGGTATCTCCAATTTCCTGGTCAACTGATGGGCGTTACTTATTTTGGGTGGATCACAATATAGATCTAAGTTCTCCAAACCCTGAGACCTCCCCAATTTTCACTTTAAAAGCAATTGATTTAAAAACGAAATCTATACTATCTTTGAAAGAAGATGTGGGAATGTTCTCTTTCTCATTGGCAGTTGAGGTTGATAATGCTTCCCATAGGAATCGCTTGGTTTTCCTCCAATCAGTTTTTCCTGATACCAGTGATACCAGTCGATACAGGTTATTAATAAGTGATCGTGATGGTTCAAATACAGAATTATTATTTCCGAATGATGGTATGCAAGGTCTAGAACCGCAAAGAATTTTTCAATCTCCATGCGGAGATAATTCGTCATGTCAAATCGGTTTTATCTATCAAGGCAATCTATGGATTTTAGGAATATCAGATCAATTTACAAATCATCAAATTACAGGCGATGGTTTAATTACTCGAATAGAATGGAATTAAAAAATGCGAATATTAATTACCGGTGCTGCAGGTTTTTTGGGGTCACATTTGTGTGAAAAATTATTGGGAGCAGGTCATTCAGTCATTGGAATGGATAATTTCCTAACTGGTGATCCACAAAATCTGGCACATTTGGCGAAAGATGATAATTTTTCATTTATTCGCCATGATGTGTCAAATTTTATTTTTGTTCCCGGGAAGCTTGATGCAGTTTTACATTTTGCATCACCAGCCAGCCCAAACAAAAATTCTCCTTATGGATACCCTAATCTACCAATCCAGACGATGAAAGCTGGTGCTTTAGGTACTCACAATGCACTGGGAGTTGCCAAGGCTAATAATGCAATATTTTTGTTAGCATCAACCAGTGAAATTTACGGTGATCCAAAAGAACATCCGCAAAAAGAATCCTATTGGGGACACGTAGATCCAACTGGGCCAAGATCAATGTATGACGAAGCCAAACGATTCGCCGAAGCTTTAACAATGTCATATCACCGTTTTCATGGCATTAATACGAGAATTGTTCGCATTTTTAACACTTATGGTCCTCGAATGCGATTAGATGACGGAAGAGTGATACCTAACTTTATCCAACAAGCCCTCCAAAATGAACCCTTAACGATTTACGGAGAAGGTAAGCAAACACGTAGTTTTTGTTTTGTTGATGATTTAATTGAAGGAATTTATCGTTTATTGCTATCTGACATACATGAACCAGTAAATATCGGCAATCCAACAGAGATGTCAGTTTTAGATCTGGCATTAAAAATAAATGAAATTATCAATAATAAGTCGGGAATTGTTATTAAGGATGATATGCGTTTAGGAAATGATCCAGAGAGAAGAAGACCTGATATCTCTAAAGCAAAATCATTATTGAATTGGGAACCAAAATTTTCTTTGTCCCAGGGGCTCATGGAAACAATACCCTATTTCCAAAAAAAACTAGGCCTTTAATGATTCTAACAAACAAAAAAGAGCAGGTGCGGTTTATTAAATTTGGTCTGGTCGGTGCATTTGGGGCTATTATCGATTTCGCTATCTTTAATTTATTAATTCAATTGTTAAATATCAAACCTCTATATGCCAGTATCGTTTCATTTATCTGTGCAGTATTAAGTAACTTTTTTTTAAATCGTTATTGGACTTATCCAGATTCTAGGCTCAAGCCTTTCCAACATCAATTTTTTCAATTTTTCATCGTCAGTATTGTGGGGCTTGGGATTAGAACAGCTTTATTCAATCCCTTTGAAAACTTTTTTACTTCGCTAGCAGAGAACTTTTTTCCTGAAACATTTTTCTTAACACCGACCACAATTGGTTACAATTTAACCCTAGCTTTGCTTATACTTATAGTCATGTTCTGGAACTTTTTTGTTAATCGATTTTGGACTTACAACGATGTCGGAAATTAATGCGAATAGATTTGAAAAAGATAAATCAGATGAATCTCCTGAAACAATTTCACAGGTTAATTCATTAAGAGAATTAATTGATCTCGTCTCCGGAAAAAATTTAATAAATTACGATTTCGAGTATGATACCGGACTGGCTGAACCATTATTCTTTCCGTTCTTGGCAATAGTCGGCCAATACGAAATGAAGTTGGCTCTTTTACTATCATTGGTAAATCCAAACATCGGAGGGGTTTTATTAGTAGGTCCACGTGGGACAGCAAAAACCACCGCAGTGCGAGGTTTGGTAGACATCCTCCCTTTAATTGAAAATAGCTTATGCCAATATGGGTGCTTGCCTGAAGATATTGAAAAATATGGGATTGAGGGAGTTTGCTCAGATTGTGCCAAAAAATATAACCAGAATAATCCATTATCAGAAATTAATAAAGTAAAAATTATTGAATTACCTCTTAATACTCCTTTAGAAAAGGTAATTGGTGATTTTCAGGGAAAGTCTGATCAGCATAGCATGAGACAGGTTAACCGGGGTATATTATCAATTGCCGATAAAAACATCCTTTACATTGATGAAGTAAATTTATTGCCAAATGAAACGATTAATGCAATTTTAGATGCAGCAGCAATGGGAAAATATTCTATCCGCAGGGATTCTGCCTTTACTACTTTTCGCTCCAAATTTAGTTTGATTGGGTCAATGAATCCAGAGGAAGGTAATTTGCGTCCCCAAATTATGGATCGTTTTGGGTTACGAGTTGTAACAAGGGGTCTGGAAGATGAGTTGGCTCGCTTAGAAGCATATAGCCGTTCTATACAATTTAGCCGAAACCCGCATGAGTTTATCAAATATTATGAAGAAGAAAACCAATTGGTCAGGACAGAAATTGAGAATGCACGCAAAACGGTTAACGATGTCAAAATTGATGAATCCATTTCTAGATTAGGGATTTTAATTATTAAAGAGATGGAAATACATTCCTTAAGGGCCGAAATAACTCTATTTGAAGCAGCAAAAGCTTTAGCAGCAATTGATAATCGCGAAAATGTAACAAAAGAAGATTTACAAACTGTTGCACCTCTGGCATTGTGCATGCGAAGGTCATCTTTTATTACCGAATTAATTCAGAGTGTTGAAACAGAAAGAAATGAAATTTCTGAAAAGTTAAGTGATTTATTGAAAAATTAAAGATCATGAGTAAGCTGCGAATTATTTCAGGAATGGCAAAGGGAATGCGAATTCAAACGGTACCTGGCGATAGCACCAGACCGATTACAGATCGGGCCAAAGAATCTCTATTTAATATTATTTCAACTGATATCATCCAATCAGCCTGGTTAGACTGTTTTGGCGGAACTGGCAGTGTCAGTATAGAAGCTCTTAGTAGAGGTGCTTCTTTAACCACGATTATTGATAATCATCCTATGGCTATTGACACAATAAAAAAGAATCTTAGATTTACCAGGTTAGAACAAAAAGCAGAAGTAATTAAATCTGATACACTTTCGTATTTAAGAAAGACACCAAATCGAACTTATGATTATGTCTTTATTGCACCACCTCAGTACAAGAATATATGGGAGAAAACTTTAAGTTTATTTGATGAAAATAACGGATGGTTATCAAGTGACGGCTGGATTATTGTCCAAATCCATCCAGTAGAATATAAAACTCTGGAATTGACTAATTTTTATGAATTTGACCAACGTAAATACGGTTCTACTTTATTTGTTTTTTATCAAAAACCCAATTAACATTTAATTGGCAAACTCCATAACCAACTTCTTATCGAGATAAAAATAACGACCAAAAAGACATTCTTTTTGATTGGTTATTATTTTTGGAATTAACTCATATAAATCTTCAACCATTGGATAATTTTGCAAATTATTAATATTGATCCATTCCAAGCTTCCCTCAGTACTATCACGAACATCTTTGTTATTCGTTTCTCCCCAAAAAACATACATATTGATGCCTGTATTTTCATTTACCTCAATGAAAATGATAGCTTTCAAAAACAAATCTATTTTCTCTAGCCCTGATTCTTCAGTTAATTCTCTTCTTGCAGCAGAAAGTACATCCTCTCCTTTTTCTACATGGCCACCAATTCCGTTATATAAACCAGGCCATATTTTTTTATCCTTTGCTCCCTTGATTAATAAAATGTCATCTTCATTTTGGATAAAAATCAAAGTTCGAGGAGATACAAGATATCGATTTGGAACAAGTATTTGCTTGGAATTTTCCATATATCTTTTGTCGAATAAAAAAGAGCTTTTAGCTCTTTTTTAGCTCAAAAACATGGGAACACCCATAAAATCCTTGATTTTAGGTTTATACTGCTCAATATCATAAAAAGAAGGGACGTCTACACGTTTTCTGCCAGCTAAAACCATTTCAATTGGAACAGTTGTGTATTTTCCACCATGAAGCGCTACCAGTTTTCCAGTTTCTTTTTTCCGTAATAATTGCGAAACGAGATTCCCGAAGGACATGGCTACCATTCTATCAAGGGAATCAGGTGCTCCAGAGCGCATCAGATATCCTAGCTGTTGAACCATGGTGTTTTGTTTTGTGACCATTTTAATTTTGTCTGATAAAATCATCCCGATTCCACCAAGTTTTTTATGACCATAAGCGTCTTCCTCCCCTGTCTCAAAAACTTCTTCACCCTCAATGATCGCGCCTTCTGAAATTGTTAATATCGAATAATTTGATGTATTATTTCTTTTGTCTTCAAGTAAGAAATCGCATAATCTTTCTACTGAAAATGGAACCTCAGGTATTAATGCTCGATCAACATAGGATAAATAAGCGCTGATTAAACTGGTTTCGCCAGAATTTCGTCCAAACAACTCAATAATTCCAATTCTCTCGTGAGATCCTACTGACGTCCTCATATTCGTGATGAAATCAACACTTCTTGTTATGGCAGTAGAAAAACCAATGCAGTAATCTGTACCAAAAACATCGTTATCCATTGTTTTTGGAATTCCAACAACCGGGAAACCTTCTTTGTGAAGTCTTACTGCAAAGCTCAACGTATCATCTCCCCCAATTGGCACTAAAATGTCTATTCCCAGGTGTCCCAAGACATTAAGGGTATAGTCGGTATAATCTGTGTAATCATCAAACCCTTTTATTGGTTTCCCCCATTTGGAGTTTTTTAAAAATCCAGGCGTATCATTTTTATTCACTTTTTGTGGATTTGTTCGGGATGTGTGTAGAAAAGTACCACCGGTTCGATCAATCGTTCTAACATCATTGTATGTTAATTCTTTAACATAATACTCATGTGTTGAAGGCTCATTCATATCATAATGTAAAAGCCCAGCCCATCCCCTTCGTATTCCGAATACCTTATAACCCATTTCCATTGCACCTACAACAACCGACTTAATTGCAGGGTTTAATCCAGGTACATCACCTCCGCCGGTAAGGATACCAATTGTTTTCGACATAGATTCTCCTCAAAATTTTATTATGCAGATTCAGCAGATATGATTGGCACTGTAAGAGAAACTCGACATCCTTGTCCAATGGATGTATCAATATCAAAATATCCACCCAATATTTCAACCCGATCTCGAATTAATTTCAATCCTAATCCAGAGCTATTTTTTTCTTGTTCAGGATCAAATCCTCTACCGTTATCAGATACAACTAATTTTACTTGATTTTCATCAATTGACACTTGGGTTGAAATCTGTACCTTTACTGGTTGGTCTCCATTGTGCTTGACTGAATTGCCCATGATTTCCTGCAAAGCTCGGAAAACCATCACTTCCAAAAACGGTTCAAAACGTCGATCTTGCCCACTAATAGACAAATTTACATCAACGCCATTCTGATCTTTGAAAATTTCAACATATTTCTTAATTGTTAGTATTAATCCTAAATCATCTAATGACATAGGTCGTAATTCAAAAATGAAATTCCTTACTTTCTGAAATGTGGACATTGCTGCCCCCTTTAGGTTTTCTAACTCATTTCTAGCTTTTTCCTTGTCAATTTCAAACAATCTGGAAGCAATTTCGGTCTGGACAATAAAATTCGACAGTGCTTGAGCTGGCCCATCATGCATTTGTCGTGAAAGGCGCTGTCGCTCTGTTTCTTGAGAATTTATCATCATTTCTAAAAATGAATGACCGTCTCCATTATTTTGAATTCCCGAACTACCGCCTTTGCCGGATTTACTGATTAAAGGTTGATTTTCAAAAAACATACGAATTTGATCGATTAACGCTATCTTTTTTTGCAAATTAGATTGATCATTTTGTAATTTTTCTAATTGTGAACGCATTACAATCATTCGTTGTTGGGAATCTAAGGCTGTGTTATAGGCTTGTTGTATATCTGATCTAGGCACAGTATCAATTTGGTTTTGAATTTGCTGCAAATGAGAATTAGCTGATGTGTTTCTTTGAATCAATTTTGATAATTCTGATTGGCTCTGATCCAGCATCATGTTTATTTCTTTCAGTGTTTTTTGAGCTTGTTCCTGATCAGTATCTAATTCAGTCCAAAAATCGTTGATGTTTTTAACATTATCAGCCATATTTTCTCCTCTCTTCTTGGGGGAAAAACCCAAATTCTACCTAGGTTCCGATTGCTATTTTAACACACTGTAAGGTTAATTACCAAAATACTATTTCCATAAATAGATCGTCATATTTTCTCCGCCTTCTTGGGGAGAAAATATTCCATTTGACTTATAAACAATATCCTTATTATTCGTTAAATCCTTATACCAATCCGGAAATACGGCTAAATAATCAACATGCTCCTGAGTTAGATAAGTAGATAAGCGTTGTTCATCTGTAATAAAATCAACCACATCTGTTGAAATCAAACCGGCTAAATCAACGATTTTATGATTGGAGAAAAAACCGATGGCTCCGATATCATGGGCGGCAATAATCGCATCTTTTTCGATATTCTTATCGATCCATTTTGCCGTATCTACCATCTCGGTTTGAATAATGGCAACGTCCAGCGAAAAGGCTTTACTGCCTAGAAAAAGGAAAATTAAAATAATTGCAATTATTGTTGCTCTGTATCCAAACTCGTAAACAGGTTTCTTGTTCTTGATAATTTGAAGAATTTGTAATGTACCAATCCATGAAAGCCAGAGGTAAATTGGAATCGCTGGAATAATGTATCTACCATGCTGATAAGTCACTGGAAGACGAAATGCATATAACCCTATATAACCAATAAACCATAAAAACCCCGATATCTTAAACCAATCTCTACTTTTCACTGATTGATAAAGAAGATAAATAAAACCAGGCAGTAATAACACCCCAACGCCAGTGATCGGCACCATGGATAAATTCATGAATCGTGAAATGATAGGCGTTGAGTATAAAATACTATATTCAGCTTGTTTTGCAAAAAAAGTATTTGGGAAAATTTCTCCAGCTAATCTTAAATTGAAGTAACCATATAAAAGGAAAAAAAAAGTTATTAATAAAATTTTTAAAGCGATATCCTTAAATGATTTTGTTTTATTTTTAAGCAAGCGAACAAAAGAAATCAATAGAAATGGACCTAGCAAGGTGATGCCATCAGGCCTGACAAAAACAACAACTCCTATTAAGATACACGCAATCCACTGCCAAAGTTTTTCTTCTTTTCTCATAGCGTAGAAAAAAATAACTATAAAAAAAACAAATAACATTGTTTCCATGCCAGAAACAGAGCTCCAAGCGATGTGCCATTCACACAGGAACAATATCCCTGCCAGAGGGATTTTTTGGGATATTGAGGTTTCTAACCTAATTAATTTTTCAAAATAAATAGCTGACAAGACAAAAAAAATGTATGAAATTGAAAATGTCCAGGGTATATAAAAATCTTTCCAAAAATGGCCAGGAATTAATAAAATTGTCCAAAAAGGAGAAGTTGATCCAGCTGATTTTTCTAATGGGTTGAAAAACCAACCCCTATAATGTAATAAATTCCTTGCATAAGTTTGATGTATCCACGAATCATCCAAAGGAAAGCCAATTTCATAATAAAGCATTGCAAACATAATAAATAATAATTGGACAAAAAAACCAACCACAAATAACAACCAGTATTTTTGCAAAAAAGTATTTTTTTTATTGTTCATTAATTGCATAAATTAACGATCCATCTTCAAGTCGTTTTAACAAGTAAAAATTATTAATAATAAATTTCTGGTGATTTTCATTAAATTTTTCAGGCAAATTTTTATCTACGACAATAAATTTGACATGAAATTTCTGAATGACCTCATAAAACCCTTGAACTTCTGAATTTGGAATAACGATTGACCATCTGCCTGATGAATAATTATAACCAAGCGGGTTGTTCACCATTACCACATCAGTTTTTTCTGACGTAATTTTTTCAATTTTTTTCTCGATTTCATTAAATTTTGAATATTCAAAACTCCATTTAGGATAATTAATATTTTTACCAATAACATCTCTGGAATAAATAAAAACTGTAAATAGAAATACTAAAACAACGAGTGCTGATCCAAACATTTTTTGGCTTCTAACTAATTGCCAATTTCTTTTTTGGACTCCCCATTCCAGAAATCCTTGAAAACCATCTGCCATCAAAATCCAGATAATAATCTGGTTTGCTGCCGATGAATGTAAAAAACCACCTCTTGCCCCAGCTAATGGAAAAATTATTGTCATAATTATAAAAATTAAAAAGAGATGCAGAATACCAGGAAAAATAAGTGAATTTCGAATTCTTCTTTTAATTCCGATCAAAAAAAGAGGCAGCCCAATAATTGCAGTTTGTACTCCGACAAATGATCCTAAGTTTATTTTTAGGCCATTGGTTATTTGTGTAAAACGTAATGGCAACCCATTTTCGATCCAATAATTTAATGTTAATCCGGAGGGCGGATAAATAAAGGTGTCATCATAGGTAGCAATCCAAAATGCCTTGGAGTTTGATGGAGAAAAAAGTGTACCATATTGTTGCAAATTAGAAATAAACCAAAAACTCATTATTATTAAGTAAAAAAAAGTAAATGTTAAAAGCTGTAAACAGGCACATTTTCTTGAAATCCCATGTTTTTTAAAAATAAAGAAAATTATTACAAAGACTCCAATAAAGTAGAAAAACAAGCCGTCAACTCTCGTTAAATGCATTCCTCCTGCCACGATCCCTAAAACTGCAAGGTTTTTCCATGTGCTTTTACTGGTTTGAAAATCTTGGATAATCTGACTTAAGGTAAAAAAATACAATCCTCCTAATAATATATAGATCATTACGGTTTCTGGAATAATAATAAATTTAAAGTAGAAGCCAGAAAAAATAGAAAGGATACCAGTGAGAAAACTTGTTGCTCTATTGGTAGCCAATTTAAACGCCATCACATAGGATAAAGGCGCAATCCCCAGGGCAATTAAAAGCGATAAAATCCTGCTTCCTAAAAAATTTTCACCGAATAGCTTTATTGAAATACTAACAAGTATGGATGCCCCCGGCATCCAATAGGAAAATATTGGTGCAGGTAATTTGACAGGATTATCTAAATAATTCCAAATGACTGGAATCGTTAACTTACCATTTGCTAGTTGCTTCCCGGCTAGATAATAAAATTCCGAATCCATATAACCGGGGTCTTTTTGAAAAATAAAGGCTGTAGAAAAAAAAATTATTGATATAAAAACCAGGATAATAAGGTCTTTTTTTTTCAATCTTTTTCTCCAAAGTCAAAAATAATAAGGTCACCGATTTTCTTTTCCTCTAGAAGGCCATAGTGATTTTTTAAGATCCTGATATTTGGATTTTCAATTCCCATTTGTTCGTACTCATCAATGGACTGTTGAAAAGCCACAAAATACAAATGCTCTCTATCAAGAAAATCATCAATAGAATTGTTAGCTATATATCCCAGTGCAATTTGCGATCCAGTTGCCAGGGTGTCATTGGGAGTGCCTGGTTCATCCATAATATAAAATGAATTATGAGTTTCTTTATAAAAAATCGTCGGGAAAAAAGACAATTTGTTTTCATGAATAATCGCAATATTTTTATCCAATTTGTTTAAATAAGTAGAAAGATTGGAAAATTGAGAGCGAGGGAACAAATTATAACCGTAATAAAATGGGAGTGAAATTGCACACATGAGAATAAATAATATCAAATTTATTTTTCCAGTTACCACTTTCCAATTTTCCATTATAAAATACGCAAATAATATAAAAAACCAAACCGAACTTGCAATAAATATTCTGGGGACAAACACAGGTTTTACAACATAAGACATAATAAACAATAAAACAGGTGTGAAAAAAAATAAAGAACAAACTAGGTATATTGTCTTCGACTTAGAGCGGAAGGTGTTAATTAACAAAAATATAAAACTTTGCAGAATAACAATTAATGCAAATGCAGTTATGACAAGTGGCATCGGTAAAAAAGAGAACAAAGTTAAGGGGCTTTGAATAATGTCAATCAGGCCAGGCTTTATCGTCCAAAATGCAGCCTGAACTTTTTCAATTTGTTGCGGAAGAAAATAGAACCAGGGTGAAGACAGAATAAGAATCCCAAATTCAATCCCAATAATTTTCAAGAATGTTTTCTTATTTTTTATCCAAAAGCCAACCAAATTCACTGCGATAATTCCGATAAACCCTAAATTGTGTGAATACATCGCGATGACCCCAAAAATTATGGACAATGCCGACCAAAAAATCTGATGTTTACCTTTATCATTTATCAACTTTAAAATTGAAAAATAAAAACCAATCTGTCCGAATTCCAAAAGAGCATACATTCGAAGTTCTTGAGAATGGTAGATTTGAAATGGTGAAATCATAAACAGAAGTACAGCAATTCCAGCAGTTCGTTTATTAAAAAGGTTGCCAGCTAATTTGTAAACGAAAATTCCCGTCAATAAATTAATAAAAATGTTCAATAACCTTAAAAACCACAAGGCTTTACTTATTGTTAACCAATTGTGCAAAAGAAAGTAGTAAAGTGGCGGCATCGTATCAAAAGATGTCCCCATAATTATTTTTTGATAATCATTCCTTGCCAGGAAATAGCTAAACGCATCATCATAAGCAATTTCACGCGTATTAATAAATAGCAATCGTAAACTAATGCCAATAATAAAAACCAGGGATATCGATATCAAGTCTCGGTTTTTAATTATGAATTGATGATATTGATTGCCGGATTCTTTACCCACCATCTCACCCAATATAATCCAACAAGCAGTAAAACTGGAGTTGGAAAAAACATAATTGGACTTTGAACCGGTTGGTATCCAAAATCCAAAGTCTTAATAAAAAACAGCCAGGGGACAAAAAATACAACTAATAAATAGCTCATTATGATCCAGAGACCATTTTTCCTCCAGCGATCATCTAACATACGAAAAACAATAATACAAGCTGGAAACATAATTAAGAAATTGCCAGGATCCGTCTGAATATTAATCCATTGGCCGAGAACAAGTGTTAATGAAGCCAACCAAAAAAATTTAAGTTCTTCAGAATGTCGGCCAAAAAACCATTCAGCCAATAAAACCAATCCACTTATCGCTGAAATCAATAACCCCAGACGATACCCTGCTCCAGGCATTAATTCTGCTAAGGCTGTTGCAGGTGTTCCAGGAGGGTTATAACCAGGGTACCTCATAACCTCTCTTAAAAATTCCAGAGGCCAAGTAGGCAGTAAAAACAAACCCAACAAGACAATTGAGATCAGTGTACCAAAAAACCAAAATAATATTTTTTGCTTATTGTTCACGATTGCCCAAATAATAACAAAGATAATAAAAGCAAAAGCTACTTGTGGCTTAATAGTTGATAAAGCTAAACTAATTCCGGCTAATTCATCTTGCTTTCTAGAAATCGCATAGATGCAAACTACGACCAAAAAAAGTATAACAACCACAGCGTTACCATTAATAATCGAACGCAACCCATGGTACCAAAATAAACTAAAAGCAATGATCAAAAAAGTAAACAAAGGTTTTATTTTCCATTTCACTAATTTGATAACTATTATTGTAGAAAACATCAAAATTAATTCTAGAAATGTCATCCAAAACGCTCTTGCAATTTCAAAATTTTTAATTAACGAGAAGGGTAAAAAAAGGAAAATTGAATAGAAAGGATATGCGACCCGTAATTCATGCTCCCCTTCCAGAGCAGGTCGTCCATAAACTAATCTTTGGATCTCTAATGCAACCTTGTCTGAATATGGGCTAATACCTTCCAATACAAATTTTTGAGTCCCAACCCAGTGAACAAGAAAATCGTTCCCTCCTGGAGATGATTTTGTAAACTGAAAATTGGTATATCCAAATAAACCAATAATTACAATAAATAATAAGATTATTGAAAACTCTTGTATTGTTCTATATTTTTTTCGATTCATAGGTAATTTGTTAAATAAACGATAAATAAATAAAAATTATTCATATTTTAAAGGTTTCTTTATTTCAGGGAATTAAATAAATTGCTTATCAAAATTTAATGAAGTATAAAACATATTTATATTTTCGCACCAATTTAAAGAAAAATATAAAATGATTATTTCATTAAATAAATCGCCTGGTTATCCTCATAAAGTATTTTCCAGGAATCTGAAATTAAATGATCGACGATTGGGCGATTCTTTTCTAAAATTATGCAGTTAATTCTATAATTATTAAATTCTTTTCTCCATTCATCACCAGCATTCACCATCGAGAGCCAATCATTAATTATTTTTTCTCCATATAAATCAGTTCTCCCATCAATAAATATTAACATTTCTGGTACGTTCCATGATAAGAAACCTCCCCATGCGTAAGAATTTAGACATCTTTGAGCGCTTGGATCCTGTTTTCTTAATTCTGTCAACAATTCAAATGGGTAAAGTTGATTCAAATACGCTTTATATATCATCGGATTTCCCAAATAAATTATTTTTCCAACTGTTACAAAACAAAGTAAAAAAATGATTGTTGAATTTATGATTTTGGAAAAAGCCAGGTTGGGTTCTTTATTCATTGAACTCATCTTTGTTAATATATTTTCTAGCCAATTAATATGGTGAACTCTCTTTTTCCAAAAAATATTCAACTCGGAGTTTAAAATTGGAATCGTAAATACAGAAAAATACACATAATTCCTTCTGGAAATGAAGCCCAAAGCCCCTAAAACAATCAGCGGGAAGATCGTCTGAAACTTATATTGACGACCATTGGCCATTATGAATGCAATCAACAATACCCACAACCAGAGAAAGGGTTGCTGATATAACTCATGGAAATTTGGAGACGCCCATTCCGGTATTAAATTCTGCAAAGAAGGAATTGAAATCGTATTAAATTGGACGAGCCAGATATTAATTCCATTCGGATTTATGATTACAGCCATCGCACTAATCAAAAGTAGACCCAACCATTGATACACTGCTTTCCATTTAATTTTATCGGTCCAGGAATTTGAAATAATTAAATCAAATATCATTCCAGCCAGTTTGCATAATAAATAAATGAAACCAATACTAAAGCCTGCATGTAAATTCCCCCACACAATAAAAAAAATGGGCAGCAATATTAAAGTTGATGTATTAATTTTAAAATTTTCGCCCTCAACAAAAAATAAAAGCAGAGCAAAAAACAATAAAGAGAGCAGCTGTGGGCGTGGAGACCAAACAACAGCAGTGGTTAATACGCCTAAAAGTATTACTAGACTCTTTAAGAAAATGTTTCCTTTCAATCGTAGATATATAAAAGCAATAGATATGGTTGCAATAATTGCTACAAATAGCATAACTCCCGTCTCACCAGCTATTTTATAGATTTCGAAAAAGATAACTTGAGAAAGCCAACTATGATTAACCCAAGGTTGTGAGAAAGCCGTAAAAGAGGTTACATCCTGAAGAATTGGCGCTCTATTCTGGACAGTCAATTGTCCAGATCTAAGGTGCCACCAGAAGTCCGTATCTACTGGCAAACGGATTGCCATAAAGAATATTAAAATTAAAAACAGAGTAGTAATAAACCGTTCTTTTTGTTTACTTTTTTCAATTTTTGATAAATTCATTGGTAATACCTAACTCTTCAGGAGTAAATTTTTTAGAAAGAGAATAATAGATTTTAAAATCTCCTAATTCTTTATATTCATAATTAATTTTTTTTTCTTCCAAAGCAGAAACAAGGGTATTATCTAATACGCGGTTTTTTGTAGTGATATAAAAAAACCGATCAGCATTTGAGATTTTTTCATTATATTCCTCTATGCGATTATCTCTACTTGTGTATCGTAAATCCTGATGATATGGCAACTCAGGGATAGAAATTATTTTTTCATCACTTAAAAAAGCTAACGGATAGGAAACCCAATAATTTGAAAAACCATAAAATTCATTTTCATTCATTAAAAAATTAGAGAGCTCAGGCATTTTAGATTGGTCAATTTGAGCCGGTTCATAAAATTGCGTTGTAATATAAGGTTTTTTCATCGCTGATATTGATGTTCCATAAATTTGGAAAAGGATCACAAAAACAGCCAAAAAGAGGAAAAATTTATTTCCATTTCGAACTATGGTATAACCAGCCAAGGCTGAAAGAGGAAAAACGATTGGCAAAAAATATCTTCCAGACGGATCTACGCCAAAGGAGGTAAAAAGAAATCCACCTAATACAAACAAAAAAATTCCTATCAAAGAAAAAATTTTTTCTTTTTCGTGTTTTAATACCTTTTCTTTTATATTTAGATAAAAAACAATTAACCAGAAAAATAAAACGATAGGTAAAACGAAAACTCCAATGGAATCTACGCTCCAAGGAGGTCGAAGTCCTAGAATTACCGTAATACCAAATAAAAGGAAGTTTATTAAGTGGGAAAATACATTTAGGAAATAAGAAGATTTTTCAACTGCCACTGCGCTTCCGGTTATTTCATGCAGTGTTGCAAAGCCATTTGATGAGAATAAAGCAAACCAAAATGGAAATGACCCTATCAGAAAAGAAACAATCAGAATACTACCTATTTGATCAAACTGTAATCTTTTAAGTTTTTTTGTGAGTACATAAATAGTAATTATTATTGCCGGAACGATCATAGTCAAACTGATAGGATTTGTGAACAAACCAAAACCAAATAAAAACCCCATTAAACTGATTAGAAAAAAGTCCTTTTGTTTTTTAAATTCGCCCTTTGTTATAATCCCCGATAAATAAAGAGATATGGCTCCAAATAAAAAAGCTTCTCCATACCCACCTAAAGAAACTGTGGTATATAAAACAACATTTACCGTCGGAAAAACCAGGAATAAAGAACTGATCAATGCAATTTTTTCATCATTCCATAATTCAATTAAATATAAATAAAAAAAGGTAATCGTTAGAGCATATAAAACAATTTGCACCAACCGAATCACCCAGACTGCTTCCCCAAATATCAAAAAACCAAGCGCAACTAAATACGCATCCAGACTGCCCATATATGATTGCCCGTAAAAAAATAAAAAGTTTTCTCCTTGAAGAATATGCTTTGCCATGAGACCAACAATCGCTTCATCAGCGTTAAACGGGAACGCATTCAAACTCAGTAATATAAACCGATAAAGAAAATGAAAACTAAGTAAAATTATGATAGTCAGTAGTTTATTTTTAATAATTTTTTGAATCATGTCTAATTTATCGAAAAATAAAAATTTTTTATTATTAGTAATAGGGATTTTATCAATCGTTTGGATTTATTATTATTTCCATACCTTAATTAATGTTCCTTTTCATCCAGACGAATCAACTCAAATTTACATGAGTGAGGATGTTAATCTTCTAATCAATCATACATCAGAATTATTTTATCAAGATAATCCATCAAACCCACTGATGCAAAAATATCGATTATTGGATGCCCCCATTACACGCTACGCCATTGGTGTTTTTCGACTAATTTCAGGGGTTCCCCCACTCCAAAACGACTGGGATTGGTCAAAAACCTGGGATGAAAATAAATTGGCTTTTCCAACCCCAAAAATGTTATTTGTGTCACGGCTGAGCACGGCGATTTTGTTTCCAATCTCTATTGTTATTTTCTTTTTACTTTCGAAAGAATTATTTAAGAATAACAATATCTTGATTGGTTTATCAGTTTTACTATTCTCGTTGAATTCCCTTCTGTTATTACACACCAGAAGAGCGATGGCGGAATCTTCATTAATTTTTTTCCTAACCCTTAGTTTGTATCTTCTACTTAAATTGCCAAAAAAAATAATCTTTTTATCTGCAATTCCAATTGGATTCGCAATTAATTCCAAACAGATTTTAATCTTTCTTGTACTTGTAGGACTATTATTATTTTTTTACTATTTTTTTAAAGAGACTAATAAGTTAATCACACAAACAATCTTCTTTTCTATCATCATCGTTTCAATTTTCATGCTTTTTAATCCTATCCTATGGAACAATCCTTTGAAGGCGTTCGATGCGATGATAAAAGAAAGAAGCTTATTAACCCAAAATCAAGAATTTTCCATTGAAGCAGTTAGCCCGACATCTATTACGGATACAATCCCCAAAAAAATTGTCGCCTGGATTGCTCAAATTTATATTCTGCCACCTTCTCCGCAGGAAATTGCAAATTATCAGGATGCTCTTAATGTATCCTTTGTCAATTATTTAAAAAGTCCGTTTCAAAAAGGTTTGTTTCGCAATCTCCTTTTAGGAACACTTTCATTTTTGTTTTTTTTATATGGGTTCATTCGGGCAATTATTAATTTCACAATCAAAGAGAAAATCATCTTTGTTTCCGCTTTTCTTCTTTTCTTTTTGGAAATACTATTTTTATTTAAGATTCCATTCCAAAGATATTTCTTACCTGCAATTCCACTCAGTATTCTGTTTGAATCTTATGGTATTTTTCAATTTTATTATTGGGTTAAGAGAAAAATTCATTTAAATAAAATTTTTAAATGATGAAATTAAATTTAACAAAAAGCTTTTTGTAACATTACTAATTCCTGAGTTAGAACTGACATTTATGACAATGGCACTTTCAATAATCAACTTATAATTAGGTAACAAACAAATGGAGGTATTTATGGAGAAATTTATCATTGAAGGTGGGCACCCACTAAAAGGAGTGTTGACGCCTTCAGGAAATAAAAACGCAGCATTACCTTTGTTAGCAGCTACTTTATTATCAGATCAGCCAATAATATTGCATAATATGCCAAATATCTTGGATGTGTTAGCGATGAAGGATCTAATGGAAAGTTTGGGAGTTTCCATCGAAATCAAAAATAAAACCTCATGGCATATCCACGCGAAAGAAGTATCATTTAAAAATCTCGACCCCGACCTATGTCGAAAAATTCGCGCTTCCATACTTTTAGCAGGTCCGATGGTAGCTCGAACAGGTAACTTAATCCTTCCTCCACCTGGAGGTGACGTGATCGGTAGAAGGCGTTTAGATACGCATATTCTTGCGTTAAAAAAATTAGGAGTGGAAGTAACCTATGATCGTGTTTTCCACTTTTCAGCCAAATCTTTAACCGGCGCAGACATCCTTTTGGATGAAGCCAGTGTCACCGCTACAGAAAATGCAATCATGGCTTGTGTTTTAGCAAAAGGTTCATCAATTATCAGAAACGCTGCTTCAGAACCTCATATTCAAGAGTTATGTCACTTTTTAAATAAAATGGGCGCCCATATTAATAACATTGGTTCCAATACGCTTCATATTGAAGGTGTGGATAAATTAAACGGATGTGAGTTTACCGTCGGTGCAGATTATCTAGAAGTTGTTTCGTATGTCGGTGCTGCTGCGGTGACAAAAGGTGAGATTACTATACGAAATGCTGGCAATCAATATTTGGATATGATTCGCCTTGTTTTTCAAAGAATCGGAGTTGTATGGGAAACAAAGGGAGATGATTTGTTCGTACCTAAAAATCAACCACTGACAATTGAGCCTGATTTAGGAAACGCTATTCCAGAAATAAGTGTAATGCCATGGCCATCCTTTCCAACAGACTTAATGAGTATAGCGATTGTGGTAGCAACTCAATCACATGGCTCAATGCTTTTTCATGATTGGATGTATCCAAGTAGAATGTACTTCACCGATAAACTCGTTGGAATGGGTGCACAGATCGTACTTTGTGACCCTCACCGTTGTATCGTTCAGGGTCCCACTCAACTCTATGGAGAAAACCTCGAAAGCCCTGATATTCGCGCTGGAATGTCCCTTGTGTTAGCAGCTTTGTCTGCAAAAGGCACATCCATATTAAGGAACGTTCGCCAGATTGACCGAGGTTATGATTCAGTCGAAACAAAGTTATCGGAACTTGGAGCAGTCATTAAAAGACAAAAAGAGTAAACTAATAATTAATATAAAAAATCCTCTTTTTTGTAAAGAGGATTTTTTATATTAATTTTCAGAGACAACTTCCAAGAAATTTTCAAGAATATCTCGTAACATACCTTCAGGCAAAGCACCCACCTGACGGTGAGCAATTTTCCCCTTGCTGACAAACAACATTGTTGGAATTCCCTGTACACCGAACTTAGTTGCCCAATCTGGATTTTCATCTGTATTAACTTTGGTGACCAGCACCTTTCCTGCATATTCTTTTGCTAATTTATCCAATATTGGAGCTACCATCTTACAAGGCCCACACCAGGGCGCCCAAAAATCCACAATTACAGGAACTTGTGATTGTAAAACAACTTTTTCAAAAGCTGCATCAGTAACGTGTATCGGCTCGTTTTGCATTTCTTCTCCTTATAATGTATACTCCCGGAGAGTATACCATATTATCTTTCAACAAAAAAATTTTTTTATATTTTTATAATTTTCTTATAATCTTTTGTAGTCAACAAATCGGTAGCCAACTCCTCTTTCAGTCAAAATATAGATTGGATTGGCAGGATCTTTTTCAATTTTTTGTCGTAAATAATTAATGTAAAGCCTGACATAATGAGGTTCGTCACGATATTCATAACCCCAAACCTTCGATAAAATCTGATCATAAGTTAAGACCCAACCTGCATTTTTTGCTAAATGATACAAAAGTCGGTATTCTGTAGGTCTTAATTTCACCAATTCCCCGTCAAGCCAAATTTCACGTTTTGAAAAATCTAACTTTAGATGTTCATCTACTTGAATGATATCTGGAGAAACTGTTGAGCTGGAATCAGTTCGGCGTAACACTGCCCTAACCCTGCTAACCAATTCTCGTGGGCTAAATGGTTTGGTTACATAGTCATCAGCTCCAAGCTCCAGTCCACGTACCCGGTCATCTTCTTCTCCTTTTGCAGTTAGCATGATAACTGGTACATTACTGATTTCTCTAAGCATACTTAATACTTCAAAGCCATCGATATCTGGCATCATGACATCTAGGAGGATTAGGTCGGGCAAAGTATCTCTATATTGTTGCAATGCTTGCATTCCTCGGTGAGCCTCAACAACTTGAAAGCCATCATGTTCCAGATTTAATCGAATAAATCTTGCCATTCGTTCTTCATCATCAACGACCAGAATTTTCTTGTTGCGTAAAGTATCATCCATAAATTATTCTCTTACAAACGAGATAATTTCTTCCTCTTTATCTTCCATTATTTCAATAAATGTTATGCGATGCAATGGCCAAATAACAAAGGAAGTATTGGGTTCTAAATATGTTACATCTTTTCCATCGCGCTTTCGAGGGTGTTTTACAATGATCATTTGATCTGAAGGACTTGGCATATCCTCTACTTCACCCATTACAGGATCTTCATTATTAATATGGACATAAACAGTAATCATTTTAATTTCCTATTTTATTATTATTTTCAATCGTAATTTTCCAAGAGCAATCTGATCATTATGATTTATTGGATAATCAACGTGAGGTACAATTTTTTGGCCATTAACTCTCGTTCCATTTGACGAGCCCAAATCCATAATGACCAGCCTGTTTTTGTTAATTTTTAGAGCGGCATGCAATCTTGAAACACCCTGTGCATAAGCATCAAAAGGTGAAAGATCAACATCCGGTAAAATGGGTTGACCTTCGGCAATTCTACCTAAAGTATATTCCGTCCGCCCTGCTAATTGTAATGTTTGCTTAGATTCGAACAAATAAAGTTCCAGATCAGAAGTATATTCTCTCTTTATCGGTTGTTCTTCTCGATAACTTATTTCTTCTTCAGTTACCTCAGTATCACTATCAAAAAAACTATCGGTATTTGCCTTTTTTATTGATTGCGTTGTAAGGTAATCTAATGAGATTAGTCTAGCGCCACATTCGCTACAAAATAATGCGCCTGGTAATTCTTTATGATGACAATTAGGGCAAATGATCATTATTCCTCCCCGGAAGGTTCTGGTAACATTAACAAAGCTCGTGTCCCATACTTAATTCTTTTCTTTCCTAATTCCGAAAAATGCTGCGTTTGTTGGATATTTTCAACTTCTGTAAGAATCGTTTTTACCAAATCTCTGTTTCCTTTGGAAATTAAATGAGTAGCTAGGTGATGTAAACGTTTAGATGCGTCCATATACTCCCCTTCTTTTACGTCTTCCCGAGCTTTCTCTTGCAATCGATAAAGTGATAGGCTAGAAACAGCGTCGACCAAAACGGGGGAAATTGTTTCTTTTTCGACTTTTGGAAAAACTGCTCTTTTAAAATCATAGAAGAATCTGACCGTTCTAATCAGTTTTTTTGGAATTTCTACTTTAATTGATCCATAGGACAAACGGATTTCATTCATGGTATCAGGCAGCTCATCAATAATTAATTCAAATATAACTCGTAAATGTTTTCCCGAATAAATACCGCCAAGATTTATCTCAGGAGCAACTTCCAAACGTGATAATTCAGGACTTAATCGAAAGGCATAATTAATTTTTACGTTAGGATGTAAATTAAAAGAAATTTTAGTAGATTTTGAAAATAAAACTCCAAAATTCATGAGTTTATCTTTTAATGAATTATACAATTCTTGTGCGGTTGTGACAAACTGTGTTTCACCGCCTGAAATTTTTGATAAATTATCAAGGAAGTCATCATTCCAATCTTCACCAACCCCAATTGCCTGAAAAATAATACCATCATCACTGGCATTTCGAATAAGCTCAATACAATCTTCTTCGTCACCGTAAGTATGACCATCGGTTATTAAATACAATAATTTTGTTTGCGATTGTTCATTATCATTTAATATATTAACGCCTTCATTTAGTCCTTTTAATATTTCGGTAGACCCGGATGCGTTTATGGCGTAAATCTTGGAAATATGCTTATCAACTTCTTCCACTTTTATGGAGGAAAAAATTATTTCCGGTCGATCACTAAATGTAACCAATGAAATTACATCTTCAGGCTTAAGTAATTTGAATAAATTCGCAATTTCAAATTTTATTTTGTCTAATATCGCACCTTGCATCGAAGTTGAAGTATCAACAACAAGACAAAGGTTGATTGTTGGCAAGTTGTCATCTGTAAATTTTTCTGTAGAAAATATATCTAAAAGCAGGTAAAAAACTTGTTCTTCTGAAATTAATGGGATCACTGACCGGCTGTAATACGCATTAAATTGTATTAAATTATCTTTCTTTATTTCATTTGAAAATTGAGTATCATATTCAACCCTTTTTGATTCATCGATAAGAACATCATAAGCTTCTTGTATTTTCAAAAACTTATCTTCTAAATCATTTGATGAATTTACATCTGGATGAAATTTTTTTGCAGAATCAAAATATGCCTTGCGTATCTCATCTTTTGTGGCATCAAAAGGTAATCCTAAAAGGTTGTAATAATTCATCTACCTAAATCGTTTTAATTAAAATTACACTAATATTATCCGGTCCTCCAGCTTTGTTTGCTGCATCCACCATTTTTGAACAAATAATTGAAGGATTTTCCGCCGAGGTTATTAACCTAAACAACTCATCTTCCCCAACAACACCCCAGAGGCCATCACTGCAAAGCATAATATACCCTGGTTTTGGGATTGTCAGGTTGGTTAAATCTGGTCTAAATGGTTCTGACTGTCCTAAAGCTCTATATAAAACATTTTTATTTGGGTGATCTTTCGCCTCCGCTTCGGTAATTTGCCCTAAATCAATCAATCGCCTGACAAATGTATGATCATTAGTCTTGGCTTCAAACCTTCCATCAGGGTAAACAAAATATAGTCTGGAATCTCCTACATGCCCGATAGTTATTTGATCTCCCAATATTAAGCCAACCGTAATTGTTGTCCCCCCTCCGGGAGCTTTTAAAATAACTGCATTTTGTGCCAGTTTTATTCCCTTTTCAATAATTTCCTGAATGGATTCCTGAGGAGGAATTGAAGAGTTCGGATTAAATAATGGGGAATAAAATTTCTGGATGATATATTCCCCTAAGGTTTTTGAAGCAACCTGACTGGCGACTTCACCAAACTCATGCCCACCCATACCGTCAGCAACAATAAACACTCCAAATGAAACATCATTCGCTGAATTAGCATAAACCGAGTTAAAATAAAAAATAGAATCTTCATTAATTTCTCGTTGTCTACCTACCGATTGTCCAATTCCCACCAACAATTGAGACGGCGTAACAACAAGTTCCTCTTTCGTTACATATCGTAATTGATCTTCAGTTAATGGCGCTGTTTCAATATTAATATCTGCTGATTTTTTTTTATTACCAAAGATTTTTTTGAGGAAATCAACCATTATTTTCTCCAAACTTCAAAGCTATGCGTAAAGCGCGTAAATTAAATGATCACTGGAACCAAAATATAATATTTCGTTAGCAATCGTCGGAGTACCAGTGATTACATCATTGGTTTTAAATTTCCATCTTTCGTGCCCATTCTTCAATTCCAGACAGTACAAGGTACCATCTGCAGAGCCACAATAGACAAAATTATTATGAATAATTGGCGAGCCGCTGACTTGATGATCCGTTTTGTATCGCCAAAATTCCTTCCCATTCCCAGCATCAAGACAATAAATGTGATTATCCGCAGAACCAAATACAACATAATTATCAGATTTGGCCGGAGACGAGACAGAACCCTTCTCCATTCTGAATCTCCAGACAACCCATCCGGACTTGGCGTCCAAAGCATAAAAATTTGAATCGACTGAAGCAAAAAAAACAATTCCGTTTTCAACAATCGGAGATGAGGTTATTGCCTTTTTTGTTTTAAACCTCCACTTAACATGCCCACTAAAATCTAAACAGAAAAAGTCTCCATATTCATTTCCAAAATAGATATTATCTTTGGTAATAAATGGGGTTGTTCTGATTGCTGCGCCTGAATCAATTCTCCAGGTTAAACGATTAGAAAGGATATTGACTGCATAAAGAAAACCATCATCTGAACCGAAGAATACATGCCCTTCAGCAATTTTTACGGTGCTTCTAATAGGCGCATCAGCTTGAAAAGTCCATGATTCTTTACCAGTGCGAGTCGATAAACAATATAATTTCTTATCTTCCGATCCCAAAAAAACATTATTTTCAAAAATTACAGGCTTGCCAACAATCCCTCCAAAAGTAGCAAATTTCCACAAGAAAGAACCATCCGCTGCGTCCAGCACATACAAATTATTATCATAGCAACCACTGAAAATTTTCCCGTTCTCATGGGTTACAGATCCCCTTATTTCATCTTCACATTTGAAAGTCCAAAGTGGTTTAACACTTTGGATCTCATTGTTACGTGTTAAAGGCATTCTAGATAAAGCACCGGTTTTTTTTGCAGTTGATAAAAGTGCTGCTTTCATATCTGCAATCGTTTTAAAACGATCTTCCGGATTATATTGAAGAGCAGTATCAATACATAATTCCAACTCCAAAGAAACTCTGGGATTGAGTAACCGAATTTTGCGTTCAGAAAAAGAAAAAGGAGCTTCAATTCTGGGATCGCGATTGGTAAGTAAATGATGTAATGTAGCCCCTAGCGCATACACATCTGCTGCGGGTGTCGCCTCGCCGCGATATTGCTCAGGAGGAGAATATCCTTCTGTACCGATCATCGTTCCTTTTTGTCCGGTTCTAAAATTTTTTGCAATTCCAAAATCTACCAGAACCACCTTCCCCTGCTGGTTAATCATTACATTGCTTGGTTTCATATCCCGAAAGATTATAGGTTCTGGTTGATGAGAATGTAAATATTCCAATACATCACAAAGCTCAATTGCCCAGGAAAGAACATTATCTTCAGGCATAGGACCATTATTTTCAACCAATAAGGCTTCCAGATCTTTGCCGTGTATGTACTCTAAGACCAGATACGATCTTTCGTCAATAGAAAAGAAATCAAATATTTGTGGTATAGCGATATGGTTTAAAGTAACCAGAATATTTGCTTCTCTTTCAAAGTTTTGAATAATTGTCTTACGTACTAGCGGATCAGGAGAATTGTTCATCATTTCTTTGACGGCTACTAATTTCGTAACATTAGGAAAATGAAGATCTCGAGCCCGATAGACTGAACCCATCCCCCCAATTCCAATAACGTTTTGAATTTGGTAGCGATTAAATAAAACAATGCCTGGATCCAGTTGTTTTACAACGTTCGAAGATTCTGAATCTAAACTGGAAGTAATTCTTCTAGTTTCCAGCTTTCCCTCCTTGCAAATGAGAATTCCGTAAATATGTTTATGATTATAAGCATCAACGAAAGGAATTGCAACATAATTCTTGTTGTCTGATACGTTTTTTTGAAAGAAATAGTCCGCCTTTGATTAAGAAACAATAATTTCTAAAACTTCTAGCTCAGTCTATTTTTTTGACACTCTTCACACATACACAGAGCTCGTAAGTATTGCCAGGTGTAAATTCCGTAATGGTGCCCATCTGCCCAGAGAATTGTTAATCCATAACTTCCTACCAAATCCAATTTATCAACTTCAGTCATTGGCGAAAGAGGAAGTTGTTTATTAAAAACTTCAGAATCAGGCTCGGGTTTCATATTCTCATGTCCCCCCCTACATGTCGCACAAGGACATGCAAGCCTCAATAGACTAAAATCGATTATCGTTGAATGATCATCATTCCAGGTAATAAACAAGTTTCTTTCTTTTTTATCAAGTTTTATTTTTGTTGGAGTTAATTGCATTATTTCTTTAACCTTTCTATGGGACTGTAACCAATTGTAAAAATTCATCGACTGCCCATCCGTTACGGTTTTTATCGTAAGGGGCTTGTAAGTGCCACCATGTGTATCCATCTTGATTAATTGGTCCATCCTTAATTTCAAACACTTCTGAATCCATCCCAATAAAATTAACACTTGTATTAATGCCCGGATTTGATCGCAACCTCAACCCATCACCAGATGTTCCAGAAATCTGCACATAATCCCCTATCAGGAACTTGTAATTATTTGTCGGTGTAATAGTAATTTCTATAGTAGGAGTAGGAACGATCGTCAAGCCGATATTTGGAGTAGATGTTGGCGCTGGGATAACGGTAATAAAGGCTTTTGAAATCGGTTGTTCTCGTTCCTTTGTTTGAAAAATAAAAACAAAGAATACTGCAATTATTAAAAGAATTGTCAGAATTAAGCTGATTATTAAAGGAGTCCAATTTCGTTTCATTTACACAATCGTATCTTTAAATTTTACTAAAATAAATTATAAATCTGATTTTATACATTCTAATCTATTTTTAGAAACGGCATATTCGCTATGATATAATCGCTGAAAAGGTTATGAGCGAAAATATTAATCCTGCAATACCAGTTTTGGCAAATCGTTACCAATTACTCCAAACCCTTGGCTCAGGTGGGATGGCTGTTGTTTATCGCGCTAAAGATTTAACCTTAGAAAGAGTCGTAGCAGTTAAACTTCTGCGTCCTGATTTTTCAAAAGACGAAGGGTTTAGAAAACGATTTCATCAGGAAGCCAAAGCAGCAGCAAATTTATCGCATCCTAATATCGTCACAGTGCATGATTTTGGATTAGATGGCGAACGGCTTTTTATTATCATGGAATACGTTCCTGGAATAAATTTAAAAACCTTAATTCGGGAGAAACAAATAATTCCAGTTGAAGAATCGTTGGATTTAATTATCCAGGCGGCCCACGGGATTGGCTATGCTCATCGGGCGGGGCTGGTTCATTGTGATATTAAACCTCATAATATGCTGGTATCACCTGATGGTAGATTAAAAGTCACTGACTTTGGGATTGCCCGTGCTCTGACAACTATATCACCGGATGAAAAAAATTCTTTTATTTGGGGATCTCCTCAATATCTTTCTCCAGAACAAGCCTCCGGATTGCCACCTTCACCTGCTTCCGATGTATATTCTCTTGGTGTCGTACTTTACGAAATGGTTACTGGGAGACTTCCATTTTTCTCAAAAGACGCTGTTGAACTGACCCAAATGCACAAAGAAGCTCAACCAATTTCTACCAGATTGATTAACCCAGTTATTCCACCTGCACTGGATCAAATTATTTTAAAGGTGCTTTCAAAGGAACAAACCAGTCGCTATCGAACAGCAGATCAGTTCGGGCGTGTATTAGAGAATTTGCGGGATTCTTTAAAGATGGTTTATGTTAATAAATCGTCACTGCAAACTTCTGAAAATCAATACCAACAGCCTTCAGGTATAGATTCGGTAAACAAATTAAAGCCAGAACGATCTGAATCAAATTTCGATTGGAGAACCGCCTTACTGGCTCTTCTCGCGTTTATTCTGGCTGGGGGATTGATTCCATTCTGGCTATATATTTGGCTTTCATTAAATTCCGGTAGGTAATATTGATATGAAAATTTCTGCATCCATAATTTCGTTAGATTTCTTATCTTTCGAAGATCAGTTAAAACAATCTCAAGAGGCCGGGATTGATTGGTTGCATATTGATATTATGGATGGCCAATTCGTTCCAAATATTACAATCGGTCCAATGTTCCTTCCATTTTGTAAAAAAGTCTCAAGTCTACCTTTAGACGTTCACTTAATGATCAATAATCCTGAAAATCATGTTGAAGCATTTGCTAAATCCGGAGCGAGTTCGATCAGTATTCATGTAGAAAATAATATTCACATAATCAGCACAATCCAAAAAATAAAATCATTAGGATGCAATGCAGGGGTTGTTCTAAACCCTGGAACTCCCGCTCACGCAATTGATGCAATTTTGCCCTTTGTTGATCTAGTTTTAGTTATGTCTGTTAACCCAGGTTTTTCTGGTCAAAAATTTATTCCAGAGGTTTTACCAAAAATTAGCCAAATTCGGAAAATGATTGATCAATCAAAAAGAGATGTTCTACTTCAGGTTGATGGTGGTATTAATGAATCTACAGTAAAATCGGTTATCAATGCTGGCGCAGACGTTATTGTTGCAGCGACAGCAATTTATAAATATTCAGAAGGAATAAAGGCTGGAGTAAATGCTTTACGATGCAGTTAATTTAAACAAAAATCACGGTCTTTCCCGCGATCTTCGTTTAACAGATTATTTCCTTAATCAATTATTTTGCAGTTTTAACCAGAGTGCGAATGCAGCGTGTGCAAAGGACTTTCTGCGTTTTCTTGCCACCTTCAAATACAGAAATCTTTTGCAAATTTGGTTTAAACTTTCGGTTGGTCGCTCGCAAGGAAAAACTGCGGTTATGACCAAAAGTAGTTGTCTTTCCACATTTTTCACATTTTGCCATAATAAAGGTTCCTTTCACCAATGATTGCTAAATTTTTACCGTTTAGTTTTTTTTCTACACAACAATCTAATATATTACCATACACCGTATCTTTTTTCAAGATATGTGTTTTTGTAAGGGGAGACTATAGATGAAAGAAATTAAGAATCCAATGGGTAATGTTTATGTTTCTCATCGTGCTATTTCTACTATAGCACACCAATCTGCGATTGAATCCTATGGGGTTGTTGGGCTGGCTGCCAAGAATTTTGCGGAAGGGATCGCTCAGGCTATCGTCAAAGACCCTACTATGGGCGTCGATGTAAAATATGACGGACATAGTATTGAAATTGATTTATATATTATTGTGGAATATGGAACCAGAATTAAAATGGTTGCTGAATCAGTGAGTAATAATGTTCGCTATCGGGTTGAAAAAACCATCGGCATCCCGGTCGAAAAAGTTAATGTGCATATTCGCGCTTTACGGATTAGTGATACTGATTAATTAATCAGGACGCGATTACAATTTTCATTAGGAGTAATATGAGTCAAGAATTGAAACCTATTAAATCCGTAGACGGACAACTATTTAAATCATTGATAGAGGCTGGATTAACCTGGCTAAAAACAAATCAACAAATTGTAAATTCTCTCAACGTTTTCCCAGTCCCTGATGGTGACACAGGCACAAACATGTTATTAACAATGCAGGCAGCTTATAATGAAATCCAAAATTCTGGGGAAAATCGAATTTCAAAAATCGCCCATTCTGTTGCCCAGGGTGCCCTCATGGGTGCCAGAGGAAATTCAGGTGTAATTTTATCCCAGATCTGGAGAGGTTTCTCACGAGGTTTGGACAACCTCGAAACAATGTCAGTATCCGATTTTTCAAACGCACTTATTGAGGCTAAAAACACTGCTTATAAAGGTGTGGTTCGACCGGTTGAAGGAACAATTTTAACTGTTGCAAAGGATATGTCCTCTGCCAGTTCAGAAATACTAAAGCAAAGCGACGACATTGAGTACTTTTTAGATTGTCTTGTAAAAGCTGCTGATAAGTCTGTTCAGTACACTCCCGAACTATTACCCATACTGAAACAGGCTGGTGTGGTTGATTCTGGTGGAAAAGGCTTATTCTTTATTTTTGAAGGTTTTTTGAAATTTTTACGTGGTGAATCACTTGAAACGTCCACGGCAAAATTAATACAACCTTTGGCATTAATTAATGGCGGTGAGATGGAAGATATTGAACCAGGACAAGATTATGAAGTTATTGTTGATTTCCGCCCGGACAACCCTCTGAATTTAGACACTTTTTATTCAGACCTGGAAGAGATGGGAACGTCCATTCAAGTCGGTGAAGGAGACGGGATGTATCGAATGCATATTCATGTGCCAACTGAAAACCGCTATCTCCCAATCGAATACACAATGAAACTCGGAACGATCACAAAGGTTTTTATTGAAAATCTAATTGATCAAATGGAACAAAAAGAATCCGTTAATAAAAAACAAGTTAACGTGGCCCCTATTGAGCCTGGTCAAATAGCTGTCATCGCTGTTTCCCCTGGATTTGGTATTTCACAAATTTTTGCCAGCCTTGGTGCTGCAGCAATTATTCAGGGTGGTCAGACAATGAATCCAAGCACAGAGGAAATCCTGCATTCATTTGAAAATTTACCAACTGATAAAGTCATTATCCTCCCAAATAATAAAAACATTTTCCTGGCTGCAAAATCAGCAAAAGATGCAACTGTGAAACACGTTGAGGTTTTACCATGTAAAACTGTTCCACAAGGATTATCCGCTATGCTTCGATTAGACCCTTTTGGTGATATCGATGAAAATTTTGAAGAAATGCAAGAAGCAATAAATGAAGTTGATACAGGGGAAATAACCTTTGCAACTAGATCTGTAGAAATTAACGGAGTAAACGTTAAAGAAGGGGAAGCAATTGCAATTTTTAACTCCGAGATTATTTCTTCTTCTCCATCCATCGAAGAATCTTGTTTTGAGATTTTAAAGAAAATAAATTATGATGAACGCGAAAGATTAACTTTCTTTTATGGTTCTGATATTAGCAAACAGGATGTTAACAAAATTGTTGATAGTGTTAGAAAAAAATATCCACAACTGGAAATTGAAGTTCATGAAGGCGGTCAACCTCATTATCAATTTATTATTTCTATTGAATAAATATGCCAAATATCGCGATCATTACCGACAGCACTGCCCAATTTCCTAACCCAAATTTCTTAGGAAAAGAGCTCGTCAGAATAATTCCATTAAGTATAGAATTTAATGGTTTAATAAAAACTGAAAGTGATGGAATTAAAACCAGTGATTTGCCTTCATATTTGCCTGAAGGGAATTTCGCTAAATTAATCGTTCCATCCCCAATAGAGATTTCAGAACACTTATCTTCTTTATTAAAAAAATTTGATGAGTTATTAATTATTACGAACTCTGCCAATCTTTCATCTCTTTATCAGAATTCACTTGAAGCAGTAAAACTAATTCAAGCCGAAACCTCAATTCAAGTTGTTAATTCTCAAACAATTGCTACAGGTCTGGGACTATTGGTTCAATCCGCAACAGAAGTAACCAATAAAGGTTATTCCTTAACTGACACTGAAAGATATATCCGGCAATTGATTCCGCATATTTACTCACTATTTTGCACTCCGGGAATGAAGTATTTACACAATATTGGAATCCTCGAATTCGCACAAGCAACAATTGGTGAAATGTTAAATCTTCATCCAATTTTTACACTTGAAGAAGGGTACCCGCAAGCAATTTGCAAAGTAAGGAATTTTCGCCATGCCCAAGACTATTTTCAGGAATTCATTGAAGAGTATGACGATCTTCTGCACATTTCATTGTTAAAGGGCACTCATACTCAAGGAATTGACAACCGGATTATTAAATTATTTGTTCAGGAAAACTTTCCAGAAACACCTTTTAGTGAACACCATATTAACCCTTTTTTAGGTGCTATCGTGGGGCCTAAAAGTTTGGGGTTAATTGTTTTTGAACGCCCTTTTTCTCTTTCTGGTTAATGATTTAGAAATAAATGCTTTTATCCATTGAAAAAATAATTAAGATTTTAAAACTAGAAAAAAATAGAAATTTTGATAACCGCTCTGTTATGGGTGGATTAGATAAATATTCTGAAAGTTTTAAATTGGAAGCGATAAATGAAGGTATCCCAAGTCAGGTAATAAAAAATATTACTGATGCACTTTCAAATTATCATTTTTTGTCCAAAGATGAGAGAAAATCAGCGATTGAAACATTATTGGATGAATTATTAGAAAAAAAAACAACACAAGCCAAGCCTTTGGTAAATGATTATTCTGAATTAATCAAATTTCAAAATAAAAAGACTAACAGGGAAAGTGATAATTTTTCACCAGCATCAAAAATTTACGAAATCGAAACTGCCTTAGCAAATCCTGTAATAAAAATACCTGGAATAGGAAAATCTAAATCTATTGCTCTCTCAAAACTTGGAATTAATACAATTAAGGACCTTTTATATTTTTTTCCAAGAAAACACGAGGATTTTAGTAATTTCACAACCATTAATAAGCTTTCGTTTGGAGAATCAATTTCTTTAGCAGCAAATGTAAAATCCTTTCACACACACAGGATTAAAGGTGGGAAACAATCAATTTCTGAGGTTATCCTGGAGGATGGTACTGGAACATTAAGAATCATTTTTTTTAATCAACCTTTTTTGGAAAAATCTTTACAACCTGAAACAAAAATTATGGTTTCCGGAAAAGTTGAAATGTATAAGGGGAGATTCGTTTTAAATAACCCTGAATGGATTGATCTTGGCCAGGAGAAGACCAGACTGAATCGCCTATACCCATACTATCCATTAACGAAAAGTATTACACAAAAATGGATGCGGGAGATGATTTCGGGACAATTAAATTTGTGGGTTTCAAGAATCTCTGATTTTTTTTCTTCTGAATTTTGTACCAAAGCTGAAATCCTACCTTTATCTTTGGCTTTACAGAATATTCACTACCCAGAAAATTTGGAAATGAAAAAAAAAGCTGAATACCGCTTTTCATTTCAAGATACCTTCTTCTTGCACTTATTAATGCTCACCCAAAAAAAGGAATGGCAAAAACAACAATCAAAAAAAATTGTAATTGATACTGTCTTTTTAAATCAGCTTGAGCAAAGCTTACCTTATTCATTAACCAATGCTCAAAAAAATTGCATTATGGAGATTAACAAAGATTTATCTTCAGGTGTTCCAATGAGCCGCTTGATTCAGGGAGATGTTGGCTCAGGAAAAACGATTGTTTCCGTTTTTGCAATTGCCAGTGTAATAAAAGACGGTTTTCAGGCAGCGGTGATGGCGCCCACAGGAATTCTAGCTGAACAACTTCATAAAAACATACGTGATTTCTTAACAAAATTAAATATTATTACGAACGACGAGATCTGTTTTCTAACCGGAGACACACCAGAAAAAGTGAAAGTAAACATACGAGCTGGTTTAGCTTCTGGTGAAATTCGGGTTGCAGTTGGGACGCATGCTTTATTGGAAGATTCAGTTAAATTTAATAAGCTGGAATTAGTGGTTATTGACGAACAACACCGTTTTGGTGTTATGCAAAGAAAAAAGATTCGTTCCAAGGGCTCAACCAGCCACCTTTTAGTTATGACCGCTACCCCAATTCCCAGAACGCTCGCCTTAACAATTTATGGAGATCTGGAATTATCGATCATTGATGAACTTCCTCCTGGCAGGAAAGAAATCATTACTAAAATTATTCCCCCTCGAGAAAAAGAAGAGATCTATTCATTTGTCCGAGAACAGATAAAAGCCGGTTATCAAGCATTTGTTGTTTATCCCCTCGTTGAATCAGATTTGGAAGATTTGCTGGAAACTAATGCTGCAGTAAATGAATATAATCGGTTAAGGAAGGATATTTTTCCTGATCTAACAATTGGTTTATTGCATGGGAAAATGAAAGCTGAACAAAAAGAAAATATAATGCAAGCTTTTCGGGAAAAAAAATATCAAATTTTGATATCAACCACGGTTATTGAAGTAGGGGTTGACATTCCTAATGCTTCGATCATGTTGATCGAGGGAGCAAATCGTTTTGGGCTATCACAACTTCACCAATTAAGAGGGAGAGTAGGAAGAGGAGCGTCACAATCTTTTTGTTTTTTAATTCCTGAGAATGATGAAGTATATGAAAACGAGCGTTTAAATGCAATGATTCAAACGACTGATGGATTCAAACTAGCTGAAATTGATTTACTACAACGTGGTCCTGGTGATTTTATAGGAGTTCGGCAATCAGGCTTTAAAGAAATTAGATTTTCTACTATAATGAATGGTAAATTAATTGACAAAGCAAGAAGATTGGCACAGGATGTATTGTTAAACGAGCCAAATTTAATAAACAATAACCCGTTATATAAAATAATCATGTCAGAATATTTACAGAAAATGATTGGAGAGAAAAACTAATAATGGTAAAAGCTCTTTTTCCTGGCACTTTTGATCCCATTCATTGTGGTCATATTGATATAGCAACTAGGGCAGCGAATATTTTTGATGAATTAGTTGTTGCAGTATATGATCGACCACTAAAAAACATTGTTTTCTCTCCCGAAGAAAGATTAGCATTAACGAAAGCATCGCTTTCTCATATTAATAATATTAAAGTTGTTGGATATAGTGGCTTAACTGTTAGTTTTGCTAAAGAAATTGATGCAAAAGTAATTGTTCGCGGATTAAGAGTAATTTCTGATTTTGAGCATGAGTTTAGGATGGCATTAACGAATAAACATTTGGCTCCGGATATTGAATTAGTTACTTTAATAACCAATGAACAATTTACTTTCCTATCCTCAAGCACGGTAAGAGAAATTGCATCTTTGGGTGGGGATTATTCTCGATTGGTACCAGAAATTGTAAGAAAAGCCATGGAAAAACGATTTTCAGAATTAGGTGAAAACCAGGACATTGTTCAACCAACATATTTACGAGATTAGATAGAATTAACTTACTTATTTTTTTATTCGGAGGAATTTTATGGACATTTTACATCTGGTAGATCGTTTGGAAGAACTATTCAATGAAAGTCGTCCATTACCTATGATGCGTAAGGTGATTGTTGATGAAGAAAAATTATTGAGCATCATTGATCAAATGCGAGTTTCAATTCCTGAAGAAATCAAAAAAGCCCAACAGTTATTAGCTCAAAGAGATCGTTTAATCGCTCAAGGTCAAGAAGAGGCTAATCGAACGCTTCAATTAGCCCGAGAAAAAGCTAGTCAACTGATAGATAAAGATTCTATTGTTCAAAGTGCTCAAGTTCGGGCAAATCAAATAATTGAACAGGCGAAAAAAGATGGTGAATTAAACCGTATTGAAGCAGATCAATATATCATCACTTCATTAACTGATCTACAAAAAGAATTGGAAGTTCTACTTCTTCAAGTAAAAAATGGAATTCTTTCTCTTCAAAATTTAGCCAATCAAACTTTAGAGAAGTAATTATTCTTCATTACTTTTCTTTGTTTTACTCGGCTTGATAGGTTTTTGCTCAGGAGGTAGCAAAACTTCATCAATCACATCATCCATGTGTTTAACAAGAACAATAGAAGTTGTGTTTTTCACCTTTTTTGGTAATTCAGCCAAATCTTTTTCATTCTTAAGTGGAATAAAAATTTTTTTTATACCAGCCCGATGTGCTGCTAACACTTTTTCTCTGATACCTCCAACAGGTAATATCCTTCCACGAAGTGTTATTTCTCCGGTTAAGGCCACATCTCTCCTCACTTTTCTTTGAGAGAAAGCAGAAATTAATGCACAAGCAATTGTTATGCCTGCACTGGGACCATCTTTCGGAATACCTCCTTCAGGAATATGAATATGCACATCAACACTCTCAAAAATATCTGAGTTTATATCAAATTGTTTGGCTTTAGATTTGAGGTAAGATAAAGCAGCCTGTGCTGATTCCTGCATAACTTCCCCAATTTGTCCGGTTATTTGAAGATTACCTTTACCGTCTGAAACTAAAACCTCAACCGGCATGATATCTCCCCCATTATCTGTCCAAGCCATAGCTGTAGCAACACCAATTTCATCTTCGTGCTCAGCTTCCAAATCAAATATTTGTTGGGCTCCTAAAAATTTTTCAACATGATCGATTTCAATATTTGTAGGGTATGATTTTCCTTCCGTCTTTAATCTGGCAATTTTTCTACAAATCCTACCAATTTCACGTTCCAAGTTCCTCACACCAGCTTCATAGGTATAATTTCTTATCAAAACTCTGATCGTTTTCTCAGGGAAATGAATTTTTAAATTCTCTATTCCAGTCTCATGTAGTTGTCTTGGAATTAAAAATTGTTTGGCAATCATCACTTTTTCGTCTTCGATATAGCTGGAAAATTCAATAACTTCCATCCGATCCAATAAAGCAGGTGGAATCGATAACATTGAATTCGCTGTTGTAATAAACATTACTTTTGATAAATCGTAATCTAACTCTAGATAATGATCTGAATATTCTTTATTTTGTTCAGGATCCAACACTTCCAACAGTGCAGCAGAAGGGTCACCACGAAAATCAGATCCGAGTTTGTCAATTTCATCCAGCATAAACAAAGGGTTAATCGTGCCAGCTTTTTTCATGGTCTGAATAATACGACCAGGTAAAGCGCCAATATATGTTCTCCTATGCCCCCTAATTTCTGCTTCGTCTCTCACCCCACCCAATGACACCCGGACAAATTTCTTACCTAAAGCCTCTGCTATTGATCGCCCTAAGGATGTCTTGCCCGTACCTGGTGATCCGATAAAACATAAGATCGGTTGTTTGGAATCTTCGGGTTTTAATTTTTGAACAGCAATAAATTCAAGAATTCTATCTTTTACTTTTAACAACCCGTAATGATTTTTTTCTAAAATCTGGTTTGCATGTTGAACATCTAAATTATCTTCAGTAGTTTCAAACCAGGGTAAATCCAAAATCCAATCTATATATGTTCGGATAATTCCATTTTCAGGCGACATTGGAGGCATTTGTGATAGTCGGTCAATTTCTTTAAGTACCACTCTTTTTGCTGCTTCAGGTAAATTTTTATTTTTTACTTTTTCTTTTAATTCTGACAATTCATTAATGGATAAATCAATTTCGCCTAATTCCGATTGAATTGCTTTTAATTGTTCCCGAAGATAAAATTCTCGTTGCGATTTATCAACTTCACCCTGAATTTTTGTTTGAATTTCATTTTCTAATTCAAGCATATCAAGTTCTTGAGCTAAAATTCCGTTTAACAATTTCAATCTATTCGTTGGATTGATTGTAGTAATTAATTTCCGCCTATCACTGATATTGATATTTAGCGCAGAGGATACCATATCGGCTAAATAGGCTGGCTCCTGGATACTTCCGGCTATCAAAGGCGCCTCTTCTGAAATACTTTTATCAAGTAAAGCACATTTGTTAAACATTTCTTTGGTGATTCTCATAATTGCCTGTAAATGTTTATCATTTGCCGCTTTTTCTTCGACAACCCTTGCTCTAACTTTAAAAAATGGGTCCTCCTGGAGAATTTCTAAAATTTCAACTCGCCGACGACCTTGTATTAACGTTGAATAATCATTTTCGCCAAGAGGCATTATTTTTCCTACAGCAATTTCTGTACCCACAAACAAAAAATCGAAACTGCTGTTAGAAACCTGGTCATTGTCATTTAAATAGATGGCAACCAGAGTTTCATAATTGCGTAGTGAATGTTGGATGGCATTGTAGTTGACGCCTTCATTTATTAATATCGGTGTAATCATATGAGGATAGATAATCAGATCGCGAATTAAAATCGCAGCACTCTCAAATTCACCATTTTCGTCGGTTTCAAAATTTGGAAACTGATAAAGTTCATCTGAACGATGTCTCATCGGGATGTTAAAATCATCTCCGCCTATAGGAAATCTATTTTCGTTAGCCACTAAATACCATTCCCATTAATAAATTCTTTTTGCCGCTTAGCCCATACATCCCGCATTCCACCAGCCACAAAAATACTGCCAGCAACAAGAATTAGGTTTTCTTTTCCTGCTAATTTAAGTGCTTCTTCTAAACCTTCTTCCAAAGATTGGGTAGGAATAGCTCTAACACCTAATCTATTCACTTTTTTTACTAAATCCTCTGGCGAAATTGCTCTGGGATGAATTGACTTTGTGGTAATTACAATTTTTACTCTGGGAAGCAATTCAACCAACATCCCATCAATGTCTTTGTCTTCAGATGCACCAAAAAGTAGTACAACAGGTATTCCGGGGAAATAATCATCAATTGCATTTCGAAGCCGTAAGGCAGATTCTCGATTATGGGCGGAATCGATCACGATAAAAGGGCGTCTATTAACAATCTCAAATCTACCAGGCCACACAACTTTAGCGAAACCCTTTTTTATACTCTCATCGGAAATCTTTAACCCGTTTTGTCTAAGAACCATTAAGGCAGTATAAGCAGTCGCTGCATTTTGCACTTGATGAAATCCCAATAAAGGAATTTGTATCTTGGTAGGTTCCCAGTCTTCTCTTCCAGCGCTTTCAATATATGAATTTACTGCTGCCTGATCTTCTTTTGGCCAAACAAAAAAATTCTGCCCGCTTAAAGATTTAGCCGCCTGGGCATACAGATAATCTTTCCCCACTTGATATAAAGGAGAATTTCTTTCTTCAGCAATTTTCTTTAAGACCAACATTGCTTCATCTTTTTGCGGGGCTACGATAACTGGTGTATTTTGCTTAATAATCCCACCTTTTTCAAACGCGATTTTCGCGAGTGTATCACCTAGGACTTTCATATGGTCCAGAGAAAGTGAAGTGATGATCGATACCAGAGGTAAAACCACATTCGTAGCATCCAATCGGCCACCTAAACCAACCTCGATGACGGCATAATCCACCTTTTTTTTCTCAAAATAAATAAATGCCATAGCAGTCATAATTTCAAATGTAGTGATTTCATCCATATTTTCAATATTTGGACGCATTTCATCCACAATATCAACCATTTCTTTGTGTGTCATCGGAGAAAAATTTATCTGGATTCTTTCACAAAAATCATGCAAGTGGGGAGAGGTGTAAAAACCCACTTTGTATCCCTGTTCCTGCAAGGCACTGGCTATTAACGCAGAAGTAGATCCTTTCCCTTTTGTTCCTGCTACATGTATAACTGGATATTTTTCTTGTGGATTGTCGAATAATTGAACGAAGCGGTACATTCTGTTTAAATTGAATTTTTCTTCAGAATACCGTAAATTTCTTGTCATACTGTAATCTATATATTTATAGATATAATCCAATGATTCTTGATATCTAATTTCAATATCCATAGTTTCTCCTCATAATCAATCAGGTCTGAATTCTACCTAACGAAATTTAATTATGCAAGTACAATCAATTTAATTTAGTCAATTCTAATCCTTATAGAATATTATGGCGCTTTGTTATTTTGAAATTAATATCGATATTCCCAACTCTCATAGCTTGAAAGACAAACGCGGGATCATTTCTTCCGTGTTGGCAAGAGTTAGCAAAAAATATAATATATCTATTTCTGAAATTGATTTTAATGATGTTTGGAAATCTTCCAAATTAGGAGTTGCTATTGTAGCTAAAGATAGAAAAATTTTTTCTGCTATGATTGAAGATATTAATTCCTTTATCTCAACCAATTTTCCGGAAATTGATATAACAATTGTTAATCAAGAAATTTATTAAGGAGTTTTTAATGGATTTAAAATTAAACAATAAAGTGGCTTTTATTGCAGGATCATCTAAAGGATTGGGGTATGCAATCGCAAAATTACTACTGGAAGAAGGGGCTACAGTAATAATTAATGGTAGATCTCAAGAAAAATTGGCTCAGGCATCATCTTTATTATCTTCTTTATTTCCGGATAGAGTTTTCGTTTTCCCCGGTGATGTAACCGCTCTCAAATTTTCAGAAGATTTATTTGAATTCATTCAAAATAACTTCGGGCAACTTAATATTTTAATCACAAATTCAGGCGGTCCAGCTCCTGCTGAATTTGAATCCATTTCAGATTCAAGCTGGCAAAACGCTTTTGAATTGAATTTTATGAGTCATGTCAGACTCATCCGTACAATCTTGCCATTAATGAAATCAACACCCGAAGCCAATGTGTTAACGATCACTTCATCCTCGGTAAAACAACCCATTCCTAATCTGATTTTATCCAATTCCATTCGGGCAGCAACAGTTGGCCTCACGAAAACACTGGCTTTAGAACTTGGCAATGAAGGTATTCGCTTCAATTCTATCTTGCCAGGTTGGACAAAAACTGAACGCATAATAACTTTAATGGAAAATAGAGCAAAGATTAACAACACGTCGGTTGAAGTTGAGATGAATAAACAGGCGCTTGAAAGCCCTTTAGGTAGGATGGCAGAACCAGAAGAATTTGCAAATGTAGCTGTCTTTCTGGTATCCCCACGCGCTTCATACCTGACAGGAACAATTCTCTCCGTTGACGGCGGGGTGGTCAAAGGAATTTTTTAATCAAGATAATTTTCAAGTACAATTGAACAACACAGACCCTTTTCCTGGAGATAACTTGGAAATTAATACTTCGTTAGAAGAAAAATTAGAAAAAATATTACCTTTGGTCGAAAAACCGGGGCGTTATGTTGGTGGGGAATATAATTCCATAATAAAAGATTGGAATAATATTTCAACAAAAGTGGCATTAGTATTCCCTGATATTTATGATATTGGCGTCTCAAACCTGGGATTACAGATTTTTTACGAGAGGATCAATCAATTAAATGATTGTTTGGCTGAACGATCTTATTCTCCCTGGATTGATATGGAATCTCAGTTACGGAAATACAAAATACCTCTTTATTCTCTCGAAACAAAGACGCCATTAAAAAAATTTGATATCCTAGGAATTACACTTCCCTACGAATCACTTTACACGAATGCACTTAATTTATTGAATCTGGCTCAAATTCCGATACGTTCTATTGATCGCGGATTAGGTTTTCCTCTTGTTATCTCGGGAGGTCATGCAACCTATAACCCTGAACCTATGGCTCCTTTTATTGATGCTTTTCTTATCGGAGAAGGAGAAGAAATATTTCTTGAGCTCATCTCCACATATCAAATTTGGAAAAGTAAAAACCAACCAAAAATAGATTTACTCAATAAAATTTCTCATATCGATGGGGTTTACGTACCAGCTTTTTACGAACCTCAATATTATGAAAATGGTATTTTTTCAAATCTTCTATTAAAAAATAAAAAATCACCCAAAATAATCACAAAAAGGATTATGGGTAAATTACCCTATTCCCCGACACATTTCATAGTACCTTCAATTAGTGTGGTTCATAATCGAATTCCTGTAGAAATTATGCGTGGTTGTACCCGCGGCTGTCGATTTTGCCATGCGGGAATGATCAATCGCCCAATTCGTGAAAGAGATGTTAATGAAATTGTTGATACCATTGAGAAAGCTCTGGATAACACAGGTTTTGAAGAAATTGCCTTGCTATCCTTATCTTCTAGTGACTACACGAATATTCTAGAACTTGTTAATCAAATTTCTGACAGGTTTTCAAAAAGGAATTTAACAATTTCATTGCCTTCCTTAAGAATCGAAACTTTTTCTATTGAGTTGATGGAAAAATTAAAAGGTTCAAGGCAAGGAGGTTTTACACTTGCTCCAGAAGCTGCCTCTGATCGAATGCGCGGCATTATTAACAAGCCTATTTCTGAGGAGCTGTTACTCTCTACAGCCTATGAGATCTTCAAGTGTGGGTGGACAACTCTTAAATTGTATTTTATGATCGGACACCCATCAGAAACCCTAGAGGATGTGGCGGAGATAGCATCCTTATGCAAAAAAGTTCTGGCAGAAGGACACAAAGCTATTGGGAAAAGGGCGAAAGTACATGCTGGCGTTTCTACTTTCGTTCCTAAACCTCATACCCCTTTCCAATGGGTTTCCTGTGACCAACCCGATCTCATTCGTCAAAAACAGAATATTTTACGTGAAGCACTCAAAGGACGAGGGTTTAAGTTAAATTGGACTGATCCAAAGGAAACAATGATGGAAGCCTGGCTTTCCAGAGGTGATCGTAAAATGGCAGAAGTTATTGAAACTGCATGGAAGAATGGTGCTAAATTTGATGCCTGGCAGGACTTTAAGAATTATGATATCTGGATGCAAGCCTTTACTGAAAATGATTTAGATCCTTATTTCTATGTCCATCGGGAAAGGGATCTGAAAGAGATCTTCCCATGGGAACATATTTTCCCTGGAGTTAGAAAAACATACTTAAAAACTGAATATCTCAATAGCATGTCAATGAAATTAAGAGGTGATTGTCGTCAGCAGTGTTATGCCTGCGGTATTACCCAAACATTTAATCATTTGCGAGAAGAAGACCCCGGAATCATTTGGAAATGCCCGAATCTTGTCACTAAAAGGAGAGCGAATGAATTATCGTTATCGAATTAACTATTCTAAGAAAAACGATATGCGATATACATCCAATCTCGATATTCACAAGATGTGGGAAAGAACGTTTCGCAGGGCAAAATTGCCTTTAGTTTATAGCCAGGGCTTCCATCCCCAACCAAAAATCCAATTAGCCTGTCCTCTTCCTTTAGGCTTCCTCAGCCGCCATGAACTGGTCGATGTGGTGATCGGACAAGATTTTTCATTGGAGTTATTCACAGAAAGAATTGAAAAAGCGCTCCCTTCGGGAATTGGAATTAATCAAGTTACAGTAGTCAATCTTCATGATCCTGCTCTACAAACTCAAATCGAATCCTCAGAATATCATATTTATTTTTTAGAAAATTTTGATCAAGACCAACTTACAAAAGAATTAACTGAAGTTTTGGCTAAGCCCAACATCATTCGAAACCGCAGAGGAAAAAATTACGACCTCCGCCCACTAATATTGGAAGCTGAAATGATTGATGATCAACCTCCTTATCTAAGGTTGATATTAGAATCAAAACCTTCCGCCACAGGTCGACCAGAGGAGGTTTTGGATGAATTGAAGGTTCCGCTTGAATTAACTCGGATTATTCGAAATAGCCTATTTTTTTCAGGCAGTAAAAAATAATTTTTCAATGGCAATTGATTCTTATTTAATTAGAGAATGTTCAAATCCACTTTGTGAATTCAGATTTCCAGCCCCAAAAAATTCTGGAATCGGTATCCACTGTCCAAAATGTAAATCCGAAACCAGAATTGTTCATGATTTATCGCTAAAACACGAAGAAGAAATTGGGAATCCACTACCCGAAATCCCTTACATTTTCGAAGTGATTTTAGACAATATTCGATCAACATTCAATGTGGGGTCAATTTTTCGCACTGCGGACGGTGTAGGAGTAAAAACATTGCACCTTTGTGGAATTACACCTCCTCCTACCCATTTAAAAGTTAAAAAAACTGCTTTAGGAGCTGAAAAAACCGTAAATTATGTTTCACACCCGAATACGCTTTCCTTTGTAAAAACTATTAAGCAAAAAGAATGTCAAATTTTAGCTCTTGAAAAAACTGAACACTCAACTTCAATTTATGATTGGAATTTGTCGCCAACGCACCACCCAACTTTTCTAATTGTTGGTAATGAAATTTCAGGTATTGACCCTGATGTTTTAGAGTTATGTGATAGCCACTTGCATATACCAATGATTGGATTAAAAAATTCTTTGAATGTTGCAATCGCCTTTAGTATTGCAGCTTATTCATTAAGTAGAAATTTTTTTCAGCAGTCAACATAATAAATATTAAATCCTACTTATTTGACAATATAATCAGTAATTTTCGATATATTCGAGGGAAAAATGACTAATGATTTTACGAACAAGAACATTATTGTTACTGGAGGTTCCAGTGGAATCGGATTGGCGCTTGTAACTCAATTTCTCAAACTCGGAGCTAATGTTTGGATCTTTGCCCGGGATGAAAACAAAATCAAATCAGTGATAGAAAAACTCTCACCTCAAAATAATCAGATAAATTATTATGCCGTTGATGTTCAGGATTATTCAAAATTAAAAAGTATCGCCAGTCAATTTAACACCCAATCAATAAACATTGATGGAATTATCAATTCAGCTGGGGTTGCTCATCCTGAAGAATTCGAGAAGATGGATATTGAACAGTTTCATTGGCTAATGGATATTAATTATTTTGGTACCGTTAATTGTATAAAAGCATTTCTTCCTCTATTAAAAACCGGTTCATTTATCGTCAATATTTCATCTATGGCCGGAATCATTGGAGTTTATGGTTATGCTGGTTATGGAGCCAGCAAATATGCAGTGCGTGGTTTTACAGATGTCATACGCAGCGAATTGAAACCTAAGAATATTCATGTGTCAATTGTTTATCCACCTGATACTGACACACCTCAATTAGTTGGCGAAAACAAGATTAAACCAGAAATCACACGAAAAATTGCTGGAACTGCAAAAGTGATGTCAGCAGCTCAGGTAGCTAGAGAAATTATCAAGGGAATCCAAAAAAGAAAATATCAAATCATTCCCGGGCTTGAAAGTAAAGTCATTTATCATTTAAGCAATTTTTTAGGTCCTTTGGTTTTTCCTTTAATGGATACAATGGTTTCTCAAGCTATCAAAGAAATGAGTAAAAAAAATAAGTGATTCAATAGCGAAGCAATTTTCTGTAAGAAACGCCTATTCATAAAACTAACCTTGATTTGAAATTTTGAAGGGTCATTTTATCCAATGGAACTTATCATTATGCTATACTCAAAGTGCATATATATAGAATTCTGAATTTTAGGAGTGTAGGATGAAGAGAGATTTTATTGCCATTGCAGATTATTCACCGGCAGAAATTCAAGAAATGTTAGACCTGGCTATAGATCTTAAAAAAGAATGGAAATCAGGTGGGAATCAGCCATTATTAAAAAACAAAGTAATGAGTATGATTTTTCAAAAACCGAGTTTACGCACCAGAGTGAGTTTTGATATGGCTATGCGCCATCTTGGTGGAGACGCGTTATATTTATCCCCTAATGAAATTGGATTAGGTAAAAGGGAATCAATTGCTGATATTGCCAGAGTTATCTCCGGGTATGTCGACATTATTATGGCGCGCGTTTTTGATCATGAACATATACTTGAACTGGCAAAATGGTCGGATATTCCTGTCATCAATGGTTTGAGCGATTATAACCATCCCTGCCAGGCAATGGCAGATGCCCTAACCATTATTGAAGAGTTTGGATCGATGAAAGGTCTAAATGTTGCATTTATCGGCGATGGAAACAATGTTGCAGTCTCATTGCTTCATATCTGTGCAAAGCTAGGAGCTAACTTTATTCATAGCGGCCCCAGAGGATACGATATGCTTCCACAAGCATTCGAATTAGGAGAATCTATCGCGAAAGAAACAGGATCAAAGATTAGATTTACCCGCGATCCATTTGAAGCAGTAAAAGGAGCGCATGTTATTTATACTGATACCTGGACTTCAATGGGGCAAGAAGAAGAAGCAAAAAAACGGGAAGCCGTATTTCCACCTTATCAGGTGAATGAAAAATTGGTACAAACTGCAGAAAAAAATGTTATGGTTCTTCACTGCCTGCCTGCGCATCGAGGTCAGGAAATTACCGACGAAGTTGCGGATGGATCACACTCCAGACTATTCCCACAGGCTCATAATCGCTTACATGCTCAAAAAGCAGTTATAGTGAAATTATTAAAGGAGATATAGTATGAATTCAAAAGAATATATTGAACTTGAAGAAAAACATGGCGCTCACAATTATCACCCTCTGGATGTCGTTATCGAAAAAGGCGATGGTGTCTGGGTATATGACGTTGAAGGCAATCGCTATTTAGATTGCTTAAGTGCTTATTCGGCTTTAAATCAAGGCCACGTCCATCCTCAAATTTTGAAAGCCTTGGTAGACCAGGCACAAAAAGTTACGTTAACTTCTCGCGCATTTCGCAATCTGCAATTACCGCTTTTTTATAAAGAGCTAGCAGAAATGACCGGGTATGAGATGTCATTACCCATGAACAGCGGCGCTGAGGCCGTGGAAACGGCAATAAAATTAGCCAGAAAATGGGCTTATACTGTCAAGAAAATACCTTATTATGAAAGTGAAATTATTGTTGCAGATGGCAATTTTCATGGTAGAACTATAACCATCATCTCATTCTCAACTGAAGAATATTACAAAAAAGAATTTGGACCGTTTACCGCCGGATTTGTGACTGTAAAATATGGTGATATTCAATCACTTCAAAATTCTATTACCTCGAAAACTGCGGCGATTATGCTGGAACCGATCCAGGGAGAAGGCGGAGTTATTATCCCACCTGTAGGGTATTTAAAAGCAGTTGAAAAAATTTGCAAAGAAAATAACATTTTATTGATCGCAGATGAAATTCAGACTGGCCTGGGTAGAACAGGAAGATTATTTGCCAGCCACCATGAAGATGTGCGTCCGGATGTGGTTATTATCGGAAAAGCTCTTTCAGGAGGTTTTTATCCAGTTTCAGCAGTATTGGCCGACACAGAAATTATGGGTTTATTTCAACCAGGAGAGCATGGATCAACATTTGGAGGGAACCCATTAGGGGCAGCAGTGGCCCGAGCTGCTCTTCAGGTAATAAAAGATGAAGACTTGGTTAACCGTGCTGAAGAATTAGGTGAATATTTCATGAAAGAATTACAAAATATTCCTTCAAAGCATGTAAAAGAAGTACGAGGACGTGGCTTGCTAATCGGTGTTGAACTTAAACCAGAAGCAAATGGTGCTCGCAGGTTTTGTGAAGTATTAAAAGAAAAAGGAATTTTAGCTAAGGAAACTCACGAAAATGTGATCCGTTTTGCTCCACCATTAATCATTAACAAGGAAACGATTGATTGGGCATTACCAATCATCCGCGAAACATTATTAATTGATTAACCTTAAAAAAACTCAGCCGTCTTTATAATAACGGTTGAGTTTTAATTTAAAAATAAACCCCATATTCTTTTTTTTATTCACAGGTATTTTATGGAACGTAAAGCGAAAATTATTGCTACTTTAGGTCCCAGTAGTAGTAACAAAAAAATTTTAAAAATGATGATTAATGCTGGAGTTGATATTGTTCGTTTAAATTTTTCTCATGGCAGTCACACGGATCATTTGGAAAATATTAAATTGGTGCGCGAAATATCAAAAGAGATTCATAAACCAATAACCATTTTGCAAGATTTACAAGGACCTAAATTAAGGGTTGGAGTCCTTCCACCTGAAGGTATCCTACTTAAAAAGAATCAGGTGATCGTGCTTAAAACTGTTCATGACCAGGAAAGCAATAAAATATCTATCGAAAATTCAATTCTGACCCTTCCCTTGACTGTCCCTAATTTGGCCCAAAACGTAAAACCAAAAGATCGAATTTTGCTGGACGATGGACATCTCGAGCTTGAAATAATTAGAGTTGAAGATGAATCAGTTTTTGCCAAAGTCATCATCGGTGGAAATATTACATCCCATAAAGGTGTTAATTTACCCGGTATCGATTTGAAAATTCCTGGGTTCACGCAAAAAGACAGAGAAGATTTAAAATTTGGGTTAACAAACGGAATTGACGCTGTTGCTATTTCTTTCGTAACAGGACCTGAAGATATATTGATCGTAAAACAAGCTATTAGCGATATTTCTCCCAAACGAATTCCACCTCCAATTATTGCCAAGCTTGAACGTCCTCAGGCGATTGCCCATCTGGAAGAAATCTTAGATGTTTCTGATGGCGTAATGGTGGCTCGAGGCGATTTAGCAGTGGAGACGTCTCCTGCCTGTGTGCCTATTTTTCAGAAAAGAATAATTGATGCCGCTTATCGCAAAGCGAAATATGTGATTACTGCTACTCAAATGCTGGATTCAATGATTAACAATTCCCGTCCTACCCGAGCAGAAGCATCTGATGTAGCGAATGCAATTTTGGACGGAAGCGACGCAGTGATGCTTTCTGGCGAAACTGCGGTAGGAAAATATCCATTAGAAGTAGTTCAGATGATGGATTCAATTATCCAAGAAGCAGAAGCCAATTACCAGAATTGGGGCTACCTTAAAGGGCATCCTTCGGATCCAACTCAGGATGATGCGATTGCTTTAACAAGAGCTGCAGGAGATTTAGCTTTAGATCGCGATGTTTCTTATATTGCTGTTTTAACGCAATCAGGGAAAACAGCTTTGTTAATGTCTAAAGTGCGCTCAAAAGTACCAGTTTTAGCATTTACCCCTAAAGAAGAAACTTTTCGTCTTTTACCTTTGTATTGGGGTGTGAAATCTTATCAAGTCCCATATGCTAATACGATTAAAGAAATGGTAGCTTTTGTAGAAGCGGCGATTTTATCAACAAACATCATAGAAAAAGGCCAACAAATCATATTTGTTTCCGGATTTCCATTTAATGAAATACGTCCACCGAATTTTCTTTTATTACATACGATCGGAGAATTAATTAATTCATGAAATCTTCTTCGCCTTTTATTGAACCAGAACAACTATTTGCCAACCTTGAAAATAAGGAATTTGTTATTATCGATTGTCGTTTTGATCTATCCGACCCGGATTGGGGTTATGCAGATTTTCAATCCAGCCATATTCCTAATGCAATTTATGCTGATTTGAACAAAGATTTATCAAGCCCGATAACGGAATTTACTGGCAGACACCCATTACCGGAACCAGTTAAATTTATTGAGAAATGCTCAAACTGGGGCATTAATGAAAATAAATTCGTGGTCGTTTATGATACCACCTCGGGTTCGTTTGCAGCTCGCCTTTGGTGGCTTTTACGACTCTACGGGCATGCAAATGTCTCCATATTAAATGGTGGTTTTACTGCCTGGGTGTCTGCTGGATTTCCTCAAACCAATCATATCTCTCACAACCATCCCTCAACCTTTACCGGGAAACCTGATCATTCCATGACAGTTTCATCAAAACAGATGGAATCCATTCTAACCAGGGATAATTTTTCTATTATAGATGCCAGGTCACCTGAAAGATATCATGGAATCCTTGAACCTATAGATGCCGTTGCAGGTAGAATCCCCGGCTCAATTAATTTTTTTCACCAGAATAATATTGCCCCTACTGGTAAGTTATTATCAAAGTCGGAGTTATTTACCGCCTACCAATCATTGTTAGAAAATAAGTTGACTTCAACCAAAATCCTTTATTGTGGATCAGGTGTAACTTCCTGTTTGAATGTGGCAGTTTTGGAATATCTGGAAATTCCCGATGTGAAACTTTACGCTGGGTCATGGAGCGAGTGGATTCGGAATTCAAATCATCCAATCATAGATGATTCGAAACCAAATAATATTTAATGAATCCTTTTTAAGACTGTTTATTTTAAGAAAAGTGATTTGTTAATCTCATCAAGGATTTCTCTTGACGGCCTTAATTTTTCAGGTTTTAGGCGATTTAACGGTTCGTCAGGCATTTTATAGTGGTCAAACAATGTTTTCGCATTTGGATCCACAAATAATAGCCCGGTAATCAACGTATTTTCCTTTTCAGCCTGTTCTAATATTCTGATTGCCTCAAACCGATCGGTTGGGTCATAATTCTGATCCAATTTCTTTAAAAGAACAACAGTCCCATCATGTAAAGGTACTTCCATAGATGAACCTGGCTCAAAGTCTTCAATCGTAATTTCTTCTCGGGATTGAACAAATTCAATATCATGTAATTTTATTTCATGCTCTTTTCCCCACAAGTAAGAGTGATAGGAATTTTCTTTATTGTGAAAGGTAACACACGGGCTGATAATGTCCAGAATCGCTAACCCATTATGGGCAAAGGCTGCTTTTAATAAATTTTTAAGTTGTTTTGGGTCACCGGCAAAACCTCTTGCTACAAAAGAAGCATTGGTTACAAGTGCCTCCATACATATATCAACCGGTAAATAAGTATTTATCCCTTGCCGTTTTAACAATAAGCCTTCTTCTGCAGTTGCTGAAAATTGGCCTTTGGTTAATCCATAAACACCATTATTTTCAATAATATAAACCATTGGCATATTTCTGCGGGCAATGTGTTTAAAATGGCCCATTCCAATCGATGCTGAATCACCATCCCCACTAACTCCCAGACCTTTAATTCCCATATCTGCAAACAAGGCACCTTGGGCAATAGTCGGCATTCTTCCATGCAGCCCATTAAAACCAAAAGATCGATTTAGGAAATAAGTTGGGCTTTTACTGGAACAACCGATGCCACTAAATTTCACAATTTTTTCAGGCAATAAACCTAATTCAAAACAAGCTGCAATAATCTGACTTGAGATTGAATTATGTCCACATCCCTGACATAAGGTACTCGGAGCCCCACGGTAATCAGCCCGGGTTAATCCGATACTATTTTCACTCCCACTTTTAATGGCGATATCCATCATAGCCTTAACTCCTTCCACTTGCGAATCTCATTTGAAATCCATTTTGCGGATAAGGGTAACCCATCAACTTTATTTATTTTTACAAACTTTCCACTTTGTTCTGGCATTTTCAATGTTAGTAATTGAGCAAGTTGTCCATCCCGATTAAGCTCAATAATAAATAGGACTTGATGATCTCTAACAAAGTTATATACGCTTTGATGAAATGGAATTGCTCGAATTCTAAGATAATCCATTTCGATATTTTCTTCAGCAAGAATATCCATCGCCTCTTCAATGGGAAAAGATGCTGACCCAACACAAATAATTCCGTATGAACTGTTTTTTGATTGAATAATTGGCTCTGGAGTATATTTTATGGAATTTTCAATTTTTCTCTTAATTCTTTGTAAACTCTCTTCCCAGATTTTTGGGTCTTCTGTGTATTTTGCATATTCATCGTGTCCGGTTCCGCGTGTGAAATATGCTGCCCGTGAATGTTGATTGCCCATCAGAGTGCGATATGTAATTCCATCACCATCAAGATCTAAATAACGGCCGTAACGGTTTTGATATTTATCAAGCATTATTTGGAGATCATCTTCCCAAAGCACTTTTCCTCTATCCATCTCTTGATCAGGATAAATAAATTTAGGAGTCATCCATTCATTCATCCCTAAATCTAAATCACTCATCACAACAACCGGTGTTTGTATTCGTTCGGCAATATCAAACGACTTCCAACCAAACTCGAAACATTCTAAAACCGAACCGGGAAAGATCATAATCGTATCGGTATCTCCATGACTAATAAAGTTAACGAATGTTATATCTCCCTGAGCAGTTCTGGTTGGTAATCCAGTGCTTGGACCCACTCGTTGTACATCCCAGATTACTACCGGAATTTCTGCATAATAAGCCAGCCCCATAAATTCAGTCATCAAACTTAATCCAGGTCCAGAAGTTGAAGTCATTGATCGTAATCCACCCCAGCCTGCACCAATAGCCATCCCTATGGCAGCCAACTCATCTTCAGCTTGTACTATAACAGAAGTTTGTTTCCCAGTAGCTGGATCCATACGATATTTCGGAATAAATTCATGTAAAGACTCAGCCAGAGAAGAAGCAGGAGTTATCGGGTACCAGGAGGTAAATTGCACGCCACCAAAAATAGATCCTAATGCTCCGGCTACATTCCCATCCGTCATGATCCAGTCTTCATTTTTATCCATTTTTTCAACATAATATGGATCGCTTTTTATTAAATTTTCGGCTGCCCATCCAGCAGCTTTCTCGATCACTTCCATATTCAATAAGACTGGCTTTTCTTTTTCTTTAAAATGATATTTAAGCGCCTCTTCGATAAATATCAGGTCAATACCCAACATTTGGGACAAAATACCAACATAGACCATATTTGCGATGTAATCCTTAAGGCTTGGGGCAACTTGAGACTCTTTCAACATTTTCTTAATTGGCATCGGATAGTAAATGATATCTTCTCTACGATTTGATAAAACATAATCGTCTGGATAGAAAAAAACACCTCCCGGTACAATGTAATCTACTTCTTTATTAATTGTCGCAAGATTCATTGCTACCACAATATCATCATCTTCTACTCTTGCCAGGTATCCATTCTTGCTTAATCTTAACGAATACCAGGTTGGCAATCCTTGTATATTAGAAGGAAAAATATTTTTCCCTGATACCGGTATTCCCATTTTAAATAAAGCGCGCATGATTGTAGTGTTTGCAGTTGCACTTCCGGAACCATTCACTGTTCCAAAGGTGATACAGAAATCATTGATAATTTTCTCTTTATTTTTATTTGAATCGTTTTTTGAAAAATCTCCAATTGCCATTTTCTCTCCTTATTAATGACATTCACTCAAATGTCTGTGATGGAGTATATTTTGGACTACGGATAATCAAATTCTTATGTTCCATAAAATCTCGTAATGCCTGATTAATATTTGTTGATTTAATTCCCTCATAAACCAAACGATGAAAATGCCAAACGCGTTTCAGGTAATCTAAATCATTAATAATTGCGTATCCTTGATTTTCGTAGGCATCCCAATACACAGAAAAAATAGACTGAACAAAGGGATTTGAAATTTTTGAGAAAATGGTTGCATGAAATTCTCGATGTTCCACATGAGGTAATTGAGGTGGATTTTGCATAATTTTATTTTCAGCTCTTAATAATATTTCATTCAACTGCTGGACTTCATTTGCAGTTAATTTGGTTACAGCTTCTAAAAAGTAAGCAGATTCAAGATGATTTCTTAAATCTCGAAAATGATCAAAAAAATCAACAGAAATTGTGATAGCGTAAGTAACCGATAGTAGCAAAGATGGGGTAAAGTTGTAAGGTAACCAGCGAATCCCAGTTTTTGGTTTAACTTCAACAAACCCTAAAGTGCGGGCCACTTCTAATTGTTCTCGTATACTTGCTACACTAACTGAAAGTTCTTTACTTAGTTGAGATAGAGCGGGAATTCGTTCTTCCCCTAATGAATATTTTTCGGCGATATATTTAAGAAATTCCGATAATTGGTTGTTATTGTTAAAAAAAATCACCATAAAAGATTCTATTAATCTGATTAATTAGATGATTATAATTAATAATTAGTATATCTCGCTTGATTTCCTTGTCAAGCGAGATATGTAATGTATAAGCTATTCAATTAAGCTTAGTTTTTTAAATTAATTGTTTTCTTCTGTTTTTAGAAAATCCAATTTCATTAGCATTCCTAACATTAACGAAACAGATATTGGTAACACCTCTTCATCGAAATCAAATTTCGGATGATGGTGTCCAAATACCAGGTTTTTATCATTATTCGCAGATCCAACAAAGAAAAAACAGCCAGGAATTTCTTGTAAAAATAATGAATAATCTTCAGAACCCATCGTTTGAAAACTGTCGTCTGTCGTGAAATTGGGATAAAGGTCGTGAACAATATTTATTACATGGTTCGCAATTATAGGATCGTTAATAACCGCTGGTGTAATATCATTAATTGAAAAATCTACGCTGCAGCCCATGGCTATTCCAACATTTACAGCAATTTCTTCAAGCCTTCTGACGATGGTTGTTCTTATTTCCCGATCAAACGTTCGGATTGTTCCAGTTAATCTAACCTCTGCTGGAATAACATTAAAAGTAGAACCTCCATTTATGCTACAAAAACTGGTTACACCGGATGCAAAAGGTGAGATATTTCTACTAACAATAGTTTGGGAAGTTGTAACAATTTGTGCTGCTGCTACGATTGGGTCAATTGCCAAATTTGGCAATCCTCCGTGCCCCCCTTTTCCCTTAATAATAATTTCAAACACATCAGCTCCGGCCATCATTGGTCCGGAATTTGTACCAATCCATCCGATAGGCTTTTCGTTCCAAAGATGTAACCCCAAGCAAAAATCTGGTCTTGGATTTAGCAGAACACCATCGTCTATGGTAGCTTGAGCTCCCCCAAGTCCCTCTTCTGCCGGTTGAAAAATAAATTTGACTGTTCCATAGATTTGATCTCGATATTGGCTAATAATTTTAGCGACCGTAAGCCCGATTGCTGTATGCCCATCATGCCCACAAGCATGCATCACCCCCGAATTCTTAGATACATAATCAGTTGAATTCTCTTCTTGGATTGGTAAAGCATCCATATCGAAACGAAGGAGGATGGTTTTTCCAGGATTTTTTCCTTTGAGTAATCCAATCACGCCGGTCTTACCAATATTTCGGGACACTTCTAAGCCGAAAGAGGTTAATTCACCAGCAACAATTTCAGAGGTTCTAAATTCTTGAAAACCTAATTCTGGATATTGATGAAAATCTCTTCTAACAGCTACAGAATAATCTCTATTTTCACTTGCTAATGAAACAAATTTATTCATAATCATTCTTCTTTTGTGGTTTTGATGGTCTTCGTTTCTTCCATTTTGGTCGCCGACCTTTTTTATCCGTAGAATAGTTATTAAGTTTTATATCTTTTTCTATTTGGGAGGGAGTCTCAACAGAATGCTGTTGAGACTCTTTTATGAAAGTTCCATCTTCTTCTATTTCTTCTAATTCTTTCGCAAATTCTTTTACCGGGGATTGTCCATCAATTACTTGAACATCTGAATTGAAAAATTCTCGCTTACCAACTTCCGGTATATCAACGATCACAGCCATTTTTAATGGCAAAACATCAAAAACCTTACCTTCACCTACAGGAGTTAATACGCGTTTGTTTCTTTTTGGCAACTGCCTTCTATTTTCTGCGTACATTTCATATTCATAAATGAGGCAACATCTAAGCCGGCCACACATTCCAGTAATCTCATTGGGAGTTAAAGAAATTCCTTGTTCTTTGGCCATTCGAATAGAAATAGAGCTGAAATCTGTTAAAAATTTAGAACAACAGCGAGTAGGCATCCCGCAAGCTCCCATGCCACCATAAATCTTAGCGACATCTCTTGGACCAATTTGGCGAAACTCAACCTGAGAATTACGGTGCCTTTTATTTATTTCCTGTTTTATATTCTTTAAATCAATCTTGTTTTCACCTTCATAACCATATAAAACAGAAATTCGAGAACCATCCAAACTAATTTCAACAGCGGCAATTTTAACGCCTTCCAGTTTCATTAACCTTATTTCTTTTCTAGCAAGCTCTAAAATATCACTTTCATTTTTCTCGTTTATTTTTCTTTGCTGGAAATCTTCCTCATTTGCTTTTCTATCAATTTTTTTCCAGACTCCCTCATTGGAATTTGGAACATTGCCAATTATTTGCGCTACTTCACCGAGTTGCCAGCCGCGTGCAGTTTCAACAACAACCTGGTCTCCTTTTTCGATATTCAAAGAAGGAGCAGCATCAAAATGATAAAGTTTTCCAACTTTCGAAAACCGAACTGACACGATATTATTGCTGGAAGTGTTTTCCATAAATTATTCGACGATCTCCATTTGAATTGTAGATTGTTTCTCTAAAGCTAAAACACTTAATTTTGCCGCCAGTTGCTGAGCCACATTTTTTAATGCAAGAGCTGCTTTTGACTCAGGTTGAGAAACAACGATTGGTTTCCCAGAATCTCCTCCGAGGCGAACGTCAGGAGATAAAGGTATCTTCCCAAAGAAGGTTGTGTTAGCCTCTTTAGCCAACATTTCACCACCGCCATTACCAAAAATCTCCATAAGCTGACCATCAGGTAATTCCAAATAACTCATATTTTCAACAACTCCCAAAATTGGGACATCCAATTGTTTGAACATATATAACCCACGGCTGGCGTCTTCAATCGAGACCGCCTGAGGCATCGTAACAATTAAACCACCACTTATCGGAATAGATTGCGCCAAACTAAGTTGAGCATCTCCTGTTCCTGGCGGCAAGTCAATAACAAGGTAATCCAGATCTCCCCAGGAAACATCAGATAAAAATTGTCGAATAGCTGAATGAAGCATGGGACCCCGCCAAATTAAAGGTTGTCCAGGTTTAACAAGAAAACCGATACTCATCAATTTGACCCCGTAAGCTATAGCGGGGTTAATCCGATTCTCTGAAAATGCTGGTAATTGTTCAACTCCCATCATCGTGGGAATATTAGGTCCATAAATATCAGCATCCAATAAACCTACTTTTGCTCCTAGCTGTGCCAAAGATACAGCTATATTTACACTCACAGTCGATTTTCCGACTCCCCCTTTTCCTGAAGCGACCGCTAAAACATGTTTGGTTTGAACAGACAAATTTCCACGGTTTCTACCATCGGATGGAATATTTGCATCCATCTTGATTTCAACCGATTTAACGCCATTAATCATCATCACAGCTTCTTTAGCTTCCCTTTCCATTTTTGTTTTAAATGGGCAAGCGGGTGTTGTCAACATGATGGTGAATTTAACATCGCCATTCTTAATATCTAAATCCTTGATCATGTTTAATGTGACCAGATCTTTGTGTAAATCTGGTTCTTGTACTTTTGATAAAGCTTGCAAAACAGCTTCTTGAGTAATATTGTTAACTGTCATTATTTCCCTTTCGTTTGATTAAGAATTGAGACCTTTGTTATAGTTCTCAATATCAATTATTGATTTTTCATAAAGCTTGATTAAATCTAAATCATCTCCTCGATATCTACGTATGGTTTGTTGAGCGCATTTTGTGCAGCCACGCATTGCCTTGAATGAATCAGCATTGCACCCACTACAACCAACCAATCGCACGATCATCAGGACAAATGCCAATTTTTCATTATCATTTGCTTCTGTTAGTATGTATTCGATTAACTGATCCCACTTTGGTCCTCTTAAGCCCTTTAATCCAGGGATTGCTCTCACCGGAAAAAGAACCTCAGTGTCTGAATTGTACATTAATTTTGCCTTATTTTTTTGTTCTACTAAGCCTTATCTAGCAAGCTTTGCTCCAGCTTTTTTGGCATCACGCTCTCTTCTTACTTCATCATCTTCGGCTGATTGTTTCGGCCGTATCTGCGCATAATAAGATGCTGGTTTTAACAATTTATCTAAATCATAAATATGGTGAGCATACCGATCGATATTCGCAATTTCATAATCATGATCCATCCGAATTGCTTCAAACGGACAGTATTCAGCACACAAACCGCAATTCATGCAGATATCAACATCAATAAAGAATTTCGCCGGCTTTGGCACAGGTTTTCCTGTCTCTGGATTGACTGAACGAGTGATCCAGATACATTGAGGTGGGCAAACCTTAGCACAAATTCCACAGGACGTACAGCGAATATCCTTTTCCCCGGTTTCAGTTTCATCATATACTAGAAAAGGAATATACCGAAAAGCTTCTGGGACATCTAATTTTTCTTCAGGATATTTAACTGTAAAGATGCCTTTTGTATCGAATGATTTTCTATCCTCTAATCCCTCTGGAGTCCCATATCGCTTCCCTTTATATTTTATGTCGACCAGATAAGTTTCAAAAAAATGTTGCAGTGTAATTCCAAGTCCTTTAACTATTCCATTAATTCCCATTTTTTCCTCCTACCGATCGACTTCCCCTAATACAATATCAATTGAACCCAAAATTGCAATAACATCAGCAACCTTTTGATTTAGACTCATAGGTTTTAAAGAAGTCAGGTTAATAAACGATGGTGCTCGGACATGATACCTCCAGGGATTCGCCTGACCGTTCGATACAAGGTAAAAACCTAATTCTCCTTTTGGTCCCTCAACTCTTCCATAAGCCTCTCCGGCAGGCACTTTTACTTGATATTGTGCCCTTCCCTCAAATATAGGACCTTCAGGCATTTGAGATATTGCCTGCTGGATAATTTTGGCACTCTCTCTCATCTCTTCGATACGAATTAAGTAACGGTCATAGATATCTCCATGATAGAGGACAGGGACACGGAAATCGAAACGATCATAAACACTATATGGGTCGGCACGCCGAACATCATAAGGGACACCACTGGCCCGTAAAATTGGCCCACTAACAGACATATTGATAGCTTGTTCAGCAGTTAAGGTTCCAATTCCAATACATCTTGATCGCACAATCTCATTGTCTGTAAGAAAAGCATCCAATTCATCAATTTTTTTGGGGAGACGCTCATAAGCCAGATCTTTTATTTTCTCAAATATACCTTCCGGTAAATCATTCACAACCCCACCAAATCTAAAATAATTACACATCATTCTGGAGCCTGATACAGCTTCAAAGATATCAAGGATCAACTCTCTTTCTTTGAGGGCGTACAAAGCAGGAGTGAAAAAAGCACCCAAATCATTTAGTAAAAAACCAGTTGACATAAAATGGCTGGAAATTCGGGTTAATTCTGCCATAATAACACGAATATATTCAGCTCTTTCAGGTGGTTTTACGCCCATTAATTTTTCAACAGCCAGAGCATATGCAAAGTTATTACTCATAGAGCTGATATAATCCAGTCGGTCCGTAAAAGGCATATTTTGTAAATAAGTATTTCTTTCACCTATTTTTTCGTGGTTGCGGTGCAAATAACCAAAAGCAGGTTGCAAATCGACAATTGTTTCGCCTTCGACCAATGCAGCCATCCGAAATACTCCATGTGTTGACGGATGTTGCGGTCCTAAATTAACGATGATCGCTTCTGTTTCTAAATCATTTGCTTGTTCTGGTTTGTGTAAGCTTAAATATAAGGCTTCCTCTCCAGCTGGAACCCATTTTTCTGGGTCAAAATTATCCGGATATTTGACATTATCACCAAATGGATTCTTATCTTCAGAATGTTCAGCAACTCCATCTGGCCATCTAGAACCATATGGTTTCCCTTCTTCTTCAAAATAAGCTTCTTTCCAATCTTTCCTTAAAGGAAATCCTTCAAATCCTTCCCACATTAAAATCCGGCGAAGATCAGGATGCCCTTCGAATTTTATTCCTAATAGATCCCAGGCTTCTCGTTCTTGAAATTCTGCACCTTGATAGATACCTGCAATAGAAGGCACCCAGGGACAATCACGTGAAGTTTGAACTTTTACTACCAAAGCCCCACCGCCAAGCGATCGGTAAAAATGGTAAACAACCTCCATCGAGTCCGGAAAATAATCAACACCAGTGATGGATGATAGAAAATCGTATCCCCAGGTCTTGCGAATTTCTTTTACGAAATCAAGGAAGAAATCTCTTTCAATGATAAATCCTCCAAATCCTTTTCTGGAATCTACCATTACTTTTTCAGGAAAGAGTGTGTCAAATGCGGGAATTTGAGAAACCAATGTTACTTCTTCCATCATTAAGCCTCCTCTCCTTTAGCCAGCTCTTCTACTGGGTTCTCTAAATTACCCTTCATTTTCAATTCTTGAAAAACACCATATTTCCTTGGATCCATCAAATCAGGACCTAATACTGGGACAGGAATCTCTTCGTAAAAATCTTTTTTATACCATTCCGCCTCAGCTAATTTTTCACTCTCAATTTTCTTTTGTAAGACAATCAATCCGTGAATTAAAGCTTGCGGCGTTGGAGGACAACCTGGGATATAAACATCTACCGGAAGGTATTTATCAATCCCCGAAATTACATTGTAACCTTCCTTAAAAGGTCCTCCGCCTGATGCACAAGCTCCCATCGCTAATACGTATTTCGGTTCTCCCATTTGATTAAAGAGACGAACTATTTGAGGGACCATCTTTTTGGTTACAGTTCCAGAAACAATCATCACATCTGCTTGTCTTGGGCTGGGTCGCATAACTTCCATCCCAAATCTGGAAAAATCAAAACGGCTGGCAGCAGTCATTATCATCTCAATAGCACAACAAGCTAATCCAAACATCATTGGCCAGAGTGAGTTTGACCTACTCCAATTATAAATTTTATCAAGTGTTGTTACTGCCACTTGATTCTGCAATTCAGGTGGAACCTTGATTTCCGGTTTATTCAATTTTTCTGATGACATTGGGTCCTCTTAAAAAGAATGATTAATACAAACCCTATTCTACTGGATAACTTCGAAAGGTCAAGATATAATTAAGAAAAAATTTTTTATCTTAATTAAATATATTATGGAAAATACAGAAGAAGAGATTTTAAAACTGCTTTCAAATGAAAAATCGATGTCTATTTTTCAAATTTCGAATTCACTAAACTTGACCAAAGCTGATATCCGTTATCACATACGAAAACTAATTCGTTCGGGAAAAGTGATCAAGATTGATCCGGAAAGAGGTCTGCCAGGAAGACCCGCCTTTCAATACCAAACTAATGATGATTATTTTTCGCATAATTATGTTAATTTGATTGAAGCTTTGTTGAGATTGATACCAATCGAAGAAAATGGATTAAACCAGATGGCTGACTTCTTATTAACCAATAACAGAAAAGAAAAATCCAATTCATTGATAACTTTATTGAACGAAATTATCAAAATCTTAAACCAGCAAAATTATAAAGCTAGATGGGAAACCCATTATCATGGTCCAATTATTTATCTGGCAAATTGTCCTTATCGTGAATTAGTTAGAAATCATCCTTTTTTATGCAAATTTGATCACATTCTTATTGAAAAAGGATTAAATAAAAAAGTCAATTCCATCAAAACAAAAAACGTTAATCAATCACGTGAATGCATTTTTCAAGTAATTATCTAATTATTACCTTACTTCTGCTAATTAAGATAAAATCTGAAGTTCAAATAAATTCTCTTTTAAGGATCATAATGGCTAATTTATTGAGCTCGATATGTGTTTATTGTGGATCAGCAGATGGTTTGGACAGCCAATATTATGAAGGCGCATATTTATTAGGAAGATCGTTAGCGGACCATAAAATAAGACTTATATACGGCGCTGGGAAAACGGGTCTAATGGGGGCAGTCGCAAATGGAGTTTTGGAAAACAAAGGTGAAGTCATTGGCGTGGTTCCCGTTGTGTTAAATGAATCTCAGCTAATCCATTCTAATCTCACAAAACTGGAAGTTGTTCCTGATATTCAGCAAAGGAAAGCGCGTATGATAGAACTTGCAGATGCATTTATTGCTTTACCAGGCGGTTTTGGCACATTTGACGAGTTATTCGAAACGTTAACCTGGGCTCAAATTGGAATTCATGAAAAACCAATTGGGTTGTTTAATATAAATCATTATTTCGATCCACTTCTTGCTTTGATAAAACATGCCTTGGCTGAGAAATTCATTTATTCTGAACACGAAAAATTAATCATCCATGATTCAGACCCAATCAGATTATTGGAACAGATTAATCATTTTCAAAAGCCTGCCGGATTAGAAAAATGGATTTCCAGAGATTAACAAATAATGAAGTTTTTTTATTTATAACAACATTTTTCAGTTAATTTTTTTTTTCGGATCAGAATATGAATTTATTCTACAGTTACTGATTTTGCCAGGTTCCTGGGTTGATCAACATCTAAACCCCTCAAAGAAGCAATATGGTATGCAAACAATTGCAAGGGAATTACAGTTACAATCGGACTAAGCAACCAAGGAGTTTCAGGAACCCAAAAAATATGATCCGCTAAACCTGAAACTCGGTCGTCACCTTCTGTAGCTACAACCAAAACACTACCTCCTCTGGCTTTTGCCTGTTCGATTTGACTAATCATTTTCTCATACCAGGGATCTATTGGAGCAATCGCTACAACCGGCATATCCAAATCTACTAATGCTATCGGTCCATGTTTCATCTCACCCGCCGGATAGCCCTCAGCATGGATATAAGATATTTCTTTAAGTTTCAATGCCCCTTCGAAAGCAATGGGCATATTGATACCCCTTCCTAAATACAAAGCATTACGTATAAATTTAAATTCTTTGGCAATATTTCTGATCTCTTGATCGTTATCCAATGCTTTACTGACAAGTGCAGGCACTAATCTTAAATCTGAAATATATTTTTCTCTTTCTCTTGCCGAAATCGTTCCCCGTTGATCGGCTAATAGAACAGCTAATAAATACAAATCCACCAGGGAAGCGGTAAAAGCCTTGGTGGACGCTACACCAATTTCTGGTCCTGTTTGCATGGAAATAAACCCATCCGAAATTCTCATGGCTTGTGAACCAATTACATTCACATTTACCCATAATTTGGCACCTTTTCGTTTGGCCAACTCCATAGCTGCTAAGGTGTCCGCTGTTTCACCCGATTGGCTTATTGCTAAAACTATTGTATGAGCATTAATAATAGGATCTCTATAACGGAATTCGGAGGCGATTTCAACTTCAACCGGAATACGTGCTATCGTCTCAATCATTATTTTTCCGACCATGCCTGCATAAGCAGCTGTCCCACAAGCAACTATAACAATTTTTTCAATTTTTTTTGCCAACTCCGGATCAAGATTTAATTGTGGAATATTAATAATTCCATGATCAAAATCAACCCTGCCTGCTAATGTATCTGTTAACGAGCGCACCTGCTCATGAATTTCTTTCTGCATAAAGTGGCGATACTCACCCTTTTCTGCTGAAACCGGATCCCAGGATATCATATGAATTTCAGGATTGATCTTCCTTCCAAAGAAATCCTGAACCAATACAGAATTTTTTTTGATGATAACCATTTGTTCTGAATCAAGAAAAATCATTTTTCTGGTGTGTTCAAGAATTGCAGGTATATCAGAAGCGACATAATTCCCATCTTCACCCAACCCAACTACCACCCCACCGGCATTACCAATTCTTACTGCAATGATTTTATCTGGTTCTTTTGAAGTAAAGGCAACAATTCCGTGAGCACCTTTTAATTTTCTTAATGAATTAGTAACTGCCGTTTCAAAGTTATCCCCGCAACTCATGAAAAGTTCAATTAGGTGAACGATTGTTTCGGTATCTGTTTCAGAATTGAATTTCACGCCTTCCGCAAGTAACTCGTTTTTTAATTCTAAATAGTTTTCCACAATCCCGTTGTGAACAACTACAACATCCCCAGAATTGCCAATATGAGGATGAGCATTCTCAACTGTCGGGTTACCATGTGTTGCCCACCTGGTATGTCCAATTCCTATAGTCCCTTCTAAAGGTTGTTGAGCAATAATTGCATTTAATTTACTAAGCTTTCCAGCATCTCTCCGGACTTCAATTTTTCCATTTTGCAACACAGCAATGCCAGCAGAATCATACCCACGATATTCAAGCTTTTTTAATCCATTTAAAATAATTGGTGTTGAATTTTGATCGCCTATATAGCCAACAATACCACACATAATTAGTCCTCCAGTTTTGTAGGATAATAAAAAAAGTATTCGTTTGAATAGGCACAGGTTAAAAAATAACCAGGAAGGCTTCCGCTGACCTTTCGATTTTCCTGAGAGAAATTCTCATTCTTTCAGTTAACCCCAATTTGCATTGGGGAACCTTCATCCTCGTCACTTTGTATTCAACAAAGCCATGCGCTTTCCTATTCTAAATTAGAGTTTATTCGATAAACTTCCAACTGTCCAGTAAGTTAATATTAACTTATCAAAAAATAAATCTATCCTGATACCGTTTTTTTATGAGACAAGAACCGGAATAATTTTTCTTTTTATACAGTGAATTTTTCCATTTTTATTTGATACAATCACGTTATTGGATATTATCAACAAATTAATTTTTTTAGTAATTACAGAATTAAATCAAATCAATCGTTAATAAGGGAATAAAAGATGGAATTACTTCCTTTAGGAAAATTACCGCCTATTTTTATGGAAAATATCTTTAAAAAAATCCCTATCCTAGACAATAATATAATCCTTGGACCTGGAACCGGGCTTGATTGTGCTGTTATCGATAATGGAAACCATTATCTGGTAGTCAAGTCGGACCCCATTTCATTAGCATCTGAAGATATTGGTAAGTATTCAGTTGAAATTAATGTGAACGATATCGTTACTTCTGGAGCAGATCCTAAATGGATGATGATTACCTTATTATTGCCAGAAAATAAAACGACAAAAGCATTTATCAATCACACATTTGACCAATTAATTGCCTCGGCTGAAAAATATCAAATTTCAATTATTGGTGGACATACTGAAGTAACCAGCGGAATTGAGCGGCCTATTCTTTCAGCCACACTTTTTGGATTCGTCGATAAAGACAAATTACTCACTCCTAAAGGAGCCAAAACCGGAGATGCGATTCTCTTAACGAAAGAGATTCCTATTGAAACAATATCCATTTTAGCAAAAGATTTTCGTGAAAAATTGATGGTTATTTTAACCGAAAATGAAATTAAAACTGCTGAAATGTACTTTGAAAACCCTGGAATTAGCATTTATAAAGAAGCCAAATTAATATCAGATGGGTTTGGAGTAACATCCATGCACGATCCCACGGAAGGCGGATTAGCATCTGCATTATGGGAATTATCAACTGCGAGTGAAAAAGTTCTTAACATTGATATTAACAAGATCCCAATTTCTGATTTATCCCGAAAAATTTGTAGACTGTTTTCGATTAATCCTCTAAATTCCATTTCTTCTGGAGCTTTACTCTTCACTGCTGATCCCCTCAGAGTTGATGAAATCATAACAATTTTAAAGGTCAATGATATTCATGTTTCAGTGATCGGAAAAGTAACTCAGAATGGGGTTGGGGTGTATCAAGGAGTCGGAGAACAAATACATTTACTATCGCGACCAGAGCGTGATGAAATTACAAAAATCTTCTGACAAGTCCGTGATCGTGGTAGAATACCCTTACTTAAGATCGCGCCCGTAGTGAAAAGGATATCACGTTGCCCTCCGGAGGCAGAAGTCTGAGTTCGAATCTCAGCGGGCGTACTTCTTATAATATTTTGATAAATTTTTTATCTTATTCTTAATATTCATAATTATAATGGGGAGAAATTTCAATAAAGGATTAACTATGTTTGGTGGATACGGTTTATACATCTTAATTAGCCTGCCAGCTCTTCTTTTAGGATTTTGGGCACAAATGAAAGTAAAAAGTGCTTTTAGTAAATATTCTAAAATCCGAAGTGCTATAGGATTAACCGGAGCAGATGTGGCCCGTAGGATGCTAAATGCTAACAATCTGAACAGCGTTCGGGTTGAAGAAACTCGTGGATTTTTATCCGACCATTATGATCCAAAAGCAAAAGTATTGAGATTGAGTCCTGATGTTTATCGTAGTAACTCAATCGCGGCTGCTGGCGTAGCTGCCCATGAGGCTGGTCATGCAGTCCAGGATCAACAAGATTATGTGCCCTTAAAATTTCGCTCAGCAATGGTTCCCTCAGTACAACTCGGTAGTTGGTTGGGACCGATCATATTTATTGGCGGGCTATTGCTACAATGGAACAATTTAGCCTGGGTGGGTCTCGGTCTTTTTGCCTTGACTGCTTTATTTGCGCTGGTAACATTGCCAGTAGAATTTAATGCCAGTAATCGTGCAAAAGCTTGGCTAACTACTTCGGGAGTAATTTATGGAGAAGAATCTCAGGGTATCAATAAAGTTCTTGATACCGCTGCATTAACTTACGTTGCGGCTGCAATTCAGGCTATATCCACTTTGCTTTATTATGCATTTTTGTTGTTCGGTAGATCCAGAGATTAACAACCGAGTTTTAAATTAAACTTTCTAATAAAACAATTCGAATTCGATACAATTAAAAATTTATATCAAAAAGACTTGCTTTATAACTACTTATTGTGATAAATTTAACTGACGAAATCACACTCCAATTTAATGGGATTAGAAAATGGAAAAAAAGCAGGTGCCTGACATTGTTGTAGCTCGATTGCCTTTATATTTACAGACTCTAAACCGTCTTAAACAAGAAGGTGAATTAACCACATCATCAAAGGATTTGGGGAATAAAATTGGTATTTCAGCCGCTCAAATACGAAAAGATTTATCTCACTTTGGAGAATTTGGAAAACAAGGAACTGGTTATTCAATAGGTCTTTTAATTGAAAAATTAGAAGGTATCCTTAATGTTGATAAAGTATGGAATATGGCATTGATTGGTGTAGGTTTCCTTGGCCATGCAATCGCCAATTTTAATGGTTTTCACAATCATGGTTTTCAAATTAAATGTATTTTTGATAACGATCCAAAAAAAATCGGCTCGAAAATTGGTCAATATGAAGTATTTGATATAAACCGCTTATCTGAAATCATTAATCAAGATAAAATTAAGGTTGCAATGATTACGGTAGATGCTGAACATGCTCAAGGAGTTGCAGACCAATTGGTAAAAGCTGGGGTGTCTGCTATTTTAAATTATGCGCCTGTTAAATTAATCGTCCCTAAAGACGTTCAGGTTCAGGATATTGACCCAATTATTGAACTTCAGCATATGACTTACTATCTTTGAGGTAATTCAAATTATGGGTTTTCTGCTTTGTGAACCCATAATAAATAATTGAAGATTTAAAAAACCTTAACTAAATTCTAACTAACGATCTTTTTAACACATTGCGCATTGAGAAAGCTTTTGCAGCCCCCTCTGCAGTACACGTCATCGGATTGTCTACGAGGTAAGCTGGAATTCCTAAAGCTTTCGTCAGGTATTTATCGATTCCGTTCAACAGAGCTCCACCCCCACACAAAGCCACCCCTCGATCGATAATATCAGAAATCAACTCTGGAGGTGTTTTTTCAAGAGTGCTTCTAATTAAAGTAACTAGATCATTTAAAGGTTGATCAATTGCATCTACGATATCATCGGTTGTTACTGTGATTGGTTTTGGTAAGCCAGTTACCTGATCCTGTCCTTGAATTTCAATATTTTTACTTTCATTTAACCTGATAGCCGAACCAATCGATATCTTAATTTTTTCAGCAGTTGGTTGACCAACAATTACACCAAATTTCTTTCGTAAATACGAAATAATTGCCTCGTCGAATGCAAACCCGCCTGTTTTTGCAGTATTAGCCGTGACAATATCCCACATGGCTAAGACAGCTACCTGATGAGTTCCCCCACCAAGGCTAATAACCATGTTCCCAGTAGGTGTTCCAATTGGTAAATCTATCCCTAACGCCGCGCCTACTGGTTGTGATATTAAATAAACTTCACGTGATGAGGACAAAGCTACCGCTTCGACAGCCCTTTTTTCTACAGAGGTTATCCCATACGGGGTAGTAATAACAATTTTTGTACTGCCCAAAAAACTGGTGGCTCCTGCTTTTTTTATCATTTCTTTTAGAATGCCTTCAGTTACACTATACTCAGCAATAACTCCATTCTGTAAAGGGCGAACAATTTCAATTGATTCAGAAACCCTACCCAGCATATCCCTGGCAGCCTGTCCCCATTCAACCATTTTTTTTGCATCTTCTGTTACGATCGCGGCAATCGTAGGTTCCATGACAAGTACCTGGTTACCCTCAACGATGACCGAATTCATTGTACCCAGATCTATTCCTAATTCTCTGGAAAATAATGCCATTTAAATTAATTTCCTTTCATTCCGATACAATGACTTATGGCTCTCTAGGGCTTCCTGGTGTCTTTCGTTTGAATTTCTTAATTGCATCTAACCTAAATGTTGATCTTCTTAATGCTTTTTGAATTGCATCCATATCTTTTATTTCAGATAATGTGTTTTCTGTTAATAGCTTTTCAGCTCTTTCTTTTGCAGCTTCTGCCCTGTTTATGTCTAATTCTTCAACATTTTCAGCAGCATCTGCCAGGATTGTCACTAAATCTGGTTGCACATCAGCGACACCACCTGATACGGTAAAGTAATTTCGATCTGTTTTCGTGATCACCGTGATAATACCAAAATTAAAGGTTGTCAGAACTGGAGAGTGGTTTGGAAGGATTCCCATAACCCCTTCTGAGCCAGGTAAAAGCACCATATCAGCATCTCCGCTGAATACCATTCGATCCTGAGAAACAATATCACATCGGATTGGCATTTTAACCTTCTGATTCTAATTGTCTGGCTTTCTCGATAACATCATCAATTGAGCCAACCATATAAAAAGCAATTTCTGGGATTGCATCATGTTTTCCATCAAGTATTTCTCTAAATCCCCGAATTGTTTCTTTTAATGGGACATATCTACCTGGAATTCCGGTAAATTGTTCGGCAACATACATTGGTTGTGAGAAAAATCGCTCAATTTTTCGAGCCCTTGACACAATAACTTTATCATCTTCACTCAATTCATCGATACCAAGAATAGCGATGATATCCTGAAGGTCTTTATAGCGTTGTAAAACTTTTTGTACTTCTCGAGCGGTTTGATAATGTTCTTGACCAACAATCTTAGGATCCAGAATTCGAGAAGTTGAGGATAAAGGATCGACTGCCGGATAGATAGCTTTTTCAGCGATTGCCCTTTCCAATGCAATGGTTGCATCCAGATGAGTAAAGGTAGCTACCGGTGCAGGATCAGAATAATCGTCAGCAGGCACATAAACAGCTTGCATCGATGTAATCGAGCCACTTCGGGTTGAAGTAATTCTTTCCTGTAACTCACCCATTTCAGTTGCCAACGTTGGTTGGTAACCAACAGCGGATGGCATTCTCCCTAATAAAGCTGATACTTCAGATCCTGACATCGTAAATCGGAAAATGTTATCAATAAACAACAGAACATCTTTCCCCTGATCTCTGAAATATTCAGCCATGGCTAAAGCTGTTAAAGCTACACGAAGTCTTACTCCGGATGGTTCATTCATTTGACCAAAAACCATCACAGTATCTTTCATCACCCCAGATTCCATCATTTCGCGATATAACTGAGTCCCTTCCCGAGTTCTTTCACCAACGCCGGCAAAAACAGAATTTCCCTGGTGAACAGTGGCAATAGATCGAATCAGTTCCATAATAATCACTGTTTTCCCAACGCCTGCTCCTCCAAATATCCCGGTTTTACCGCCTTTGGTAAAAGGTGCGATTAAGTCAACTACTTTTAGCCCTGTTTCAAACACTTCAACGCTTGTAGCTTGTTCTGAAAAGGGTGGAGCTGAGCGATGAATTGGATAATATGAATCTGCTGCAACCTCACCTAAACCATCGACTGGTTCCCCCAGCACATTGAAAATCCGGCCTAAAGAAGCTGAACCAACAGGAACTTTTATTGAGCTAAAAGTTCGTATAGCGTCCACACCTCTTTTTAGTCCATCCGTAGATGCCATAGATATACATCGCACTGCACCATCCGGTAATTGTTTCTGAACCTCCAGAACAATTTTTTTGCTGTCATCCATTGGCACATCTAAAGCTTCAAATAAATCAGGTATATTATTAGGAGGAAACTGCACATCAACGACTCCGCCTAAAACTTGAATTACTTTTCCATTGTTATTTTCCATTCATTTCCTCCAATTATTTAGCTTCTTCAGCTTGAGATAGTGCTTCAGCTCCGCCGGCAATATCCAGCATTTCGTTTGTGATACTTTGTTGTCTGGCTTTGTTGTACTCGAGTTGTAAAACTGAAATTAATTCGGTTGCATTTTCAGTTGCATTTTGCATTGACATCATTCTGGCTGCATTTTCACTGGCTTGAGCAACCAGAATTGCCTGGTAGATTTGTAAAGCGGTGAACCGGGGTACAATTTCATCTAAAATTTCATCCTGGCTGGGTTCATATGAATATACCCCAGCCATTTTCTTTTCAGTTTTTTCCGAAGAAATTTGATGATTATCGCGCTCTGTATCAACCATTAATGGTAAAACGCTTTTTACAGTTGGAACCTGGGTTAACATATTTTCAAATTGAGTATAAGCAACAAAAACGTGATCATATCTTTTTTCAAGGAATTCATCAACAGCCAGCCAACCAATAGCAGATACATCGTTGAATTTGGGAGAATTAGGGATTTGACTGAAGTCAGCAATTACTTTCTCCCTTCTTCTAATGAGCATATCTCTGCCTTTTCGTCCTACAGCAATATACGAGGTTGTTTTTTTACTGCTTTCAAAAAATTGCAATGCTTTTCTAACAATGTTCACATTGTAAGATCCTGCCAACCCTCGATCACTTGTGATTAATATACATAAATTGTTTTTTGATGCTGGTCTCTCAGCCAATAAAGGATGTAGCATTTGTCGGCCAGGTTGTTTGGCTAAATGAATCAATATTTGCATAGCCTTTTCAGCATAAGCGCTCGTAGCATCCATTGCTTGCATTGATTTTCGGATTTTACTGGCACTTACTGTTTGTAATGCTCTGGTAACCTGGGATAAGTTCTTAATACTTTTAATGCGTAATCGCATTTCACGAGCTGAACTCATAAATTATTCCTCATTAAATCATTTCCAGGGGGTGTTATAAATTGGAATGATTTCTCGTAATTTTTGTTCTGTTTCTTCAGAAATCCGTTTTTTCGATACAATATCTTTTCTAATATCTGGATATGTATTATCGATATACTTAAGCAAACCTTCCTGCCATTCTTTAATTTTTTCAACATTGATCTTATCAGCAAAACCATTGATACTGGCAAATAATGAGATAACTTCATCCACCAATTCCATCGGTTCGTATTGAGATTGCTTTAAGATTTCTTGTAGCCTTAAACCTCTATTTAATTGATCCTGGGTAGCCTTATCCAAGTCAGCACCAAACTGTGCAAATGCAGCCAGGTCACGAAATGAGGCCATATCTAACCGTAGTCGGTTCGCAACTTGTTTCATTGCTTTTGACTGAGCCGAGCCACCAACCCGTGAAACGGAAATTCCAGCATTTACTGCTGGTCGAATCCCAGCATTAAACAGGTTTGATTCAAGGTAAATTTGACCATCGGTAATGGAAATTACATTGGTTGGAACATAGGCACTAACATCCCCTAACAAGGTCTCAATAATTGGTAATGCAGTCAATGAGCCACCAGTTTGATCAACCTTCTCAATTTTTAATTCATCTTTTTTGGGTAATGTTTTAATCGCTTTTTCAGCCAATTCTAAGGATTGAGGTCCGGTATACACCTTTTCATTAACTGAACTTTCTATTGTTGCTTTACCTGAAAACTCTTTAGGAACGATAACATAATGGGCAGCTAACCTTGATGCCCGTTCTAATAACCGTGAGTGTAAATAAAATAAGTCACCTGGATAAGCCTCGCGTCCAGGAGGTCGGCGTAATAATAAAGAAACTTGGCGATAAGCCCAGGCATGTTTGCTTAAGTCGTCATAAACCACCAAAGCGTCTCGACCGGTCTCCATGAAATATTCGCCAATCGCACAGCCTGAATAAGGAGCGATGTATTGCAATGCAGCAGATTCGTCAGCCGAGGCAACCACCACAATAGTATGCTCCATCGCCCCGTATTGTTCCAATAGAGCAACTGTTCGAGCAATAGCTGATTTCTTTTGGCCAATTGCTACATAAATACAGGTTAAATCTTTTCCTTTTTGATTGATGATCGTATCGATCGCAATCGCTGTTTTTCCAGTCTGGCGGTCGCCAATAATCAATTCACGTTGCCCTCGACCAATTGGAATTAAGGCGTCAATAGTAATAATTCCGGTTTGAACAGGCGTATCAACATCCTGACGTTCAACTACCCCAGGGGCAATTCTTTCGATCGGACGGTATTCTTCAAAATTTATCGAACCTTTCCCATCAATTGGTTGCCCCAGGGCATTCACAACACGCCCAACCAGTCCATCACCCACAGGAACAGACGCAATTCTTCCGGTTGAATAAACATTCATTCCTTCAGAAATCTTCGAAAAATCGCCAAGAATAATTACCCCAACAGAGTTCTTTTCAAGGTTAAAAGCAATCCCAATGACACCGTTTTCAAATTGCACCAGTTCTTGAGATTGAATATCGGCTAACCCTTCAACCTGACAAATGCCATCACCTGCTTCAAGCACAGTTCCAACAGATCGAATTTCATAACCTGATTGAAATCTCTCAATTTTATTTAAAAATTCCTCTGTAAAATTCTTGACTGGTTGTACCATCTAACCTCCTATTGATGTAATTATGATTGCTGATAGATCATAATTCTTTGATTTATTAATAGAAAAATATTGGATTCAATCTATCCAATATCATTTGAAATAAAAAAATAATAATTTTTTAATTGATGTGATTTTTTCGAGAATTGAGATTAACAAACTTTGATTTTCATAACTTACAGCATTAAAGCGACGCAGGCATATTTTCAGCTGTGTGGATTGGTGCATATCACTGTTCTCTTTCCATTTTCAATCAAAAACTCAAAAGTGAATCATACCTGAAAGGAAATAAAATGTCTAGTTTAAAAAGGTGGTTATTTCTCAATTTGACTAATAAAGACTTATTAAGAGAAAAACTGAAGTGCAACCCTTAATCTCTCTTCAACAATTCCTGGGGTATCTTTTGGTATAAATTGAATTGCTGATTGGGCTTCAACTACACTATATCCCAAGGCAGTTAATGCTTCTAAAACTTCAAGATCGACATCTTCAAACTTAGATTTTCTGTCAGTTAATTCAGCATCTGCTTTGATTTTTCCGTGTAAATGAATCGTTATTTTTTGTGCTGTCTTTTTTCCAACGCCTGGTACTCTAACAAAAATATCGAACTCTTCTGAAATTACTGCTCGATTAATTGCTTCGATAGAGATTGAAGAAATAATTGCTAATGCGAGTTTTGGACCAACTCCATTAACTCCTAATAATAAATTGAAATAATCTTTCTCGATTTCTGTATTGAACCCAAATAATGTCAATGACTCTTCCCGCACAATTAACTGGCAATGCAAAAAGATATTTTCTCCAATGGGGGCAGTCTCACAACATTCTTGAGGAGCATAAATCTGAATTCCCATCCCTCCCAAATTAAGGATTAAAAAATCAGAACCTTTATGGATAACTTTTCCCTGGATTGAAGCAATCATTTTTCACTCTTAAGTTTTCGATTTTGGTTATAAATTTCATATAAACACACAGAAGTAGCCACGGCTAAGTTGAGCGAATCGCTTTTCCCTGCCATAGGAATCTTAACTAATTTATCACAAATTTGTATTAATTTTGGGGATAAACCCTCTCTCTCACTCCCCATTAATAATAAAGTATTAATCGGGTAGGTAATTGCTTGATAATCCAGTTTTGCTTTATCACTTGTGCCAACCAAGAAAAAATCATTCTTAGAAATTAAATCAATAAATTCATCTTCTGAAACAATAATTACTTTTAAATTAAATATTGCCCCCATGCTTCCCCGAATTGATGAGATCTCGAATGGATCTGTACTATCTCCAATCAATATAATCCCTTTGCCGCCAACGGCATCTAAAGTTCGAAGGATACTTCCAAGATTCCCAGGATCCTGAATCCGGTCTACGCTAACCCATAAGCCCTTATCTTTTTCAAATTCATCCGTCAAATAAGTTTTTTCTTTGATTATCGCAGACAAACCTTTTGGTCCTTCTTTTACAGAGATAAATTCAAACACTTCTTTCCTGACTTCTATAATTTCAATATTCTTTTTAATACATGATTGAACTAAAAATTGTGAATGAGAATTCTTACTAAGTTCTGGACACCAAAAGATTTGGATAATTTCCCAATCTGATGCCAAAGCATCTGCAACTAATTTTGGTCCTTCAATAACAAATAAATTTGTTTCACGGCGAAATTTTTTATTCCGTAATTTTTTATAAAATTTTATTTTTTGATTTGCAGTACTGGTTATCATCCAATTGAATTCAAATCTTTGATTTTCTTGCTATGAGCATGGCAAATAGCAATTGCTAAAGCATCGGCTGCATCATCCGGAGTTGGAATTTTTTCCAAATTTAATAGCGCTTGTACCATAATTTGAACTTGTTTCTTATTCGCAACTCCATATCCAGTGACCGCCTGTTTTACTTCGAGGGGGGTATACTCGGCGTAGTTTACATTCCGTTCAGCTAAAGCCAACAATATAACCCCTCTTGCCTGTCCAACCTGGATAGCTGTTGTAACATTTCTTTGAAAAAACAATTTCTCTATTGCACATGATTCAGGTTGATAAAGATCGATAAGCTCTAAAATTCGATTGTGAATAAGGAGTAATCTTTTCTCCATAGGTAAGTTGGGTTGTGTTGTGATTACTCCGTAATCAATTAGTTTTATCTCATTGGAATCATCTGAAATCAACCCATATCCACTGGTAGCTGTACCAGGATCAATCCCTAACAACATACTCATTGGTGAATTACTCCATTGCCTCCATTGCTTCATCTGAAATTTTCAAGTTAGAGAAAACATTCACCACATCGTCTAACTCTTCCAAATTTTCCAGCAATTTCATCACCTGAATTGTCTGGTCAAGAGGCAACTCAATTTCCTGATTAGGCACCATTCTGAGTTCACTTTCATCTAATGAAATATTCGCATTTAGCAACAAGTCACTAATTGTTTTAAAATTTTCAACGGATCCAATTATCTCGATTGTTTCTCCATCATCAGTTACGTCATCTGCCCCACCTTCAAGTGCGATTTCAAAAATTTTATCAAAATCATGGCCTTCAGTTGGAAATGAAAAATATGAAACCCGATTAAACTGCCAACTTACGGAGCCTTGCTCACCCATCGTACCATTAGCACGGCTCAATAAATGCCGTACTTCAGCTACAGTTCTATTCCGATTCTCTGTAACGCATTCGATCATTACTGCAATTCCGTGAGGAGCATAACCTTCATACATTACCTCATCAAAACTGCCTTCTTTTGATTCTCCAGTCCCTCTTTTGATGGCTCTCTCGATATTATCTTTCGGCATATTAACTGCTTTAGCTTTATCAATAGCAAGACGTAAACGCACGTTTGTTGAAATGTCTCCGCCCCCTTCTTTTGCAGCCATTAATATTTCACGCGTTACACGTGTGAAAACTTTTCCACGTTTTGCATCTGCAGCGCCTTTTTTCCTCTTAATAGTAGACCACTTGGAATGACCAGACATAAAAATCTCCTCAATATAAACAATTAGGAATGAATTTTATTAATTATACCACGCCGGATTTTCCCCTTTTTAATTTCGAAAAGGTAATTTTTTTCCTTAATTGGCTTTGTTGTTCTTTACAGAAATGCAAAGGATGGCCCATTAATCCTTTAGATCTTTAAAATTCTAACTATTCTATTACTTATTAATAACCGAGTCATTACTTTTATGCGAAATAAAATTTTTTCCCTAATAATTTTTCTAACTTTAATTTTCTCTACTATGGGAAATTCCTTTCATGCCAGCTTCATTCCCGTGACGGGGGAAGCAAACATCAGTAAAGAAACAATTAATAACAATTTTCAATCCATCAGCTACAAGAAATTCTATCAATTTATCCAAACAATCACCCTCAAACAATCCAGTAAACAAATTGTTGGAATTATCGTCCCGAAAAAATTTATTCTGCCAATTGCTCAACAACCGGCCGGTCGACCAGATTTCGTCTCAAATGAACCTGAGGTTATTACGGAATTCTCTTTAGCCAAACAATATGGCTCAACTGGTCTATTAGCTCACAATCATCTTGCCGGACATTATTTTTCTGATCTTGCAGTGAATGATCTTATTGTTTTAGTTACTGCTGGTAGAGAATATCGAATTTATCAAATTCAAAAAATATTATCTTTTCAAGCGTTGTCTCCTAACAGTCCTTACTCAAATTTTGTAGATTTAGATGATCCAAGTAGATATTTAAATGCAGTTGAATTATTTATGGAAGTTTATGCAAATAAAGACACGCTGGTAATTCAAACTTGTATCGCAAAAGATGGTGAGCCATCCTGGGGGAGACTTTTCATTCAAGCAATTCCGATATCAGACATTCGTATAGAGACACTAATTGATTTTGAAGAACAAAGAATATCCGCTATTTTTTAAAAAAAGAACTCCGGTTGACCGGAGTTCTTTTTATTCTTCGTTATTTAGAAATTAATTTTCTTTCGTAAAGATTGAAGTACTAATCCAATTCCCAGGAAGCTTAAGCCAACATTAAACAAAGTAGATTGAACTTTAGCCAACGGTGAACCTCCATGTAATTCTGCCCCGGTTACTGGTATTAGAACAGTTGGGGGTTCATTACTGGTCGGGGGTGGTAGAGTTGGCACCGATGTATTTTCGACTGGCGGAGTGTTTGTTGGATCGCCAGGAACCGGAGTCGGCTCTTGGGGGTTGCTAGGAGTTGCTGTTGGAACTTCAGGTGTTGGAGTAGGTTCCTGAGGAGTTGCTGTTGGAACTTCAGGTGTTGGAGTAGGTTCCTGAGGAGTTGC
>DAOUFM010000145.1:0-2980 GCA_034429975.1 Anaerolineaceae bacterium | reverse complement strand
ATGTCATCCACGATACTTCGCCGCAACCTGATCTTGTTAGCCTTAGGCATTCTGGCGTTCGGAGCCGTAGGCCTCGCCGGCTTCTGGCACCCGAATGCCCCTGAGGCGGCCATGCAGAGCTACCTGCCAGTGATTACGCTTCCTACGGTGATCATCGCCGGGGCAGTGGATGGCATCAATCCCTGTGCCTTCACTGTGTTGCTTCTATTCATCACGGCGCTGCTTACGACACTCAAAGCAGGAGAACAAAACATCACAATAACCCGGGCGCGCCTGGTTGGGCTGGGCAGCATTTATATTGGCGCGGTATTCCTGACTTACCTGGCCCTGGGCGTTGGCCTGCTAAAGGCGGCAGATTTCTTCACCCGCCAGCATCTGCCAGCGCGGTTAGGCGCTCTTGTTGCCATTCTGATTGGTCTGTGGATGATCACAGATTATTTCCTCCCAAGTTGGGGGTGGAAGTTACAGGCTCCCGGCAAAGTGAGTGAGATTGCCCGCCAGTCCGCCCAGAAAGCCACCATCCCTGCCCTTGTACTCGGCGGCTTCCTCATAGGCCTTTGCACGGTTCCTTGCAGTGGGGCCGTCTACCTGGGCGTCCTCAGCCTGTTGGCCCTACAACCGACTGCCATGTTAGGTTATGCATACTTGATTCTTTACAATGTCATCTTCATCATGCCATTGGTGGTGATCTTGATCCTGGCCTCTGCTCGCCCAACGCTTAACCGGCTGGCCCATTGGAATCTTCATCACAAAGAATGGGTGCGGCTGGCGCTTGGAAGTGGAGTAGTAATGATGGGGCTGATCATTCTGGCAACGGTATAACTTAATGGGAAAGAATGAGAAGTACATCCCGGCATTGAACCAAAACTGGTTGACCCCGCTGTATGACCCCTTGCTTAAATGGGGCATGCGGGAGGATGAGTTTAAGCGCCATCTGGTCGAGTATTCCAACCTTGCGAGTGATCAGCGGGTTCTTGACCTGGGTTGCGGCACGGGCACATTAACCATCCAGATAAAACAGCGTTTCCCGCAGCTCGAATTGATCGGATTGGACGGCGACTCCACCGTGCTCCATTTAGCCCAAAAGAAGGCCGAGGCTGCCGGCCTGTCAATCCAATGGCGGGAAGGGCTGGCTACAGCCCTTCCCTATCCTGACGCCTCATTTGATCGGGTTGTTTCCTGCCTTGTGGTGCACCATCTCACCGCTTCCAATAAGGTCAAAGCATTCCAGGAGGTTTTGCGGATTTTGAAATCCGGTGGTGAGTTTCATCTGTTGGATTTTGGGAAACCGTCTAACCTTGTGATGAAGATGATATCCATCCCAATTGCCCGCCTCGAGGAAGCCGGAGATAATATTCAGGGCTTGCTTCCGGAGATGTTACGCCGGGCTGGGTTTACCAGTATCGTTGAAATTTGGCGCTTTAAAACCATTTTTGGGGAGCTGGTTCATTACCGTATTTTGCCTGAGGCTAAATGAGGAAACGAGAAATAGATCAAATACTTGACCCTGAAATCAGGCTGCTTATTAAGGTTGACGAACAACTTCGCCAGTGCGGTTTTTTGCTCCCGAGAGTCTGGACGGTTAACTTTCTTGTCGCCTTCAAATCCAAGCCTCTGATGATTCTGATTGGCCCACGCGAAGCTGAAAAAGAAGCGCTGGTCGAAAGTTATTGCCAAGTTATAACAGGCGGCGGTTCGAATCAATATCAACCAATGGTGGGACATCCCTGGTGGGCATCCCAAACCGCAGATGTCGCAATGTTTACACAGACTCAATCACGGTTCAATACCCTCAAACTTGAAATGATGATTGAAGAAGCCGGGTTGCCAGGAAATCGGGACCGGTTCTACATTGCCAATATCAACCGGATTAGCCCTGGTGAACTACAGGAGTATTTCTCGGAAACAGCCTTTCAACTTCGCCATGGTGAGTTGATGCGCTTGCCCACCTCCCATTTCTCAAATCCAATTCCATTTCCGCCCAACCTCGCCATCATTGGCACAATGGACACGCTCACGTTCCCCTGGTCGGATGCGGATCTGCTCTCGCAAACAACCGTCATTGACTGTGCGCCAACGAAATTACCCGGTTATCGATTGGTTGGCAGTGCGAGGCCAGATCCATTGAGAGAGAAACGTTTGATCCAATCTTACATTCGAGATCCACAACGAGCTTTTCGGAAGTTGCTGATCATTCTGCGCAGGATTCCCTCGGCCTTGTTTCCCTTACTTCGTGTACAAAAAATTCTTCAGAAAGTTTCTGCCATGAATTCCAGCAGTATGCTGCTTGAGGGAATGATCTATCTCTCCAATTCATGGTCACAAATGGGGTCCGGCCTCTTCGACGAAAACCCACAAAAGAATTTACAAATCGCAATGGACCTGGCCATCACCCAATCCTTATTACTCCCATATAGCGAAAAAATAGCGAATACGAATAACCTCCGAGACAAACTGCAAAATATCTTGGACAATCAATATCCCCTTGCGACGAACTTGTTAAGTCAGCTCGCGCCAGCCTAGGCATTTATGCTAGCTCAAAGGCACGTGAAACAGCGCTTATAGAAAGTCTCAGCCTTCACTATAGTAGAAGTACAAAGGAGACTTTTTATGGACCAAACGAACCCCTCCAATAAGCTTCGAATCCAACCACTCGTGTTGGTCACAGTCGCTGGATTGCTGGCCGCCTTGGTTGCTATATTTGTCTTCAAAGTATCTGTTGGCCTGGTTATCAATTATGGCTTGATCGGAGCGATGATCTTGAGCCATTTCTGGATGCACGCAGGTCATACTGGCCACGGCGACCACCAAGAACAAGCTCCCTTGTCCAAAACGGGCGATCAGTTCAGCCCCGTCCCGGTAGAGAACGAACACAAGCATGGCTGCCATTGATAGGCAGAATCACTTACGTCTGAGTCCGTGATTCTGCCCTTCGCACGAATACTCCGACCTTCTATACTCAAATCGGAGATATGAAATG
>DAOUFM010000144.1:0-31344 GCA_034429975.1 Anaerolineaceae bacterium | reverse complement strand
TTCCTATAGCTTCACAGCGATGATTGAATATGGGGTGAGGAAAAAAGAAATCCAGTCATTTCAACGCTTTTTTTATTCCAGGCTTTTTACGGTGGTTTTCCTGCCCTTAATTATTATTACTGTGTATCTGATTTCACCCCTGCTATTTGGGAAGATTGAAAGTATTGCCGGAGAAGTGATCTGGGCGAATGTGGCTTTGTTAACGTCAATTATTATCGCTGTCCTGGTAGAAGAACAGATGGAAAAATCTGATTTTTCAAAACCTTTAAGATGGGTATTAATATTTCTGGTCCTGATATCCTTGGCCGAGTTTCTTACTTTTAATTACCGGCTGCCCTGGTTCGATATTCTGGCTACTCCGCCGGGTTGGTGATTTCGACAGCGATGATGATGCGTTCATCCGCGCTCATCTGAATGCGATGATGCGGCGGAACAATCAAAAAATCCTCGTCCCATTCTCCAAAAATCTGTTTTTTGATAATCTGAAAGTTGCTGGGGATGGTTTCGAATTGCCAGTGATTCTTCTCAGCCTGCTTTTGGGCTTTCTCACGGATTTCGTCATCCACACCCAATTCACTTTCGAACAGAACAGCGCGGGTGTAATGCTGCTGCCAGCCATTCAAGGTTTCCATCAGATATTTGGCGTTATCTTCCCCGTATTTGCGCACAAAATCTTCGTAGTTGTTGTTCAGGTCCGGTGGTAACAGGCTGCCCAGCGCCATACTTTCACCATAACGTCCGGAACGTGCCAGGTAATCCTGGGAGTACCAGTAAGTGCCAGGGTTCTTCTCTTGCTGCTCCTGATAGGCTGTCCGGCTGCCCAGGTAAAGGGTGATACAATCATGCGCGCGTGGAACTACCAGCGGCAGGTCGCGGCTGACCAATCCATCGATAGCCCGCCCACAGAGACCATAAGTCAGCAGAATGGCGTCGAAACCAGCGGATGGTGTTTCGTCCACCTGTTTCTGGATCTGTCCGCGCAGATTGGTGGGGCGGTCATGCAGCCCGATCTCCTGTAATGTGAAGTGGATGCGATGGGGAGACTGGGCTGCATAGTAGTTGACAGCTTGCGCCAACGCCTCACAGGCAATGACCCTAAAGGATTTGCTGGAGGTTGACATTTTTTTCCATGAAAAGTGCGCTGACGTAAGTATCGTTGAAGCTGGCTTCAGCGGTTAGCTCGACATAATGGCTATCTTTGCCTATAGCGTCCGCTGCCTCGCGCTGCTGGTGGTTGATCAGCAGCATACGGGCGCCGGCTCCAGCGGCATTACCGATCTGGCTGTAGCGCTCCAGGGGCACGTCCGGAAACATGCCAATCTCAATCGCGCTGCCCAGGTCGAGATAGTTACCAAAAGCCCCGGCGATCAGAAAAGATTGGATTTGATCCGGGGTGATTTCAGCATTTTTGCACAAAATTTCAATTCCGGTGCGGATAGCGCCTTTCGCCAGTTGTATCTCGTTGACATCCTTGCGGGTGATCTTAATTTCCTGCCCGCCAGTGTTGGGATTCAACACCAGTACGCGTTGTTGCGGGTCGACCAGGGGATGAGCGCGGTCAAAGACGCCGCGGGTGTCAATAATATCATTGCGGCGCATTTCCGCCATGATCGATAGAATTCCCGAACCACAGATTCCGCTGGGTGGTTTTTGACCAATGGTGGAGAGTTCGATCTGATTGTTTTCAATTTTCACCTGGTCAATGGCTCCCGGAGCTGCCCGCATCCCGTCCTGAATATGGGCGCCTTCGAACGCCGGCCCGGAAGCACAGGAACAGGCGTGCATTTGTCCCTGATGGATCAGGGTGATCTCGGTGTTGGTGCCGATATCGATCAGGCAGATGGTCTGGTCACTTTCCTGCAGGCGGGTGGCCAGAACTGCCGCGGTATGATCCGCGCCGACATAACCGGCAATGTTGGGCGGCAGATAGATGGAAGCCCCGGGCGCCAGGTGAATACCTTGTTCGTGCGCCGGGATGAGCAGGCTGCTCTGTACCGCTGCCACATAAGGTGCCTCGCCCAGCGATTGGATCGGTAACCCGCAGAAAAGGTGGTGAATAGCAGTATTGCCCACCACCACCATGTCCACGATCTGTTGGGGTTTTAGACGCAGTTTGCGGGTAACTTCGGTAATATACTGGTTGATGCGCTCGACCAGCAGGTTCTGCAATTTTTTGGCGGCATCCGGGGTATGCATCGCATGTGTGATGCGGTTGACCACATCTTCTCCCAACGCAATTTGTGGGTTCATGAAGCCGGTTTGGTGCACCATCTCACCGCTCTCCAGATTGATCAGAAAAGCAGCGATCTTAGTGGAGCCAATATCCAACGCCACCCCGTAATACTGACTGTTCAGTGGGAGAACAGAAATCAACTGGTCGTGAAATTCATCTTGCCTCACAATGAGGGTGACCTTCCATTTGGAGGAGCGGATCTGCGTGGGGATGGCCTTAAGTACTGGCAATGTGGCAGCCAGGGTGGTTTGGTATTGCAGGCGGTAGGCATCCCGAAGTCGTTCCCAATCCCCGCGTAAATCGTGCAGGCTGGGCGGGTCAATACGAACATGACGTGCTTTGAACGGTGTTTCCAGCTCGGTGGGGTGGTAATGACCATCAACCTGCAATTGCTGCCCCTGGGTAAGAGAACGTGCCGGGATAAACAGGCGCACATCGCTGAGTGGAAAAGCCTGACAGGAAAGCCTTAAGTTGGGGTTATCCTTCATTCGGCGCAAACGGGCGATTTCATTCATTGTGAGGGGTGTCAGAGTCCCGTGAATTAATTCCATTTTGCAGGAAGTACAGGTGCCCAGCCCATTACAGGAGGTGATTAAATCAATCCCGGCGCGCAGGGCGCTATCCGCCAGTGTTTCGCCAGGTTTGGATTTTACCCGTTTGCCAACCGGTTCAAAATCGATGATAAAGGAGGTCTGTGAAGCTTCTTTTTTAGCCATAGTTACGATAACATTCTGATCATTTTAGCACAAATCATTGTTTTCATTTATAATGATACAAACCTTTGTTTCTTAAAAAAGGTTCTTTTCATAAGGCAACCCCAAGCAATTATTCGCGCCAAACGCCCAAAATCATGGAGGTTTCAAATGAGTGCAGTTCTGGAAAAAATTTACGAAGGTATTCTGGATGGAAATGCCAACCTGACCGTCAGCGCTGTTCAGCAAGCTTTGGCGGAGGGTCTCGGCCCGGCCGAAATTCTCAATCAAGGCATGATCGCCGCCATGGGAGAGGTGGGGCGTCTGTTTGAAGAAGGGGAGTACTTCGTACCTGAAATGCTCATTGCTGCACGCGCCATGCAAAAAGGCCTGGAATTGCTGAAACCCTATTTGAGCGAAGCGGATGTGAAATCCCCTGGCAAAGTGGCGATCGGGACCGTAAAAGGCGACTTGCACGATATCGGCAAGAACCTGGTGGGTATGATGCTGGAAGGTGCGGCCTTTGAAGTGATCGACCTTGGTTCGGATGTTTCCCCGGAAAAATTTATTCAGGCGGTCAAAGAGAACGGCGCGCAAATTGTCGCTATGTCGGCTTTATTAACCACTACCATGCCGAATATGAAGGTTACGATCGATGCCCTGAAAGCAGCCGGCTTACGTGACCAGGTGAAGGTGATGATCGGGGGGGCGCCCGTCACACAGACCTACGCCGACCAGATCGGTGCTGACGGCTTCGCGGAAGACGCCAGCCGGGCCGTCGCCAAGGCGAAGAGTTTGCTGTCGGATAATCGTTGATATAACTGATGATGAAGTTAAAATAATTATCATCAGAATTGGAAATAGAAAGGATATTTATCAAAGAGACTGACATTTTATAGATCAATCTCATTGCTTTTTTAAATAGCCAAAACTATTCTGACTGGTTATCGATGCTGATAACCAGTCATTAATTCCCCGAAATACATCAGGATCATATTCAAGATATGCTGATATTTCCTTCTTAATATCCTGATATTGTGTGTAGAATTCATCATTTTTCGCCCTTTTTGCTTCTGAAAGTTTGATATTGGCCATAAATCATCCTTTCTCATGATTGTTTTGGAAATCAGGTTTCAATGTTTTCATTGAATTAAAGTCGTTCATGAATTCCCCTATCGGATTGGAGTAGGTAAATTTTTTTTTCACATTTTTTAAATGCGATATGTGATTTGGATGGATTTTGTTGTGGGGATTGATACCAATGGTTACACTCGGGTATAAAGAATTGAAAAGGGCAAAGCGCTCCAAGTGCTTGAATGCTTTGTCCTTACGGGAAATAGTTCTTAAGATATTCTTGCCAATTGGATGGGAAGCCATAATCGTCAAGAGAGAAGGAGGATTCCTTTGAGGTTCTTACAGACAGGTTATAAATGAATTTCTCACGATTAGAGTTTTCTGATAAACGACACAAGATCAAAGCATAGGCGAATAATTCGTCATTTTTGTTTTTATCCCAGTTGAAATCTGGCATAAGGCGAAGCTTAGGATTATGTTTCCGTTTGTATAAATAGCCAAAATGGGCACAAATGTTACGAAGGACACTCAATGCATGAAACCAATTCCCTAAGAAATCTTCATTTAACCCATTGAAATAATTAGAGATTGATTTTTGATCAGTTGTTTTCAGTGAACTGAATAATTTAGAGGTCTGATTAAAAGAAAAGAATTCGATGATCACCCAAATTGGGAATTTCCCATCATATTTGTTTTTATGATGAATAATGACCGGATCTTTTTGCCTTTTTCTAAGATCGTTAAATAAATTATTTTGTAATCGATCATAATAATTTTTTTCATTAAATACACTTCTATTATAAAAGACATCAGATCCGTAATTAATTGCTAGATAATAGGCAAGAAAACTTCGTAATTTTATTTCCAGAGGTTCAAGCAAAAGTGATAATTCTCTTCGTAACCAAGAATCATTGGTGTTGGCATTGATAATATCGTTGAAACTTGTTCCTGGAATAAAATTATCACAATTTAGTTGCATAAATTTATGAAAATAGATATTTAGATGGTAATAATGGTTGGATTGTAAGTAAGTTTCAGCAAGTAAATGGTCATTTATGCGCATTCCTCTGGATTGGAGTAATTTCAATTGTTGAGTAATGGTCATTGGTGGTTTAAGAACGGAATTTCCAGGTAAGGAGCTAGCGAAGGTGTTCATTGAGGGTCCTTAATAAAACGACCAGCCTCGGTCCGCTGCCTTTCGGCTCGCGTGGCTGGTACTGTTAATAGCTATTATATACGAGGAGAGGATTTTGTCAAGTTTGAATGGGGAGTTGGGGATATTTCCATCAGCTAAATAAAAACGTCGCCAGTTCTTCGGCAGTGAAGCCACCCAGGTAATCCTTCAATTCTATGCCTTCCAGAGCTGCCTGGATATGGGGGCGGTCATAACGTGTACCTACCAGACGGTGCTCCACATCAGCGACATCGCGTAACCCTAAAAAGTCACCAAAGAATTTAACCTGTTCAATCGCTCCGTTTTGGACCTCGATGCGGGCGTCAATCTGACCAAAGGGGAAGCGCTGAGTTTTTTGGACGTTGAATTTGGGGGAGCGTCCGAAGTTCCAATCCCACTGCTGGTAGCGATCCCTGGAAATCCTCTGGATTTGATCCCAATCTTCATTTGTTAAATGGTATTCGCCATTGTTCGCTTCGGCCAGGATCCCATCTTTCACCCGTTCTCGAAATTCGAGAATGTCCATCTGATCCTGTAAATACTCGCTGATATTGGCTACCCGGCTGCGTACCGATTTAATTCCCTTGGATTCGATCTTTTCAATTTTCACATTCAGGGCATTGGAGACGGTGGAAAGATCGGAATTGAATAGTAAGGTGCCGTGACTGACCAGTTTGGAGCCAATAGCGTATTGCGCATTGCCGGAAATTTTGCGTTCTTCCACGACAATATCATTGCGACCAGTCATTTCAGCAGGTACGCCCATCGAATTCAGGACTTTTACCACTGGAGCGGTGAATTTCTTGAAATTATGCAGGAATTCTTTCCCATTGGCGTTGATAAAACTAAAATTTAAATTTCCGTGATCGTGATAGACAGCTCCGCCCCCGGATAAACGGCGGATGACATGGATATGGTGTTCTTCCACGTAGGGGTAATTAATTTCTTCCAGTGTATTTTGATTACGTCCAATGATGATGGATGGTTCATTAATATAAAAAAGTAGGATGTCTCCTTCTACGTTCAGGTTGCGTACCAAATGTTCTTCAATTGCCAGGTTGACCCGTGGGTCATAGGTATTTTCATTATCAACAAAAATCACAGCTCCTCCATGGAAGTTAAGTTACAAAAATTATATCAATACCCGCAAAAATTATTGATTCTTTATATAGACTTTCATTTTTTTACTTAGGGAATGATCGAAAAAACCCATCCATAATAAGGACTTCTATAAGGTTTGCTCTTGTCAAAAACACCTTTTTTATATACCATCAATGGGGGAAGCTGAACTGAATCAGCAACACCCAAAATTAAAAACTTAAAAGTGAGGTATAAAAAATGGCAGTCATTCAGGAAGCTGAGAATCTCTTTTATATCGGTGATTCACCGGAAGAAAAGCTGGCGTTTATTGAGTATGAAATGGATGGGGATGTGCTCTCGATCCTGAGTACTGAGGTATCGCACAGCTTGCGAGGGCAGGGGATAGCTCAGCAATTGGTGGCTTATGCGGTTGATTACGCCCGCCGGCATCATCTGAAAATCACACCGATTTGTCCATATGCGGTCAAACAGTTTGAGATTCACGCAGAATATGGGGATGTTAAGGCTTGATAACATCAGGCCACCGAAAATGACCAATCACCTCGCGCAAGAGAATTCACCCTATTTGCTGCAACATGCAGATAATCCGGTGGAGTGGTATCCCTGGGGTGAAGAAGCGCTCACACGCGCCAGAACGGAAGACAAACCAATATTTCTTTCTATAGGCTATGCCGCCTGTCATTGGTGTCATGTCATGGCCCATGAATCCTTTGAGGATCAGGTCACAGCCGGCATCATGAATGAGCATTACATCAATATCAAAGTTGATCGCGAGGAGCGTCCCGATCTGGATAGTCTTTACATGACAACTACGGTGGCAATGACCGGCAGAGGCGGCTGGCCGATGTCGGTCTTTTTAACCCCGGATCTGGAGCCATTCTTTGCCGGCACTTATTTCCCGCCCGAGCCACGTTACCAGATGCCTTCCTTTAAAGATGTGTTGATCAGCATTGCGACGGCCTGGAAAGAAAAGCGCCGCGATATCCTGCAAACGGGCGCTCAGGTACGGGAATATTTGCTGCAGGAAGCCCGAATGGAGCAATCCAAGGCAGGGGTGTTGACTCCTGATGATGTAGACCGGCTGGCTGCTCAACTGGTGTCAGCTTATGATTTCCGGCACGGCGGGTGGGGAGATGCTCCGAAATTTCCTCAGCCGATGTTGCTGGAATTTCTCCTCAACCGCTCATTGCTTCGGGACAGGGATGGCACTCGCCAACAAAAATATCGCGAAGTAGTCGAGCACGCCCTGACAGCGATGGCAGCCGGCGGGCTGTATGACATCCTGGGCGGTGGGTTCGCACGCTACAGCACCGATGTTCATTGGCTGGTTCCCCACTTTGAAAAGATGCTCTATGACAATGCCCAACTGGCGTTGATATACCTGCACGCATTTCTGGTCACTGGAAATGTTCACTATCGGCAGGTGTGTGAGGAAACTTTAACCTTTATCCAGCGCGAATTGAGTGACCCGGCTGGTGGTTTTTACAGCAGCCTGGATGCCGATTCAGAGGGGCAGGAAGGAAAATTCTACGTCTGGAATTATGCTGAACTGGAAAATATTCTCAAAGAGAAATTTGATTTATTCAAAGCTGCTTACGGGCTGACCCCGGGTGGAAATTGGGAAGGAAAAATTGTCCTGCAACGCAAAAAGAGCAACTCAGAATTGGGAGCGCAATTCCACCTGCCTGAAGAAAAGATTTGCAAACGGTTGACAGAGGGTCGGCAGCGCTTGCTGGTGGAACGCGATCGCAGGATGCGACCTGCCGCCGATGATAAGGTGCTGACCTCCTGGAATGCGCTGGCTTTGATGGTGTTTGCTGAAGCCGGCCACTACCTGCAGAATGAAGATTTTTTGGCAACCGCCCGTAAGAATGCGTATTTTCTGCTAAATTCCCTCTATCAAGATGGGCGCCTCTTGCGTTCCTGGCGGGCTGGGGTTGCGCGCCACAATGCCTTTCTGGAGGATTATGCCGCTTTGATGCTGGCGTTATTAGCCCTCTATCAAAACGACCCGGACCCAGCCTGGTATCAATGGGCGCTAAATTTGGGGGATGAAATGGTGGCGCATTTCCACGATCCCCAAGGCGGCTTTTTTGACACCCGCGCTGATCATGAACAACTGTTGGTACGTCCAAAAGACCTGCAGGACAATGCCACACCTTCCGGGAACGCTCTGGCAGCCTGCGCACTGCTTCAGGCAGCCGCCTTTGGAGATCGTCTCGCATGGCGGGAGCTGGCGACCGAGATGTTCGCCCGGATGAACACCAACCTGGCAAACTATCCCAGCGCCTATGGCAAGTGGCTGCAAGCGCTGGATTTCTCCCTGGCGCCGGTACAGGAAGTCGCCATCCTCGGAAATCCGAATATTTTAAACACACAACAGATGTTGGCTGTTATCCAGTCAAATTTCCACCCATATCGCGTGGTCGCAGTTTCAGGTTTTCCACCACCAGCGACCGCACCAGCTTTGGTAAAGAATCGTCCACTTCTGGAGAACCAGGCAACCGCTTATGTATGCCAGAATTTCGTCTGCCAACGTCCGGTCAATACACCGGATGAATTTTCGCGGGAATTGTTACGGACCACCTCTTAAAAATTACTGACAAAAAGGCAGGATGTAGGGAAAGAAAACACCTGAAGCCCTGGCGGGGCTATGCTAGAATAAAAAAGGTCAAGGACGTTTCATTCCAAGAGATAAAGAGAAAAACAGAAAAGGTTATTACCGATGGATCAGCATAAAAAAACAGATCTGATCTTTAAAATGCAATCAGGAGGATTATTTGCATGACCAGTGTATTGACCGGTAAGGATATCCTGTACGTTAAGGATATCAAATTAGAGCACATTAGCTTAATTCTGGAAACAGCCAGCCGTTTTGAGCAAGTTCTGGCATCCGGAGGTCGTTTAAAGAACATGGATGGCAAAATCATGGCGGTTCTATTTTATGAACCTTCCACCCATACCCGTCTGTCTTTTGAAACAGCCATGCTGCGATTGGGTGGGCAGGTCGTCTCAACCATGCAGGGGATCACGACCAGTTCTGCGGTGAAAGGGGAGACCCTCTTTGATACCGGGAAAATGATCAGCGGCTATGCTGATATTGCTGTGATCCGCCATATGCAACCCGGCAGTGCGCGCGAGTTGGCCGACGGCGCCAGCATCCCGGTGATCAACGGCGGCGACGGAGCGCATGAACATCCCACTCAAGCGCTGGTGGATGTTTACACCATTCAGAAAGAATGTGGGCGCCTCAACAATCTAGCGGTTACGCTGGCAGGTGACCTGAAGAATGGGCGTACCGTGCATTCCCTCTCCTGGATGCTGGGGAAATATGGACCGCGCTTTTATTTTGTCTCTCCGGAAGAATTACGCATGCCGGCTGAAATCACCCAGGCTTTACGCGCTGACGGGATTGAAGTGGTTGAAACCGACAATCTGCAAGAGGCTACCTCAAAAAGTGATGTACTCTACATGACCCGCATCCAAAAAGAACGCTTTGATGATCTCAATTTGTATGAACGCCTGAAAGGCTCGCTAGTCATCAATAATGCCTTGATCGAAAAATCGCGTTCCGGGATTACGATCATGCACCCCTTACCGCGAACTGAAGAAATGGATCGAGAAATTGATGCGTACGAGGGCGCTGCTTACTTCCGGCAGGCGGCGAATGGCGGTCCAGTCCGGATGGCCATCATCGCTTTACTTTCTGGATGTGAATAAAAATTCGAATGATTTGAAAAATAGAGGAGATTTTCGATGACTTCTTCATTTGATTTGGTAACCAAAACCCAGATTCAGTGCAAAAAAACCTACTGGAATTTAACACCACCTTTGCTGTACGAGCAGGTCATCCGCCAAAACGAAGCCATGATGGCGGAATTTGGTCCTCTGGTGATTTACACCGGAAAGAGCACCGGCCGTTCCCCCAAAGATAAATTCTTCGTTCAGGAAGCTTCTAGTCAGGAGCACATCTGGTGGAATAAAGACAACAAACCCTTCCCGATTGACAAATTTGAGAAGCTCAAAGCGCGCGTGCTGGAATACTATCAGCGCAAGGAACTTTACATCCAGGATTGTTACGGGGGTGCTGACCCGGCTTATCGCTTCCCGGCGCGTATCATCACCGATACCGCCTGGGGCAGCCTGTTCGCCTATAATATGTTCATCCATGCGGATGCCCTCAATCCACAGGAATTTTCTCCGGAGGTGACTATTCTGGTGGCCTCTGGTTTTGAAGCCGAGCCAGAAATCGATGGAACACGCTCGGATGTCGTGGTCGCGCTCAATCTCGGACAAAAACTGGCCATCATCGCCGGGACACGTTATGCCGGAGAGATCAAAAAAACTGTTTTCACTGTGCTGAATTACCTCTTTCCGTTGAAGGGCATCTTCCCGATGCACTGTTCCGCCAATATCGGCCCTGAAGATGACTCGGCACTCTTCTTCGGATTAAGTGGCACTGGCAAAACGACGCTCTCGGCAGACCCGAAACGCCGTCTGATTGGCGATGATGAGCACGGCTGGAGCGATCACGGCGTCTTTAATTTCGAAGGCGGCTGTTATGCCAAGGTGATCCGCTTATCTGCCGACGATGAACCTCAAATTTATTCCATGACCCGCCGTTTTGGGACGATCCTTGAAAATGTGGTTATCGACCCCGCCACGCGCAAGATCGATCTGAATGACGATACCATCACCGAGAACACCCGCGCCTCCTATATGCTGCGCGAGCTGGAAAACAATGAGCCCTCCGGCATGGGTGATCATCCGCGCAACGTCATCTTCCTGACCGCCGATGCCTTTGGGGTGCTGCCACCGGTTTCCAAACTAACCCCCGAACAAGCCATGTATCACTTCCTCTCCGGTTATACCGCCAAGGTTGCCGGGACTGAAAAGGGTATTAAAGAACCACAGGCAACTTTCAGTAATTGTTTCGGTGGTCCCTTTATGGTACACCACCCCTCGGTCTATGCCAAAATGCTGGGCGAAAGAATCGAAAAGCATCAGGCTAATTGCTGGCTGGTTAACACCGGCTGGACTGGCGGTCCCTATGGGGTAGGGGCACGGATCAAGATTGCCTACACCCGCCGAATCCTGGATGAATTGTTGGCTGGCTCCTTAAATGAAGTGCATTACGAAACCGACCCGGTCTTTGGGTTGCACATTCCGCAAACCTGCCCGGGGATACCAGATGAGGTACTCAACCCGCGCAATACCTGGGAGGACAAAGCCGCCTACGACCAGCAGGCCCAAAAACTGGCAAAAATGTTCCAGGATAATTTCCAGCAGTATGCCGAGGGTCTCCCCGCTGAAGTACTGGCAGCCGGACCAAAGGTTTTATAGAGTCTTCCCTCCGCATAAAAAAGTTAAATTCCTACTCAACCGGTACTGTACACTCAGTGCCGGTTGGGTATAATTACACCCGAATAACTTTGAGGTGATCAGTATGAAATTAGAAGAAACTTTATCAAAAGAAAATCTGGAATTATTTGCTTCACTTAATACCCCTGCTAAAATTCAGGCCTTTCTGGATAGTGTGCCCTACAGTGCCGAGGATGCCAATCGCTGTCCGCGGCGGGTGTTGGAAGACCGCCAAGCGCACTGCCTGGATGGCGGACTGCTGGCTGCGGCTGCCCTCCGGCGCATCGGCTATCCGGCTCTGATCATTGATCTGCTGCCCACGCCTGGGCGGGATGATGATCACGTGCTGGCAATCTTCAAGCAGCACAATTGCTATGGCGCTATCGCCAAATCCAACTATGTTGGGCTGCGCTTTCGTGAGCCGGTTTACCGCACCCTGCGTGAACTGGTGATGACCTACTTTGAACCGTTTTTTAACAGTCTGCGAGAGAAAACCCTGCGCGGTTACACCCGCCCGGTAAATTTGAGTAAATGGGACAACCTGGAATGGGAGACGGATGATCATGGGGTGGATGAAATCGAGCAGCGCCTGAAGAAATTGCGTACCATCCCGGTGCTGAAAGACGGGATGGAAGCCATCCTTTCGCTCACCGATCAGCGTTACTACGACGGTATGACGGTGGGAATAGACCCGAAGGGAATATATAAATTAGCTGATGGCTGATGGCTGATGGCTCAACGCTCAAAGCTGAAAGCAAAGATGGATTTTGGTGCGCTGTTTATAGGCTTAAGGTTGCACCTGGGACAGAGCACCGGTTATCATTGGATATTTGCCCAAACTATTCTCTCAAAGATCACCAAAATTCCTTCAGGCGATTAGTGTTATCCTGTAAATCCTGTTATTAAATCTCGCAAAGCCAAAATGATTAATAGCAAAAGAAATCAAAAGTAAAGAACACCAAATAATCCTGTAAATCCCCGTTCAGATATTCCTCAAAACTCAATACTCAAAACTAAAATCTATATTTCGCCAATACTGCGCATAGGATAGATCGAGGCTATTCAGATACACGAAATTATCAGGTGTTTTTCTTCTAAAAACATATTAATTTCCCCTAAACTGGGCAGGGGTATAATTAATTTGATTTACAAATGCTTCCATTCGTGATTAAGGAGCTATCCCAAATGGAAATTATATCGAAATTTATCACTGCCGGTAGTGTTCGCATCCATTATCTGGAAGCCGGGGAGGGGATAGAGCGACTGTCTTAATCCATGGAGGCGGGTTGGACAATGCCAGGGTTTCAGCGCAAAGCTGCTAATCACAAGCTCAGCTATTTGTTGCTTAAAATTCCCGGCGTATCGGCATTGTCATACTGGTCGATCAGGAGTCAGGCGATGATCCGTTATTCCCTTAAATCAATTCTGAAGCGATCCGGATCGATTACAGACGAGTTGGTAGAGAGAATTTACCAACAGTTTCAAGTCCCGGGTGTCACCAGCGCTTTCTCAGATTTTCAGAATGCTGAATTAAGTTGGAGCGGTTTAAAAACCGTTTACCTGGAACATTTGGGAGAAATTAAGGCGAAAACCCTGATCGTTCGTGGAACAATTTCTGTTTTCAGAGGAGTTGTAAGCCTCTGACTTTTGTGAAGCCAGCCGGTTTGGTAAAAGACGCTCCTCTATTTAGCAGGGGAACTCGTCCTGTTACACCAGCAGCTGATGAATGTTTTATTTAATAGTTATGTAAGATAATAACTATTATATGATATAACCACGCATTAATTATATGTAGAGTCTTAGATTGGTGTCAGAGTTTGATGCTGGATATTCCATGAGATTCATCTCATGGAATCGTAGACCAAACTGATTAAAATCAGTTAACCAAATCTACCTTAGTAAGCTCTTGAACAACTGGAATGCTTGAATTGGTTTGCATAAAAAAATATATGGATATGCCCATGAATTCTCTCAAGAACCGAAAACCAAACTATTTTTAAATAGTTAACGCTAGGTATCCTCTGAATTCATTCATGGGAAAAGGTAAACCATTAATTCGCCAATTTCCTACTAAAAACCACGTTTTAAATCGATTCTGAGCCAGAATTATTGAACGATTGAGGAAATTTTTCTCAAATATTCTTGAAATTCTGTAAATTATCTCCTGCTACCCCACCTGCAACCTATACTTGCATAAAGAGTTCATACGACCGCCGTCTTTTGGCGGAAGTTTTGATTATTGGAAAATTATTTTCGGTCTTATGATTAATATAGTGGCTACACGAACTTTTTATTAACTTTTACCTGTATTTTCATTAAATCAACGGATTTTTCTCGATCAAAATCATATTTTTCCAATTATTATCCGTTTTTTACCCCATTTCGTAACGATTTTCTGGCTTGGTTGTTCTAATCATTAATAACTCCAAATTATCCTGTATAATTTTTATAATCAATCTCATTCCCCAATAGGATTCGTCATGCCAAACAATCGCAAACCCTTTCGGATGATATCCCCCTCCACCCGCAGTTTTATTCAGCACGCCCGTGAGATGCCCGGTTTTTCATTCTTTCAACTCCTGCATGGGTATTTTTATGGGCGTTGGCCTTATCTGTATATCGGTGCAGCCAAGGGCGATCTGCCCTGGGTTAAGCGCCTGTTACCAGCCATCAACTTTCTGGCACGCATTTACCCGTTCAAGCAGCCAGCTTCTGAACAGCATCGCATCGATTTGGCCAGCCATACCGTGGCGGATGGCTATCATGGTAAAGCCTTACCGCTGGAAACCGCCCGGGAATTGATCATGATCCGCGAACCGATCAACATGCCCGATCTTGAACACGTCGTCCCTTACACCCAGGCTCGAGCCATCATTCTGGAGAATCCGGAGCATATCGTCGCCCTGGATTGCCCCTGCCGCGCCGGGAAGGAAAACCACTGCACCCCGATCGATGTCTGTCTGGTCGTCGGTGAACCGTTCGCCAGTTTTATCCGCGAACACCAGCCCGAGAAAACACGCTGGATTACCCAGGAGGAAGCGGTGCGTATTTTGGAGGAAGAGGACGCTCGCGGACACGTTCACCACGCCTTCTTTAAGGATGCGATGTTAAGACGTTACTACGCTATTTGTAATTGCTGCAGTTGCTGTTGTGGCGCGATGAATGCCCATAAGAACCACATCCCAATGCTGGCTTCATCCGGTTACATCGCACAAATTGACCGAGATTTATGTCTGGATTGCGGTACCTGTCAAGCGTACTGCCAGTTTTCTGCGCTGGAATTTGGCGATGATGGCTCCAACATCGTGATTTATGAAAACTGTATGGGTTGCGGAATTTGTGTTTCAAAATGCCCGGAAGAAGCAATCTCTCTGGCAGTTGAGCCGGCGAAAGGGGTACCTCTGGAAGTGCAATCTCTGGTAAAAAAAACCGCCTGAGTAGGTCATCATCAGGCGGTCAAGGTTTTCTTCATCTGATCAGGCTTCAAACGAGAGCAGCATAACACGTCCCAGACCAATTTTGGTACCAGGTTGTAATTCATAGGGCCTCTGCGGTGCAATACGCTGTCCATTTAAGGTAACGCCGTTGGTACTGTTGAGATCTGTGATGGTGTATTTTTGCGTTTGCGGATTGGCATTTATCTCAGCATGTTGGCGAGAGATATCCCCTTCATTGGCAAATATTGGCAATAGACGTCCTAAAATTAAAGGAACTTTTAAAATCGGTATTCTTTGACCAATGTTCGCCGGATTCAAAGACTTCTCAATCTGAAGGTAAACTCCCCCGCCCCGCTCGGGACCTAATTGGGTGCTGGAAGAAACATCAATTCCCATTGGGATTGGTTGGCTGATCGGTTTAGAGGGATCCATGCCTGCTGCCACTGGCTGGGCTTTGGTGGTGAAGAGGAAGCTGATTTTGTGCTGACCAAACGCCAGCCGGTCTCCACTTTTCAATTTGTTTAGGGTATTTACCTGTAATTGCCGCCCATTCAAAAAAGTGGGATTATTAGAGGCTAAAGGTTGAACAGAAAAAGCTCCATCTGAGAAAATAATTTGCGCGTGTTTACGGGAAATGGTAATCCCCACCGCTAAAATCTGCATATTGACCGCCAGCATGATGTTATGGTTTACTTCTGTGCTGGGGCGGCCAATCAGAGCCGGAGTCCACTGAATATCAAAACTGATATTGGAGGTTTCTTCCCGTAAGGTCGCCTGATCTTTCGGTTCGAGCATTTTTCGAATGGTTTGGTGCTGATAAACGATAGATAGCTCGTCCTGGGGTTGAATATCGAGTTGGGCCAGAGTTTGTTTGGGATTCAAGGGCTTATCTACACCTTTGAGTTGAATGCTGTATTTCTCAGGAAAATTGGCGTCGATATCATCAAACTCTTTCAAGATTTCGTCAACCAGGGTTTTAACTGTGATAGATCGTCGCACTCGGGCGCGCTGACCGGTATGCTCGAACACGTTTATTTTTACATCCACATAATCGTCAGCCATGTTCTATTCCTTTGGTTTTTCATTGTCGGCTTTGTTTTCTTCATCGAATAAACCTAACGTTTTGGCAGTTTCGATCAAATCAACATTGGAGAGTATTTTCAACATTTCTTGATCCATACCAGCTTCTGTTAATCGTTTCTTGACATCTTCTATATCGTATTCGGATTCGTCAACTCGCGGGGTAATGTTCGCCTCCACACTCCCACCGCTTTCTATAGTTTCAGCACTTTCGTTATTTTCATTAATCTCATCACTTTCGCTTCCTTTATCCGCTTTCTTTTTCTCTTTTTTGGTTTTCGGAACCCGTAACCACTTCGCTTTTTTTCCTGAATATTGTTTGGTAATCCGCTCTACCCAATGATCAACTGAACCTTCCAGATCATCATCGCTACTATATGGGGTGGCAATTTGCAGCATACTGGTCACACCGGAGCGCACAATAAATGAACGTCCCATAGGCATTTCGACTTCATTTAAGTTGCGCGGGAATCTCCCATTCAAGCGATTAACCGCATCCGAGCTCTTTAAGGCGATCCCATAATTAGGCGCGGTGATCACTTTCCGTATGTCATCAGAAGCGTTCATCATGGCAACGGACCCTGCGGCGATCACATACACCCCGGCAGTTTGATATTTTCGGATTAGCGCAGCCATTTCCTCGAAGAATTCATACTTTTTGCGACCGGATTCATCCGAGAAGGAGTCGTAAGTATCAATGAAGAAAATCAGTTTTCTGCGTTTCGGGTATTTGTCAAAATCCAAACACTCCGCGCGCACATTTTCTAATAATTCATCCAGTTGATCAATTTCCTCAATGGTTTCCAGAACGTGCGGCAATTCCTTAAGCGAATGATCGCCGCCTTTCCACAATTTGCGCGAATAATCAATCAATACCATGCCGACGGTGTCTGGGTCATAATTGGCTGCCAGAGAGAAGATCATGGTTTGCAGGGTTGTCGTTTTCCCGGAGAAGGGCTGCCCCAAAACGACAATATGCGGCCCCTGGCGTTCAATATCGATAAAAGCCGGTTCTAGCGAGCGATCGTCGATGCCCATTAGTATATTCAGTCGTTTCCCTTCTGGCAAGGCAACTTCTTCCATTAAGCGTTCCAAAGAAATGCGCAATTGTAATGTCTCAATCGATGAGGGCTTTTCACCTTTCCAGTGATCGCCCCAAAGTTTCTGCATGCGCACACACATTTGATGCAGCTTTCCCAAACCGTCTGGGTCATTTTCTTCCATTTTGAAGGATAAAGCGGTTTGAAACTCGAGTGGCATGTTATTCATGCGTACATAACCACGCCCAGGCACATTAGAAAGATCAGCCGGAACACCTCGCCCCACGACATCCGCATATTCACTTTGGTCAGACAGTTTCAATGTAAATCTCTCAGAGATCAAATTGAATAATTTGTTGGTAAGGGCATTTGGGTTTTCGCCGGTAATCAGGAAATGAACGCCATAAGCCCGCGCTTCCCGCACCAGAGAAATGAAAGGACCCATCAAATCCTCATAGTATTCCCTGAATTCAGAGAAGTTATCCATCACGATCAAGATCGCCGGTAATTTTTTATCCGCGTGTTGCAGGTTGTAAGATTCCAGGTTATTAACCCGCAATTCACTGAACAGCACCTGACGGCTATCAATGATATCGCTCACTTTCCGGAAAACTCGTTTGACTCTTTCATCTTCTTCCGAGGTAATAATGGCACCTACATGCGGCAGATCAAGAAAGACATTTAAAGCCCGCCCGCCAAAATCAAGGATATAAATGTGTAAATCATCCGGAGAATGCGTTAAGACCAGCGAAGTAATCAGCGTGCGGATAAAGGTCGTCTTTCCACGTCCGGAAGAGCCAAAGATCGCTGCGTGTCCGTTGGGGAAGTTAACCATAAAGGGTTTCTGGCTGGCCAGATAAGGGTTGTCCACCAGGCCGATGAGAGGACGCATAGAATTCTTCCCCCATTGCAGCCCATCCCATTTAAAGTCATCGGTCCAGAAGGTTACCACTTTTTCGTTTAAAGAGACTCCCACAATTCCTTCCACATCCGTCAGCTTAAGCATATCGATGTCTTCATCGGTCATGTAGGCAGTATCCAAAGGTGTTTCCAGACAGAGATAATTTTTGGCTGTTTGCATCGGTAAGAACTCCGGCCATGGGCGCCATTGCGGGCGTGATTCCGTGGTGGCCAAGTTCGCCAGCATATCCACGATGACATCATATAATTTAGGGGGTTCTACAGCTTTTTGAGCCGATTTCTTAGCACGATCCAACCAAACCACATTGGGAGACACATTTTCCTCCTGTGGGCCTTTGTAATCCCCACCGGTGTAAGCTGTCTGGATCATTTCAATATTTTCATTGCCTACCTGCAAATAGCCGCGACCCGGAATGCCGGGTGGCAGGAAGGCTGCATCCGGGCGTCTGAGTAGTTCACGGCTATCATCCGGCGTCTCCACCCGCAGGCAAATTCTGAATTTAATATTGGCACGCATCTGATCGGTCACACCTACCGGCCGTTGTGCTGCCAGGATCAGGGTTACTCCCAAAGCCCGTCCCAGGCGGGTGATACTTTCCAGTTGCGCCTTATATTCAGCATTTCCGGAGATCATTTCTGCAAACTCATCAATGATAATGAATAAATGCGGATAAGGCGGGCGCCCAGGCTCCAGGTTTAAGCCTTTCTTGCGATAGTGAACAATATCTTTGGAGTTGGTATAGGTATTTAATTTCTGACGCCGGTCAAGCTCCGCGATAATCGAGGCGAAAACCCGTGCCGTAGCTGACTGATCCAGGTTGGTGACGATATCTACCTTATGAGGTAATTTCTTAAAGGGTTCAAAAGCAGAACCTCCTTTGTAGTCAATCAACACAAAGTTCAGCACATCCGGGTTGAAATTCAACGCCAGTCCAATAATCATGGTCATCAACAATTCGGATTTTCCGGAACCTGTTGAGCCGGCGATCAACCCGTGCACCCCATCGGCTTTGGCGGAAAATGTCAGCGTTCTGGGTTCATTGCCGGACAACAAACCCACCGCCGAGAATAGCCAGTCTGCCAGGCTGGGCGTCATACTACGTTTCCAGTTCTCGGAAGCCAATTCCTGTAACTGGTCAATAGAGGTAGCGTTTAACATTTCCAACAATGTTACGGTGGAAGCCAGACTGGATCCATACCCCCTCCTAACATCCAGCCCTTCCAGGGCTTTGGAAAATGCGCGCGCCTTCTCCTGGGTGCTGACCAGTTGGGTGGTGCCGACATAGCGCACCGTGTTGAAACCAGTCTCGGCATAACGGAAAACCGCACGTTCCTGATCTTTGGCATCTACATCCACTTCAATGATGGCCTGTGCCCGGCTGGGGACTTTCGAGCGATCTGGCACCACAAAGATTATCCCTGCGCCCAGCATTTGCCCATCCAACAGAATCGTAGAAATAGTTGCCTCGCCTTCCAGATCTTTCAGGATCGACCATTCTGGTGCCGTCGTCTGAACATCAACAACCACCAGCAGGAAGGGTAATTTTACATCCACGCCACTTTCTTTATCCTGTAAACGCATTCGCCGGCGCTCCAGGACGGTGCGTAGGTTTTTCCAGAACAAACGCATGCGATCAATTTCGTTTTCTCCGGGCTTTTCATCACTCTCAAAACACAGAGTCTCCGATTGATCAGCCTCTTTGCAATGCGGTAAAGAATAAGCCCAGCGCCAATGGGTACGCATCTCACTGGTGCCAGCGACATACAGCATGGCATCCTGGGGACTATGAAAAGTCGCAAAATCCACCAGCATCGTCCGCAGATAAGCATGGACGATTTCCTGGTTCACACCAGATACGCCAATTGAATGCCGGATGGTAATTTGTTTTGCTTCTCCACCTTCCTTTTCACCTCCTTCGCTTTCCTTGGTTTTGGCTTCAACTTTTTTCTTTTCTTTTTCGTCGATCTGGAAATAGAAAGGAATGGTGACCGGCACATCATATAATAAGCGGGATGCTTCAGCCAAACGAACTGCTTCCAATGAAAGAGGATTTTCAACCTCCTCATTATCTGGCATTTTATAAGTAACCGCTGAAGGTCGCGAGGAAATTCCCAGACGTAAACTCATAAAGTCATGATCTGTAGGCCTGCGTTCCCAGATGCGTGTGCCGGAGCGGATATCCTCGCGCCGCAATTGTTGATCTAGAGTGGTATCATCTGCAATTGCCAGAGAAACATCCGGGTTCGGGTAATTGTAGTAATAGTAAATCTTTTGTTGTTCCTGCTCACTTTCCATCTGCCGGCGCAATTCGCTGATGCGGCGATGGTAAGTCTCTCCCAAATGCTCCCGCCGGAGTTTCTCGCGTTGATTGGTATAGATTGATAAGGCTACCGAACCAACAACCGACAACGCCATTGGAATCATCATCATCAAATTAGAGCTTTGCCCAAACACCGTCACCAAAATATAACCAAAAATCATGATCATGGGTAAAAAAGCTTGAGCCAAAATAGCACCCGGATTTTCCTGAATATCTGGCGGGTTTGGGATTGAGCGGACGCCGGATGGCAATTCGGGTATTATTCGGGGTGGTCGGTCGATATATTTTTTATCTGGCATAGAATTCCTCCCCTTTCATTAAGAAATCAAAGAAATGGCAAAACTTAAGATTAATGAGATCGCTAATAATGCAGCTAACACAATAAAAACGATCCTCCAGTTGACCCCTTTTTTCTTTTTTTCAGCAGGAATGGGTGGAAAATATGGTTTTAATGCCTGGACAAAAGCCACTACATCCGGGTAGCGAGCTTGTGGCTGACCGTTAATTGCCTTCTCAATAATGGCAGGGATATCTTTCAAATCGATCCGGCTAGTTGGTTTAAAGTTTCCAGTCCTGACATTTCGGATGACCACATCGTCTTTTTTCAAATGATATTCATATGCCGGTTTTCCAGCTAACATTTCGTACATTAACAGTCCAATCCCATATACATCAGATGCATAGGATATGGGCGCATTTTTATTAAAAATTTCCGGAGCGGTATATGCCGGTAAATTGTATTGTTCATTCCAAATTTGGGGAATATTATTGTTCAAATCCCCAATTCCTAAATCTAATAATAAGGGCCGCGGGATCCCTTGTTTGTCATGCCTTAAATAAACCACATCGGGGTTAAGGCAAAGGTGAATTTTTCTTAATTTATGCAAATATAAAATAACATCACTAATACTCAAGCCAATCCAGCCAACATGCTGGAACCAGGGTTGTGGATTTTTAAATAGATAATTCCTGAGCACCTCACCCTCAACAAATTGAAACACAGCAAAGTACTTAATTTTTCCCTGAATAACCGTCCAGCCATAAGGATGCTGACTGATCGTGCTTTCCGGGTGGGCCGGCAATAAAATTGGCAATAAAGGATGCTGCCCGGCTTTGGCTAGTTGGAAAAAAGCAATCGCTTCCTGCCGCAATTTATCTTCGCAGCCTGTATTAGCAATTTTAAGGAAAACTACTTCTTCGTTGCGCCGCGCCTGATAGATAATCGCAGATTTTAAAATGATTAAAGGTTGGATAATTTCAAAAATTCCGAACCATTCACCGTTATTGAAAATTTCGGTAGCTTTTTCCGCCGGGCAATATTTTTCCTGGCACCAGAAATTAAAATCCTGGGAGATCACATTACATTTTAAACAAATCCGGTTCATAAAGCCTTACCTTTTTGATCTTAAGTCACTTAACTGTACAGCAAGTATGAGGTATTGCTACCCCATACTTGCCGCAAAACACGAATGAGTTGATTTTATCTGAAACGGGCAGAGCCAGTGGTATCACCCGTCCTGTAATGATTAATAGCACCTTGAATATCGCTTTTTAATTCATCCATCTTTTTTGCCATATCATCAACCTTGGGCTTGATCCGTTCAAGCCAGGCAGCGACCGCATAATTACCAACCAAACCCACAAAAGCAGTAGCTTTCAAGATTAAAATCGCAGTTTGTAATCCTTTGGATACATTCTTAAGAATCTCTCCAAATGAGCCAAAATTGTCAGCCATTTTTGTTACTGCTGGGATATCCATATATACTTCTTCAGCCATTTTGCATCTCCTTTTCTTTGATCAGCCTATTTGAAGATATTGCTGAAAACATCTACCAGTTCATTTGCCTTGGAGGTAGCCATTTTATCGGCATTCATAAATAAATCAACCGACTTTTGAATAGCCCCTTTAAAACTGGTATTAATACCAACAATTGATAACAGTCCAGGAATAACCAATGAATTCATTTCATTCACAAAACGAACTGAACCATCCCCTTTCCAGGCTCCCCCGACAACTTGTGAGACGATCGCTCGCAATGGAGAGGTAACTTCCTGAGTAACCTGGTTCAAAAGTTTCGTGATGGTTGACATCACGCTACTCACAACCGAATAGACAAGTTTTAGAATAAAACCCATAATAATCCTCTACTTCCTCTTAGAATTTTGAGCCTGCAGCTTGATCAGCGCTTTTCATATCTGAAATAGCTTTCTTAATATCATCGGCTACTTCTCCAAATTTCTGGCTTAATTTCGTCACTGATTTTGTAAAAGAACCGTTAAGCGCACTGGCAAAAGCATCTCCGGCATCGCCTACCAAAGCTCCGCCCTGCATTTGCTGAGCTGCGGAATGAGCCATTGCGACAGTTTGCAGCAATCGCTGTTCAACCGTTTTCATATGCTGCGCCACTTCTTCCATTTGTGGATAGTTAAGTTTAATCTTATCAGCCATTTTTTATCTCCTTTTTGTTATCGAAGAATTAATCAAATTTAAAGAAGCCCTGTGATTGACTTTGGGCGTCTTGATAAATCTTCATAATTGCATTGACTGCATTCGATGCAGCGTGCAACCCAGCCACCAGGCGTTGAACAGCCGGAAGAACCAGTCCTTCCATTTCACTTTGGAATTGATCCGCCCCTGCTCCAACCCAGCCACTGCCATGCAAACTATTTACTCGATTTCTGGTTTGGTTAAGCAGGTTATTTAATTCGTCTGCTTCACTTTGGAATTTCTTAGCGATTGCCTGTAACTGTTCGCCATTAAGTTCAGTTTTATCAGCCATTTCTTTTCCTTTCACTTTAGAATGTTTTGTGGACATAACAATGATCATGTGCACATTTTTTACAGCATAAAATGATTTTGGGGATTGGGATAACTCGTTTGATACTTTTTGACATCTACCTCCTTAAATAAAATTGGGGAAAATCAGCGATGATTGCTACTTTTTATCCTTATTTTTCACCACTTTTTTAGCGGCTGCTCCTGCTGCCCCGGCACCACCCACTACCCCTGCTGTACCGGCAGCAGAAATTCCTTCGCCGCCTTGAGGGGGTGTAGAGGTTGGGGCACTTCCAGGTGCAGGGGCAGCGGCAGTCCCGGTTGAACCGCCAATGGAACCTCCCCCGGATGAGCCGGAGCTTTGATAAATATGATCAGCCATAGGTGTTCCACCACCACTGCCACCGCCGAAACCTCCCCCACCTCCTCCAGCAGTGCTTGAACTGGAACCTCCCAGTCCAGCACCCATATTATTCAGATCCCCTTGTAAACCAGAACTGGCTCCACCGCCAGCTCCACCGCCAGCGCCTGAAGATCCAGCCGCAGAATCCATTTTTACTTCGGATTGTGTTTGCTGTTGGGCAGCATTCGCAGCTGAAGTGCCCCCTCCAGTGCCGATGCCATCAAATTGGCTGGCACCGAAATCAGTTTCGCCCAGGTTGACTTCCGCAGCCGGAGCACCAGCGCCAGCACTTATGCCGTCGAATTGACTGGCACCAAAATCGGTCGTACCCAAATTCACTGCTTCTGCCCCAGCACCAATTCCGGCGCCACCGATGGCTCCAAATAGACCAGCACTAAAATCAGTGGTTTTAAGATTGGCCGAATCCAAATTCTGTTTGAAGAAATTCCCGGCTTGTTGCTGGGCATCCTGGTAAATTTTGGTGATACTTTTGACAGCTTCGGAAGATAGGAACATCGAATCATACAAGCGCTTCATCGCCGGTAAAACCACCATTTCCATTTCATCGAAGAAAGCATCAGCTCCCTGACCGATCCAATCTTTTTGCAGGTTTTGAATCTTTTGACGCAGTTTGATTGTTACATCGACCAGTGCTTCGCCTTCATTCTGGAATTTTTTTTGGATTCCTTCCAGTTGTTCAAAATCAAGAATTGTTTTATCAGCCATTATTCCTCTCGGTTTTTATCATGGTTGCTCAAAAATAAGTTCTACATTTGGGCCCAATTCGATATGGCTCCCATTCGTCAAAAACACAGGTTGACCCGCAGTCAGTCGACTTCCATTCACTTTCGTACCATTACTGCTGTTCATATCGGTAATCACATAACGCCGGGATTGAGGGTCGAGGGTGATCTGGGCATGCAGGCGCGAAACGCTGGCATCTACAATCGTTAGGGCAGCTCCTGCTCTGCCAATGGTAAAGGGAAATAGTTGTATTTGAGACCGTTGGCCCGGCATCATCACCCCTGCAGGCGCTCGAGAAATGGTTAGCGTTGGGAAACTCATCACCGGATTTACCTGGGTAGCGTTGAGCATAGAAGGCACATCCACCATGGTGCGATCCAATTGATCAGCCGCCGGACTCACCGGCCTGGGTGTGGGTGCTGGTGTTACCGGTAAATCATAGGTTGGAGCTGCTTGCCGTGGAACTACCGGTTGTTGTTGCACCGGCGGTGGATATCTACCCGGGATTGGTTCATTATCCGCAAATGGGGAAGGATCTTGCCTGCCACGCCTGGTCTTGATACCACCACCCAACCGCCCCTGCATGACCGGGGTGCCAGAAAGTGTTTTATCACGCCAGTTATAGATCATTAAGAATATAACTACCAGCAGAATGATGCCCAGAATTATGTAAAAGAAAATGGGCGAAGCTTTCAGAGCAGTGAACACTTTTTCAAAAATGCTGACTTTCTTAGCCGCATAAACAATTCCAGCGTAATCCTGTGAAGTAAAGACACTCCCTCCCTCTCCCAGCGCTCTCACCATGATCGTATATTTCCCCGTCGGGATTTTTGCCGCCACCATCGGAATGGTGATAGAACCAGCTCCACCTGGGAAAGCTTCACTGGTGAAGGTGGAATTGGGAACCACCGTATTGGTATCTTCATTAATTAACCAGCCGTCATAACCTTTAACTAACAATGGGTTCGAGGTGGTAATTTGCAGCACCAGATCGTTATTTTCCTGGATAACCGATTGAATACTCAATTTTGGTAAAACGCCAGAGGGATCGAACTTAAACTCATGCACCAGATCGGTAGACGTTTTCCCTTGATCATCTTTAAGAATAGCGAAGGGGAAATTATTTTCGTCAGTTGCTACGATTCGCATTTCATAAGTGCGCCCAGCAGTCAGTGCATCGGTTGGGATATTGAGGACATTGTGTTCAGCTAAATTTTCGAAAACAAATTCGGTGACTTTTGAGCCACTTTCTTTATCCCAAATGGCTACCCGCAGATAATTGACCAGATTCGGTGAAGTTAAGGACACCTGAACATCAAAAGACATCGATTCTGGCCGCAAGGAAAATCCATCCAGCTTGGCGGTCACCGGGCTGGGTGGTCCGGGATAATCTTTGCTGGAATTAACGGTGAATGCTGTGCTGGATTCGCCGCCATCCTTGACCTGCATGATCAGGACGGCATTGTTCTCACCCTGGCGCGGGTAAGTGGTGGTCTCAGCCATCCACTGGGCCTTAAGCCCCAACATAATCTGTTCAAAAGAGTTTTTCAACTGGCCTTCATTACCAATCGCTGAAAACCCGCCTGTGCTGGCAGCCATGTTTTCCAATTCGAGAGAATTGATATTACCCGAAGCGCCAGACAAACCAATCGTGTGAATGGGCACCTGGCTTTTCATGGCTTTGTCCACCAGGTCGCGATAGGTATGCTGGCTGCACACCTTTCCTTCGCGCGTTTCATCTTTTCCATCGGTGAATAGGATCACTGCCCTTCTCCCAACCGGTGCCTTCTCCATGGCTTCCACAGCAGTATAGGCAGCATCATACAGACAGGTGCCTTTACCGGTGATCTTTAATTGGTCGATAGCATAGCTGATGGCAGATTGATTTTCTGTAAAATCCTGTAATAAAACAATCTCTTCATCAAATTGCACCACCGAGAAGAAAGCATTATTGGGGACGTTATTGAGTGCCAGTTTGGCAGCATCTTTTAACAAACCTAGGGCACCGGACATACTTCCGCTGGCATCCAGCACCATAGTGATATAGATCGGGATGTCCGGTTGTTTGATCTCCGCTGCCGAGCTGAAACCCGAATTGAGCAGTGTGATTTGGGCACTCTCCGGCGTCATATCGGTGATCGCCCGCCCTGTTTGTTTATCAAACAAATTAAAATATACTTTTAAATTGACTGAATCGGGCAATTCGACAGTTGTAATGGTATTAATACGAACATCAGGTTGAGTTTCAGCCTGAACGTTGGAGATTATTGAAAAAAATAAGAAAAAAATTACCAGACAGGAAACAATCTTCTTCAAAGGTCCGATCAAACGTCCCTCCTCGAAATACATTATAGTTGATTATTTTTATAAACAATATTAATAACCGCATTATAGCGATTTAAAAGAATAAAAGCAACCTTTTTTGTCAATTGAATAATGTTATCTATATCATATGACATTATTCTTAATTCTTCAACTGTTTTTATAATATTTTATTTAATTTAACCAAGAATGGGCATAATCGTGTCTGGGTTTGAGTCAATTATTTCAGCCAGGACTCTTCCCCGCGAAACTTCACCAATCCGGTCATTAAAGGGTTTAATTTTTTCTTCCAGGAACTGGATTTGGAGTGTGACCTCTGCAGCAAATTCTTCACCCTTTATAACTCCCCCAAATTCCTGAATGATTAACTTCATGTGTTCATAATTTGAATATGGCACCACCAGTCTGGCTATTACAGTGGACACCTTCTCGGCCAGTGGTAAAACTTCCAGGGCTGCTTTAACTGCATCCGAATAGGCGCGCACCAAACCGCCGGTACCCAGCTTGGTTCCACCGAAATAGCGGGTAACCACCACAGCGATATCCCCCAACCCACTACCCTGCAGCACGGTCAGAGCCGGTCTTCCGGCGGTACCAGAAGGCTCGCCAGCATCGCTGGAATGAGCAATCACCGATTGCCCATGCCCGATCAGAAAAGCCGGCACATTGTGAGAAGCATCGCTGAATTCCTGGCGTATCTCCTGAATAAACTGACGGGCTTCTTCAACCGTAAAAGCCGGTGCAACCGTAGCAATAAACCGAGAATTGAGAATCTTAATTTCAGCCCTTGTCCGTTTGGCAGGAATTCGATATTGTTGCATACGATTATTCTAGCAAAGTTTTATTCATTTTTACCAATGATTTGCTGTGAGCAGATATTGAATAACTCAGCGACTTGTTTGGCATCTTCCAACCGGGCTGGTGTAAGCTGATAATTATTTTGCAATTCTTCCAAAGACAAAAACATGGCAATCTTAGTTATTAGCGCGTAAAATTTTAATTCTTTTCATCAGATCCCCTACCGTCAACCCCGCTTCATTCACTTCCATTTCCAGCCATTGTTTTTCATCATGCGTGAAGTGGGTGAATGAAGCCAGCGAATTTTCCGCCGCATTACAATAATAATTAACCCGAAAACTTAATCTCAACTCATTGCACACATGAGCAGCCAGCCAGCTCAAAACAGGTTTGGCGCCCAGCAACACGCTGGGCATTTCATGCAACCAGAAAAGTAACTCCAGCGGATCAATCCCTTGCTGCAGCCAGCTTTCCCCTTTTTGTTCCAGCAGTTCGCCAGCCAGCTCGAATTCTTTTTGCCGCAGCATCCAGCGAATTTGTTCCAGATACTCACCTTTTTCAGCCAGCCAGTCAGTAAAAGCTGACTGATCCCTGGTTGTCAAACTGGAGTGACCGGTTTTATTTTTCGCCTTTACCGCCTGACTAAAATCCGCTACCGGTAGGAAACAACCTTCCAGCAGCAACAAACCAAAACCACGCTGCCCCCACTCATATAAATAGAAAGGCAGGTTTCCAGCCGGTTCGAGTTCCTGAAACCATTCCAGCCAGATGGGCTGCCAGGCAAACAGCCAGTCAATTTCCTTCTCGGTAAAATTGCGCAGATCCTGATCCAGCGTAACAAATGCCGCATTCACCTGTGTTTTTTTGTGCATATCAGGCTGCGGATCGGATAAGTTTTGATGTAGCCAGTTATTCGCAGCCGGCCACCAGGTTTGATTTTTTACCCAGCTTTCGTTTTCGATTTTTAAACTGATGCCCGTCTGAGACAATTCCTGGCTGAGTGAAGTCAGCGCCACCAGAGATGGCACGCTGTGATGATCCACCAGGCCGTCCAACACCCCCCGTCCAATTCCTGGTTGGGCAGTGCGCAGGCTGGCGATCAGCTTAAACCAGAAACGACCGGGTTCCTGGTCTTCCTCTTCCAGACGTAAGAGGACCTTATTATCCCGGGTCGTTGAATTCAATGCTTTTTTTTTGAAGTCGATTGCTAATGGGAAGGTATTTACACCCAGGGAGGTTTTATCCGTACAATAGTTAAAATATGAAAACATGAGTCACCTGATTATTCAAAATAATAGTCCTCCATCCTATTGTAAATCATATTTTTCTGAGAAAACGACCGAGTAAAAGGTTAAATTCATGCAAACCCTCATGGGAAAAACCTATTTTACACAGTCCATGACTGCAGCGCTAATTCTGACAGTGTTTTCTGGCGCTACGATGTTGTGGATTACTTTCGGAAGTAAAACTCCAGTAAAGAAAGTTAGCCAAGTCCGGAATGGTTTCAACTGTTCTATTGGTTATTTGTGTCATCGTGACGTCCTCTTCGCGTTATTTATTTTTGAAATTGCATTAAGACTGGAACTCTCCTTTTATTCCTATTTTTTATTCTATGGAAATTCGTGACTGGAACCACTATATCTGTCAGAGTTGAAATTAGTGAAAATTCCTGCTATAATAAAATATATAATATTAAATAGTTTACTCGGAGAAAGTTAAATGCCGAAGAAGATTTCACTTTCCATAGTAATTGTTATAATATTCATCGTTACTTCATCAATTCCAGTAAATGCACAAATAGCTAAGTCAAATTCATCTGATTTTGATGACCAAGTTACACTTCCAAATAAAATAGAAGAAAAAATTATGACTAAGGTAAAACTTACAAATCAAGAAACAGGAGATGTAATTTTCTTAGTTCCTAAATTAGTAAATTTTCAACAATATCCATCTGGTTTGACTATTTTAAATTATGAAGTTGGAATCCCAATTGATTTATTTGAGAATAAACATAATAAAACCACCATATTTGACTACTTACTCCCTAATATTGTTAATGCAGCGTCCAAAAATTACTCTGGTTGCGATTCTACAATAAGTGGTTGTGCGAGTCTAACATTTTATTTTACAGATTTTGGAAGTCATATGTATGCTAATTATTACCAAGTAGTTTGGACCAAAAAAGATCCAACCGTAACATTTATTACAGGCAAACTAGGTGGAAAATGTTATGCAAATTGGTGGGGGCGAACAGGATTGTGTAATAATAATAGTTATACGACGATTAATGGTCCAACAAGTGAAACAATATACTCTTATACACCTTCATTCGCCGGTTCAGGAAATCAGACGATCGTTGATGATTTTAATGGGCAATATGCATATCAAAACCTTTCTATGAAACGTGGCGCGACTAATTGGTCGTTTTATACTTGTGTAGCCATTGGAGGTAGTGCGTTATCGTTTGGGTGCTATTAAAATACATCTTGTATTTTATGATTGGATGTTCGTTATCAATTGTTTTGAGAATATATTGTCATCCTTATGAAAAAATTTTTTGCGATGTTAGGGGCTTTAATGTTGCTAATATGCGCCAATTTGTTGGATATTCAATTCAAAAAAAATGCAATTAATTTTGAAACTCCAGCGAAACCACATTGGGATGAATTAGCTGCGTATATTTTTATATCCATTCTTTTGTTGCTTTTGGCAAGGTATGTATTGTTTGTAAATTCACGGAATTTACTAATTCCAGTAACCTTTATAATCGTGGGGGCAATCGTGCTGTACTCGTGGACTATTTCCGGCTATTTTTTCTGGAGCTCATTGATAGCGTTTCCCAAGTCTATGAATCTCAGGTATGTGAATAGCGTTGCTTCAAATACCGGGTTCGTGCGATATAGCAGCGCGATGATCTTAAGTATTGGTTTGTTACGACTGTTTTCGTATAATTTTTTATGGGGTAAATCACAGAAGTTCCCAGAAACAAACAGATAATTGGATTGATAGCTTACCCTCTCTAATTTTGAGACAGTCGCATGACTTTATTCCCGGTTGACACAAAACATACCAGCAGATAGAATAGAGATAATACAATAACGATTAAGGTGCACCTAGCGCCCGGATGCGCGGTGCCGAAAGGGGAAACTGGTGAAAGTCCAGTGCTGTCCCGCAACGGTAAGTTCTTCGGAACAAGCCCGAATACCTGCCTTAATTCGGCTCGATCGTTCCTTCGCGGAAAGGGAAGTGCCCATCAAACCGGGTAGTTCCCGCCAATTGGCGGGTTTTTTTATGAGAAACAGCCAGCCGCGATGAACAAAAGGCTGTTTTCGTTGTTGCATTCAAATCATTTTCCGAGGAGAAAATCTATATGCGACCGGTCTCTAAATCTCTATCTACCCTTTTATTGTTCATTTTCCTGTTCGGCTTGTTGCCGATCCCGTCTGTATTTGCACAAAGCAACCCTGAAATCGATTTTTCGAAAACACTTGACTATCTGCATAGTCAATTTCAGGACGATGGTGGTTTCACCGGTCTAAGTGAAGGGTCTGACCCGGGGACAACTGCCCGGGCACTGTTAGCGTTCCAGGTAATTGGCGTCAGCCCGTCAGATTTCATTTCTGATACGGGGCAATCACCGATTGATTATCTGGAAAACAATTACGCTGGTTATGTATTTGATGATCAGCACCTGCTCTTTCCGGGAAATGCAGGCACGATTTTATTGGGGTTATCCCCTTTCGAAGCTGCTCCGGAAGAATTAGCTGAAGCTTTATTGGCCACCCTTCAACCGGATGGCAGCTTCAGCACCGCCGCCATCAAGGATTGGAGCAGCGGCGCTGTGACCGACTTATCGCAGGCTCTGGC
>DAOUFM010000143.1:0-2678 GCA_034429975.1 Anaerolineaceae bacterium | reverse complement strand
CTGTTGACTGGGCTTATAGACGGGATCAACCCCTGCGCGATGGCGATTCTGCTCTTTTTCATCACATTTTTGTTTACAATCCGAAAAAGGCGGGCAGCCATTGCCCGCATGGGGCTTGTCTATATTGCCTGCGTTTACATCGTTTATTTTCTAGTAGGGCTGGGGTTACTTCGCGCGACCTCACTTGTGCAGGGTCATTGGCTGGGTCAATTGGGGGCAGCTCTGCTGATCCTATTTGGAGTAACAAACCTGCTTGGTGCTGTGTTTCCAAAATTCCCAATTCGGTTGGAAGTGCCCGAAATTGGTAAAGAGGGGCTGAAAAATTGGATGTATCGGGCGACCTTGCCTGCTACCATTGTGCTAGGAACTTTGATGGGACTGGAAAGTTTTCCTTGCTCGGGGGGACCGTATGTTGCCATTTTAGGGTTGCTTGGCAGCCAGACGAGTTTCTGGCAAGGCTTTGGTTACCTGGCGCTCTATAACCTGATGTTTATTATGCCGCTGGTTATCATCTTGATTCTTGCCTTAAACCCGGTTATGGGAGCAAAGATTCAAGCATGGGAACGTGCCTCTTCTCATAAGGTTCGCGGGATCACGGGTGGGGTGATGGCGCTCATTGGGTTAGCACTTTTGATCTGGGTTCTATAAAATTGACTAAAGAAGGAGCTGTAATGTCTAGAAAATATTTAAAAACAACCAATCGCTCGAAAAAATCACCAAAGAGGATAAACTGGTGGATTCTTGGTATCTTGAGCATAATCCTTGTAGTGGTTATTGCCAGAATCGTGATTCAACAAAACCAGAATAATATTGATCCAGTAGCAATTGCACCGATTGAAGTCAGCCAAGATAAAAGCACAGGAAGTGCAGACGCTCCGGTTGTTGTCGTTGAGTATGGGGACTACCAGTGCCCAGCATGCGGGCGGTTCGCAGAGACAGTCAAACCTCAAATTGTAGAAGAATTCGTAAATTCAGGGCAGGTTCGTTTCGTTTTCCGGAGTTTCCAGTTCATTGGGGAAGAATCACAGTGGGCGGCTGAGGCGGCGGAATGCGCTAATGAACAAGGAAAGTTCTGGGATTATTACGAAAAATTGTATTCGTCACAAGTTGGTGAGAACGCTGGAGCATTCAATAAGGAGAACCTGGAAGGATTTGCAGCCGAGTTAGGTTTGCAGACTGAGCAATTCAACCAATGTCTGGCATCGGATAAATACACCGAAAAAGTAAAATCAGAAACCTTGGAGGCGCAAAACCTTGGACTTCGCGGGACGCCTGCGCTGCTAGTGAACGGAATATTTGTGGAAGGCGGCAGTCAATATGATATTCTAAGCCAAAGTATAATAGAGGCGTTCTCTAAATCCAAGTAGACCTTGATTTACACCGGGTACTCTAGTCCTGGGTGGTTTTCAAGCCTTTGAGGTATCAAGCAGTTGGCAATTTTCTGCTTCAGAAGGTAGATTATACCCAGGACTGTTCTTTGTCATTTTTGTACTTTACGAGCTGATATTTGGTTTCTTCAGCAGGATTACTCGATATTGCCCGTGAAGCATTGCGGATTCATCGATCACTATAATCGCTTCAGGGATAATCTTCGCCATTTCTCCGAATCTTCGGTTAGGATCGGTTCCCAATTGACGGATTAGCCCACCCAGCAAGCCGCGGGAGAATGTCAGCCTTGAGTGATCGGGAAGAAATTTGTCGAATATAGCGATTCGTCCGCTTGGGCGCAACACTCGCCAGGCCTCCTGCAGGCATTTTTTCCCATCCGGTACAACCGAGAGGATCAGGTTCAGCAAAACCGCATTAAAGGAACTGTCTGGAAATTGCAGCGTTTGAGCATCCATTTCCATCAATTTCAGCCCTTCATACGATTACCTTTTTGCTTCTGAAAGCATCGCCGGGCTGATATCGGTACCGGTCACTTGTACGCCAGCGGAGATATGAGCGAGATCTAGCCCTGTTCCAATACCTGGAATAAGAAGATAATCCCCTGGCTGGAGACTAAGGAGGTCTACGGAACGTTGGCGGGTTTTCTTCATCACGGTACCAAATAACCGATCATATATCGGGGCGTATATTGGATACACGGATTGATTGACTGGATTGCTCATGTCACTTCCCTTGGTTCGATGCAAAACTTATGAAAGGTCTTATCGTACATAGGTCACCTGTAAAAATCCGACTAATTTAATCTTTTAGTTGCGAATCTGGTATCTCAACAAGCGTAATGCGTTTATCACAACCAAGATCGTACTTCCCTCATGCGCCACCACCGCCCAACTGAGTTGTACCAATCCGGAGACCGAAGTGACTATCAATAGGGCAATGACTCCCAATGAAATGGCCAGGTTCTGTTTAATAATCATCCGACTGGCACGGCTTAAGCCTACAGCAAATGGCAGCTTACCCAAATCGTCAGCCATTAAGGCAACATCCGCTGTTTCAAGAGCAACAGCTGTCCCCGCTCCTCCCATAGCAATTCCAACCGTAGCTGTTGCAAGCGCGGGCGCATCATTTACCCCGTCACCGATCATGGCAACTGCCCCATACTCTTTTTGCAATCGTTGGATAGTTCCCAGCTTATCTTCTGGCAGCAAATCTGCTTCAATGTTGGTGACTCCAACTTCTTGTGCAATTTGTTGTGCTACTTTTTGATTATCTCCGGTGAGCATAATTAG
>DAOUFM010000142.1:0-24015 GCA_034429975.1 Anaerolineaceae bacterium | reverse complement strand
CAAAGTACCAGCATTCAACCTGTCGATGATGGGTTTGTTATCAATCTTTTCAGTAAACAAATATGCGGTTGCGGACCGCACACGACTTTTATGGAAGAAGTAAAAGTGACATTTGATGGGGAAATTCAAAAATTAAACCAGACACCTGTTTTTGAAGACCCCGCTGAAGACGGTTTGTGTGTTGATTAATCAGCTATATTCATAAGTTTTATTTTCCAAAGGGGGTTTCAGCCTTTCTCCAATGCACCATTTCTCTGGTATAAATATTGCACTAATGATTAATAACCTTCTTTTAATGGTGGATGATCGATGAGCGCACAAACGAACCTATCAAAATTTCAAGCCTGGATTCTGGGATCTCGCCCAAAAACTTTGCCCGCCGCAGCAGCTCCTGTGATCGTTGGCAGTGCGGTGGCTTTTGCGGAACATGGGTTTCGATTTTGGCCGGCTCTGGCAGCATTAATCGGCTCACTGATGCTGCAAATTGGCGCAAATCTGGCGAACGATGTCTTTGATTTCGAAAAAGGCGCCGATCAGCACGGTCGTTTGGGACCTTTGCGCGTAACTCAGGCAAGGTTACTATCTCCCAGAGAAGTGAAAACAGGCATGTGGATAACATTTGCCATTGCAGCGATTTGTGGGATTTATATGGCGGTTGTGTCCAGTTGGGTCATTTTATTAATCGGAGTTTTGGCTGTGATAGCCGCCATTGCTTACACCGGAGGACCATTTCCTTATGGCTATCGTGGTTTGGGTGAACTCTTTGTTTTTATTTTCTTCGGTGTTGCTGCTGTTTGCGGCACTTATTATGCACAGACAAAAACGGTCAGTCAGTTAGCCTGGCTGGCGAGTTTACCCGTTGGATTGCTGATTGTGGCTATTCTGGTGGTCAATAATGTGCGCGATTATGAAAGTGACAAAGCAGCGAATAAGCGTACATTAGCGGTCAAATTTGGCCTCGAATGGGCGCAAAAAGAATTTATCGTAGTCACGACCCTGGCTTTTATCGTGGTAACTCTCATGAGTATTAGTAAAATCGCTAGCCCATGGGTTTTGTTGACCTGGTTAAGCGTACCCCTGGTTTTCTCAATCAGCAATTCAGTCCTGAAGGAACGTGGCAAAATTCTAAATAAAACCCTGGCGGAAACAGGCCGGCTCACTTTATTATTCAGTCTTTTGTTTGCAATTGGGCTGATGCTCTCCGTTTATCTGCCCCTATAAACATCATTATTTTTCCGGGTTTGCTGGCTTCAAACGCAGTCTTTTTGAAAATTCCCAAATGATCGAAACGGGAAAGTAATAAAAAACAAAAAGCACCGCCAGCCCTATACGACTGGAATCAATCCATCCAATAATAGAAAACAGGATAAAACCAAAAATGATCTTGATCACATTGCTATACGCGCGTGTATAGTGGCTTTGGTCTTCCTGTAAAAAGATTTTCTGAAACCAATACAATGATCCAATTAATGAGATTAAAACCACTAGCCAATAATTCGACATGCTTATCTGAATGAAATAAAAAAAATTAGAAATTAAATGAGAGGGGTGATTAATCAATGGAAAGAATTCATTCAGGAAAAGCGATAAAAGAAAATGAAATAAACCAAAGTGGATGGTAAAGAAAATTAATTGAATTACTACTTCAATAGCCTGAAAGAAAAAAATGGAATTCGACAGACACTTGGAGCCAAAAACAGGTTCTCCCAGCTCGGCTTTTCTGGATTCGAGTTCCGTTCTGTTTATTTTTGGAAGAATCCCCGCCAACAAAAAATAATAACCAGACACAAGGCTGGTGATCCAGAGACTCCAGAACAGGTCAGCCATTTTCCATCCGCCAGTAATAGCAATTAACGCGATGGCTGAAAAACAAACCAGCGAAATGATAAGCTGCAACTTCAAAGGGATTTCAATTTTATTCACTGCGCTGGTAATTAGGAGCTTCCCGTGTAATCGTAATATCGTGCGGATGAGATTCAATTAATCCGGCATTGGTGATCCGCACCATTTTGGTGCGGGTGCGCAGATCTTCCAAATTGGCTGCGCCAGCGTATCCCATACCGGAACGTAACCCGCCGACCAATTGGAAAATGAAATCACTTAACGGTCCTTTATAAGCCACCATTCCTTCTACACCTTCCGGAACCAGTTTGCCACTACCGGCCTGCCCAGAACCATAGCGATCTTTTCCATATCCCTGCATAGCTCCCATTGAACCCATCCCGCGATAAGCTTTGAACTGGCGGCCTTCATAAAGGATATCTTCTCCAGGGGATTCACTTAAACCAGCCAGCAAACTGCCCAGCATGACAGTGTCCGCACCGGCAACAATAGCCTTGACAATATCGCCGCTAAACTTAACCCCGCCATCTGCAATGACTGGGATTCCTTTTTCACTGGCAACTTTGACACAGCGGTAAATCGCACTTAATTGTGGCATTCCAGCACCGGAGACTACCCGCGTGGTACAGATTGACCCCGCACCTACACCGACTTTAATCGCATCCGCCCCAGCATCAACCAGAGCCTGGGCGCCTTCTTCCGTGACCACGTTCCCCGCAATCACTGCCAGTTCCGGCCGCATCGTCTTAATTCTGCGGATAGCTTCAATAACGCCGGAAGTATGGCCATGCGCCGTATCGATCACAACCACATCCAGGTTTTTGGCTGTCATAGCTTCTACCCGCGTTTCCAGATCAGCACCTACTCCTACGGCCGCCCCCACCAACAGCCGCCCGGAAGAATCCTTGGCAGCGTTAGGATACTGTAGTTTCTTCTGAATATCCTTGACCGTGATCAGCCCTTTTAATCGCCCATCTTTATCCACCAACGGTAATTTTTCAATTCGATATTTTTGCAGGATCCCTTTCGCCTGATCCAGAGTCGTGCCCAGTTCGGCAGTGATCAGACGCTCGTGAGTCATAAAATCACGCACCGGACGGCTCAAATCCTCCGGTTCGGTAAAGCGAATATCCCGGTTGGTGAGAATACCGACCAGCTTATCTGCGACTGGATCAAGAATGGGCACACCACTAATGTGAAAACGCTCCATAATTGCAGCAGCATCCGCCAGTGTGGCATCGGGAGGTAGCGTAATCGGATCAGAGATCATACCTGATTCTGATCGTTTGACGATTTCCACCTCACGCGCCTGCTCTTCAGCCGACAGGTTGCGATGAATGATCCCAATGCCCCCTTCGCGCGCCAGGGCAATCGCCAAGCGTGATTCAGTGACCGTATCCATGGCGGCTGACAATAAGGGGATATTCAATTGAATATCACGGGTAAATCTGGCATGGACGTCTACCTGAGCAGGTAAAACCTGGCTGAATCCGGGTTCAATCAGAACATCATCAAAAGTGAGGGAATCGATTTGAGTAAATAATTTTTCGTTCATTTTGTCTCCATTTTCAGTGATCCACCTGTCGGTAAGGTTCTATCCTCTCATTATAAAAAGGTTTCGGATTTAACCCAAGGTTGGTTTTATTGAGTTCATAGGAATAATTTTTTAGTTAATAAGGGTTTTATTTAAGTTGATTTCTGATGGTAGTAACCAAACTTAAGGCTCTTTGTCTGGCAAACCCGGTGTACGAGGATAAATCTGTGAGTTGTTCAATCTCTGCCACCGAGACCCATTGCGTTATTTTATTCTCCTGAAGAAGGTTACTCACCAAAGGATTCGGTGCGCCTGATTGAACTTCCTGCCAGGCGGATAAAGCCAGTTGGCGCAGGACTTCATGCATTTCCTGCCGATTAGCGCCTCTTTTCCCGGCCAGCATCATAATTCTTTCAGTCATCGCAAAAGGCGCGTATTTCTCTAAATTTCGTTGAATTGCGGAATGATTAATGGTGACCTGCTGAATGAGGCGTAAACTCACCTGCAGAATTTCATCTGCCAGCAAGAATGCTTCCGGCAAAATCGTACGACGGTTGGCACTGTCATCCAGGGTTCGTTCCAACAGGGAATTGGCTGCATTTCCCCAGGCAATTTGTGGATAAGCAGAAAGCTGCCGAGTCAGAGAGTCGATCTTTTCTGCATTGATCGGGTTGCGCTTAAAGGGCATCGCCGATGACCCCACCTGGTGTTTGCCAAATGGTTCGCTCAGTTCGCCAATGGGTGGGCTTTGTAAAAATCTAAGATCGAATGCGAATTTCGCCAGGGTTGCACCTAAATCTGCCAACCCATTCAACACAGAAATATCCTGCCGGCGGGGATAAGTCTGATGAGCGATTCTGAAAAAATTGAGATTCAAAATCTCACTCAGGCGCTTTTCAAAGGCGTCCAAATGTTCTCCGCCCAGTAAATCTCCATAGGCTGCTGCAGTCCCAACCGCGCCTTTGAAGCCCTTCCCCTGAATAGTATCTTTAATCCAGCTAAGATGCTGCCATCCCGCTAACAGGTCCTGGGCATAAAACGCGAAGCGATAACCCAGCAAAGAAGGTTCGGCCGGCTGCAAATGCGTAAAAGCCATAATGGGGGTATCTACATTTTTTTCAATTTGGTCAGCAAAAGCCAACAACAAATTGCCCAGCCTGGAAAGGATTATCTCCAGGCTTTCTTTTAAACGCAACGCATCGGCATTGTCCTCAATATCCATAGAAGTCGCCCCCATGTGTAAAACGCCACCGGCTGTGGGGCATTGACCGGCAAAAGTTTGTAACTCTGCCATCAAATCGTGATGGATTTGTGCTTCGATTTCCAATGCTTTCGTAATATCAATTTCACGCTGGTGTTCCTTTAATTCCTCCACCAATTCAGCCGAAAACAAGCCGAATTCGGCTTGAGCCTGCGCCAGAGCCACCCAGATACCGCGCCAGAGAATCCGTTTGTGCTGATCACTCCATATCGCGCGCATTTCCGGGCTGCCATACCGCCAGCTAAAGGGGGATTGGTAATTTTCAAAGGGATTGGACATCTGCACCTCAAAGTAAATGATAATTTATTATAAGCATTTTTTCAGGCGAATAGATCGACACTTTTATTCTGAATAATCGTATATGCTATAGCGAAATATTTCAATATTATATTCAAAATCAATAATGTTAAATTACATATTGACTTATTGATATAAATATATTATATTTTTTAATGTTATTAAGTATTAGTTAAATTTATTTTATATTCAGGTGGAATAAATGGATAATATTACCATTCAGGCAACTCAATTAGTCAAAAAATTTCCGAAAAAGAAATCGAAAGACAACGAAAATGAAAATAAGAAAACGCTTTTCTGGAGGAAAACTCCTCTTTCGTTCTTTACAGCGGTAGACGGGTTAGATTTATCCATTAATCAAGGTGAAATTTTTGGATTATTAGGCCCAAACGGAGCGGGGAAATCTACCACCATCCGGATGTTGTGCACTTTACTTGAACCAACCAGCGGCGTGGCTACTGTTAACGGATACGATGTGACAAAACAAGCCAATCATGTCAGACAAAGCCTGGGGACAGTTTTGGCAGGAGAGCGCAGCATTTATTGGAAATTAACCGGTCGTGAAAATTTAGAGTACTTTGCAGCCCTTTATCATTTGCCGCCAAAAATTGCGAAACAGAGGATCAAGGAATTATTAGCAGTTATGGAATTAACCGAACGGGCTGATGAAACTGTCGAAAAATATTCCACTGGCATGAAACAACGGATTGCCATCAGCCGGGCATTGATTGCCCGCCCACCCATTTTGTTATTTGACGAACCAACGCTGGGGCTTGATCCTCAGGCAGCCAGAAAGGTGCGGGAGATTATCCTTCAGTTGAAATCCGAAGGACATACGATATTATTGACGACCCATTATATGGAAGAGGCTGATCAATTATCTGACCGGATTGCAATTATTGATAAAGGAAAGATCATTGCTCTGGATACCCCAACCGGTTTAAAAGACACTATTCAACAGAAAGACATCATCCGGCTTGAAGTCATGGGGTGGTACCCTGAATTAGATCAGGAAATCAGGAACCTTTCTTTGATCGAGTATCTCGTCTCGAATAAAGAGGAAGATTCCTTAATCACAAAAATACATCTTCAGACAATAAATAGTCGCTCATTACTTCCTCAATTAATTGAAAAAATCAACGTCAACGGCACCCATCTGGTGAATATGACTATTGTCAAACCTTCTCTGGAAGATGTTTTTATTCACCTGACCGGTAAAGCTTTGCGAGAGTAATCGTATGGCAGCTCGCTTTCTTTCCATACCCCGCTATTCATCTCGCTGGTTAGCCGAAGCAAATGCACTCTGGCATATAACCGTTAAAAACTGGCTTTATATGGTGCGCTATCCTTCGTGGATTATACAATTGATCATCTGGCCATTAATTTTCCCGGCAGCCTTTATTATTACAGCCAATGCTTTAGCCGGTCCAGACCAAATTGGTCTCCAGTATTTCTCAGCCGCAGCTAACACGGATAACTATATCGGCTTTATCGTAATTGGCACCATGATCTGGATGTGGCAAAATATGGTTCTTTGGGAAGTAGGTTTGGGTTTGCGTAACGAACAAAAGCGGGGAACCTTGGAATCAAACTGGCTTTCTCCCACCTGGCGTTTTTCCTTATTAATCGGGCAAACATTTATACAAATCTTTACAATGTTGTTTTTCATCCTGGTTACTTATCTTGAATTCCATTTCATTTTTAAGGTTGAATTCCAGCTCAATGCTCTTTCCCTCTTTTTGGTTTTTATTTGTGCTCTTCCTAGCATTTATGGAATTGGGTTTACGTTTGCCAGTCTGGTGATTCGGTTAAAAGAAGCCAATTCATTTGTTTTTCTGGTGCGGGGATTGATTATGATTTTTTGTGGAATTTCTTACCCTATTAGCATTTTACCCGGATGGATGGCCAAAATTGGCGCCTGGATTCCACAAACCTATATCATTCGCGCAGCCCGTGAGGCTTCCTTGAATAACGCCCCTCCATTCCTGATCCAGGATGATCTCCGGAAGTTGATTGGGTTTGGCATCTTCTGGTTGCTATTGGGTTTGGTCAGCTTCGCCTTTATGGAAAAACAAGCCCGTAAAAGTGGATCGATCGGCCAATATTAATTGAGGACTAAAAATGAATCAAACTTTATCTCTTCCCCCGATTACCTGGAAATCTCACCTGAGAGCAATCTGGCAGATCGCTTTGAAAGATTGGAAAGTTTACTGGCGATACCCCCTTAACGCGCTTTCATTAATCTTTCAGCCGGTGATATGGCTGGCGCCGATTTATTTCCTTGGGCAGGCATTCAGTGTGAATGGAAAAGCTGTCGGGTTTGCAGGCTATTCAGGCACCAGTGATTATATGTCTTTCATCATTATTGGCTCAGCGATCAGCAACTTTCTTTCTGCTGTATTTTGGGGCATGGGTTATTCCATGAAGGAGGATATGGATGCAGGTGTACTGGAGAGTAATTGGCTAACACCGACCTCCCGTTTGCTCATACTGATTGGCAGAACCCTTAATAATATTGTCATCACCACCATCACATCGATTGGAACAGTCTTCGTGGCGGCCATCCTTTTTGGGTTTTCCATATCGGGCAATGTTTTACCGGCGATTCTGACCTTGATTCCTGTACTGCTGGGGCTTTACGGGTTTGGGTTTGCTTTTGCTTCTTTGGTGATGATCGTACGGGAAGCAAATACGATGGTGGATATGGGTAGTTTTTTGATCGATTTTTTCTCTGGTTCGCAATTTCCGGTCAATGCCCTGCCTCGCTGGTTATTGCCTATCTCCTTGAGTTTACCGTTCACTTATGGATATGACGCTATTCGCGCCTGGACATTGAACACGAAAACAATCCTCCCAATGAATTGGGAAATAGGGATCATCCTGGTCAGCATGGTGATCCTAATCGCCATCGGTGTGGTAGCTTTTAATGCTTTGGAAAGAAAAGTGAGAATTAAAGGGACGCTCGGCCAACATTAACGATCTCCAGGGGCGTTTACCGCTGATACGGATCGCACTCCAATGGTAAAATCGAATTAATTATCCGTTGGGTTTATGAACATACTTCAATATTTCGTCGCATTATCACCGGTTTTATTGGTTCTGGTTTTGTTGGTTATTTTTCGAATACCAGCAGTAAAATCCATGCCGCTGAGCTGGCTCATCCATGCGCTTCTGGCTTTATTGATTTGGGGCGTGCCAATCCGTCAAATTACTGCTGCTTCCTTAGAAGGTCTGATCATTGCTGCTTCCCTGCTTTGGATTTTATTTGGGGCAATCTTTCTTTTAAACATATTGCAAGAAAGCGGTGCCATTGACACGATCTCTTCACTTTTTTCATCCATTTCTACCGATCGCAGAATCCAGGTGATTTTAATTGCCTGGTTATTTGAAGCTTTTTTAGAAGGGGGATCCGGGTTTGGCTCACCGGCAGCTATTTGTGCGCCGCTGCTGGTTGGCTTCGGATTTCCACCCATGGCTGCTGTGGTATTGACCCTGATTTCAAACAGTCTGCCGGTTATTTATGGCAGTGTCGGCACCACCATCTTTGTTGGGGTAGGGCAAGGCATCCATCAGGGCGGGGCACTCGCGCCAATCGTCGCCAGTTACCTGGGCACCACGCCGGTAACGGACTTCATTCAGGCAGTCAGCATTAAATCTGCCATCCTCATGTGGCTGCCCGCGACTCTGATTCCGCTTATGCTTTCGGTTATCTTAACCCGCTTCTGGGGCGAAAACAAAAGTTGGAAAGAAGGGCTAGGGATATGGAAATTTGCATTGGTGACCGGCGGGATTTACGCCACCCTGACCTTATTGATGGCTATGTTTTTGGGACCGGAATTTCCAACGATCCTAGGCAGTATGGTAACGATGGTGATTATGGTCTTTCTGGCAAAAAAGGGGATCCTGCTGCCTGAAAAACCATGGGATTTTCAATCCTCTATAACAGCCCAACCAAAAATGACAGAGCAGTCTTTGAAGGTTCCAGCCTGGAAAGCCGTGACACCTTATTTGCTGGTTACAGTCATTTTATTAATCACCCGGCTGGACTTTCTGCCTTTTATGGATTGGCTCAATAAATTGCAGGTAGGGTGGTCAAATATCCTCGGAACAGAGATCTCTTCTTATTTCGCCCCGCTTTATTCACCCGGAGCAATTTTTACCTTTACAGCGTTGATTAGCTTATTTGTGCTCAAACTCGGTAAGAATGAAGTTAAGCAAGCGCTTAAAACATCCACGCTTACTCTGAAAGCCAGCCTGATCGCGCTTGCTACGGCAGTTCCCATGGTGAGAATTTTCATCAATTCAGGGGTTAATGCAATTCACACAGGCAGCATGCCGGTGGAACTGGCTACCAGTTTATCAGCCATTTCCGGATCCTTCTGGCCTTTGGTCTCGCCTTTTGTTGGCTCATTGGGAGCATTTATTTCCGGCAGCGCCACGGTTAGCAACCTGATGTTTACGCTTTTCCAGTTTAGTGCAGCCGTTGACAATCACCTCGATCCGGCATTAATCGTTGCGCTCCAAACAGTTGGCGCCACGGTTGGGAAAATGATCTGCGTGGTTAGTGTGGTCGCTGCTGGTTCAGTTGTTAATCTGCAAGGGCAGGAGGGCAGAATCATTCGTTACACCCTCATCCCTTCCCTGCTCACCTGCCTGATGGTGGGGGTGATTGCACTGCTGCTGAGTTAATGTGTAAAATCATAGATGTATGGCTTCTTATGATTTATCCGACGTCACCTCCCATTTCCTAGGAAATATTGAGATTCAAACGCAACCGATTCTGGAAGGGCATATTCACTCAGGCTGGTATGTATACACCCAACACCCTCAATACCCGGAGACGGTCCTACAGAAAATAAACAATCAGGTGTTCTTGGACCCGTTACGGGTCACCCAAAACATTGAACAGGTGACCACCTACCTACGGGCTGTTTCCCCGCATCAGCGACAAATTCAACTCATCAAAACAACATCCGGAGCTGTTTGTCATCTCACATCGGATGGTTCCTTTTGGCGCATGTTCGTCCGCATACCCAATGCATATACTTGTCAGATTCCCGAAAGCCTTTCCCAGGTGTTTGCAGCCGGAAGAACAACTGGCTTATTTCTCCGGCAGGCGATGGATTACCCTTTAGACAATCTGTACATTGCCATTCCTGATTTTCACAATACGTCCAAACGCTATCAGGATTTTCTTAATGCCCTTTCCAGCGCTGAAATGAATTTGGTGCAGAAAATTCAAAAAGAAGCAAATTTCTTTGAAGAACGGGCTGATCAATTTGGTTTGTTTTGGGATGCGTTATTAAACCAGCACATTCCCTGGCGATTGACCCATAATGACACCAAATTGGATAATATCCTATTTGACAAAAATACCCACCAGGCTATCTGTCTGATTGATCTGGACACGCTGATGCCAGGTTCGGCTCTGTTCGATTTTGGGGATGCCATGCGCTCCATGTGCAACCCGGCGGCTGAGGATGAAGCCGATTTGTCTAGAGTGGAATTCCAGATACCTGTATTCAGGGCTTACACCCAGGGATACCTGGAAGCTGCCGGCGATGTACTCACAGACCAGGAATTATCCTGGTTGGCAAAAAGCCCCTGGATGATCACGATAGAAAATGCAATCCGATTTCTAACCGATTACCTGCAGGGAAACCGTTACTATAAAACCCGTTACCCCCATCAGAACCTGAATCGCTGCCGCACGCATATCAAACTGGTTCAGGATATTGAAAAGAATCTGGGAGCGATGGAAAGCATCGTCAGGGGCTTCCTCCCTGGCAATTAAACCGATTAACAATCGATAGACCTAATTCTTACACAGGAAAATATAGTCTTTTTATCCATATAAATTAGGTCTTAATTATGAAAAATTAGTGATTGCAATCATGAATTTAAAATGGTATTCTATTCTTTAGTTTTTTACCTTACCAAAAACAAGTAACAACGTATATAATCATATTAAATTATGAATTATCGGGGATCAGTATGCAGCCACTCTTTCCTTCACGTAGTAATTTTATAGCTAAATTTAGTATCGTCGTTGGTGCCCTTTTAACCGTTGTTTTAGTTGCCGGTGCATGGTGGTATACCCACTCGCCTGCTTATTCAAAGGTTGGCATCCCGGTCTCGCAGCCCGTTCCATTTCCTCATAGCCTGCATATTACTGCATTGGAATTGAATTGTCGCTATTGCCATATCGGCGTTGACCAGGCTGCCTTTGCCGATCTTCCGCCGGCTGAAACCTGTATGAGTTGTCACAGCCAGGTCTCACCGCAATCCCCCAATTTAAAACCGGTCCGTGAAAGTTACGCCAGCGGTGTCCCGCTACAATGGAATCGGGTTTACAGTATGCCCGATTACGTTTACTTTAATCATGATATTCATGTCAATAAAGGGGTTGGATGTGAAACCTGTCATGGCCGCATGGACAAAGTCACCACAGCAGTACGGGAACAGTATTTTTATATGAATACCTGCCTGGATTGTCACAAAGACCCAGCGAAATTCATTCGCCCGAAAGAAAATGTTTATGATATGGGTTACGTCCCATCTGAAAGTCAGGAGACTTTAGGACCAAAATTAGTGAAAGAATACAACATTATGTCACCCAACCAACTTATCAATTGCTCAATTTGCCACAGGTAAAACTATGACTCTAAATAAGAATGACCAGAAACCTTACGATTTGGATGCTTTGCGCAAGCAACTTGCTGATCAACGTGGAAAGACTTATTGGCGCAGCCTGAAGGAGTTGGCCGATTCAAATGAATTCCCTGAAGTTATCCGCCGTGAATTTCCACGCCAGGCGCAATTTCTGGATGAATTTAGCCGGCGGGATTTTCTAAAAGTACTGGGCGCCTCTCTGGCAATGGCAGGTTTAACGAGCTGTATGCCGCGAGATCCTGGCACCATCCTGCCGTATTCTTCCGCTCCGGAAGATCTCATTCCGGGAAAACCTTTGTTTTTTGCCAGTGCCATGCCAAAAGATGGGTATGCACAGGGAGTTCTGGTACGCAGCGAAATGGGGCGTCCGATTAAAGTTGATGGCAATCCACGCCATCCAATCAGTCAGGGCACCAGCGATATATTCATGCAAGCATCCATTCTCGATTTGTATGACCCGGATCGAGCTCAAAAAATCACTTCGCAAGGTGTTACAAAAACCTGGAATGACTTTACCACTGCCATTTCCACGCAAGCGGGTCAGAATCTTCGAATCTTAACGGGACCTTTAACCTCACCCAGCCTGGTAAGTACAATCAATGATATTCTTGCTAAATTCCCGAATGCCAAATGGCATCAATATTCACCGCTTAGTGTTACCAGGCATACCCTCAGAGAAATTTTCGAAGAACCAGTTGATGTTCAATATCGCTTTGACAAAGCCAAAGTAATCTTGGCGCTTGACTCGGACTTTCTTTTCCGGGAACCAGGCAGCCTTCGTTATAGCCAGGATTTTGGATTAAAACGTAATCCTGATTCAAATGGAGAGATGAATCGTTTGTACGTGGTGGAAAGCAGCCTTTCCCTCACCGGTTCAAACGCTGATCATCGCTTAGCGCTTCGTTCCGGAGATGTTGAAGGTTTTGCGCGCGCATTAGCCAGACAATTAGGGCTTCAGGTAGATGGCACCAACGCTGCAGTCCCAGGAGAAAGCTGGATAAAGCCTCTGGCATCCGATTTACTTGCAGCCAAAGAAGCAGCTCTGGTTATTGCCGGAGAACGCCAGCCGGCAGCCGTGCATGCACTCGCCTTTGCCATCAACCAAATGTTGGGCGCCGTTGGCAATACGGCTGTTTATACCACACCAGTTGAGGTGAATCCAATCGATCAACTTGCCTCGCTCAAAGAATTGTGCCAGGCACTCGATAATAACCAGGTGGATACCTTGCTCATCCTGGAAGGTAACCCGGCTTATAACACGCCCGTAGATTTAAATTTTGCAAATCTGCTCAAAAAAGCGAAATTAAGTGTTTATCTCGGACAATATGCGGATGAAACCGCCGTTCTGACTACCTGGCACGTGCCCGCTGCCCATTATCTGGAAACCTGGGGAGATTTACGCGCCTTTGATGGTACTACCAGTATTGTTCAACCGCTAATCGAGCCGCTCTATGGTGGTAAATCAGCGATTGAATTACTAGCAGTCTTCCTCGGTCAGGTTAATGCCAAAGGGTACGATTTAGTACGCAATTTCTGGGCAAGCCACAGTGAAAGCTCGAATTTTGATGTGCTCTGGCGGCAAACATTACGGGATGGATTTTTTGAGCATTCCAGCTTACTGCCAAACTCGACACCTCCGGCATTAAAACCCACAGCGCTGACACCGGTGAATCAACCCCAACCAGCCGGAACTCTTGAAATTGTTTTTGAACCTGACCCAACTATTTGGGATGGACAATATACCAACAATGCCTGGCTTCAGGAATTGCCAAAACCACTTACGAAAATTACCTGGGACAATGCGGTGATGGTCAGCCCGAAAACTGCTCAGCGCCTGTCCTTGCAGGACAGAGACGTTGTCCTTCTCCAACTTGGGTCCTACCAACTGGAAGCGCCGGTTTTCATCCAACCAGGTCAGGCAGAGGATTCTCTGACAATCAGCCTGGGGTATGGTCGCAATCAGGGCGGAAAGGTGCTGGGAGATACCGGCTTTAATGCCTATAGCATTCGCACCTCAGACGCTCTCTGGTTTTCAAGCGCAGTCACAGTTAAGAATACCAGTAAAAAGTACCCGATTGTGACGACTCACGGTCACCAAAGCATGGAAGGTCGTGATCTTGTTCGCGAAGCAACCTTAAGTGAATATTTACAAAACCCAAATTTTGCCAAAGATATTCCTGACCATCAGGATTCTCTTTATGAACCGTTTGAATACGCAGGGCATGCCTGGGGGATGACCATCAACCTGGGCGCCTGTATCGGTTGTAATGCCTGTGTTTTAGCATGTCAATCAGAAAACAATATTCCCACCGTTGGGAAAGAACAGGTTGACAATGGCAGAGAAATGCATTGGCTTCGAGTGGATCGCTACTTCGAGGGTAATCTGGATGCTCCGTCCACTGTCTTCGAACCGGTGCCCTGTATGCATTGTGAACAGGCACCCTGTGAACCCGTTTGCCCCGTAGAAGCCACTTCCCACAGCGCTGAAGGCATTAATGAAATGACGTATAACCGCTGTGTTGGCACCCGCTATTGCTCCAATAACTGTCCTTACAAAGTTCGTCGCTTTAATTTCCTGCAATACAATGATGACACCACGCCGGTACTCAAATTAATGCGCAATCCGGATGTCACCGTCCGTGCCAGGGGTGTCATGGAAAAATGCACATATTGTATCCAGCGCGTCAACGCCGCCCGCATTCAAGCAGAGGTTACAGGCATTCCCCTGAAAGATGGGGATGTCAAAACCGCCTGCCAGGTCGCTTGTCCCACTCAGGCAATTGTATTTGGTGATCTTAATGATCCCGCGAGCCAGGTTCGGAAATCGAAGGAGAGTCCTCTCAATTATGCGCTCCTTGGTCAACTAGGTACCAAACCACGTACCACTTACCTGGGTAAGGTTACTAACCCCAATCAACAATTAAAAGATCAGGCATAGGGCTCATATGACGAATTACGAAGAAATTCCCGTTCTACAACCAGGACACACCTATAACACGGTTAATGAAAAAGTAAGTGAAATTCCACTTACTAAAATTAAGAAAACCGGTAAAGGCTGGATATTCGGCTTTTTTGTGTCCTTTTTAGGAACTCTGGTTCTGTTTTATTCCATCACGGTCCTGTTTATCGATGGAATTGGTATCTGGGGAATTAACATACCAGTCGGTTGGGGATTCGCGATCTCCAATTTCGTCTGGTGGATTGGGATTGGTCATGCTGGCACCCTGATATCCGCCATTTTGCTGCTCTTTCGACAGGAATGGCGCACATCGATTAACCGCTTTGCTGAAGCAATGACTCTGTTTGCCGTTGCCAATGCAGGTTTATACCCAATCCTGCATTTGGGAAGACCCTGGCTTTTCTATTACTTGATGCCATATCCCAACACACAGGCACTTTGGCCACAATTTCGTAGCCCATTGGTGTGGGATTTATTCGCAATTCTCACTTATTTAACCGTCTCGCTTTTATTCTGGTTTTTGGGTCTTGTGCCTGATCTGGCAACTATGCGAGATCGCGCGACCAATATCTGGGCGAAAAGAATTTATGGCATGCTGGCTCTTGGTTGGCGCAACTCAGCCCGTCACTGGCACCATTACCAGTCGTTGTACCTTTTGATGGCCGCTTTGGCTACTCCGTTGGTCGTTTCGGTCCATAGTATCGTCAGCGTAGATTTTGCCTATGGGGTCATACCCGGCTGGCATAGTACGATTTTCCCACCTTATTTCGTAGCCGGCGCTGTTTTCTCAGGCTTTGCCATGGTCATGACTTTGATGATCCCATTAAGAAAACTGTTTCACATGGAAGACTTCATAACCCAACGCCATCTGGAAAATATGGCAAAAATTATGTTGGCAGTTGGCCTGGTGGTCGCATATGGGTATGCAATGGAAAACTTCTGGGGCTGGTTCAGTGGAAATCCCTTCGAAATGGCTATGACGCGAGATCGCTATTTTGGGCATTACGCACCATTGTATTGGGGACTGGTTATTTGTAATGTATTGATCCCTCAGCTCCTCTGGTTTAAAAAGGTTCGCATGAATAACGTGGTTTTGTTCGGTATTGCGATCCTCGTGAATATTGGAATGTGGCTGGAGCGCTTTATCATCGTTATCCAGAGCCTTTCAAAAGACTTTCTACCATCTTCCTGGCACCTTTATACGCCTACTATCTGGGATATATCAACTTTCGTCGGAACGATTGGTTTGTTCTTCATGCTGATCTTTTTGTTTGTTCGTGTTTTACCTGCTCTTTCAATCTTTGAATTACGTGAACTGGTTCATCATAAGTCTGGTGAAGCAGGAGTTTCTAAAGAGACTGGAGGTCAATAAAGGAAACGCGTATGAAAAATAATTTCCCAAAAACATTCGGTCTTCTCGCCCGCTTTCCTGATTCGGAGAGTCTGGTCAGGGCTGCAGAACAATTTTCTCAAGCCGGATATCGCCACATGGACGCTTATGCCCCTTTCCCAGTTGAAGGATTGTCTGATGCGCTGCGCTGCAAGTCATCTAAAGTTCCTCTTGCGGTTTTGGCAGGTGGAATTATCGGAGGCGTTCTGGGTTACTTCATGCAATACTTCGCCACCGTAATTCATCTTCCAATCAATATCGGCGGGCGACCGCATGATAGCTTCCTGGCATATATTCCGATTACTTTCGAATTAACAATTTTATTAGCTGCTTTCGGTGGTGTCCTCGCACTTTTTTTGGCTACCGGCTTTCCACAACCATATCACCCCGTCTTTAATGTGGAAGATTTTCAAAAACATGGTTCCCAGGATGGTTTTTATTTAGGAATTGAAGCTCGGGATCCTAAATATGAGACCATTGAGACACGCAAATTACTGCGAAATCTGGGCGCAACTCAAATTTCTGAGATCAAGGCGTGACGCGATGATTGCATTTTCTAATTTATTATCAAATTTCAAACCAGCCAAAAACTACCGGAAATTCCTTTTCCTGCTGTTAATCAGTTCTATTGTTTTATCAGGATGCAGTTTCAAAGGAAGTATGAACGTCCAGGCATATAACCGCCCATTAACAGCCAGTGAATTTTTCGCTGATGGCAGTTCTTCTAGAACTCTGGTGGAAGGAACGGTTCCGCAAACAGATGCGATTCTTACCGACAGTGTCTTAACCGGCAAAACAGAAACCGGTGAGTTCTTAACCAGCATTCCGTTGCCTGTAACCATGGATCTGGTTAATCGTGGTCAGGAACGCTACGAAATCTATTGCCTCGTCTGTCATGGAGTGGATGGTCACGCGGATGGAAAAGCTGTTTCGCTTGGTTTTCCTGCTCCTCTCGATTTACTGGATAGTAATGCCCAGGCATTGTCGGATGGGAAAATGTTCGATGTGATCACCAATGGTCAAAACAAGATGCTTTCATACGCCTATCGCGTCAAAACAACTGACCGCTGGGCGATTATTGCTTACATCCGGGCTATGCAATTAAACAATGGCCACCTTACCGAAGACCTGACACCCGATCAGCTTCAGCAACTGGGAAATAAATAATGACGACGAATCAAAAAAACACAAATAATAATCGCTTTTCTTTTACCCTCCTGGCTCTTGGCCTGGTTGGGCTGATAGTCGCTGTGATTGCTGCATTTTCCGGCAATCAGGAACGGTTCTATCAGTCTTATCTGGTCGCATTCATCTTCTGGTTGAGTGTGAGCCTGGGATCTCTGGCTTTTCTGATGGTTCATTATTTGACTGGCAGCCGTTGGGGACTGACCGTTCGGCGGGTAAACGAAGCTGCGGCTGGCACAATCTGGTTAATGGGTCTTTTCTTTATCCCATTACTTTTTAATTTACGCGGTTTGTACCTGTGGGCGCGCCCAGAAGTCGTGCAGGCAGATCAGGTTTTACAGCTAAAAAGTGCTTATCTTAATCCATCTTTCTTCATTGGACGAGCAGTCTTTTATTTTGTTATTTGGATTGTGCTTGCCTGGGTGATTAACCGTCTCTCTACTCGTTGGGCAAAAGATGGCGATCAGGAAGCAAAAAATAAACTCAAAGGATTAAGTGCTTTCGGATTGATTCTGTACACTTTCACGATGTCATTTGCCTCAATTGATTGGATGATGTCGATCTCACCATTCTGGACCTCCACCGGTTATGGATTAATCGTTATTTTTGCTCAAATGCTCAGCAGCCTGGCATTTGCCATCCTGGTCGTTAATCTGGTTCCTGACCTGGGATTGGGACGGAGTTGGGATTTGAAAACCACACCGATTCCATATAAAGATTTAGGAGCTCTTTTACTGACTTTCGTGATGAGCTGGGCTTATCTGGCCTATTTCCAGTTGTTGATCATCTGGGCTGGAAATATCCCTGAAGAGGTCGTCTGGTATACCGAAAGAATAGAAGGAGGCTGGTTAACCGTTGGGGTTTTGGTCGCGGTTCTCTTATTTGCTTTACCCTTTGTTGTTCTGATCTCCATGCGTGTGCGCCATAATATGCGCATTCTGGCCTGGTTAGGGGCATTAATTATGGTGGTCTCGCTGGTAGATGTCTACTGGCTTATTATTCCTTCCTACTACCCTGGTCACTTTAATCTAAGCTGGCTGGACGTTGTCATACCAATTGGCATGGGCGGTGTCTGGTTAAGTGTCTTCTTACTTAATCTGAAAAAGAGACCGGCATTGCGGGAAGCTGAGCAACAATCCTTACAACCCAGAGTCAATCACGAGAACAAACCGGTAATCCAAGAACAGTAGAACCTGAATTGTTCACCCACTAAATCGGAAAAGAAAAGTCAGGTCATTCACATTTGTTCCGGTAGGTCCTGGTTTTAACGCATCTCCCAGCTTATCAAAGAAATGATAGGAATCATTGTTACGCAGGTAATCGGCCGGCTCTAAACCAAGCTTTTTAGCTCTGGAAGCTGTTTCTCCCGTCACCACAGCACCGGCAGCATCTGTCGGGCCATCCTCCCCATCCGTCGCCAGCGTGACCATCATGACGTTCGGTAAGCCTGCCAAAAGTGGGACGGCCGCCAATGCCAATTCCTGGTTCCGGCCTCCTTTACCATTACCCACCAGAGTTACTGTAGTTTCTCCGCCAGCAATCAAGCATACCGGCTTTTGATTGGTCGCAGCTAGCTTTTCAACCAGGATCTGTGCTACCTGTCGGGCTTCCCCCTGCCATGCATTCCCTAAATCAATCGGGGTAAAGCCAAAGCTTTTCGCCTTTTCCGCTGCCGCTCGGGCAGCAATTTCGTTGCTCCCAATCAGGATGTTTGCAACCTGATTAAAAATTGGGTCGCCTGGTTTTGGCGTTTCCTGTCCATTTCGTAAATAGTTCAAAATTGACAGAGGCACCTTATCGGGCAGCTCATATTTTTCCAGAATACGCCAGACATCCTCCAGCGTGCTGGGGTCAGGCGCGGTTGCTCCTGAAGCGATCGTTTCTAATGGGGAATTCACCACATCGGAAAGAATCAAAGAAATTAATTTTGCCGGAGCAATTTGTCTGGCAAGCCCCCCCCCTTTAATCCGGTCCAGATGCCGGCGCAGCGTATTGATTTCATCGATTCGTGCGCCACAGCTCAACAGTTGCCGGGTCAACTCCCGTAAATCCTCCAGAGAAATACCTGGATAAGGTGCCGTTACCAGGCTGGACCCGCCACCCGAAATCAAACAAAACACCAGATCTTTTTCGTTGAAAGACGCTGCTACATTCAGTAACAGTTCACCAGCCTGTAAACTCTTTTTATCCGGCAAAGGGTGGCTACCGGGAGTAATAGTCAGCCCCGGATAGGACATTTCTTCGGCATACTTGGGAACTACCCAACCCTGAGTAAGGTTTTTTTTCAAAATTTCAGCCAGCGTGAAACTCATCGGCATAGCGGCTTTGCCAAACGCCAGCAAATACACATGCTCAAACTCGCGCAAATCGAGATGTTCCCCTGCAATCTCTAAAGAATCTCGTTCACGCGTTACAAAATGCCGGACCGCTCTGCCAGGTTCCACCGCTTCAATAGCAGCGGAGAGGATCGAGGTGATTTGAGAACCGTTTGGATGTGAATTAAGCATGGTGGTAAGAAAGTTTTTGGTTAATGACATAGTAATGATGATATCAAAAAATGGAATTTCAGCAAAGAATAATCGTAAGCCTCTTTATCCGGTTTGCTCTCCCCGTAATTCTCTGGTAAAACTAATCAAATCACTATTTAAGGAAACAGTATGAGTAAACCAAAAGTATTCGTTACCCGCAGAATTCCTGATTCAGGCTTAGACCTGATACTTGCGGATTGTGAAGTTGATCTCTGGGAGCATGAGCTGCCGCCTACCAAAGAAGAACTCCTTCAACACGTACCAGGGGTAGATGGCATTCTTTCCTTATTGTCTGATCCGATTGATATGGAAGTAATGCAGGCTGCAGGAGAAAATTTAAAAGTAATCAGTAACTATGCAGTCGGGTACAACAACATCGATGTCCAGGCTGCTACCCAACAAGGGATCGCGGTAGGAAACACCCCCGGCGTGTTAACCGAAGCCACGGCTGATCTGGCTTTCGCTTTGATGATGAGCGCCGGTCGCCGATTGGTTGAAGCAGAAAAGTATGCCCGCACCGGAAAATGGAAAACCTGGGGACCATCCACTTTGCTGGGTGTTGATTTCGCCGGTTCAACATTGGGGATCATTGGGTTTGGACGAATTGGCAGAGCCATGGCAAGAAGGGCTACCGGGTTTGGGATGCGCATCCTATTCTACAGTCCCAGTGCTCAGGCATCCATGGGAATGATGAAGGTAGACCTGGATACACTCTATCGCGAATCTGATTTTATCTCCATTCACACTCCTTTAACGCCTGCTACCAGAAAAATGATTAACGCCGCAGCATTCGCTCAGATGAAACCCAATGCCGTATTGATTAACACTGCCAGAGGAGAAGTGGTCGACCAGGATGCACTCTATAATGCTCTCAGAAACCACAAAATCTTTGCAGCCGGAATCGATGTCACCGACCCGGAACCTTTACCACCGGATCATCCGCTCTATGAACTGGATAATCTGATCATCCTGCCTCACATCGGCAGCGCTAGCACCTCGACCCGCGAGAATATGGCGCTGATTGCTGCGAGCAATTTATTGGCAGGATTAAGACGTGAACGTTTACCACATTCGGTAAACCCTGAAATTTACAATCATTAAATAGAAACACGTAGAATTCGTTGATAAAAAGCCGCTTTTCAAACGATTATGCGGCTTTTTCCAGATATAGTCGATAATCAAGCCCATCCAAATAAAATTTTGGGCTCAGGGTGATTTTTTCACCTGAAATGGCATCCATAAACTCATGATTGATCATTGAATGCGGCACCTTTATTTCAACAGGATTTTTGTTAACATTTACCATCACGATCAGTTGTGAATTTTGAAACTCTTTTTTGAAGATCAATACCTGGTTTTCTTTATCCACCAGCAGCCATTCCAGGTCTACTGCTCCCAACACTGGATAGATTTTCCGCAGCGAAATTAGTTTTTTCACAAAAGACCGCAGTTCATGATCTTGATGTGCAGCATCCCAGGGCATACAGCGACGATTATGTCCTTCAGGTCCAGCCAGACCAATTTCTGTCCCATAATAAATGCTGGGAGTACCGGCAAAGGTAAATTGAAGCATCAGAGCCAGTTTCACCCGCTCAATATCATCTCCACAAAGGCTAAGAATCCGCGGCGTATCATGGCTATCAATCAGATTATATAAATTGGGAAATATATTTTTAGGGTAATTAACCAAAAGTTGGTTAATGGCTGCCTGATATTGGACGACGTCAAATTTCTGTTTCACCAGCCCCTCCTTTCCCAGGAGGAACCAGATGGGATAGGTCAGCTCATAATTCATAACGCCGTCGAACTGGTCACCCATCAACCAGGGATAGGAATTATCCCAATTTTCACCCAAAATCAAAATCTCCGGGTTGATTTTCTTGATCGTCTGCCGGAATTCCCGCCAGAATTCATGTGACACCTCATTTGAGACATCCAGGCGCCAACCATCTACCTGATATGTTTCCGTCCAATACCGGATGGCACCCAGCAGGTGTTCTTTTACCAAAGGATGTTCGGTATTCCATTTCGGCATCACCGGAGTAAATCCGAAAGTTGCATAGTTCAACTGGTTTTTTTGATGATAGTCTAATTTTGGAGCCTGTCCCTCTGCTACACTAAAGTTAATCACTGGCTCTCGATAAATATAAAAGCAATCATAATATTTCGAATTTCGACCATTTTTCACCACATCCTGCCAGAATGGGTGAAACCAGCCGCAATGATTAAAAACAGCGTCCAGAATGACCCGGATCCCCCGCTGGTGAGCTTTCTGCATTAGTTCTCCAAAGAGCTCATTGGTACCAAAAGCCGGATCGATCTGAAAATAATTGGTTGTGTCATACTTATGAGAGGAGGGTGAGGTAAACAACGGGGTAAGGTAAAGTCCGTTAATTCCCAAATCAACCAGGTCATCCAGGTGATCAATCACGCCCTGTAAATCACCGCCATAAAACTTATAAATTGAGTCTTCTTCACTGCCCCAGGGAAGGCAATCTGGTGGATTATTCGCGGGGTCGCCATCTGCATAGCGTTCCGGGAAAATCTGATACCAGATCGTGTCCTTCACCCAGGCGGGTGGCTGAAAAACATCCTCATGGTTAAGATATGGAAAATTAAAATAAGTGCTGGTATCGAATTCAATTTCTGGGTGCAATTTCAAATCATAAAAAGAACGGCTCCCAAATAAAATCTTTTGATCATCCTTTTCCAGGATAAATGCATACCGGATTCTTTTCCATTGCGGTTGCACTGCGACAAACCAATAATCATGGTAAGCGGTTTGATACTCCAGTTTCATTGGCTCAAAAAAAGCTGCTTCTTTATCCCATTTCCATAAGTTGGGGTCTATCTCGCTTTGAATCCAGCGGAATGGGTCACCACCTACCAGAGTAACTGCTGGAATATCTCCTTTAGCAGTTCTTAATCGAATATGCAAGGTGTTTGCATCATACTCATAGGCATATTTGCTTTTTGCTTCGTGATAAATGGCAGGCAGGTTCATATTGGTAGCTCCAAAATAGTTGATATATCAACTATTTTACCACGAAACCTTTATGAAATGTCAAGTTCCTGAATACTTTTTTCTAAATCTTCCCTTAATTGCTGCATGGTCAATTCAAAACAATCGCGGTTATGTAAGCAGGCTTTTAATCGGAGTTGATTAAAAGACGTGAATTCTTTTTGAACACGGGATAATAAGGACTCCCCATTCTTTGTAAGATGAATGTGAAGGGCTCTTTGATCTTCTGTATCTTTAATGACGGTAACCAACCCATCATTCATCATCCCTTTAATAATTCTTGTCGTATTTCCTTTGGTACATAATAAATATTTACTGAGTTCCGTGATGGAAATAGCTGGCTTTTGAAAAATATGCTTCAATGCAAAATAGCGAACCTGGCTAAGGTTGTAGCGCCCAAAAAACTTGCGATCACTTTCAGCCAGCCATAAATAACTTTCCATCAATAAATCATAGGGTTTGTTTTCGTTGTTCATAAAAGATCCTGGAATCTCCAATTTATTCAGTTTTCAAACTTTGAGACTATCACCTTGCTCTCCTCATTATAACAACATGGTTGCTTTCCTTTTCTTTTTTAATCAGAAAAGTGTATGATTATTGATAACTTCATCATGAAAAATATTCGTTCTTTTCATAAGGAGAAGCGACATGACAATTGAAAACTATAAAAATAAAGTAAAAACCAGTATCTGGAAAGCAGTAGCCCAAAGCGGCTTCCAGATAAATGCGATCCCATCCGACCAACAAGCAAAATTTGTCGACCAGCTCACGGATGATCTTTTACTGTTAGTAAATGATATGCTGGAGGATATTTCCAGCCCTATTAATACCTCAAAAATGGCACAGGACCTGGATAAGGAAGAGAAAATATTATGGGAAGGGCGTCCATTTCTTTCTCTGGTTGAAAATTATACGTTTACCAATGAACGCATCAAGGTGATCAAAGGATTGATCGGCAAAGATATCGAAAATTTTGAATTGATCCGCGTGCAGGATATTGATATCACTCAGAATGTAAGTGAAAGAATTCTGGGGATAGGAGACATTGTTGTTTCAGGAGCTGACAAATCAACCCCGACCATCATTCTGCGCAATATCAAAGATCCTGAGTCAGTGTATGAAATTCTACGTAAAGCCTGGTTGAATGCCAGAAAGAAATATGGCTTGATTTTCAGAGAAGAATTATAAATATTTAGTTTTAAATCAAAAAAAGTTTCTTGGCAATGACCTACTCTCCCGGGGGGTCGCCCCCCAAGTACCATCGGCGCTGACAGTCTTAACTTCCGGGTTCGAGATGTGGCCGGGTGTACCTCTGTCGCTTTGGT
>DAOUFM010000141.1:0-5602 GCA_034429975.1 Anaerolineaceae bacterium | reverse complement strand
CAGATCCATCTTTAGTAGATGGGAATGAGAGCTTCCCTTCCACGTGGTGACCACCCCGCGGTGCGTCCCATAAGGTTGCCTGAACGGTTTTTCCGGTATCCGTGGAAAGAACAGCGAGTTGAGCAAGATCCATGCTGAGATCGACCGAATGGGTATCTATTAAGACCTCAAAGATCACGGCATCGCCGGGATTTTCTAGATTGGTCGGTGTAATCTTCATTGTCACAGCGCCCTGAGCGTCTGATTTTGTAAGATTAGCAGGGACCTTTACTTCCAGGGTTGCGACCATTTCTTGGGTAGGAACAGTCGTTGGTTCAGACTGGGCTGTCTCGGATTGAATGGATGATTCAGCCGTTGGAGCCTGTGATGGGTTTTGCCCGTTACAGGCGGTGAGTATAAACGCAGCGATCGTAACGATAACGACATTTGAACGAAATTTCATCATGATTCCTTTGCAAGGATGGCATCGAACAGTAACGGCATTACTTTTCGCCTTTCGCGAAGGATAAGATGGACCATATAGCTGATGCCTAGAAGGGTTGTGCCCAGACCCACCCCCATAAAGAGCAGGCGGTATTTTGCCAGAAAAGTGGCTGCTGCGGTCAATCCCAGGATCGGCAGCACATCCGTAACATGGTGTGCGCAACATGCCACCATTGCCACAGTCGAGGAGGTTCCGCTGGCGCCCATGCTAGTTCCTGTGGCTGGAAAGCGCGACAATACAGCTGATCCTAGCTTTGTTACTGGCAAATACAGTCTTAATTTCAAAAAGGTATATAAGGCAGCCTGCACCCCAAATCCGATGATGATGGGAAACACAATCCAACGATCCTGCCAGAAAAACTCAGCCGCGTGAGCCGGGCTCTCGGCCCAGGACACAATCCCAAAGTAGAGTCCTGTAAGCAGGACTGCGCCGATTAATCCAGCGCCTATGGGCAAAAAGATCTTTTTTTGTTTGAAAGTCAAGGTGTTTTCCATTTCACACTCGATAAACAATAGGGGCTATTTCATAAAATGATACGAAGTCTTGAAATGGTTGTGATGCGCCGAGTTGCCCGAAACTGGCTAAGCAATAAAGCCTATCTATTGTTGGCGAGATAGCGCTGTTGATCGTGTTCCCTTCCAGGTATGATTTGGTTATTCTTCTCCTCCTACGAGAAAAGAGCGCCATTTCATATTCGGGATATATGGGCGGCGCTCTTGGATCGTTTATCATGAAAGGATATAAAAATGGAAGATCACTGCCAAGTTTCACCGATCCAAAAGATAAGCTCTGTTGAGGAAAACGCAAAAACCATGCAAACTTACCTGGCTATCTCTGGTTTAAACTGCCCAAATTGCGCTAATCGCGTAAGAAATGCGCTAATTAGTTCCTTGGGGGTGACCGATGCGTTGGTCGATCACATCGATGGACTGGTAGAGGTTTCATATAATCCTGATCTGATCCGCCCGACCCATTTCATGGAAATTGTCTCAAAAGCAGGTGGTGATGGCATTCACCGTTACTCCGCAGAAGTGATTGGATAAAGTTATTCGTCTCCTCTCTTCCTCCGAGGCTCCGAAGATAAGTGGAATGTGTTTCAGCCATGTCGATAGACTTGTTGAACCACATTTGCATTTGAAACTCGCAATATCTTTACAAAAGCTTTAAAAATGCTTCACTGTGACTTTACCATCGACAAGTAAACTGGGTATGTAAGTTTAAAATCAACTAGAACAGGAGAAATTACAGATGAACAAATCGTTCAGTATCGCGTTAGTGGTTATTGCAGGCATCGTCCTGAGTGCATTGGTCTTTGGGGCTGGCCTAGTGGTTGGGCGAGCGAACTTTGGGTCGACCAATTCTGGCTTCTTCCCTATGATGGGTCGGAATTTCACCAACCAAAGCTATTCGATGATGGGGAATAGCCAGAACATGATGAATAATAATTGGATGATGGGAAACGGCTACAATATGATGGGTGGCAACGGAATGATGGGCGGGTATTCCAACGGTAGCGCGACCAACCCGACTCCACTCACGATCGATCAGTCCAAGCAGGCCGTGGAAAGTTATTTGAAAGGCCTGAACAATTCCGATCTTGAACTAAAAGAAATTATGATCTTCGATAACAACGCTTATGCCCGAATCACCGAAAAGAGCACTGGAACCGGAGCGATGGAGTTACTGGTTGATCCCTCGAGACTGACCGTTTTCCCTGAATACGGTCCTAACATGATGTGGAACCTAAAATATGGACATATGAGCGGAAACGGCATGATGAGTAGTTCTGGTGGCATGATGGGAAACGGTGGCATGATGAGTGGTCGTAGAATGATGGGCGGTTATACCATCAATCCCGGCTCTGTCTCTGCAACCATGGCGGTGACTCCTGAACAAGCGCTTCAGTTTGCCCAACAATACCTGGATCAACAATACCCAGGCTACAAGACCGCTGAAGACGCAGACCCATTTTACGGTTATTACACCATCGACATCTTGAAGGAAGACAAGCCTACCGGGATGCTCAGCGTAAACGGCTTCAGTGGGCAGGTCTTCCTCCACACTTGGCATGGAACTTTTATTGAAATGTATGAGTAATCTCATCTAGCTTACCCACATTCAGGGATCGGCGGAATGGCCGATCCCTGTTTCTGTGTAGAATGGTTAAGCAAACCTATTCGGAAGGAATCGAAAGTGCCATTAGCAAAGATACTCGTGATTGATGATGAACCCTCGATCCACAATGTTGTAACTGCGTATTTAAAAGCAGAGGGCTATGAATTCCAGTCAGCGATGGACGGACCGGCTGGACTGGCCGCCGCTCGTTCTTTCAAGCCGGACATCATCATCCTGGACGTGATGCTTTCTGGCATGGATGGGATCGAGCTCTTGGCCAACCTGCGCCGCGAGTCGAATGTCTATGTAATCATGCTGACAGCCCGATCAGAGGAAACTGACAAAATCGTCGGCCTTTCCGTCGGCGCGGATGATTACCTGACCAAACCTTTCAGCCCGCGTGAGTTAATCGCCCGCATCAAGGCGGCCTTGCGTCGCATGCAAAGTCCCTATGGCACAGTTAGCGAACCTGTCATACTCAATTTCGCCCACCTACGAATTGACCTCTCCGCGCGACGAGTGTGGGTGGGGGAGCGTCTGATTGAACTGACAGCAGTAGAGTTTGATCTGTTGGTTGCGCTTGCCCAGCATCACAGCATGGTATTGAGCCGGGAACAATTGTTAGAAAAAGCCTGGGATTATGATTATTTCGGCGACACCCGGGTAGTTGACGTTCACGTCGGCCACATTCGCCAGAAATTGGGCGATGACAAGATGATTGAAACCATTCGCGGGGTAGGCTATCGCTTCGAAGATAAATAGGTGACCTTATGTTGAGAAATTTGCGCACGCATCTCGCCTGGAAAGTATTTCTTTCTTATGTGCTGGTCGTTCTGGTCGGTGTCGTTGTTCTCGCCACTGCCACCAGTTTATCCGTTCCAGCAGCTTTTGACCGGCACATGGCAGGAATGAGTGCAATGATGTCCGGCGGGGATATGATGGGAAATGCCCAGCCTATGGAAATGGAATTATTCACCAACTATACGGCATCGGTCACCGAAGCACTTTCCCTGGCTGCGATTGCGGCATTAATCGCGGCGGTGATTGCTAGTTTTCTGATCAGCCGCCAAGTGGTCAACCCTGTGCAACGCATGATGATACTCAGCCATCGCATCGCGGAAGGAGAATACGAGGAGAGGCTTACGATTTCCGGAGGTGTGCGTTCCAACCAATTGGATGAGCTTGACCAATTGGCGCTCAGCTTTAACCAAATGGCAGATAAGCTTGAAAAGACGGAAACCATGCGCCGGCAATTGATTGGGGATGTGACCCACGAGCTGCGTACCCCCCTCGCGGCGATCAAAGGTTATTTGGAAGGGTTGATCGACGGGGTTTTACCGGCAGAGCCGGAAACTTACCAACAGGTCCATGCGGAAATCGACCGCCTGCAGCGTCTGGTAAACGATTTACAGGAGCTCAGCCGGGTGGAGGCTGGAGCACTCCAGTTAAAACCGACCTCTGTTTCGCTTCCCAATTTGATCGCAACCATCCAGGGCAACTTGGGTCAGCAATTCGAAGAGAAGGGTATCCAGCTAGAAACGAACATAGAGCCGTATATCCCTAATGTTTTAGTTGATAGGGATCGCGTTCTGCAGGTGCTGACAAACCTGGTCGGAAATGCGCTGCAATATACGCCAGGCGGCGGTAAGGTGTCTATCCAGGCAGCTCGCGAAAAATCCGAGATCGTTATATCCATATCAGATACTGGGATCGGCATAGCACCAGACCATTTACGCTTGATATTTAACCGCTTTTACCGCACGGATAAATCCAGGACACGCGCCAGCGGAGGAAGCGGAATCGGCTTGACGATCGCTCAGGCTTTGGTGAAAGCCCACCATGGGCGCATCTGGGCAGAAAGCAGCGGCGAAGGAAAAGGAAGTACTTTCAGTTTCACCTTGCCGATCCAGGCTGATTAACATCTTTATCAAACCTTTACAATCGCTTTAAAGTAGCTTTATCCTTCTGAGCTATCATCATATTGTAAACATCAAACAACAATCTTTGTGACGGCAAATCGTCAAGAAAAAAGGAAGGACAATATGATGATGGGATATGGTGGTTTTGGATGGATCGGAATGATTTTGAATCTGGTAATCACGCTGGGTGTGATCATTGGCCTGGTATTACTGATCGTGAGGGCAGTTCGCCGGACGAGTGGAAATAACACTCAGGCTGGAACGCAGAATCTGACCGGGCAATCAGCCCGTGATATCGCCCAAAGCCGCTACGCCAAAGGTGAGGTTAGCCGGGAAGAATACCAGCAGATCTTATCGGACCTGGGTCGCTAAGGCAGGTGTGCCATGATGGGATTCGGTATGCTGGGCGGTATGTTCTTATTCTGGATTGTCCTGATCGTTCTCGCCGTTTTACTGGCCCGAGGGCTGTTCCACTCCAATCAACCGGTTGGCGGAGACCATGCCCCGCTTTCGGCCAGAGAAATCCTTGAACAGCGATACGCTCGAGGTGAAATCAACCAAGAACAATATTTAGTGATGTTGAAAGATATCCAGTAAACAATACATTCTACAGAAGAGCAGTTCACTCAATAAGCGAACTGCTCCTTTTATTAAGAGATTTTTGAATAAAAATCATGAAGAATATCTCCTGGAAATCCTTTCTAAGTAATAGTCTCATTCACCGTTTCCGGCAGATCTCTGACTGCCCGCCCGCTCAAATATCCCACGTAGGCTGGCACCAATGGTAAAACGCAGGGGGAAAGAAACGACAGAAGACCTGCAAAAACAGCAATAATATAAGTCGGCGTGACCGCGCCTCCCAGAGGCAAGTCGACAAAATAACCCCGCTGCAGCGCCCAAATGGCGATGAGAGTCATCAGGTCGAACACCATCAGCAGTCCGACGATGATCAAGAGTGAACCGCTGACGATCTCGATCCACCGCACGTACCTTCTAAAACGGGCCATGAACTGGATGGCTTTTTCCATCCCAAATCCAATCGCCAGGAAGGGAAGTCCCAAGCCGATGGCATAACCACTGGACA
>DAOUFM010000140.1:0-35788 GCA_034429975.1 Anaerolineaceae bacterium | reverse complement strand
GCTACAGCAGTGCCCGATAAATTCATGAAGGTTTGGGGTTTCACCAGAATAATTTTTCTGTTTTCCCATTTTTCCTCCATGACAATAGCCTTTGATTTTACTTTTTTTGTCCCTGCGCCTATCTCTTTTGCGAAATAATCAAGGGCTAAAAATCCAACATTATGGCGGTTATTCTGATACTCTTTTCCTGGGTTCCCTAACCCTACAACCATATAGCTTTCAATCGGCTGAACATCCTCTATCATGTCCGATTTATTTTTCCTGAACAAATCAAGGAATTTCCCATCCATTTTTTACCCCAATTTCCTTCTGCGAATAATAACAAACAGGACAACAACAATCAAAAATAAAGCCCCAAGGATAGCTCCCTGAATTAATGTAAGTAAAAATTGGGATTGCGTGATGGTCATTTCATTGGCTGGCATTGGGGTCGGAGCCAGTTTGGTGATGATCGGTTCTGGGGTTTCCTCAATATCACTTATATTCATCAGGGTCTGTGTAATTAGCACGTGTTCCATTTCTCCGGGATCAAATGGGGTGTAATTTCTTACTTTTAAATCTTTCACTACTGTTTCCTGTTGTCTGCCATCTTCATAAATCGCCAATACTCGTAATTGATAAGTGCCATCGGCAATCGTTGAGGTGTCCCAAACAGCAATTGTGTCATCAACAACCACCTGTTGCAGGGTCTTAATCGTGAACCAGCCAGATGATTCTGTATCTTGATATCGGAAGCTAACTTCCACCGATTTTAATCCAGTCCCTGTTACGGTTCCTGAAATCTGTACGTTTCCCTGCAGATAATCACCATCTTTCAGATTCTGAATTCGCACCAGATCAAGTTGAGGATGGAGAGAAAACCAGGAATTAAATAATATTATCAAAGATAAAAAGATGGTTTTGATTGGCATAACATTTAATTTTAACACGAAGAATTTAAAGGGGCAAACTTAATAAATTGCTCAACAAACGGATACCCTCAAAACTCATCTCTCAAAAAACTAATTTATTATTAACCTTATATAAATTTTGTTAATTATATCTATGACCTTTTAATCCCATCGTGTATAATCAGATAGATGAGTGAAAATAATGTATCATTGGATGACCCTATAAAAGTCCCAAAGCAATCCAGCAATAAGGGCAAGTTGATTGGAATCATTGCAGGCGTTGTTATTGTCTTGGCTTTGATTATTTTCTCTCTGGTCAGTTTATTTAATTCTGATTTAGAAACGACATCCAAAGTCAGAGATATTTTCATTATAATCATGGCGCTTGAATCATTACTTCTAGGAGTTGTATTAATCATCCTGATCGTTCAGATTGCGGTTTTGATTAATGTTTTGAAAAATGAAATTAAGCCGATATTGGATACAACTAATGAGACTGTAAATCATTTAAAGGGAACAACAACGTTTTTAAGTAATAACCTCGTTGAGCCAGTTATAAAAATGAATGAATACACTGCTGGTTTTAAAAAGTTTTTCGATTTACTCAAACCAACGACTAAATCGCAAAAATTCAAGAAAAATGATTAATAAATTAAGAAAGGAGAGAACAAATGTCTAATCGAGATGAATTTGGAGCATTTTTAATCGGATTTCTGGTAGGAGGATTAACCGGTGCAGTTGCATCTTTACTCCTTGCTCCCCAATCCGGTGAAGAAACACGAACTATCATCAAGGAACATGCAATTGAGCTGCGTGACAAAGCTGGTGATACAGCCGATGAGGTTTTTTCAAAAGCGGAAGATGCAGCCAATGAAGCTGTAAAACGCGCAGAAACTTTGCTGCGTGAAGCAAAGGAAAAAGCAGCCGAAGCCAAAGACAAAGGGCAAAAATTCTACGATGAACAAAAAAGCAAATTAAGCAAAAAAATCACCGCAGAAACTTCCAATGATGCCCCTGCAGAAGTGGAGTTATAGAATCTTTTTCACCAAGAATTACGGTTGCCCCCTAAAAAGGCAACCGTTTTTTTATCCCAAACGAGCTAACACCGCTGCAATCGAATCCAACAAATCTCCAGCGATGACCGATGCTGGATGGCCTATTCTCTCTGCAGCTTCCAGCCCCGCGCGTGCATGTACCCAAACGCCGGCAGTGGCTGCTTCAAATGGCTTAATTCCCTGAGCCAAAAGCCCGGTAATGATACCCGCTAAAACATCTCCTGAACCGGCTCTGGCCAGGGCGGGGTTTGCGACTGGAATGATCGTCAACCTTCCATCCGGTGCCGCTACAATGGTCAAGGCACCCTTCAGAACCACCACATGCCCCCATTTTTGGGCATATTCAAGCGCCACCATCATCCTATTGGCTTGAATATCTTTCAGATCCAAATCTGTCATGACCGCCATCTCACCGGGGTGCGGTGTTAATACGGTATTTGGTGGCAAAATGCTTTGCCAATGATCGATTCTGGATAGTAATTTCAACCCATCAGCGTCGATGACAATTGGAGGAAGGAGAGATGGGATGACCATGTCTTCTTCTGAATCCATCATCACAAAACCAATTCCACTACGTCTTTTTTGATTAGATGATTTCCCTTTTAGCAACCTTTCCAAAAATTCTTTGGTCGTATCCTCCAACCCCCAACCAGGCCCAAGTAAAAGAGCGGTCGCTTTATCGAGATTTTTTTGGATAATCGTATAGCTATCTGCTTCAATCACACCCATATCATGCGGGAGCAAAAGCCAGGTTGCTTCGGAAAAATTGCCAGCCAGAGCAGAGTAAATAGGTCCCGGAACAGCCATTTGAACCAGACCTACGCCGATCCGGTAGGCTGCCATCCCGGATAAATACGCTGCCCCCGTGTAATTAATTGAGCCGGCAATGATCATCGCTGTTCCAAATGTGCCTTTGTGGGCCTGCATCGGGCGTTTGGGCAAAAGTTTTCGAACACATTCTGCTGTTGCCACCTCACGCTTAACTTTTTGTTCGGCTTCAAGATTTTGTGGCAAATTCAGGTCAACGATTTCTAATTGGCCCAAATATTGATAAGCCGGAAAAGAAAGTAAACCGATTTTCACTGCCTGCATACAGACCGTTAAGTCAGCAAACAATGCCACTTCTGCTGTCTCCCCTGTATCACAATCAATCCCTGAAGGGCAGTCGATAGCCACAATTTTGAAATTTTCAGGTGATTTTTTTATCAGTTCCATTATAGATTGATAAGGATTTTTAAGTGGCAATTTAAAACCAGTCCCTAACAGCCCATCAATAATCACATCACTTTCTTTCAACCATTGCAAGATTATTTCATCTGAACCTTTGGTAGAGAAGACCCTAATTTCACCACCAGCCTGTTCTACTTTCTTAATTAATTCATCATCTCTGGTTTTTGCCAGCAAGGCCTTTACCTGCCATCCTTTTTGTGAAAGATCTTCAAGAGCAACCAGAGCATCACCTCCATTATTGCCATTCCCCACCAAAGCAGTTACCACCCTGTTTTGACTGGAGCCATAATAACGGTGAACAAGTTCTGCAACTCCCTTTCCTGCTCGCTCCATCATTATTTCATACGAAACACCTTTTTGGTTTGCTTCTTCTTCAATTGCTTTCATCTCAGCTACAGTTACCAGTTTCATAAGTCCTCCAATTAATCTAATTATACGCACCTCCATTTCAAATTACCTGATTTGAATGCATACGGTATAATTTCGAAATGCGAAAAATCTTGTTGATAGCTGTTTTCATATCAGGGATGGTTACACTCGCAGCTGAAATGGCTACCGGTCGGTTATTAGGGAACTACTTCGGAACCAGCAATCTCATTTGGGCTTCTATCATCGGATTGATCCTGATTTATCTGACGGCGGGGTATTTTATTGGAGGAAAATGGGCTGACCGATCTCCAAAATACGAGACTTTCTTCAGCATTTTAGCCTGGGGTGCTTTCGCCATCTGTCTGGTTCCGTTTATATCCCGTCCAATTTTACGCTTTGCCGCCAATGCTTTTGATCAATTGTGGATTGGAAACCTGATCGGATCCTTCCTGGCAGTTATGATCCTTTTCATCATTCCAATCACCTTGTTAGGGACGGCATCCCCCTTTGCGATCCGTCTGGCGATGCACGATTCCCGTCAGGCTGGTTCAATTTCAGGAAAGATCTATGCCATCTCTACCCTTGGTTCATTTGTCGGTACTTTTATTCCGGATATTTTATTAATTCCTCTGATCGGAACATACCGGACTTTTCTAATTATCGGTTTTATCTTGTTAATATTTGCTCTCTTAGCGCTTGCTTTAACAATTAATTGGAAATTCACTCTTAAATTAATTTGGATGCCAATCATCGTTATCGCATTGTGGATTTTTGGCGCTCCTGGCAGTGATAAAAACACCCAGGGATTGATCTATGAGACAGAATCATCCTACAATTACATACAGGTTTTAGATGTAAATGACTTTCATTTGTTGAGGTTGAATGAAGGACAGGGAGTTCATTCTATTTATCATCCAGACCAGGTCAATTATTTCGGCCCCTGGGAGCAGGTTTTAGCTGCCCCTTTTTTTAATGCCCCCCCCATCCATCTCCAAGAAATCGATTCGCTGGCGATCATTGGTTTGGCAGCCGGAACAACTGCCAGGCAGGCGTCGCTCGTCTATCCCTGGATTAAAATTGACGGTTTTGAAATTGACCCGAAGATTGTTGAAGTTGGCTACAAGTATTTTGGAATGAATATCCCAAATTTAAATGTGTATGTTCAGGACGGGCGTTGGGGGTTGAAGACCAGTAACAAAACCTATGATATTATCAGCGTGGATGCCTACCGTCCCCCTTATATCCCCTGGCATCTGACAACCAAAGAATTTTTCGAAGAAGTTTACAATCACCTGGAACCCGATGGCGTTATGGTTATCAATATCGGCAGAGGATTGGATGATCGTCGATTAATTGATGCGTTGGGATCAACCATTCTTTCCGTATTCCCTACTATCCATGTGATGGATGTACCTGATTCGTTCAATTCCATTTTATTCGCCACAAAGATGCCGACCGAAGCGTCAAACCTCAAAATAAATTACCAACAACTAAATCAAAACACAACCCATCCATTGTTACGAGAAACCTTGTTTGTGACAACAACAAATTTACAACCGCCACCCGGAAAATCAGTCGTATTTACCGATGATAAAGCCCCCATTGAGTGGTATACCAATGCGATGATTATTGATTTTTTCCTACAGGGTGATATGGAGACTTTGCAATGAAACCCATTTCAAGAATTAATTCGTTATTCATTACAATAACCTTTCCTTTTATTCTCATCATGTTTTCCATTCGGGTGCTTTTTACGCCTTTATTTCTAGTGTTCGAATACAATTTTCCCGGTTTTCCCCCGGACCCTTATGGCTTTTCAACAGAAGAACGCCTTAAATGGGGCTCATTATCGATTCAGTACTTATTTAATAATTCCGGCCCGGAGTTTCTTGGGAACCTTGCTTTTGATAATGGCACACATATTTATAACGAACGCGAAGTTAGCCACATGCTGGATGTGAAAGTTCTATTAAAACAATCGCTCACGGTTTTTTATATTATTTTAGGATTGTACCTCCTTGTAATTGCCTGGTTAATTAGAAAGAAAGAGATGTTTATTTTTTGGAATGCTGCCAGCCAGGGCGGCTGGTTAACGGTTGCTATCATAGGGTTTATTTTTATCGCTATCATGCTTGGCTTTGATGCCCTTTTCACCAATTTCCATCGGTTATTTTTTACAGGTGATACCTGGCTTTTTAATTACTCTGACACATTAATTCGTCTGTTTCCAATGCGCCTCTGGCAGGATGCGTTTATTTTTATGGGTATAATTACCCTTGCTTTGGCATTATTTTTTGCAATTGCCGGCAAGAATATTTCAAAAAAATCCCGGTTTTTAAAAGCCAAGGGTTAATAATTAAGCGAAAAATTGAAAGGTTTATGTTATGTACAAAGTTGTTTTGGTTCGGCACGGCGAAAGTGAATGGAATAAAGCCAATCTTTTTACGGGTTGGACAGATGTTGATCTAACTGAAAAAGGGAGAGAAGAAGCGAAGACCGCCGGCAAATTGTTGAAAAAAGAAGGTTTTAATTTTGATATTGCCTACACCTCTGTATTGAAAAGAGCCATTCGAACGATGTGGATCGCCCTAGACGAAATGGATTTAATGTGGATTCCTGTGATCAGGAACTGGCGTTTAAATGAAAGACATTATGGAGCCTTACAGGGCTTGAATAAAGCTGAAACAGCCGCGAAATATGGTGAGGATCAGGTGAAAATTTGGCGGAGAAGCTATGACACACAACCACCAGCGCTGGAAGAAAATGACGCCCGCTACCCGGGACATGATCCAAGATATTCTGGTTTATCCAAAGATGAACTACCCTTAACAGAATGCCTGAAAGACACTGTTGCCCGCTTTATGCCTTACTGGAATGATGTGATTGCCCCGGATGTTAAAGCTGGTAAGAAAGTCGTAATCTTTGCCCATGGAAACAGTTTGCGAGCTCTGGTCAAACATCTCGACAATATCTCTGAGGATGATATTGTCGGTTTGAACATTCCAACCGGGGTTCCACTGGTCTACGAATTGGATGCAGACTTAAAACCAATCACCCATTATTACCTGGGCGATCCTGAAGCTATTAAAAAAGCTATGGACGCCGTTGCCAATCAAGGTAAAGCAAAGTAAATTTTTCCAGGTTTAGAATTTATGATGCTTATCTTGATTTTATCGTCAGGATAAGCATCTTTTTTATAAAGGAGTATCATGAAAACAAACACAATCCAGTCTTCCGATTTATATCGCTTACAACAGATACAGGATGCAGCCATCTCACCCGATGGAAAATACGTAATTTGTTCTGTCCAGCGAGTTCGTGAAAAAGGTCAAAAGAAATTTTCAAATTTGTTTCTTGTTGATATTCAAACTGGAAAAGAAACCAGTTTTACCAGTGGAGATCAGGTGGATTCCAGCCCTAAATGGTCGCCAGATGGAAAGACCATTGCGTTCATCTCCAACCGGGACAATGAAAAACAATCTCAAATTTACCTGATTCCGTTGTCCGGCGGAGAAGCACAAAAGCTAACCGATTATCAGGGTGAGCTTCTAAATTATTCATGGTCTCCCGATGGTAAAAGATTGATTAGCGAATTTAGAAAAAAGAATCCCGAGGCGATTGAAAGAGAAAAGGATGAAGGCAAAAATAAGCTAGGAATAGTATCACGGCAGATTACCAGAACTTTTTATCGTCTCGACGGTTATGGCTGGTACCCGGAAGACCGCCGCCATCTCTGGGAGATCAATGCCAAAACTGGCAAAATGCAGCAATTAACTAATCATCCTGTTTTTGATGAAACCGGTCCGTTCTGGTCACCAGATGGGAAAAAAGTAGGTTATTTTTCCAACCAATCTCCCGACCCGGATTTGAAGCCCGATCGAACTGATCTATTTGTTCTTGATATCAGCACAGGAGAATCTAAAAAAATTACCACCCCAATTGGGCCAAAAGGAAATGGGGCCTTTTCACCAGATGGGAAACTGATTAGCTATGTTGCCCAAATTGGCGAAGGTGAAGGCTGGAGGAATGAGAACGTCTGGGTTGTTTCCGAAAATGGAAATTCTCCTGCAAAAAATTTAACTGAAAAGTATGATCTAAATGTCAATGGCGGGACTCTAAGCGACAACGGACCGGCGCCTCTCGTCGCACCTTTTTGGTCGAAAGATGGTCAATGGATCTATTTTCAAGTAGCAAAACACGGAAATGGTCCCTTAATGAAAATCAACCACACAACCGGTGAATTGAGTTCAGTTATCGAACCAGTCGGTGTGGTCGGTAAACCAGAATTTGACAAAGAACAATCCACATTAATGTATATACTGGGGCAACCGATGGCTTTTCCACAAGTATTTGTTCAAGATATGAGTCATCCAGCGGACAAAAAACAAATCACTCATACCAATGAAGATTGGTTTTCGAAATTGGATATTGGTCAATTAGAAGAGGTTTGGTATAAAGGCAAGGACAACAATGATTTACAGGGTTGGATACTCAAACCGCCTGGTTTTGATCCAACCAGAAAATACCCCTCCATTCTTGAAATTCATGGGGGGCCCATTGCACAATATGGCAATATGTTCATGCACGAATTTTACTTCCTGGCTGCCAAAGGCTATGTAGTTTACTTCACCAATCCACGCGGAGGTTCTGGCTATGGAGAGGAACACACCAAAACCATTCATGGTGGCAAATGGGGCACCAAAGATTATGAAGATCTGATGTGTTGGGCGGATTATGTGGAAAAATTATCCTATATCGATCCAAAACGCATGGGCGTAACTGGCGGCAGTTATGGTGGCTATATGACGCTATGGATCATCGGACATACACAGCGGTTCAAAGCCGCCGCAGCTCAGCGTGTGGTCAGCAACCTGATTAGCATGTGGGGCTCCAGCGATTTCAATTGGTCTTTCCAGGAAATTTTTGGCAACCAACCCCCATACGAAAACATTGAAATCCTGTGGGAGAACTCGCCCCTAAAACACATGGGGGCTGCAAAAACCCCTACCCTGATCATTCACAGCGAACAGGATTTACGCTGCCCATTAGAACAGGGTCAGCAAGCCTTTGTAGCTTTGAAGAAATTAGGCGTAGAAACCAAATTTGTCGTCTTCCCAGACGAATCACACGGCCTTTCGCGCGGTGGCCGCACCGACCGAAGGATTGTGCGCTTGAATGAAATCGGTGGCTGGTTCGACAAATATCTCTAGAATTATCAGAATTTATCAGGTCGGGAAGCTTTTCCCGACCTGATCGATTAAGAATTGAGATATTCTTATAATTAACAAATGAGTTCTAAGAAATTTCTTCTTCTTTTCGCCCGGTTATGTATTGGGGCTGTCTTTCTGGTCAACATCCAGGCTGGATTCGATTTTTTCCTGCATCCGCAAAACTATACTTCTGCTTATGAACTTGCTGGTATTCCTGGAGAAGTTTCAGTTGCAGGGGTTGGGTTGTTATTTCTTATGTGGAATGTGCCTTATGCCTTTGCCTTATGGAATCCCCTGAAATTCAGGATTTCACTGATACAAGCCAATCTGATGCAATTGATCGGGGTGGGGGGAGAAACGTTTATCCTTTTTCGAATTTCAGCAGTTGATCATTTGGTTTTAGTTAGTTCAATCCAGCGTTTTATTATTTTTGACATTGTTGGCTTGCTGTTACTCATCATTGCTTGGATACTTACGAAGTTGGCCATTAAAAAATAACGTGAGATTTTACTCTCACGTTATTCGATCACAATTTTAATTGTTTTAGCGAACCGCGGGTGGATTTTCGCGATCAACAGATGGATCAAAGATGTGGAAATTGTCCATATTGAAAGCCAGTTTGACCTCATCACCCATATGGAAGCGAGTGCGTGGATCAACACGACCTACAAAATTGTGCTCACCGGCGATCAAATACAGATAGATCTCATTCCCCATCAACTCGGTGAAGTCAACCTTCGCCGGTACTTCTGCAACGGTTACGTTCGGAGGTACAAACATGGGGTTGTGGATATCTTCCGGACGAACACCAAATACCACTTCCTTGTCAACCAATTTCATGTAGACTTCTTTGCGGGAATCCGGCACTTTTACTGAGAATGAGCCAGCATCAACCATCAAGTCGCTCCCATCTTTGCGTAATTTTGCAGAGAAGAAGTTCATGGCTGGTGACCCAATGAAACCAGCAACAAAAAGATTGGCTGGTTTATCATACAGCACTTGCGGGGTATCCAATTGTTGCAAAAGACCTCTGTTCATGACTGCAATACGGGTTGCCATCGTCATGGCCTCCGTCTGGTCGTGGGTCACATATATGAAGGTTGTTTGCAGGTTTTGATGCAGTTTACTGATCTGACCACGGGTTTGAACACGCAGTTTCGCGTCCAGATTTGACAACGGCTCATCAAACAAGAACACTTTTGGTTCTCGGACGATAGCTCGACCAACGGCTACACGCTGTCGTTGTCCGCCTGATAATTCTCTGGGCTTCCGTTTGAGCAATGCTTCAATCCCTAGAATTTCCGCAGCTTCTTCTACCCGTCGTTTGATTTCATCTTTCGGGGTCTTACGCAGTTTCAACCCGAAAGCCATGTTATCAAAAACGGTCATATGCGGATAAAGCGCATAGGATTGGAACACCATTGCAATATCGCGGTCTTTTGGCGGCACATCGTTGACGATGTTGTCCCCAATTAAGACACGTCCATCGGAGACCTCTTCCAGACCTGCCAGGCAGCGTAAAGCTGTTGTTTTTCCACACCCTGAGGGTCCGACGAGTACTAGGAATTCCTTGTCCTCAATTTCGATATTCAAGTCATTAAGGGCTGTGAAATCGCCAAAACGCTTAAACACATGATCATAGGTTACACTTGCCATAAATTTCTTCTCCCTTCTGGAACGAATATAGTGACCTTATTATAATGGTCTCAAATAATTAAAGCAATCAAAATCAGACTTTAATTTTTCAAACGCAAGTCTCGTTTTTTCTGGAGGTCAATGCTTGGTAAATCAGAAATAATAGCTTTACAACTGGCATCTTTAGGATTGATCAAACCCCCATCTTCCAATGCAACTCAGGCAGATGTAATAAATAGTATTCGCCAAATGGGGATTCTCCAAATCGATACCATCAGTGTTGTTAATCGCAGCCCATATTTTGTTCTTTGGTCGAGATTAGGCAATTACGATCCAACCTGGCTCGATCAAACCCATCAAAATGGCGATCTATTTGAATATTGGGCACATTCAGTTTGTTTTATTCCCATTGAAGATTACCCTTTATTTCGTCCATTGATGGCTATCCAACCCCATTGGTGGGATATGCGTGAGTGGATGGAAAAGCATAAGGAAGTCATTAATTATGTAATGGAAACAATTCGGGAAAAAGGACCCCAAAGTTCAGCGGACTTCCCCAAACGAACCAGTAAAACAAATGGCTGGTGGGACTGGAAAGAAGAAAAAATAGCCCTGGATTTGCTATGGACCAAGGGAGATTTAATGATCCCTTTTCGAAAGAAATTTCAGAGATACTATGATTTGCAGGAACGAGTTTATCGGAACCTGAACGAAAAGCCTCTTCCTGAGTTTAGCCAGGTCTATGAAAGATTGGTCGAAAAAACAATCCATATTTTAGGTGCCACCCGAATGAAATGGATTGCTGATTATTATCGTTTGAAAAAGGTTGATATTAACAAAATTGTTGCTGAATTACTATCGAAAAATAAAATAAAACTTTTTGAGTCAGTGGAGTTTCCAGAAGGAGTCCTTGTACACAGTGATCATTTGGATCGATTGAACCAAATCCTGGATGGATTATTAATTCCTCAAAACACCATGATCCTCTCCCCTTTCGACCCGCTGATTTGGGATCGTGCCAGAACGAAAGAATTATTCAATTTTGACTTTACGCTAGAATGCTACCTTCCTCAAGATAAAAGAAAATACGGGTATTTTAGTTTACCAATTTTACATAACAACCAACTGGTAGCACGGATGGATTGTAAAGCCCACCGCAAAGAAAAGATTTTTGAGATTAAAAGCTTTCACTTCGAAGAAGATTATCAGCCAGATGACGAATTTTTAATACGGTTTAAAAAGACTCTGCTTGAGTTGATGGAATGGCACCAAACCACCGATATTCATCTACCAAGATTTTTTTCAAATCTTTTGAAAATTTGATTAAAATTTGGCATATTTATTAAAATTGAAACCCGATTTTCAGAACAAAAACCGGGTTTCGTTAAAAGGAGAATGAATTTCGAAATTTAAATTTTCACTTATTTTTCTTGATTAACTCGAGTATTTTTAGGTTTCTTATTCAATCCCAATTTGTAAATTCGCCAGGTTCCTACAATCCCATAGGGTAGGAACATAACGATCAGGATAAAAAGAATACCAAAGACCAGTGGCCAACGGGCGCCGAACCAGGTGTAGAAAAATTGACTGATGATCTGCATAATTCCAGCGCCGATAATTGGCCCAACCAGGGTGCCCATCCCACCCAGGATTGTCATAATCAAAGCATTAATCGTCGTTACGGCTGATGTCATAGTTGGAGTGGCACTCATATTCCAAATGGAGTAAAGCGCTCCGGCCAGACCTGCAAAAATCGACGCAGAAAGAAATGCGATTGTCCGGTAGACGACCGGGTTATAACCGATCATGCGCATACGGCTTTCATTTTCCCGGTTAGCAACAATCACCCTTCCTGTTGGAGAATTTACCATTCGTTTCATGACCAGATAACAAATCACAAGAAAACCCAAGGAGATAAAATAAACTGTTAATCGATTTTGGGTTGGATTTAGCCAAACAGGTAGAGGAACACCATGTAAACCTTCATCTGCTCCTGTCCATTTGTGGAAATCGGTTGCTTTACTGAGTATATGGATCGCTGAACCGATTGCTAAAGTAAGCATCGCAAAATAAGCGCCTTTTAAGCGAATGGATGTTGCGCTAAACAATAAACCAATCACAATGGAAACCAAAATAACCACCACAAAAACAATAAGCAAGACGGTTACTTCAGTAATATTTAGACTACCAATGGTAATCCGATAATATTTCAGGATATTAGGCGCCCAGTGTTTCATCAACAATGCAAAGGCATAAGCTCCTCCGCCAAAAGAAGCGGCATGTCCAAATGAGAGGATACCTCCATATCCCATTAATAGATCATAGCTCATCGCAAACACGGCCATGATAAAGAAAGTGATCAACTGCCCTTGCCAGAATTTTGTAATTCCATCATTTAAGCCTGATCCGGTGATTAGATTAATCACAAATGGCAAAATGATCATTAAAATGACGAAAATAAAGAAGGCTGATTCTTTTTTATAGATATTCTTCAAGCTAAATCGTGGAGCGTTCTGTTTATCAGTCATCTCTTTATTCCTTTTTCCCGAAAAGTCCTTGTGGACGCACCAGTAAAACAATGATCATGATGATCACCGTTGAGGCTTCAGCCAGGGCAGGTGAAAGGGCAAACTTCAAGGCAAAATAATCGCCAAAAGCACGCGCCATTCCCAGGATTAATGCCCCAATAAAAGCGCCGATATAGCTTCCCATTCCCCCAATAACTACCGTAATGAAGCCTTGCATCAGATATTGATCCCCCATCAATGGTTGAATTGGGAGAAATGGACCGGCGCCAATTCCACCTAAAGCTGCCATCGCTACCCCCATAGCAAATACGATCGTGAAAACTCTTTTCACATTAATCCCGAGCGCTTCAACCATTTGAGGATCCTGAACCCCAGCCCGAATAATCATTCCAAGGCGGGTTTTTGTCATCAACAGGAACAGGAAAACAAACATCACCAAGCCCAGGAAAATCACAAACAAGCGGTAAGTTGGAAAAGTTACACCAGAAATATCGATCGTCCCATAACCATGTTGCAGCCAATCGATCAGGCTGGTCGCCTTCCCAGGTTGGGCAAAAAGTGGCGGGCGGGACATCTGATAAGCCAAAGGATCCCAAAGGAATTGCACCAATTCACGAATTACATAACTGAGACCGAGCGTTAACAAGACAATGAAAAAAGGTCGGATATATAAAGGGCGAATAAGCGTAATTTCAATCATTGCCCCAAACAAAAATCCACTTGCCACAGCAACAATAATTGAAAGTACAAATCGCCAGTTTCCATTCATGAGCAGGATTGCTTCAGGAGCCGATTCCCGAATTATGGTGGCAATCACCGTAAGAATAGCCAGCCCAATCGGCAACGAGATTCTTTGAAGAATATTTTCTCTGGGAACAAACTCAGTTTTTACTCCCGGTTTTGAAACAGCAAAAGCAACTAATAGACCGCTAACAAACAACCACAATAACCGTTTCCAAAAAACCAGGATCGGTTCTTGCGCGCTGATTTCAGCCAATGGATTACCAGCAGTCGTGGTGGTCAAAGCGACCATCGCAGTTTTTGCCAGTTCAATAATATCAAGCCCAGCAAATCCGATTACTACAAAAATTACCGCCAGTAAGTAAGCAATCTTTGGGAAGATTTTTTGTAATTTTTCAGAAATTTCCCAGCGGATTAAATATGGTTTTATTAGATTTACCATAGTAACACCGCAGGCAAATGCTAAAAGTGTCGGCAAGATTCCAAAAATAAAAGTTGGGTTAGTATAAAGCTGCCATCCCATATAGGCCCCCAACATGAACATAGAACCATGGGCAAAATTTAAGACATCCATCAAGCCAAAAATTAGGGTTAAACCTGCAGCTACCAGGAAGAAAAGAGATCCGAGCGTCAGTCCTGAAAGGGTTGTTCGAATGAAGGGTTCTTTACCGGCTGAAAAATAAAGTCCAACGACAACAAGGATTACAACGAGAATGGATATTGCCAATGTTAGGATTTTCTTAGTTTTTGGATTCATGATTCAGCTCCAATTCTTTCCGGGTTTTAATACTGGCTCCCAGATAATGATGAATTAGTTCGGGGTTTTTGACTAAATCTTCCATTTTCCCACTTTGAACACTTTTTCCATCATCGATTATCGTGTATTGGCTGGCTAACTGGCTGGCCATGATAAAGTTTTGTTCCACCAAAAGTACTGTGGTTTTTTCACATAAAATCCGAATGGCATCCATCATCTGTTGTATCAGGATAGGAGCCAGCCCTTCACTGGGTTCATCAATGAGCAGCAACTTGTTATCCGGGACCAATGCGCGGGCAACCGCCAGCATTTGTTGTTGTCCGCCTGAAAGATGGTTACCTGGGAGCTTGGATAGTCGTTTTAAATCCGGGAAAAGCTCAAAAATAAAGTCAGCATTCCGATTAAAATCGCCTTTCCTCCTCTCCGCAATTTTTAAGTTTTCCATCACCGAAAGTGCCCGAAAAATAGCCCGGTGTTCAGGAACATACCCAATCCCCATATTTGCGATATTGAAAGCTCGTTTCCCCTGGATTTCCATTCCATCAAAAATAATTTTTCCTTCTCGCGGGGGAGTAAGACCCAGAATAGTTTTTAACGTGGTTGTTTTTCCAGCCCCATTCCGACCGAGCATTACTGAAATTGATCCTTTTGGGACTTTGAGAGAAACTCCCTCTAAAATATGAAACTGGCCAATATAAGTTTGTAGTTGATCAACGACCAACAAATCAGAGTGTTCATTTTGATAGGTCATGATAACTCTCCATACAGGTCACCCAAATAAGCTGCTTGAACCTGTTTGTTATTTGCAATCTCGTGGGGTGTTCCATCTGCCAGGGTCCTTCCCTGACTCATGACAGTAATTACGTCTGAAATCGACATCACCATATCCATACGATGTTCCACGAGGATGGCTGTTCTTTCTTTTTGATGCACTACTTTACTAATAATCTCTATTAATTCAGGTACCTGTTCTGACGACATACCTGCGGTGGGTTCATCGAATAAAAGTAATTCAGGATCAGAAGCTAACATAATACCCAATTCCAATTTTCTTTTTTCACCATGCGGTAAATCTCTGGCTAAAAACAATTCTCTGCCATTTAAGCCGATGAGATCGATCACCTCAATGGCTTTTTGGATATATTGTTTGAAGTTATCCGCTAATTTGAATAATTTGAAATTGTCTTTTCCCATTGCCTGGGCTGATAATCGGATATTTTCAAGAACAGTCAGATTTGGGAAAATATTGGTGATCTGGTATGAGCGGCCAATTCCTAAATGAGCTCTTTTTTGCGGGGAAACATGCGTGATATCATTTCCTTTATAAAAAACTTTCCCATTTGTCGGGGGCATCACGCCGCTTAACAAATTGAATAGGGTGGTTTTTCCAGCCCCGTTTGGTCCAATAATGGCATGCATTGTTTGTTTTTTAATTTTGATGCTGACGTCATCGACAGCTACCAACCCACCAAACACCTTGGATAAATTGAAAGCTTCCAGTATTATTTCATCGGCCATAAATGATCCTTCTTGATATGGTCTATTTTTATTAATAAAAATTCTTATAAAAACAAAAAATGATTATGAATTAAATTAATTAATTTTAAATCAGAATAAATTAAAATTTTTTCCTAGAGGAGAGAAATAATCTCTCCTCTAGGAATGAAATAGAAATGTTTATGGTGCTGGGATTGTCGGTAAACTACCACAGCGAGCAGCGTAATCACCAACCAGCGTGCAGGGTACACCTAATTCATCATAACCTGAAACATAGATTGTTTCGAAGAATTTATATTCATTAATTCCATCGCCATCCAGATCAGGGTTCAAATTGACCAGTTTTAAGATGTTCATGGGCTGTTCACAGACATGATCTTCAGGACGAATGTAGTAGGTACCTTTAGGACCTTCAAATTTCAATCCTTCTAGAGCTGCAATCATGGCATCTCCGGAAGTGTCTCCATTGGTTGCTTCCAAAGCTTTCGCTAAAGCGATCGCAGAAGCCATACCACCAGCGGTGAAAAGATCGGGATAAGCATTGATAGCAGCATCGGGTTCATTTTTGTACTTCTCAAAGTGGTGTTTTACCAGCCAGTCATTGACTTCGTTGTTCGGAACTGTGTAATGATAAACATTCAACCCGATCGAATTCAAGGTGCTTTCACCAAAAACTGCTGCAAATGAAGCGTTGTCACCAAATCCGGTTCCAACTGTCATTTTGTCTAAAGCGCCCATATCTGCCAAACCCTGGAAGAGGGTTACGTATCCGGTTCCAGACCAGGTAAGGAAGAGATTTTGAGCGCCTGAATCCATTGCTTGTTGGATGTAAGGAGTGAAATCGGTCGTTTCAAAAGGAGCATAAATATCGGCTACCAATTGTCCGCCAAATTTTTCAACTGAATATTTGAGCGCTTCACCTGAGCCTTGTCCAAAAGCATTATCTACGCCAATATGGGCAAATGTTGGGCCAACATTCTCAACCAGATATTTGGCGATGATCAAAGTATCATCAAAGCTAGTTCGGGCAGTTCGGAAAACGTACGGGTTAAAATAGGCGCCAGTCGTAAAATAGGATGCAGCCGGGTCAATCATCAGAATAATCTTATTTTCCAAAGCAACATTGGTCAATGCGATTGCACTGGCGGAAGAAACTGGACCTTGCAGCAATTCCACACCATCTTTTTCGATCAATTCAAGAGCGAGGGCAACAGCTTTTTCGGGATTACCTTCATCATCTTTAACAATCACTTCAACGGGGCGGTTGGCAATGATATAACGCCCCTGATCGTCTGTTTTACCACCAGACATGTACTCAAGACCCATTTCAAAACCACGCTGTTGTTGTAAACCATACAATGCCATGGCACCTGACATCATTCCAATTTGTCCAATCTTCAGAACAGGACCAAGGGCTGTTTCTTCCACTTCTTCAACAACTTCAGCCTCTTCAACAACTGGCTCTGCTGGTTTTTCAACTGGAGCGGCCGGTTTCTCGGTTGGGACGACTGGTTCAGAGGTAGGTGTTACTTGTGAAACACAGGCACTCAGAACCATTGATAAAACGATCACGATACTTAATAAGCCTAGCAACTTTTTCATCATAATTCTCCTTAAAATTTTTTTTGTTTGAAATTTCAATTACAGATTAACAACTCTCCGATTTAACCTCCTCATCAAACTATTTTTTTAAGTTCACTAAAAATCTTTCTGCTGCGGTTGTGAATATAACATTCGAATCATGGATAAAACTATCAAAGTCCATCATTTTCGTTCAGTTTTCGAAATTTGTATAATATCCATGATTTTCACTTGATCAGGCTTCAAAAGCCAAAACATCTCCTTCTTCTCTTTCAATAAACTTTGCATGTAGGGTTGTTCCAATTTTTATCTTTTCTGGTTGTGATAAATCAAACCCGTAGATTTCTGAACTGATCATCGGGCCTTCTTCCAATTTCACAATCCCCACACAATTGGGGTTTTCACGGTTAAACCCTGCTTTTCCCATTTTTGTCGTAGTTACATAAACCACAGAATAGGCCTGCAAAAAGCCTTTTCCTGAGAGTTCGATAAATTCCAAATCCTGCGAATTGCATTGATCACAAATAGGACGGGCGGGAAGATGGACTTTGCCACAATTCTTACAAAGATTACCAACAATTTTTTTGGTTTTTAGTTCATTAAAGAAGCGATTGATTGTGAAGGTATCATTCATAATTATCTCCGTTCAAAAATATTTACGATGCAGGTTTGCCCGGTTCCGCCTACATTGTGCGTAAGAGCAACATCCGGAGTTCCCGGTAATTGTCTTTCGCCAGCTTCTCCACGTAATTGTTTCCAGACTTCAACAATCTGACCTGCTCCGGATGCACCCACCGGATGACCTTTGGATTTCAACCCGCCAGAAAGATTGATCGGTTTTGAGCCAGTTCGGGAAGTTAATCCTTCTTCAGCTGCTTTGCCTCCCAATCCAGGTTCAAAAAAGCCTAGATCTTCAGTGGCGATAATTTCTGCAATTGTAAAACAATCGTGTACCTCAGCGAATTTAATATCCTTCGGGGTCACCCCAGCCATCTGATAGGCTTGTTGGGAAGCCAATTTTGCCGACGGGATTGAAGTGAGCGTTGGTCTGCCATGTAGAGGCCCGTCACTAGCTGCTCCTGAACCGATTAAAAATACCGGGTTATCTGAATATTGATAAGCTAACTCTTCACTCACCAGTAAAATAGCAGCTCCGCCATCTGATACAGGTGAACAATCATACAATCTCATCGGCCAGGCAATCATCGGGTTGGCTTTATCATCGGATAAAAAGTCGATTTCTGTCTTCCATGAGGGAAGTGGTCTTCCTTTTTTTAATGCGCTGGCTTTTTTACCTTCCATAATATCGGTAATCTTTTGGCCAAATTGAGCTTTAGGATTTAACGAACCATGTTGATGGTTCTTAATTCCCACTTTCATAAAGGTTTCGGGGGTAGCACCATAATTGTGAATATAAGCAGATGCCATGGCGGCATAAAAACCAGGAAAAGTAAAGCCAGCAGATACTTCGTAAGGGATATCTGCAGCGGTTGCCAGCGTATCTGTTACCTGGTTAATAGGTAAATCGGTCATTTTTTCGATTCCACCCACTAAAACTACATCATACAAGCCTGAAGCAATTGCGATAGCCGCTTGTCGAAAAGCGCCGCTTGAACTGGCACAGGCATTCTCCAGGCGAATAGCCGGGATTGGTGAAAGACCGATCCAGTTCGCAATAATTGGGGCCAAATGAGATTGCCCCTCAAACAAGTCGCTGCTATAGTTGCCTAGGTAAAAGGCTTCGATATCTTTTGGCTCCATCCCTTTATCTACAGTTGTCATCAGGTCTTTATAAGCCTCAACAAAAATATCACGCGAGGATAATCCCGGGAACGCTCCAAACTTACTCATTCCAGCACCCACGATTGCTACATTACGGTTAAATTTCTTGTTTTTCATAAAAGCCCTTATCGATTTTTTGCATCTATTAAAAATTTGTGAAAGTGGAGATTGAATTCAACAGGTTTTTCAATATGTGGGCTGTGTGCGCTGTTCTCAATCACAATTTCCTGATAATCCCCACCTTGTTCTTTATATCTGTTAAATACTGACCTGGTCTGTTCAATCATAGGTTGCGGAGGGTAAACCTCCTCGCCAGGATATCCTGGCACAAATCCAAGTTTCCCTAAAGTCGGAATGTCAAAAATAGATTCGTTACTGACAATCTGGTCTTTATCTCCACGGATCCACAGAATCGGCGGTTTGGATTGGACAGCCAGGAAGTCAGGTACATCCTTAAGCATATATTTTGCGGAACCAGCATTTAAAGGCCCCCATTTTCCTGGACCTACAAAAGGCCAGTTGGTTGAGGGAACAGAATCGCCAGGGTATTTATCATTACCAATTTTTTCCTGCATAGCAGCCGTCAACAAATCCTCTTCATCTTCGGAGCGAAATGGAGGAACATAGTAGAAGGTGTTAATGATATTGCGAGGTGAATTGGCATCATCGGCACTGCGATCACCCTCATGAATTCTACGAATAAATTCCGGGTTTACCAGACCGCCACCACAACCGGCAAAATCTTCATAAACTTGTTCGCCATCGTCGCCTTTCGTTCCGCCAAAGCCGTATGGGGATATCGGAGCAACAAAAGTCATTGATTTTACCCGTTCAGGATGATCAATCAGCATCGTGTAAATAGGAGCAGCCCCTAAAGACCATCCAACAAAATGAGCATTTTTAATTTCCAAAGAATCCATTAAACTAACTAGATCGTCACTCCAATCACGTAATCCACGGGTAGCGTCAGTCAATTTATCTTCACTCCAGCCATAACCGCGGAAATCAGGAGCAATTCCTCGAAAATTATCTGGCAATGTCACCATCAGATTTTGCCAAAACAAACCAGCAGAGAAATTTCCATGCAGAAAAATTACTGGTTCTGAATCTAACTTGCCAGAAAGCAATACATGCATGTCCAAACGTTCAGTTTTTATGATTTGGGATTCAATTCCATTTTTCAATTTTAGAACTTCCATTTGATTATCTCCTTTTATAAACGAGGAACAATTCCCAAATTTCGCACCTCAGCGGCGATGGATTCACGCATATCCGGATGGGCAATGTTGATTAATGCTTTGGCTCTTTCCAAAAGGTTTCTGCCTCTTAATTCTGCAATCCCATATTCGGTAACAATCGTATCCACGCATTGGCTTGGCACGGTAACTTCAGACCCCGGGCTTAATGTTGGAACAATGGTCGATATTTCCCCATTTTTTGCAGTGGAACGTAAGGCAATAATCCCTCTGCCACCCGGAGATAATTGAGCGCCACGATGAGTATCCAACTGTCCACCAGTGCCGCTAAAATGTTTATAGCCAATCGATTGGGAACATACCTGGCCAAAGATATCCACCTGCAAGGCTGTATTCACGCTGATCATCTTGTAGTTCTGCCCGACAACATTTGGGTTATTGGTAATTTTCCCCTGTAAAAACTCAACTCCAATATTGTTGTTCACAAAATCATACAATTTTTGTGTTCCTAACGCAAAGGCGCCAACCATTTTTCCTTTGTAAATGGATTTTCTTCTGTTGGTTACAGCCCCAGCTTCATACAAATCCACCATACCATCATTAAACATCTCAGTATGGATACCTAAGTCTTTGTGATTTCGTAAATAATGAGTGATCGCATTCGGGATGCCACCAATTCCCAACTGAAGGGTGGCACCGTCATCGATTAACTCTGCGATGTATTCACCTATTTTTTGCTCGGTTTCAGTCGGTGCCACTGAAGGCAACTCATATAGAGGCACATGATTCTCCACCAGAAAATCAACTTCAGAAATATGGATTTGGGTATCTCCTAATGTCCAGGGGAGATTTTCGTTGATCTCTAGAACGACCAGATCCGCCGCCGCCATTAATTCTTTTTCGATGACAAGACATAGGGATAAAGACATATAGCCACGTTCGTCCGGTGGGGTCGCTGTTCCCCAGAAAATATTTAATTTACCATCCACAGCATGTAATTTATCGGATGCGGCCCGGTGCAAATTGTTGGGAATATAGCTCATTCTTCCCTGGGAATGAACTTTACGGTCAAATACCCCATAAAACCAATTTTCAACAAAAAAATGACCATCCATTTCAGGGAGATTGGCATAATCATAAGAGCGCATCGGTAGACAAATCCAAGTATGAACGTCTTTTAATCGATTTTTGTGGTTTGCCAATTCATTCAAAAGACCGGAAGGCTCACTGGCTGCCATTGCAACACCAATCCGATCCCCAGATTTTACTTTTTCAACAGCTTCAGGGATTGAAATTAATTTTCCATGATAATCATATTTAGAATTCATAAATCTCCTAGGGCATGATGAAAGCTGCAGCAGCCTGGTTGTAACCTACACCGGATCCGACAAATGTGACCAAATCTCCCGATTTGACTTTCCCTAATTTACGTGCATCATCAAAAGCCATTGGTAAACAGGCTGAACCGGTATAACCCCATTTATCCATGATCCAATGGGTGTGACTCATGGGTAATTCCAATTCCTTCATGACCAGTTCAATCGTGTTGTAGCGAACCTGGGTGAAAATCGCCATATCGATATCTTTAATATCAAAATTGCTATTCTTGGCCAGTTCGCGCATTCTATTTGGCCAACCCTCATTATTAACTTCAGCCGGGAATGGGGTAATTAATTTGACTTTGGTGCGTCCCGCCGCTAAACTTTCTGCTGTAGTTGGCTCGTAGGTACCTCCGGAATAGATTCCCCAATGTGCATGATAAGAGCCATCAGCAAATAAGGATGATCCTAAATATCCAGGTTTGGAATCTACTGCCAGAATAGCTGCACCGGCTCCGTCACTATAAAAGAAGGACATCACATCTGTTTCCCAATCTGACAATAATCTCATCATATAAGAGCCAATGACCATGATGTATTTCATTTGGGAATTTGTTGCCAGCATACCAGCAGCTTGAATAAGCCCGGTGGGAAAGGAAGCACATGCACAGCCAATGTCAAATGTGCCAGCGTTTACCGCCCCTAATTTATGTTGCACCACCACCGAAGTAGCCGGGGTTATATAATCCGGGCTATCAGTACCCAGTAAGATCATATCCAAATCTTCTGGTTTCAACCCGGCTTCAGCCAATGCATCTTTTCCTGCGGCAACTGCCAGGTCTGAAGTTACCCATCCTTTGGGAGCGTGTCTGCGCATTTTGATATTGCTGGATGCTTCAAATTTATCAACAACACCTGGCAATGCCGGGTTAACTTTCTCTAATTGCTCCTTAAACATTGCATTGGTATGCTCAAATTCAGGAACATAGCGACCGGTTGCAATGATTGTGGCTGATCTCGTCATATTTCCTCCAACTAAAAAATGAAATTATGTTCCTAAAACAATCCCACCATCGACACTGATGGTAGTACCATGAACAAAACTCGCCTCATCCGATGCCAACCACAAGAAGGTATTGGCAACGTCTTCAGGTTCACCCAATCTACCAATGGGCGTGTGTTCCTGCATATTAGCCAGTACTTTCTCTGGCATTTTCTTAACCATTTCCGTTAAAATGAATCCAGGCGCAACCGCGTTGACCCGGATTTTATAACGTCCTAATTCGCGTGCCCAAACTTTAGTCATTCCAATCACCCCGGCTTTCGTAGCCGCGTAATTTGTTTGCCCAAAATTCCCATACAAGCCCACCACAGAGGAAGCGTTGATAATTACTCCACCTCCCTGAGTGATCATGGCTGGTACAACTGCCTGAGTGCAATTGAAAACACCTTTTAAATTTACATCAATCACCAGATCCCAGGCATCCTGACTCATTTGACTGGCGACCTGACCATCTTTATATTTGACCAGTAAAGAATCCCTCGTAATGCCGGCATTATTGACCAGAACATCGATACGGCCATATTTTTGTAGAGTTTCGTCAATCCAATGCTGGACAGCATCCCGGTCAACCACATTTACAACTGAAAAACTAGCATCCGGTCCTAACAGGGGCATCAACGCATCGCCCGCTTCCTGACTTACATCACAGATGACCACTTTTGCCCCTTCCTGCATAAACTTCAAAGCTGTTGCTTTTCCAATCCCGGCAGCTCCTCCAGTTATCAGGCAAACTTTATCTTTCAGACGCATTATTACCTCCAAACTATTTTTTCTTAAGAGATCAGTTGATTTTCTATCAACAGGGATAATTAAAATCCTAATAGATGAATGTTCTCCAAACGTCTAAAGAATATCATTTATTGATAACAATTCAGTTACAAAAAGGTTACAAATAAAAATGTTTTATTTTGTTTGATAATTACCTTGTATAAGCCCCGCATATAATGATTCGGTTATTTCAGAAGGCAGCACATTGATTTCTTCTGACAAGGCTTTTTTCAATCTTTGATAAACTCGGGTAACCTGAGCATAATTTTCTTTCTTTGAATAAGCAATCATTAAGTTACGATAGGCTGATTCCCAGATCGGGTCAATTCTGATTATTTCATCACTGTAACGGATCGCCTGGTCATAGTTTTCCGCATCCATTTCAAATAGCGTCAGTTTTTCCAGGACGTTAAGGTAAGTTTTTTTAATTTGATCACGTTTGTTGATTGTCCAATCGTCATACAAATTATCGGGGAAAAAATCCCCTTTATACATGGCTCGAGCTGTTTCCATGGATTCTAAATCGTCTTTTTGAGCTAAATAATCAAATAATTCCGCATCCCACCAAATCTTAGCATGTGGATTAATGGAATACAGATTATCATTCCGAATGATAAAAAAAGGAAATGAGCCTTTTGGACGTTCAGGTTCCAAAGCTTTATTTAAAGCATTCAAGGCAACCTTAAAGTCCCGAATGGCAGCTTCTGGTGATAAATCTGGCCACAGGCGGTCAATAATTAATTCCCGATTTAACCATTCGTTCCGGTGAATGAGCATCAATTGAAATATTTTCTTTGCTTTTTCTCTTTGCCAGTCATTGGAACGAATTTGGATATCTCCTCTCCAAACTTCAAATAAACCCAGAGATTGAATATTTAATTGATATCCAGGATGATAATCCAATTCAGATATTTTCAAAGGGAACAATAATTGTTCAATAAAAGTACGATCGATTTTTTGATGATAAGCTGCAATGAAGATTGGGAGAAGGATCTGAGCATCTTTAACGCCCAAATAAGTTGGCTTGGTTAAGAGAAAAGAATAGTTGCCAGCCTTTATCAAGGGAATCAATTGCTTTAAAATATCCAAGGCCTGAGCATGGTTTCCACCATACCAATAGCAAATCATGCTCCACATCAGGCTGGCTGCCAAACCAAATGAATCGAATACCTGCTTACAGCCTTCGATCGCTTCGATGAATTGTTCCTGGGCTTCTTGTATTTGACCAGAAATAAAATGGCTGGCGCCCAAGGTAATCATTGTCAGGCAGCATAACCATCGATCGCCAGATTGGTCTGCTATTATCAACGCTTCCTGGGCATATTTTTGGGCTTCAAAAATATTTCCCTGAAATCCATAACTGCGACTTAAACCCCAAAGAGGTTCAACTTGAACACGAGTGACTTTAAAAGTTTTTACCTTTTCAATTGCTGTTTGGTAGCACTGAATGGCTTTTGATATGTATTTCTGTTGGCGATACACGATACCCTGAAGCTCATACGCATGACCTAATCGAATATATCCAACCGCTTCGACAAAGATTGAATTCAATTGTTGTCCAATTCGAATCCCATCTTCGGCAATTTCTTTGGCAAGTTCCCAATTACCCTGAAATATATAAATCAAAGACAACAGAAGAGATGTTTCTCGATGAAATCTTTGCGGGCGCTTTGTTTCTTCCGATTTTTCTAAAGTTAATTGGTTAACTAAAAGATTTTTCCCTTCTTCAAGGCGACCAGTTCTAAGCATGGAACGAGCTTCCAGGTACGAATCTTCTTGATCATCTTCATTTCTCAACAATTTCGCCTCATGATGGAGTTCCTGTGCGATATCCGGGTGCCCTAAATTTAATTTATTTTCAGCTAATTGATCGAACAAAGCTGCTGTTTCAGATTTGTATTCCTGAGGATCCAGGATTTTCAACGCTTCTTCCAACAAAACTTCAGCCTTCAAAGGCCGGATTGTATCCAGATATATTTGAGCTTTACCTCTTAATGCTTTGCTGATTCCCAGCGGTTCTTCTTTATTTCTGGATAACCTTTCAGCATTTTGGAAATGTATTAAAGAGCCTTCAAAATCTGATTTTATTCTTTTAACTTCTCCTAAATAAAATTGAAGCTCAGATGAGTCGTTTACTAAAGACTCTGGTAATTGCTCAATCCATTGAAGCAATGTATCCAAACGACCGACATTAATTAATCCCTGGGCTATCGACAATATTTTACTTTCTACTTCGTTAAATAATTTTGCTTCCAGCAAATGGTAGATAGCCGCTTCAATCCTTTTTTTATTTTCGAAATAGTCAGCACATTTTTTATTTAATAACAAATAATGTTGCTGATCTTTCTTTAATTGCATTTTGAGAAAATCATGAAACAAATTTTGATATTGGAAAGTTTTTTCTCCCAAACTGTTAATAAATAAACCTTTTTCCAATAATCTATTAATATTTTCCAGGCATAATTTGTTTCCCATCAACATATTGCATGCATCGATTTCAATAATATCCAAAACAGATGAGGTAATTAAAAACTTTTGTAAATCTTCAGGCAATTCATTGAGTACTTCATTGGCTAAATATGCAAACAAAGAATCCAATGTGGTTGGTCGTTGTGTAAACACCTGTTCAATGGAGAATTTTCCTTGCTGAATGCTTTGCCACACTATTTGCAGGGCAATGGCCCATCCTTCTGTCTCTTGATAAATTAATTCAGCCTGTTGCTCAGAAAGCGGATAGCGAAATTTCTCTGCAAATAAGATTTTAATTTCATCTTGTGTAAACGCCAATTCTGACCGGCTCAGGATCTTTAATTGATTCTTTACTTTCCACCTGTTCATCGCTTTATACGTCGGGGTTCGGCGGGTTGAAACAATCAGATGAAAATTGGCTGGACTATTATCTACCAGGGAAGTAAAAATCTGTTCAATCTCATTTTGATCCAGGACATGGTGAAAATCATCAAGAATAAGATAAGTTGGATCGGTAAGTTTTTTGCTCAGATCATTGATAAAGAGCGTTATTAGTTCAGGATAATTAATTCTTTGGTCACTTTCTAACACTTGAATAGCATTTTCACCGATTTTCTCCGACCCCTTCGAAAATGCTGAAAAAAGTTTTGCTAAAAATAAAAATGGATCGTGATCCTGTTCCTGAATACTTACCCAATAATAATCCTGAAGGTTCTCGGATAATTTAACCAGCTCTGTGCTTTTTCCATAACCTGTTCCAGCTTGGATAATTAATAATGGGAAAGATGTATTTTTAAGAATTGTCTGGGACAATCTTGGGCGGGATAATATTCCTTGCTGATTTCGAGGAGGAGCCAAATGGCTGTGAATTACATAATCTCGAATTCTCATACTAATAATTATATATCCAAGATAATTTGGATTATTGCAGGTTTTATCCTTATTTTTATTAAATCAAATTAAATGAGGAAATCATTCCCTCGAAAGGAAACCATTTTCTTTTCCTGATCTTTCCAAAAAAACATCGGTTCAAGAAAGCGCGGCCAATCTTTAGGAGCTCGAATATCCATTTTCAATAAATAAGCTGCCATCAAAGCTAAAACAGTATCATGCGTGACAAAAAAATTTAGTTTTGATCCCGGGTTGGTTGAAATAAACAATTTTTTAATTTGAGTGATCCTGTCTGGCCAAACCCCCGTTTCTAAATACTCATCCAGCGCATCATATTCACCATTTTCATTGGGGTGACTGAGAATTGGCTCTGGCAATACCAACCTGCCATTCCCAGCTCCTTTTGAAAGCTGGCGACCAGTTTCTAAGCAACGTTCAATTGGGGATGAAAAAATTTTTCCAATATCAAATTTTCGGTTGATCCAGGCACCATATGTAAATGCCAGTTTTTCCCCTTCAGGTGTCAGTTGTGCAGTAAATACTTCTTCGTCAGATGTAATTGGAAAGCGATTCGAATGACGAATCATTACATTCATAGATTTTCCGGTTGGAATTCTTTCATACGCATCAATAATGTAATCCGGTAAAGTTATCATAATCCTTGTATAATCGTATCAATCATTTTTGTTTTGGTAAAACAATCAATTATAAATTTTACCAAAGAAAAAGGTGAAAATTGAGAGAGCCAGAAAACAGATCGCCTATTTTGCAAAATCGTGTGAATGAGTACTTGCTCATAACACTCATCAGCTTTGCTGCTTCGGTTTCTATCACCCGTCTGTTTTTAGAATTAACCGGTTACCCACAATTAGGAGGGGGAGAGTTACACATCGCCCATGTTTTATGGGGAGGTTTGTTGTTGTTTGTCGGCAGTCTGTTGCCATTAGTTTTTTCAAATCGATGGGCGCTGGACCTTAGTGCTCTTTTTTCTGGAATTGGAATTGGTTTATTTATTGATGAGGTCGGAAAATTCATTACTCAAAGTAATGATTATTTTTATCCATCTGCTGCCCCGATAATTTATGCATTTTTCCTTTTAACCACACTATTATATGTTCGGGTTAAACGTTCAGGACAAATTAACCCCAGGATTTATATGTATCACGTTTTTAAAGAACTGGAAGAATTACTCGATAACGATCTTTCGATCACCGAAAACGATGAAATTGTTAATCATTTGGAAATTGTCCTTCAAACCAGCAGCGATATTCAAATAACAAAATTGGCAGAAGTGTTATTAGGTTATTTAAAAGAGAGGGAAACTTATCTAATTCCTCACAAACTCACTTTTTGGGAAAAATCGTACGAACGTATCATTAATTTCGAAGAAAATTGGCTAAAAAAGAAAACAATGACTTACCTGCTTGCCGGAGCGCTCATTGCCTGGGGGATTTACTCAATTTTTGAGCCCTGGGTTATTTTGCGAATTTTTAATAACCCGGAAATGATGGAGGTCATTCTTCAGAATCTAATTTCTAACAACCTGGTGAACTCTCATAAAAGTCTCAATTGGTTTCAAATAAAAATTGGGCTTGAAGGTGCCCTGGGAATTTTTAGCATCATCTCAGGGCTCTTAATCATTTTTCGCAAAGAGCATGCTGGTGTTAATATTGGAATTGCTGCTATGCTCATTCAACTTGTCATAGCCAATCTGCTACTTTTTTATTTCGACCAATTTTCAACAATTATCAATGCGCTTGGACAGTTTATCATCTTCCTTTTACTGGCAAGATTTCGCCATCGCTTTATCACAGAAGAAACATTTTTCCGTTAATCTATTCCCAGTCGTTTTAAAGGGAAATCTTAAATTTACAGTTGATAATTTAAGATTATAATGATTCATTGATTATAGAATTCACTGGTCAATCAACCAGGTTTTTATTATTCATCTGGATTACACTTTTTTTCAACTTTAGCCAGGTGTAATCTATCAAAACTTTTGGTAAAGTTGAAGAGTCAAAAAAGATTTCTTTTCTGGCAGTTTTCCGATGTCAAAAACCGACATCAAAGCATTTACTTTTTTTTCTTGAAAACATCGGAGATACATTGTGAAAGGCAAAGACAAATACCTGAATTACGATTTAAGAAATGTATTAACCAAAAGCAGGATGCAAGGCTTATGGCGATTAATGACCGGTTACCATTTAAAATATATGGGGGCTGTTCTTAGTCTTGGAATTTCTGCCAGTGCTAAAACTTCAACTTATCTTTTATTGCGTTATTTTATCGATACCTACCTTGCCGGTACGCAAAATAAATCAGTCCTTGTTTTTATTGCATTTGGATTTGTTCTTTTAGCGATTGTTGAAGGTGGTTTTGCTTTTCTAAGTGGTCGCCTGGCAGCAGAAACCGCTGAAGGTTCGACCCGGCGGTTACGCAATTATTTATTCGATCATATCCAGCACTTAAGCTTCACTTATCATGATAAGACGCAAACCGGTGAATTAATTCAACGCGCTACCTCGGATGTGGATGCTATGCGAAAATTTTTCGCTGACCAGGCGATCGGGATCGGGAGAATTTTGATTTTGTTTATCATTAACTTCGTGATGATTTCTTCCATAAATGTTTCCTTGGCATTCCTTTCGGTTATTATCGCCCCAATTATCATTTTTACTTCTTTCTTATTTTTCAAACAAATTTCGAAAAATTATGAAAAGTATCAGGAGCAGGATGCGATTGTCTCCACAAATTTACAGGAGAACTTGTCTGGTGTCCGAGTAGTCAAAGCCTTCGCCCGTCAACCATACGAAATTGCAAAATTTGAAAAAGAAAATTGGAAAAAATTCGAACTAGGCAGACGCTTACTGGTAATGGAATCTTTATTCTGGCCAATTTCAGATGTTATATGTGGCGCGCAAATGATTTTCGGCTTCTTTATGGGAGCTATTTTTGCTATCAATGGAACCATCTCTATCGGCTCTTACATGGCTTACGTCGGAATGTTAGGCTGGATTATCTGGCCAATGCGTAATCTTGGACGTTTAATTGTACAGCTATCGACTGGGATGGTCTCTTTTGGACGTGTTCTGGAGATTATCAAACAAGTGCGGGAGCCATTAGACGAAGGAAAAGTTATTCTTGATAAAAAAATAACCGGTGAAATACAATTTAAGAATACCTCTTTAAAATATGAAGAAGGAACCCCTGTTCTCGAAGATATTAATATTCATGTTCATCCGGGGCAAGTTATCGCATTGCTTGGATCTACTGGTTCGGGCAAAACATCACTGGTGAATCTGCTTCCTCGCTTCTATGAATATACGTCTGGAAATATTTTATTGGATGGCATTGAATTGAGAGATTATCCTCGCAGGTATTTGCGCAATCAGATTGGAATTGTTGAACAGGAACCTTTCCTATTTTCTCGCAGCATTCGGGAAAACATTATGTATGGGGTTGGAAAATCAGTTGATCAATACGAAATTGAAGAGGCTGCTAGGAGTGCAGCAGTTCATGACGTGATCATGAGTTTTCCTGATGGCTATAGCACACTGGTTGGAGAGAAAGGTGTCACATTATCCGGAGGGCAAAAGCAAAGAGTAGCAATTGCTCGTACTTTATTAAAGAATCCAAGGATTTTAATACTGGACGACTCAACTTCTTCGGTAGATACCGAAACAGAGGCTGATATCCGAGCCGCATTAAAAGAGCTGATGGCCAATAGAACTACTTTCATCATTGCACACCGCATTCAAAGCATCATGGACGCAGACCAAATCCTGGTATTAGATAAAGGCAAAATTATTCAGGCAGGCACACACCAACAATTAATCAATCAAGAAGGAATGTATCGCCAGATTTACGACATTCAAACGCGCATTGAACAGGAACTGGAAAAGGAGATCGCCAATGTCTGATGAATATTTTGAAGAAGAGGATTTTCAAACAAAATTTACCGGCAAAACCTTTCGTCGAATTTTAAGTCTGACGAAACCACATTGGCGTTGGGTCGTTGGATTTTTATTTGCAATTGCGATCGTTTCAAGCCTGGATTCTTTCTTCACATATTTAAGTAAACAAATCATCGATGATGGGATCGTAGCTGGAAACAAAACAGCTCTTATTCATATTCTGACAATCTACGGGGCTGTTTTGGTTATTCAGGCTGTCTTTGTGTTCATATTTATCTATTTAGCCGGGGTATTGGGAGAAAGAATCCGTTATGACTTGCGCAAGTCGCTCTTCAACCACTTGCAGGAATTATCCCTGGCTTATTACAGCCGCACACCAGTTGGTTGGATCATGTCCCGGGTTACTTCGGATACGGATCGGGTAGCTGATTTGGTCACCTGGGGTTTGCTGGACATGGTTTGGGGGGCCATGAACATTATCACCGCCATGTACTTCATGATTAAGATAAGCCCACCTTTAGCCTTATTGGTATTTTTGGCGTTACCTATTTTATTTCTCGTGTCCATTCAATTCCGTAAAAGGATCCTGGTTCAATTTCGGAATGTCAGAAAGATAAATTCAAAAATAACAGGTGCTTACAATGAAAATATTACCGGTGTTCGTGTCATTAAAGCTTTGGGAAGAGAAGTTGACAATTTGCACGAATTCGGACACCTGACCGGGAACATGTATCAGGCGGCTTATCGTGCTGCCTGGCTTTCAGCTCTTTTCTTACCGACTGTGCAAATCATTTCATCCTTTGCATTAGGCGCCATTGTCTGGTACGGAGGTTTGCAAGCGAACTTAGGTTTGATTACGGTTGGCGGGATACAGGCTTTTATTACATATGTGACTTTCATGTTGTGGCCAATTCAGGATTTAGCCCGTGTTTTTGCAGAAATGCAGCATTCCATGGCTTCTGGCGAACGAATTTTCTCTCTTCTGGACGCAGTTCCTACAATCGTCAACAAAAAAGATGCCTATGACACAGATACGATTTATGGAGAAATTGAATTCGACCATGTTTCCTTTGCTTACGAAAATGATAAACCCGTTCTTAAAGATTTTTCTCTAAAAGTAAAACCAGGAGAGACAATTGCCCTGGTCGGACCCACTGGCGGTGGAAAGACGACGATTGTGAATCTATTGTGCCGCATGTATGAACCCACTCAGGGAAAAATCAAAATCAATGGCAAAGATTACACAAATTTTTCGCTGCATAGCATCCAATCCAAAATTGGGATGGTATTACAAACCCCTCATTTGTTTTCCGGCACCGTGCGCGAAAACCTCCAATATGGTCGCCTAGACGCGACAGATGACGAAATCATCCGGGCTGCTAAACTAGCCGGAGCCGACCAATTTATCTCCCGACTGGATAAAGGCTACGATGAACCCGTTGGTGAAGGCGGCAACCTTCTTTCAGTAGGTCAAAAGCAATTAATCAGCCTGGCCAGAGCTATTTTGGCAAACCCTGAATTGTTTATCATGGATGAAGCGACCAGTTCTGTGGATACCCTTACTGAAGCATTGATCCAGCAAGGTATGGAAACCTTGATGAAGCATACAACCAGTTTCATCATCGCCCATCGTCTGTCCACCATCAAGAAAGCTAATCGCATCATTGTGATTGAAGATGGCCAAATAGCAGAAATTGGCACCCATGCTGAATTGTTGAAAAAAGGCGGCAAATATTATCGCCTTTACACCAAACAATTCCGCGATCAAATGGAACAGGCTTACAACCCCTTTTCGGGGCTGGATGGAGCTGGCTCGTTACCAGTAGCAGTAGATTAATCTTTATCTCAAATAATTCTTAATAAAAAAGAGGCTCTTATTATCAAAAGCCTCTTTTTAGTGGCGAGAGTGGGACTTGAACCCACGACCTACGGCTTATGAGTCCGCTGCTCTGCCTACTGAGCTACCTCGCCTGAAATAGACCTCAAGTCGCACGAAATTCTACTACAACAGCCTTTAAATGTCAATTTTTTCCGAAAAATGTAACATATAATTTATATTACATCGACAAACTTATGTAATATTAATAGTACGCTTACGAAAGAATAAATCATTCATTTTCCCTCTTTTACCCTGATCGAAAAAATTGACACCTCATTTCATCCAACTGAACGCCCGATGTGATTCCTTCAATTCATCTTCACCCAAGACTCCATAAATGTCACCAGTGACAGATACCGAGGAATGTCCTAGGATTTGACTAACCTCAATCAACGACGCGCCGTTCTTGATCATTCCCCTCGCAGCACCATGCCGCCAGTTGTGAGGATTCCAGTCACCCGGAACGCCAGCTTTCTTTGCTAACCGTTTCAATAACTGGTATATACCAGAGACAGTTATCCCATGGATCTTATTATTGGTGCCCCCCTGTCCAACTCCTATGAACACATAAGGACAATCACACTCAGGACGTACAGCCAGCCATTCTTCAAGAGCCCGTTTAGTTCTACTTTGAAAGTAGACTTCACGGGCTTTATTATTTCCACCACGACCCTTTTCTCGCACCACGGCTACACCAAAGATCAGGTCCAGATCACTCATTTTCAACCCCGACACGCCAGCAGCGCGACAGGCTGTATCAGCCAGGAAAAGAACCAGAGCCAGATCCCTGGGATTGCCTACAGCAGCTTCGATATTTTAGGGGTGGATTGGAATGGCAAAAAGGATGTTCTAAGGCATTGGGTAGGAGACGGTGCTGAATCGGCTACGTTTTGGATGTCGATACTCAGTGATTTGTTAACTCGAGGTATGCAAGAAATTTGTATAGCTTGTGTGGATAACTTAACAGGATTTCAAAATGCCATTGAAGCTATTTTTCCAAAAACAATTATTCAGAAATGCATTATCCATCAAATCCGAAATACGGTAAACTACTTAGCCAGTAAGGATTACAAGCCTTTTCTGGCTGATCTCAAAAAGGTATATAATGCTCGTACACTTGAAATTGCAGAAACAAACTTGGAAAGTTTGGATAAAGTCTGGGGTGAACAGTACCCAATAATTCTTCGTTCATGGAAAAAGAATTGGCCAGAACTATCCACATTTTTCCGGTTTCCCTCTGATGTGAGGCGACTAATCTATACCACGAATACAGTTGAAGGATACAATCGTCAAATCCGTAAAGTTATAAAAACAAAGGGAGGTTTTCCAAACCCAGAATCTGTTCGCAAAATTTTATATTTGGCTACAATGGATATTGTTGCTAAATGGGTGGTTCCTGTTTTTAGCTGGAAAAGAATCTTGAACCGACTCGCCATTTACTTTGAACATGATGACCCAATTTCATTTATGCAATAATTTTGACATTACCCCCTAAAACCCCAATTCCTTTTTCTTCAACGACACAAATCGAGGTTCATTCCTACCAATCACAATATGGTCCAGCACTTCCACATCCAGGAGTTTGCCTGCCTGTACGGTTGCACGAGTGAGGTTAATATCCTCTGGGCTAGGAGAAGGATCTCCGCTGGGATGGTTATGCAAAATGATAATGGACGCTGCATTTTGCCGGATCGCTTCCTTGAACAACTCTCCAATTCTGACGGTAGATGAATTTAACGAGCCGGTATAGAGCTTGACTACTTTTTGTAATTTGTTACGCGTATCTAGGAGCATCACCCACAATTGTTCCTGATCTAACCCAGCCATTTCCGGATAAACATATTCAGCTACTTCTTCAGGTTTATGAAACGAAGCTGTATTACCTTCCAGGATTTGTCTTTTCGCCAGCCGGTTTCCGATTTCAATCGCCGCCTTTATTTGGGCTGCCTTTGCTTTTCCAAGTCCGTGTTGTTTGCAAACTTCCTCGTAAGTTGCTTTATGAATGCCCATTAATCCATCCAGATCCCTTAGCAAGCGCTGCCCCACCATGACCGCACTTTCTCCCGGCACCCCCACTCGCAGAATAATGGCTAATAGTTCAGCATCACTTAAAGCAGAAGGCCCATATTCAGCTAATCTTTCCCTGGGCCGTTCATTTTGATCCAAATCCTGAATTTTGTAAATGCGATTGTTAGTGGTCATGTTCAATTTACCTTTTTGTGAATATTTTCTCAGTAACTTTACTGAAATATTTAAATAAATACAAGCGCGAAAGGGTAGGAAAAAACTCTTCCATGCTATAATTTCAGGATGGAGAACTTATGGATTTTGATTTATCTTCATTGAATAGTTACCTGCTTATCGGAACAGCTTTTGCCGCCGCTTTTATCGCCACTTTATGGGTCAGCTTAATCATCTGGACAATTCGGGATGTACGCCGGCGCTCAAAAGACCCGATGGCCAGGATTCTTGCTGTTCTTGTGGTTGCAATTCTTTTCCTGCCTGGAATGCTTATTTACGCTATTTTACGCCCAGCTCGCACATTAGATGAAGAATTCCAGCAATCTTTGGAGGAAGAAGCATTATTGCAAACTATTGAAGATATCCCTTTATGCCCGGGTTGTTCCCGAAAAATTCAACCAGATTGGATTATCTGTCCTAATTGCCAAACAAAACTTAAAAAAACATGTGAGCATTGTAATAGATTGATGGAACTTCCCTGGAATATCTGTCCTTATTGCGGTACACCAGTACCTGGCATGCGCAAAGAAAAGAATCTACCAGAAGAACCGCTACCACCTATCCATCCAACTCTGTTTGATGATCTGACCGATCAAGAACAAAACATTGAGGTTTCATAAACGTGATTAGTCATTTAAAACCAATCGAACCTGTAGATTACTTAGTCGTTGGACATATTACTCAGGATATTGCACCTGATGGGTTCGTTCCGGGAGGAACCGCTTCATATTCTTCTCTGACAGCCAGAGCTTTCGGTTTACGGGTTGGGATTT
>DAOUFM010000139.1:0-2469 GCA_034429975.1 Anaerolineaceae bacterium | reverse complement strand
ATTAAACCCGGCCCAGGATCATTTATTTCTCTTCCGCCAATCCAGATACCACGCCAGGATAAGCGCCAAGCCGAAGAGAAGTAACAGGTATCCATATACGAAGGGATTGGTGACTGTTAGGTTTATGACATAACTCCAATGGTTTCGATTGTTTTCTTTCCAATCGTTTACTCTTTTTCTTGCCTGCCTAGAGTTTCTATCTTTGATGCCAAATCCTGTAGGTCTTGCTTCGTAACCGGGCCTAGTTCATCCAAGGTGCTCTTCACCTCGTCATGAATCAGTTTACGCAAGCTCTGGCGTTCTTCCTCGCCACGCTGAACCAGCCCTTCGACCCACTCTTTCGCTTCATCCCTATGAACCTCACCTCGATGGGTCAGGTCTTCCACGATCTTTTGGGCTTTCTCATGGGTCATTGAGAGAATGCCGATTCCTGCCAAAAGACTTTGTTCAAACAAGGTACGCATATCAACCTCCTTTTCGGGTTATTGATCTTCTGCATACAAGGCAATGCCGATCATTCCCGGCCCCACGTGGACGCCGATGGCCGGGCTGAGTTCCAAAGTAAATACTTCTTTGCATTGGAGATGGCGAGTAATTTGATCGCGAAAATCTTGAGCGATCTGTGGCGCATTCGCGTGGATGACACCGAGATGGAGAGGATGCCCATTGGCTTTCTCTTCCGCCAGAGCCGTTAATCGTTGTAAAGCCTTACCTTTAGTTCGTGCACGTTCCAAGGCATCGAGCTTCCCATCCAAATCGAAGTACAAGATGGGCTTGATGTTGAGCACCGTGCCCAGATAGCGGGAAGCCCCGCCTATCCGCCCGCCGCGATGTAAATATTCCAAAGTATCCACTGCAAAAAACAAATGCATGTGTTGAACAACAGCATCTGCTGCCTGACGTACTTCCTGAAGCGATTTCCCTTGTGCCGCTGTTCGAGCCGCTGCCAGCACAACCAACGCCTGTCCGGCCGATGTGACGCGGGTATCTACAATCTCTACCGGTACGCGGGAAAACTGGTGCGCGGCAGCCTGAGCCGATGCCACCGTACCGCTTATTCCGGAGGAAATCAGCGGAACGACAATGCCATCCGCTTGATCGGCCAGGCTTTCGAAAGCCTGGAGAAAATCCTGGATAGACGGCTGCGAGGTAGTGGGAAGGGATTTGCTATGAGCCAACCGCGTATAGAACTCGTTAGGCGCGATATCTACGCCATCGAGTGTGGTCACGTTTAACCAATGAATCTTAAGAGGAATCACCCGAATGTTATATTGCTCAATCCACTCCACTGGAAGATTTGCTGTACTGTCTGTCAAAATTGCAATCTTGGTCATTGAATCTCCAATCCGAAAATAACGAAAATATTAGTTAAAAAAATTAACTTGATAAAATGTGAACGACCTCGCGCGTGAACTCACCCAACTTTTGTCGGCTCTCTTCATCCAATTGCGCGATTGCATCTTCGTATCGGCTGAAATGAGAAAGCAGAATGGACGAATAACGGCGATTGGCGTGTTCCATTACAGAGACCAACATAGCGATCCCACTCATCACACTTAGACCAATTTTCTGAGGTAACCCAATCTGTTGTAGGCGTTTCAACAATGCATGAATTTCAGGAGCATCCTGGATCGTCGTTAGCATTAAGATCACGGCAGTAATTAGTTCTGTAACAAAAATTAACAGGGAACGCCTCTCCGGGATACGTAGTAGAAGATTTGAAAGCAGATCTTCGTAACCTCCAGCTTTTCCTTCTCGTAGCTGTTGTAAGATTTGTTCTTTGACAACCTGCCAATTCTCTAAATCGGCAGGATTGCCAGCCAATACGTTGACCAAATTATTGGCTTCCTGGGTCGGAAAAAAGTGGACAACTGAACGACCTGGACCGTGTTGATCCGGATTCGTCTGGTACTCGGCGCGTACAAGCCCCTTTTCTTCCAGCAAGCGCAACATCTCATACGTCGTAACTTTTCCGATGCCCAGACGTTCGGCAACGGCCACGTAATGCACAGAATGTTCCATTTCCCGGTAGATATCCAGGAATTGGCTCAAAAATTGTTGTTGGCGGTGAGTAAGTTTCTTTTTCATTTATTTTCCGAAAATAACTAATTAATTGTATCTTACTTATTTGAATCTTGTCAAGAGCACGAATAGTAATGGTTAAATGAGTAAGCGAAATGCGGCCAGCCATGGAAGAACGTGCTGTGTAGCCCATGGCCAGGAAAAATGGCTACCCAACGCAATAGCTGCAGCATATTCTAGCGGTTTTTGAAAGGACTCCTGCATGGCGATTCCATTCTGGTTCCGACGAATTCGGATGACCGCAGGGAGGATAAAGATAAGCGAAAGTGCAAAAACAAGCCATAAGACCCAAAAGGTAAACAAACGGATGACAAAGGCTGTCATAATCACTGAAATTACTGCCAAAACCATCATTGCACCCATTAACCTGGTGGTAACCTTGGGTCC
>DAOUFM010000138.1:0-4160 GCA_034429975.1 Anaerolineaceae bacterium | reverse complement strand
TTTGAAGCATAAAAAAATCCAAAAAGGATGGCTGGCAAGAATAATAAAATGGTAATGTGATTCCCAATTCCCAATCCGAAACAAAACGAGAAAAGAATAAACAAGAAGAGATTTTTTTGGTTTGGGGCTTCCTTGAACAAAAACAAAAGCCACCACATCGTCAGAACCAAAAATAATGATTGCAGACCATGGACTTCAATGATCACTGCCTGAGACCAGAGAAAAGGCATTAGTCCCCAGACCAACCCGCTAATTATTGAAATTATTGTCCTTTGGAAAGGTGAGATATTTTCAGGCAGAAATTTTTGTGCACCAATTGCTAACAACCCTGCTCCTAGGGCTGCTGGTAACCAGGATAACAAGCCTGCACGGAAGTATGGATCGCCTAATGGGAAATGTTGAAAGATGATCCCCAATAATGTGTACGTGGGGTAGCCGGTAGGATGGGGTATACCCGCAGTGAGGATAGCAGCTAAAAAGTCCCCGCCATCGCCCCCATAATTAGCAAAGGTTAATTGTCTGGAAGCGGTAAAAAAATAAAAAATGCCAGAGATACTGACTGGCAGGAGAAAAATAAATCCTTTAGAGGAAAGAAATTTCTTCATGTAAAAAAAGGGGTGACTTAATGTCACCCCATATTATTTTTCAAGAAAGATCACTTGTAAACAATTGGGAGATATGAACAAAGGCCAATATTCATTTCAAAAGTTTTTAATTCATATGGATCAGTCAGTTCAGGATGGTTAATAATGATCAAGTGAACAGAACCAATCTGCGTTAATTGAGAGGCATTTACATGAAATCGTAATTCAGTGCCAGCTTCATTAATGTAATCCGGAATAATGATAGAAGGAACACTTTCTCCAGGACCTAACCAGCTAATATGCGTATAATAATCGCCAAAATAATTGATAAAATTGGCGCCGGTGATGACGACATCCACATCATCTGATCCGGCACAGAAATAGGGTGGCGTAACATAATAAAAAATCGGGATGGTTGGGTTTGTATCCGCAAAGCCTGTTTTCCAGCTGGCTCCCATCAGGGCTAAAACAATGACGATGGATGAGAGAATGATTGTGATTATGGTTTTTGATTTATTTTTTATTTTCATTTTCTATGGCTTCCCCTTTTCTATTAATTTGGGATTTTTTTTTGCTTTTTTTGAATGAATTAACTATACAATAACTTGTGCGTTTATACAACCAAAACTGGAAAATTATTTTGTGATCATGGGTAGGTAGATTTTTGGTCCCAATAAAATATCAAGATAAGTTTTGTATGCCAGGCCTAAATCTGTTATTGCCTTGTTGTTGTCCGGGTCAAATAAAGATCCCCCAAAGGAATATAAATTGTCATTCAAACTGAACCAATACCATCTTTGCACCAAGCGATACGAATCAGCAGGCATTCCAATTTCATCATCAGATGAGTTTAACAAGAAATTAAAAGAATTAATCAAGAAGCCTATATTATCTTCTGATTCAGGCCACCCTGAAGGTGGTGAGGGACAATAAGCAGGGTTGTTTTCATTACTATGAAGGCAATGATCTTCCCATAATGGAAAAAGACTACCAAATTCTGTAATCCAAAGCGGTTTTTCGCGCTCCCCAATCGAATTCATCCAATTGCGAAAACTGATGATTCTTTCCTTGAATATCTCAATCGAATAGGTTTGGGAGAAATTATCATCGATAATAAACGCATCATTGCAATCGCCAATATTGCAGTCGAACCCAGGCGGGACATCAGCTCCCCAGGAGCCTGGTTGATGATCCTCATTTAAAATAAACGAATGAATCGTCCAGATATCAATCATTGCCAGGGCGTTTTCCATTGAACCGGCTAATTCAGCTAATTTATTCAGGCTTCTTTCTAAATAGCGAATCCGAATTGGGGTCGGTTGGACGATTGAACCGAAACCCACTTTGGCGCCTGGGTCAGCATTTTTAATAATCGTGGATACTTCAAAAAATCGCTCAGCATATTTTTCCGGAGTTAAATCATCTTGAGTAGACTTTCTATCTGGTTCGTTACCAATGATCCAAACATCTCCCATATTATTTAGGATAATAGGTGTTATTATATTAAGTAATTCACCATCTGCAAAAATCTCATCACTAACTTTTATTACATGAATGTATTCAACTCCTTCCGGAACATTGGAATTTTCTTTGTTCCAATCCAGAAAAGTTAACAAATGAATTGAGCTTATATCATACCCATTAATCCCAAAGGGTGCTGCAATCCCAAAGCGTAGCAATGTTTCCCTTTGCTCTTCTGTATAAGAGGTGGTGGAAGTAAACGCGTTGCCCTTATGGTTTACCAACAACAAAAAAGAAAATAATAAGAGTGAGAAAAGCAATAAAGTATTTTTATTCCGAGCTACCATGAAAACCCACTAAAATTCGCAAAATCTTATGATTAAGATTATACCAATTTTAAGGTTAATTATTGCTTGAAAAAGAAAAAATAATATTTTCTTGTGTTTTGGTTAAATTATTTTGAAAATTCGCCTTATTTTTACTAATAACCGCACTGGTTGGAGATTGCAGAAATGAATAATTTGTGGGCAAGACAACTTCTAGTTGTAGCGGCAATTCGTTCAAACCGAGTTGTTTTTGAATTTTTAATTGATAAATAGCGCCATTCTGATCGAAAGTTAAGATGTCTGGAGATAAGGAAAATTCGAGCTCAATCAAATTTGTTGTGTTCGTCGGCACAATTTGCAGACCTCCCACCATTCCCAATCCGACCAGATCACTATTCAAATCCAGATTTCCTTGCCAATCCTTCCCCCCTAACAAATATTCACCCGGAATAAATTGAATGTTAGCGGTCAATAATTGCGTGGAGGGGGAGGTGTAGACGCGCCAATAGTCCCAATAGCAGCGTTGAAACATATTGGTATAGGCGATATCCTGACCATAGGTTGCTTCATGAACACAGGGAATGCCTTCCTGGTTTGGATTCTGGAATTCCATTTTCAGATGAGCTTTGGGGTTTTGCAGATCTGTTAAATCAACTGTATAAGTGAGATTTCGCAATAAGACTGCGTCAACTTTGTTATAACCGATATTGGAATCAACCCAATAGAGAAAATCTCCGGTTTGATAATGAACTGAAGAATCAAGCTGCAATTCAGCCAGGGTATTTTGAATAATCGGGTCATTGAAAAAAACCATTAAATGGCCGGATTGAATCAGGTTTTGAGACGTTTTTCCTAGTAAAATTAGTTTTTTGTAATCGCGGGTGTTGATCAAATTTTGGACCATCGCTTTTCCCAGAATGCCGATAAAATCCTTGCGATTTGCCCACCAGTCCTGGGAATCAGCTTGATTTCCCCAACTGGCATACATGAAATCCAACACGTTACCGGCGTCTACTCGCATATTCTGGTCAGCATCAACCTGAATAGGCCCCATAACCTCGAGGAAATTTATCACTGCTTGTTGATCAAAGGCAACAACTCCCTGGGTAGGCACACCTGTTGAGAGTTCATACAAAGATTGCACGTTCTGCGCTGCCAGTGGATAATCCGCTGACCAATTCCCATCTCTTGGCAGCCACATCCCAGCCAGCATATAATCCTGTAAAGGCTGGGGTGGTAATGGGTAGCTTTTAGAAAAATCATCTATTTGGTAGGAATCCTGCATATCGAAATCAATTTGAATAAGCTGATTGACAGATGCAGTCCCCATCGCAGTGATAAATCCACCGCCACCTCGCAATTCATCATGATTGATCGCCAATAAAAGGTAGCGGGAGGTTTGCTGAATACCGGCTAACTCAGGTAGAAGCGGTAGTATCTTTCCGGAAGAAGTGATTAACGGAATGAGTGGCTCAATTTCCTGAAAATCATCCTGGAATCGATAGGGCAGCGCTGAGATCTCTAATTTGGTATGGTATCTTTCAATTTCTTCTGTATAAAAAATAACCTGGTGCAATAAGGTTTCGTTTTGGAGAATATCCTTCACCAGGTCGAGCATTTGAAATCCATTGTCGATTTCCAGTTCCATCAAAGGCGCTAATTCGGGTTGAAAAAGAAGCGCGTAGCCCGATAAAGCTTTTAGATATTTCACTGCCGGTTGGACCTGGGAAGTTCTCTGCCCGGTAAGATTAAGAATTGGATATGTCCAGGTCAAACTACGGTCTATAAC
>DAOUFM010000137.1:0-58560 GCA_034429975.1 Anaerolineaceae bacterium | reverse complement strand
TATAAGTTCCGACCGGTGATGGCTGGGGTTCAGTAAACAATCCTCGAAAAAGCTAGTCTCGCCGATGCGGGACACTCAAAAGGAAAAATCTGTTAACAGTGTCAGTCATTCATCCGAATTCTATTATAAATACATACTAGATAATCAATCTACGGTTGACCTTCAAGAATTTCTCCTGTTTCCGAATTTATTAATCGATTATTGTCAAGAATATTTTCTGTTTTCTCTTTTGAATACGGATCTTACCAATAGAGATAGGGCTCATTTTTAATCATAACCCACCAAAGACCCTCAGCCATTCTTCGAAGATGGAATACAGCTCATTGACATGCTGCGTCTTACGTTGAGGTATTCGGGTGATGATACCTAAAACAATTCATTCAAGCCGACTCTGCGCCGCAAAGCAGCTTAATTCAGGCGATAGATTGACACCCTCACCTCTCTCTCACGGATCGAGTCGGATTGTACGGGTACGAAGTCCTCGTAGAGGGTAAGTTTCGGCCTATGATGCAGGGATAGAATATTTGGGTTGATGATTAACCGCCTTCCAGAGATCGAGGGCGGTTTTTTTATTGGAGCATATAATTAACCTTATTAGATCGGTAGGTTCAAAATCGAACCCACCGGCTGGTTCTCACCCCAGGAGGAGACATTCATGCTTCGAAATCTGACATCCGTTATCCTTGGGTTGTTACTTTTTCCAGTGATCCTACATACAATCGTGCGGATCATTCGCTATTTCCACAAGTTTCCGATGCCTGAGTTTCTCGCCAATTTCATCGATAATCCCCTGCGGCGCAAAATCCAACCCCCGAGTCAGATGCCGCTCCGCCATGGTATCGAACCAGGCATGACGGTATTGGAGGTCGGGCCGGGCAATGGCCGCTACACCTTAGAGACAGCCCGCCGCGTGGGTCCACGCGGGAAGGTTGTCGCCATCGATATTGAGCCCAAGATGATTGAGCGTGTCCAGCGACGGGCTCAGATGGAAGGTGTGCTCAACGTTAAGGCAAAAGTAGCAAATGTCTATGAGCTTCCTTTCGAGACCGGTTCATTTGATGCGATCTATCTGATCACAGTCATCAGTGAGATCCCAGAACCAAGCCGAGCGCTCCGCGAGTTCTATCGTGTGCTTTCACCATCCGGGACCGTAGCCTTTAGTGAGCTATTGACCGATCCCGACTATCCATTGGCGCAAACGCTGGTGCGTCTGGCCCAGGATACCAGATTCCGGCTGAAGAGGAAGTTAGGAAGCTTCTTTTCGTACACGCTGGTATTTGAGAAATAATTGTCCAGCAAATCATCAGATAAGGTAAGCTGCGATGGTCCGTATAAGTCGCGCAACGCATGATATCATCTGATCCAGTTTGATGTCCGGACCGACTACCGCCTAACGTCGCATTCGGCTGACGCGGCTAATCAGGGCCCAGATCCGGCCACCTCGGCTCACCCACCACACAGTTGATTCAAGGCGGTAGATAGGCACTCTCACCTCTCTCTCGCGGATCCAGTCGTATATACGGATATAAATTTAGACCAATTGGATTTGATACGCTAAATAGACAGAAAACACGAGATAACAGACCACACCCCTATATATACGGGGTTAGCCTCACCATCCCTTACCATACATAATGATGCCACATGCCCCATGAAAGCTCATGAGGCATGCTGCTTTTGCTCTCCCTTGCCATTTATCCCGAACTATTCAGGCATATCTTCTGTTTTTATGTGGCGGCTGGCTACCGACCTAATACAGCGTCGATTTGTTGCAAGTCCACCAGACTTCCCTGTACCTTTTGCATCTCTGCAACAGCGGCTGGTGTGAAGCCAGATCGGGCAAACAGGGCGTAATGCACTCGCCATGCTTCGCTTTTTTCGGGCAGGTCTTTCAGTACCAAAGGTCCCTTGTTCTCGATTAACTCGCGAGCTACTTGCCGGTCCACCCGATCGGCACCCCATTTGCATTCTCCCAACAAAATGTCATGCGTTTTCCAATTGATCGCTGCCACATCCACCTGTACCTTGCTGCTCCAATGACTGCCAATGCTGTCCGGTAGGAACGGTAGTTGCCCTGCTCTGGCCTGCGCCAGTACCCACTGGCGACACAAATCCTCGAAGGCAGTGACACCGACAAAGGCGCGCAGGTTGCGCCGCACCGCTTCTACCACCTGTTCTGTATCGAAGGGAGAAGTGGAAAGGAATGGCTCGAGGAACTGGAAGTAGAAACGGAAGTACGGATCGCTCAGGTGATACCGCCCACTTTTGGAACGTCCGCGCGCCGCTTTGGTTTGTGTCACCGGCAGGCGGCGCTCAACCAGGTGGAGTTCTTGCAGCGTGTTCAGGTAAAAGTTTACACTGGTAGTGGGGATGAAAGACTTTTCGCTGATTTCTGTCAGGGTATGCGCTCCGCCACCTATTGCCTTCAGGATTGCCAGATAACTGGATGGTTCGCGCACTTCGTCGTACATCAAAAAGGCAGGCTCAGCCAGGAACATACTGCCAGGGTTCAGAATCACTTGACGAATGTTTCCAATCAAGTCCATGCCAGGATCCAGCCAGTTGAGATAAGCGGGGATACCTCCCAGCATGGCATAAGTGGCCACGCGCGCATCGGCATTCCATTTGGGAAAAAACTCTGCCAGACTGGAAAAAGGCAAGGGCTCCAGCCTCCATTGAGATGTCATGCGGCCAAAGAGTGGTGATTGGCGGGAGAACAGAGTTTCCATGACACGCATCTGGGAGCCGCATAGCACGATCACCAGTTCTGACTTCTGAAAGTGCTGATCCCAGGCATATTGCAGCGATGACAGCATAGCCGAGTCGGCTTCGGCGGCGTAGGGCAGTTCGTCCAGGATCAGGATCTGGCGTTTTGCTTGTAATAATGGCGCTGCAGCATCCCACAGTTCGGGCCAGGAGCGATACACGGGCGCAGCCGAAACGGGGACATTGAGCAGCTTGGCAAACAGACGCGCGCGCTGTTGGGTAGCGGTTTCTTTGACCGCTTCCCAATAGGTGAAGGGCAGCCCGTTTTGCGCCGCATTCTGCGTCGCCCACTGCATCAACAACTCAGACTTTCCCACACGGCGGCGTCCATAAATCAGTACCAGTTGCGCTGGCCCCGGATGGCTGCGTGTGAGTAAGTTGTTGAGGAAATCAAGCTCCTGCCGGCGATCTACAAACATACGCTCCTCCAAATATTAGAGTTACGACTATTATAGCCTAAACTCTAATATTTCGCTTACTCTTTTTTTGAGTTATACTGGCATCACATCCTCTCGTTTGAAGTTTCGGATCTACGCTGTTATTTGAATTTGGACTCCAAGATGATGAGCGATAACGACTTACTGGTTCTCATGCACGAAGCTCGTGCTGAATCCGCATTTATTTCAATCGAGGAAAAACTCAAAAGCGGATTATGGCTGTATGAAAACAAATCACAGGTGAAAAGATAATTGTAGGCGATCATCCGGACTGCTGACGACCTGCTATCCGCTGCACACCGATCTCCCTTGAAAAACTACGGGAACGGCCTGAAGTGAACGACTGGCCAGGTCATTCCCCGTATTTCCCGGAGTAGTTTAAAATTGAAATCCGACCCTACTATTAAGGATGTTCCCCAACAACACGCTCATCATTTCCCCCTATACCTGGATCATCTCCGACACCCATTTCTTCCATGAAAACATCGGAAGATACTGCAACCGCCCCGAAAACTGGCAAGAGCTGATCTTCAAGAACTGGAATGATTTAATCTCTCCAGATGGAACAGTCCTGCACCTGGGCGATTTCGTATTGGGAAAGAAAAGCAACTTCGAATTGTTGACTAACCGTTTGAGGGGAAATGCTGGGTGTGATCCGGGTTGTGGCGGATGGTCAGGCGCTCTTCGGCCCGGCAGTTGCCCAGTGCAGGACCCATTTCTTTTAGGACATCAGCACGGATAGAAAAGCCCCACAAACAACCGTGATTGCAAAGGGCAGTTCCATGGCTTCAGAGGTCGGCGACCTCTCTGGGCTGTCTGAAAGGGAGCGTGAGTTATTGGATTTGATCGCTGCCGGGTATTTCAACGCAGAAATCACCCAAAAGCAGTTTATCAGCCCGAAGACTGTCCGCAATCATATCACCAGCATCTTCTCAAAGCTGCAAGTCGCAGACCACGCCCAGGCCATCCGCCGCGCGCAAGAGCGGGTTGGGGTAGACGACGATGTTTCAACCCCTACCCGACAATAAATTATCTATGGAGTTTTGACCAAGTAATTCCCTTTATTACTGATACCACGGGTAGGCGTAAACCTCAAAGTTGTCGGTTATATAAGGGGCGTTTGCGTTCATAAAAAACTGTTCGAACGGTACTTTTACCCCTGCTGGAACCTCAATAACAATTGTGGATTCACCGGCGATCAATTTAGCACTATCATCGCGGAACAATATGACTATCTGGACCATTTTAATGTCATAATCATTAGGATTAATGACTTCCCCTATAATCTTGTCATGAAATTTTGTTGGATTTTCTACTAATAAAGCTTCACCTGGATAATCAAGAAATTCCGGTGAAACCCAATTCCAATCTTCAGGCTGAATAAGTTCAAAATCTACTGAAGCTGGCTCACTATCAAAGAGAGGGCTTTGGTCTGCGTAATACCACGTCCCACCCGGTAAAATCGACGGTCCTACCACCTCTCCTGTCCACAAGATAGCATCACTTTCATCTCGTGCTGTGATTCGCATAGAAGGGTAATTGTAAGCCATTTCAGGGTTAGGATTATTCGCTTTTATGGCATACTGAAAATAAAACGTATTAAACCCCTTCATTACCACATATCCACTTTCTGCTATTTCAAAAGGAAGAGGGTCAGCGGTAGAAACAGCCTCTTGAACATTTATGTTGACATCGTCCGAACGAACGAGTTCAACGGTTTTAGCAACCCCCATTGCCGTAACAGAATAGCTTATTACGCCATCTTTATGAGTGAAAGTCTTTTTGTCATTTTCGGATGCAAGTAATGCGCTATCTGTACGACTCCTGTCATTAACAGATTCCCATGAATACTCATTGGTCTCTGAAGTAGGAGGAACATAAGTCCCGGCCCAATACAGAGCTGTTAAATTATCCGTTTCGCTTTTCCAGTATACTTCGATGGTGTTTTCAGTAATCATCGCAATCTGATAGTTTGTATCAGAATTAAAGTTTGTTTGTTTCCACCCGCCAGATAAATCAAGAACGACCGCCGGTTCTGCTATCTCGCTTACTGGTTCTGTTGTTTCGCTTACCGGTTCTTCTGTTTCGCTTACTGGTTGTGATGTTGATGGTTGTCCGCTTCCACCAGTCTCCCCAGAAGTGTAACCCCCACAAGCCACCAGATAGAGACAAATCAGCAGTGCCAACACAAGAGTTCGTATTTGTCTTTTCATATCCTCCTCCAAATTCTACCTTGAATTAACTTAAGTAGCCGCCTTGAAACTCAGAAAGAAGAGAGGCCATGCGAAAGCTGGTAAAGTAAAGGTTCTCAAGGAAAAATTGAAATGGAGAAGCGCATGGACACCCAAATTCTACGTTTTTTTGGACTTTGTGACAAGCTGCTGTAGACTCTGCGCCACGTCGAGGATAAACAAAGCCAAATAAAAGATGCGAAAGTGATGACCGCAACAATAGTGGCGATGTTATATTTCCGAGGCAACTTCCGGATAGCCTGCCAGTTTCTAAGTGAGTATGGCTACATATCGCAGATGTTGAATAGAAGCCGCTTCAATCGTCGTTTGTTTCGCATTGCCAATCTGTTTCTGACCCTGTTCCTGTCGCTGGGCGAATACAGGAAGCAACTCAATGCACGTTCCAGCTATGTTTTGGACAGCTATCCTATCGCCGCTTGCGACAACTTCTGTATCAGGTGCTGCAAGCCTCCGTTCGTAAGATGGTGGGAAGAACAGGCACCGAAATCCATTCATGCCATTACAGCGAATGGCTTTGATCTAAAGGTCGCTCTGTTCGTCCTCGCCGCTTCCATCAACTTCCTTTGGTAGCAACTTGGGCTACTTATGGAGTTTCCACTTTACTTTCCTAATTCTTCGGATGGGTTAGCAGTGTTAACATGAACTCGAAGCTTTAGAGCGTCTGTAAGGATATCGGAAGAATAAAACGATGATGACCTACAACCACCCAACAATGAGTTTCTCCCCTAAATGCTGCGCGCAAGAATAGACCAGTTAACTGTTACAGGCGGAACCGCTCTCCATTTCAGGAGGGCGTTTTTTTATTGAAATAAAAGCAAAGAACTTTAGACTATAACCACTTCTGTTTCCAAATCAATTGAATATTTCTCATAAACAGCATCTTTGACCCTTTTAATTACTGATAAATATTCTTCAGGTGTTGCATGACCCAGGTTAACAATATTCAGCGGTTGGGTTTTCCAAATAGCGCAGTTTCCTATTATTTTACCCCCCCAGCCTAATTCTTCAATAAGCCATGCTGCGGGTATTTTTACCCTTCCCTTTTTATCAGGATTATCGTTTGTAACATTTTTATATATTAAATGTTCTTGAGGGTAATAATGGATATCTGGGCATATTTTCTTAATGGCATCCAGCTGATCCCAGGTAATTAATGGGTTTTTAAAAACGCTTCCAATAGTACCTACTTCCTTAATATCCGGTAACTTTCTTTTTCTAATATTTACTACAGCCTGATATACATCTTCAATACGGTACGGTGGTATTTTATTTTTTGCCAGTTCCTCTTCTACCGATTCATACCGGGATTTATAGCTGATATTTATATCCGGTTTTTTGTTTAACTTAAGGGTGATATCTGTAATTGCACATTTTCCTAACATATCTTCTTTAAAAATACTGGTTCTGTAGCCAAATTTACATTGCTCTGCTAAAAATATTTTCTTTTCTCCGGTAGAAAATATTGTTGCATTGACTGAAGAAAGAGATTCGTGTAAATTATGACCATATCCAGCAATGTTTTGAACGGGTGCTGCACCGACCGTTCCTGGTATCATAGCCAAATTTTCAATTCCTCCCCAACCTTTTGATACTGCATATTCAACAAAGAAAGACCAATCTTCTCCTGCGCCTATCTTTACAAAAACATATTCATCCTCTTCGCAGACAATTTGTATTCCCCGGATATTAATTTTCAAAATTGTGCCCGGGTAATCTTTCGTAAATAATATATTGGAACCACTACCCAAAACCATAATTTTTTCTTTTGTTATCATCTGATTACGAATTGCCTGATCAAGTTCAAAAATTGAGTTAACCTCCATATAGTATTTCGATTTGACATTCATTCTCAGTGTGTTTTTTTCACGCAACGAAATATTATGTTTTAGTATTGGAATCATTTTACTAATTCTTGCAAATTTTTTTTTGGCTAATAAGATAAATCTAAATATTCAAGTCAATTAAAACAGGTTATTCTGAGGAGGGAGCATAATGAAATAAGGTTTGATCACCAGCTTGGTGCATATACTTGAGACGGTCTTTAAAGAAATCCGTATACGGCTGGGACTCCGTCAGCATATATTCACTACCATAGACATATTTGACATTCATTCTTTCAAGAAAGTCCGGGACATTGCCTGTTTTTAGGTCATTGAAATAATCAGGGCTATTAATCAAACCATCCAGGTTTACGAAGGTACGATCATCCAGGAAATATCCAATGTAGCCATTTCCAGGTGAAGCAATCACATCCCCTGGTTGAGTTAATGTAGCCACCGCATCTATAGAAGATGTATACGTTTCTGCGGCACTGCCACCCGGAATAAAAGGCGCCAGATGAATCATTCGTCTGACAAAGATGACCAGCAAAAATAACCCGGTTACCGTCACTAGCAGGCGCGGCCATAATTCATGACCAGGCAAACGACGCAGCGCATCAAACAGCACATCCACCAGGATCGCCAGGGCCAGAGTGATGACAAAGATTTGTCCAGCCCAATACCAGTAACGCATCGCGCTGAAACCGCTAAAACCATAATATAACAATTGAAGAGTGTTGCCAGCCACTAAAGGAACCAAAAAGATATTTGTAATTTCCGAGAGGGCTTTTTTACTTCCCAGCCATACCCAGACCAGCAAAGTGGCAATGACCACTCCGCTGACTGCCATTCTAACCGCTTTGCTTTTCAGCCAGCCGAAGAGAGCCAGATACGCTGGTTCAAATAAATGGTTGATCAGACCCCACGGACCATTTGGAGCGAGCGAATATCCGGCATAATCCAAAGCCCGTTCACCAAAACCCCCATAAACCGAATTCGGTAATGTGCTCCACCATTGCTTGATCTGACCACTAATCGGCATAAAAGTGCCCAAGGTGAGATAGTTATACCCCATATAAATTACCAGAATAACCCCAACCGATGCAAAGAACACCAGGCCGGTTTGGAAGGTCTGTTTCCAATCCAACAGCCGTGTTGGTTTGTGATCCTCTGCGTTTATTGGAACAAGGAAGGCATAGGCACCACGTAATACCAGCGCTCCCAGAAATGACAACAAACCTTCAATTAATAAGATTGCCCGTGGAAAGCTGGGAAACAGGTTAAACCTACCAGCGACCAGCATCACCACTGCTGTGAGAGTTGATGCCCCCAGACTGGCCAAAACCATACGCAGGATAAAAGATTTTAGTGGGTAAGATTTGGGATGACGATATAGTCCAGCAAGATTGTATGCCCCAATACGAAAAATCAATGAAGCTGCTAGCATCACAAGAGCCGAATCGGTGAAAGTACTGAAACCAATACCCAATAAGCGCGATTGATAGCTGAATAAAACGGTTCCCACAATCGTTAACGCATCCAAAATTAACAAAGAGCGGTTCCGAAAACTACGTAGCGTCAACCAAACCCCGATCATGCCAATAATGAAGACATTATCCAACCGGCTGAGTGCAGTTAAGCCACCTGCCAGACCAACCCAGGCTAGCGAAATCCACCTTTTCTGTCCGGCGGGTTCTTCTTGCTCCCAGCGTGTGGCAAGATAAACCAGCAAAGCCAGGAAAAAAGAACTTATCCCTGATTCCATGCCACCTTCGACTACAGTAAAATGAATACTTTTATAGAAAGCATAAAAAACAGCCGCTAATAAGCTGGCTTCGAAGGAGATTACCCGGCGTAGGATTTGGTAAATGAGCACACTGGTTCCAGCACTCAAAAGGATGGAAACCAGAATCACACCGCGCAGCGGAAGGAAGGGATCCAGGTGAGCCAGGGTAAAAAGGGGAATACAGATCAACATCCATAATGGGTGAAATCCATTGGTCGGATTGATTCCATCAAAGGTAATCCCTTTTCCTTCTGTAATATTACGGGCTACTTTGAAGTAATAGAAAGCGTCATCCGTTGTAAACCAGTTTAAAAGACTCTTGCTCGGCGCAAAAACAACGTAGATCTGGGCGACCACAACTACCACAAACAGCAATACCCCGATGTAAATATGCAGGTTCTTATTCAACAGAAGGCCTCCCCGGAGATTTATATTAAAGGATGGCTAGATTTTATCACATTCCATGTTCAGCAAGAGCAGGTGATCCCTTTTTGCGCAAAATGTGGTATGAATATTCATACTGCGCCAATACAGATTCCAACAGATGGCAGAGAACAGAAACAGAATTATCGAAAATCATCAAGCTAAATAAGGTGGCAGGAATACGAAAATGCTCTGGCGGCAGTATTTCTTCCATCTCCCTATTTACCGGGCAAGGGATTATGCGAATGGGAACTTTTAGGACAATCAGAGCATGAAGTATATGTCTGGGCGATGTGTCAGGTGGCAGATTCCATTGAAGGGGCAGCAATGAGTGCCCCGGCAGTCCTTTATCTTTCAGAAAATGGAATTATTGAAAACGTGACAGTGCCAGGAGATGGCTCGCGCTATGTCATTGATATTCGTAATATGTTTCCCAGTGACTTACAAGAGAAAATTCTTTCACACTCAATAAACGCGGAGGAAATGTGGTCTCATCTTGAACTGCGGCATAAAGACCCGCTTCCCCCTCTCATCGTCGAGTCTGGAATATCTTTACCCTAAAATTTGGTATCTGGTTGAAATACTGATGAACAGATCCTGCAGCAAATAGCAATCCTCTATCCCGATATATGAAATTCTTTAGATATCACCAAACGAATTGTTTTTTCATTGAAAGTTCCTTAAACGGGAAGCTGCTTGCAATTGACGCAGGTTGGCCCTGTACCTTTTATGAATATCAAAGATATCTTAAGCAAATAAACCTCAGATATCAAGATATCGTCTGGTCATTTGTAACTCATCTTCATATGGATCATGCCGGGCTTTGGGGAGAATTTATTGAAAGTAATATAAATTGTTATGCTTTTGAAGAGCAGATCAAGCATATAGATAAAATGGAATCGATAATAACCAGGAATAAAGATTACATAAATTACAAAAGAATTGATAAAAGCAAAATTAAAATCCTGCGGGTAAGTGAATCAAGGCAATTTTTTAAGGAAATTGGAATTGTTGGTGAAGTAATATCTACCAAAGGACATTCTAAAGATAGCATCACTTTCATTAGTGATCATAATGAAGCAATCATCGGTGATCTGTACTCACCGGACCTGGTAATGAGTGATGATATCGAATCAAGGAAAAGTTGGGAAGCAATTAAAGAAAAAGGCGCAAAATTCATCTATCCTAGTCACGCAAAGTACTTCGAAATATAAATAAGCTCCCTCAAATCATCTATGCCTTAGGGTTAGGTTCCTTAATTGGGAATCGCATTCTTCTTCTGACAACCGTTGGTACACTCCTTGTCCAATCCCGGGCTTGAAAAACTTTTAGGAAATTGTAATCTATAATTATCAATCTACGAATCAATTACATAACATTGTATCTTCACACTAAGCATTTATTTACATTGCATAAAAAAGGAGCATTTATGGAAATCAAACAAGATCTGCCCAAGTTTTCAAAACAAGCTTTCGATTTGACCACCTGGAAACTTCACGTCAGCGGTTTGGTGAATGATCCGAGGGATTTAAATTATGACGATTTGCTATCTTTGCCCAGGGTTAGTTTGACCGACGATTTTTTCTGTTTAGAAGGCTGGAAAGTGGAAGATATTCTTTGGGAAGGGGTAAAGCTCGGGGATGTTCTGGCACTGCTGGATTTAAAGCCTGAAGCGCAATACCTCCGCCTGGCATCCGATGGATTTAGTATCGTTATCCCGCTTGCTCGCGCCGTAGAAACAACAACCATTCTGGCATTGCGCAAGGGCGGCATCCCACTGGATGAGTATCACGGCGGTCCGGTTCGTTTGGTGCTGCTTGGGCAGGAGTGTTACGAGAGCGTGAAAGGGCTTAATATCATCGAAGTTCTTGAAAAACCTGAGGAAGGGACAGCCGCCGGGATTGCACTGGGACGAATATAAAACCCAAAATAAGAGGAGAAAATGCCCCCAAAAGCCAAAAATAAACTCTCTGTTCCTGATGAAATGCAGTCTCGTTTTCAAGAGATTTGTGTATTGACAGAAAAATTGTGTAAAGAAAAACTGAATTCCGAATATGGTACATTATGCCAGGCCCTGACAGCAGCCTTGGCTCGGAAACGACCATCCCCATTAAATAGCGGACATGTAAAAACATGGGCGTGTGGAATTGTGTACACAATTGGCTGGGTCAACTTTCTCTTTGATAAATCACAAGCTCCTCACATGCGGGCGGATGAGTTGTGTACCTGGTTTGGAGTTGCTGCAAGTACTGGCGGAAACAAAAGCAATCAGATTCGCAAGTTGATGCACATTAACTTGCTGGACAAAAAGTGGACGCTCCCCAGTATGATGGATCAGAATCCGCTTGCCTGGTTGGTTTCCTATAATGGTTTGATCGTTGACGTGCGTTCATTGCCACGCCCAATTCAGGAAGAAGCTTATCGTAAGGGGCTGATTCCTTATTTACCTGATGATCAATCTTTTTAGAAAAAGCTATCAACTCACATTAATCTTATTGAAGTTCCAGCAATTGTTATACAACTTCGTTCAGGATTATTTGAAGTCATTATAATTAGTAGTTGAGCCATTCAAACAAATGACCCATAATACTTTCGGGGAACCGATTTGGGAGAAAACACATCGCAGATATGAAGAAATATCGTCCCACAAAATTGTTTACCGCTTTGCACGCAACGATATACCGGCTGACAGGCGGAAGGGTCGGCGGCAAAATGGGTAGGTTTAACGTAGCTCTACTCACAACTCATGGGCGGAAAAGTGGAAAGAAACGCATGTTGCCGATTGGTTTTTTTGATAATCCACAGGGATATATTGTAGTAGCTTCAAATGGCGGATCCGTCCATCATCCTTCCTGGTATTTCAATTTGAAGAGCAATCCTCAGGCTACATTTCAGGTGATGGGCAAAGTAATGCCAGTTCAGGCAGAGATTTTAACAGGCACAGCTCGCGAACAAGCCTGGCAGCAAATTGTTTCTAGTGTGCCCATGTATGGCGAATATGCCAAAGCAACATCGCGAGAAATTCCATTGGTGCTGTTGCATCCAAATTAATAGCCATAAAAAGATAGAAAACGTATGCAAATCGAAACCAGGAGTTTTTCAAAAACCGATCAAATCCGCAAAGCTGAAGCCTTTCGGAAGATGCATGATCGTTCACGACTTTTGCTTTTACCAAATGCCTGGGATGCAATCAGCGCCGCTTTGTTTGAAAAAGCTGGTTTCCGAGCCATTGCAACTACCAGTGCAGGAGTCGCATGGGCGCTGGGTTATACCGACGGTGAAGGCGCTCCAGTGGATGAGATAATCGCTGCGACAAGTCGAATTGCCAGAGCTGTTTCCGTGCCTGTAACCGCAGACATTGAAGGTGGGTTTGGAAATACTCCACAAGAGGTAGCGGAAACAGTTTCAGCCATCATCGCAGCAGGTGCAGTAGGGATTAACCTGGAAGATGGAACACACCAGGCAGGAGCACCCTTACGATCAATTGAAGATGCTGCTGCCCGCATTCGCGCCGCACGGGAAGCTGCTAGCATCGCAGGAATTCCGATTGTGATCAATGCCCGCACCGATGTTTTTACTCGCGGGGAAGGTGATGAACAACAGCGTTTTGAGATAGCCTTACACCGTGCCAGGTCGTTTTTTGCCAACGGAGCAGATTGCTTTTTTCCAATCGGATTAAGTGATCCAAAGGTGCTTGCCAAGCTTGTTCAAGAAGTAAATGGTCCTGTCAACACCACATTCAAACCCGGAGTCACAAATATCTCCGAAATGGAGCAAGCTGGCGTAGCGCGCCTCAGCACTGCCACCTCACTCGCAACTGCATCGAATGGGTATCTGTATGATCTGGCACAGCAACTCTTCACGAAAGGGACATTTAGCTCAACTACGCCTATATTTCCGTACCCAGAAGCACAGGCTTTATTTACATCAAAAAGAAATGAATAACAAAACAAATTACACAATATAAAGGAAGGATATTATGGAACAAAGACTTGAATACAAAGAATTGGCACCCGATGGCTTCAAAGCCATGATGGGATTCGAACATTACATTCATTCAACCGGACTGGAAGCTGGCCTGCTTGAGTTAGTTAAAACACGCGTTTCACAGATTAACCATTGCGCCTGGTGCCTCGATATGCACACGAAGGACGCTTTAGCACGTGGTGAGAGCCAACAACGCCTGCTGCTACTCCCCGCCTGGCGGGAAGCGAATTGTTATACTGAGCGTGAACGCGCTGCCTTTGCCTGGGCAGAAGCTGTCACCTTGTTAGCCACTGAAGAAGTTTCGGATGAAATTTATGAAGAAGCTCGTCGTCATTTCACCGATAAAGAACTGGTTGGCCTCACGTTTGCGATCATCGCCATTAATGGCTGGAATCGACTCAATGTACCTTTCCGGACCCCGGTTGGAGATTATAAACCAGGGATTTATACAAAATAGTTAAGAAATCCCGAATCTATTCGTAATATTCGTATAGATTTACAAACAATTAATCATATCCCTGAAATTCAAGAAAGAATATTTAGGGATATGATTTTTTAGTAAATTAATTGGTGATCCCCTATCTCAAGAGATTTTTTATCCTTTTTACTTTACTCACCGAAAAGTAAAGAAAGAAAATAGAAGGAATCATCTCATCGATTTGGTAAGTAAGGTATGGCTGCAATCAATATAAATTAGGTTGATACGACTGATTTTGGAGAATATACTTACAAAGGAATATTATAAATTTGTATTATCCGTCCACGTACATAAAAAGATGAAGTTGAGGAATTGAAAATGGAAATAAAAGATAAAAATGAACTTTCATCAGAAGAACGAGATGCTTTATTTGGAATTTTAAAAACTCGTTTCGAAAAATATATGAACCGCCATCCTGAACTGGATTGGAAACTGATTCAAACAAAATTAATTGAAAATCCAGCCAAACTCAGGTCAATTTTTGAAATGGAAAGAACCGGAGGTGAACCAGATGTCGTAGGCCAAGACTCTCAAACCGGTGAATTCATCTTTTTCGATTGTTCTCTCGAAACACCGTCTGGCCGCAGGAATATTTGTTATGATCAGGCAGCCCTGGAAGCTCGCAAGAAATTTCCGCCAGAAGATAGTGCCATGAATGTTGCATTAAGTATGGGGATTGAGATCTTGAGTGAAGAACAATATCGCTTTCTTCAAAATCTCGGAAGATTTGATTTGAAGACCTCAAGCTGGGTACTTACCCCGTCTTCAATTCGTAAACTCGGGGGCGCTTTATTCATGGATCGCCGTTATGACCAGGTTTTCCTTTACCACAACGGATCTGATTCATATTACGCTGGGCGGGGGTTTCGGGGATGGATAAAAGTCTAATTTTGCTTTCATAAAAAACACCCTGTCAGATCTGGCAGGGTGTTTTTTCATTATAATTGTTTATTATTTTTAAACCAGATCGAAGCGATCGAGGTTCATCACTTTTGTCCAGGCTGCCACAAAATCCTGGATGAATTTTTCTTGAGCGTCGGCACTGCCGTAAACTTCTGCCAATGCCCGTAGAATTGAATTTGAGCCAAAAATCAAGTCAACTCGCGACGCTGTCCATTTTACCTCACCAGTTGCCCGATTGCGGACTTCAAATAACTCTTCATTCTCATCAATCGCGTGCCAGGAATTATTCATATCCAGCAAGTTCACGAAGAAATCAGTTGTCAGTGCTTCTGGGCGATCGGTGAAAACACCATGCTGAGATTGCTTGAAGTTGGCATTCATTGCCCGCATGCCACCCACCAAGACAGTCATTTCCGGGGCAGTCAGGGTCAATAATTGAGCCCGGTCCAGCATTAATTCTTCTGCGGGAACAGCATAGCGAGCTTTTTGGTAATTGCGGAAAGCATCAGCTTTTGGCTCTAGTACCGCAAAGGAATCTACTTCGGTCTGTTCCTGCAATGCATCCATTCGACCAGGTGTGAATGGAACTGAAATAGTAGTACCTGCACTTTCAGCAGCTTTTTCAACACCAACACCACCAGCCAATACGATTAAATCCGCCAGAGATACTTTTTTGTTGCCTGATTGCGTAGCATTAAATTCACTTTGAATGTCTCTGAGGGTATTTAACACCTTATCCAATTGATCAGGTTCATTTGCTTCCCAATCCTTTTGTGGTGTCAGTTGAATGCGGGCGCCATTCGCCCCGCCACGCTTATCAGACCCACGGAATGTGGATGCAGATGTCCAGGCAGTTGCCACCAGTTCGGGTACAGTTAATCCCGAAGCTCGAATTTTGCTCTTCAATGCGGCCACATCCTGTTCGTCAACCAGTTCATGATCAACAACCGGAATCGGATCCTGCCAGATTAAGATTTCTTCAGGGATTTCTGGGCCCAGATAACGAGAGCGAGGCCCCATATCCCGATGGGTCAGTTTAAACCAGGCACGCGCAAAAGCTTCAGCAAAAAGATCAGGATCTTCATAATACCTTCTAGAAATCTTTTCATAAGCTGGGTCAAAACGTAAAGCCAGATCGGTTGTTAGCATGGAAGGAACATGGCGCTTATTGGGGTCATGGGCATCTGGGACAGAGTTTGCGCCAGCACCGGCTTTTGGAATCCACTGATAAGCGCCGGCAGGACTTTTGACTAATTCCCAGTCATAGCCAAACAAGTTCCACAAGAAATTACTGGTCCAGCGGGTCGGGGTAGATGTCCAGGTAACTTCCAGACCACTGGAGATGGTATCCCCACCTTTACCAGACCCGAACTTACTCTTCCAACCTAACCCTTGCTCAGTGATTCCGGCTGCTTCCGGTTCCGGGCCGACGTTGGCAGCATCGCCTGCCCCATGAGTCTTTCCGAAAGTATGCCCGCCGGCGATTAAGGCGACCGTTTCTTCATCGTTCATCGCCATACGAGCAAAAGTCTCGCGAATATCTTTAGCGGCTGCTATCGGATCGGGTTTTCCATCGGGGCCTTCCGGGTTGACATAAATTAAGCCCATCTGGACGGCAGCCAGTGGATTCTCGAGATCACGTTCGCCGCTATAACGTTTTTCGCCCAGCCATTTCTCTTCTGTACCCCAGTAAACATCTTTTTCCGGTTCCCAGATATCCTCACGCCCACCGGCAAACCCAAAGGTCTTGAAGCCCATTGATTCCAAAGCCACGTTTCCAGTCAGGATTAAAAGATCAGCCCAGGAAATTTTCTTGCCATATTTTTGTTTAATTGGCCAAAGTAAACGGCGGGCTTTATCCAGGTTGACATTATCCGGCCAACTGTTTAAAGGAGCAAAACGTTGATTGCCTGTACCTGCCCCTCCCCGTCCATCGCCTATACGGTATGTTCCAGCGCTATGCCAGGCCATGCGTATGAAAAGAGGACCATAGTGACCAAAATCGGCTGGCCACCAATCCTGCGATTTTTTCATCAATTCGCGTAAATCCTTTTTCAAACCTTCGTAATCAAGTTTTTTAAATTCTTCTCGATAATCAAAATCATCACCCATTGGGTTCGATTTGGATGTATGTTGGTGCAAAATATCTAAATCTAACTGGTTTGGCCACCAATCTTTATTGGAGGTACCTCTTCCAGTCATCGGAATATGTTCGGATTTACTTTTATCTTTACTCATATTTTCTACTCCTTTTCATAATTTATTTTAAAAACAAAACAACATTAATCCGCGTGTTGGCAATCCGGGCAAAGCCCAAAGAGTGTAATCTGCGGTCGCAAAATGGTGTAACCTGAACTTTTTTCAACCTTCTCCATTGATGCTTGATCCAGCAAAACATCTGCATCCATAATTTTTTGGCATTTAATACAGATCAAATGTGGATGAGGCTGCGGACGAACGCCATCATAATGACTGTCACCCTGCAAATTGATCTCCAGAACCTGCCCAATTTCCTTAAGAAGGGATAAAGTGTTGTAAACCGTTGCCTGACTCATGGTTGGAAATTTCTCTTGAATCTGGGAAAAAAGCTGGCTCGCATTGGGATGTCCTTCACTGGCAGCAATTAATCGTATCAGCTCCACCCGTTGCGGGGTAAGGCGACAATTATGCTCTCTAAGAGCCTGAAGCAAATCATCGAAGCGTTGTTGAAAATTGTCCATAAGTATATTAGAATAATTCTTTATTTAGAATTATTCTAATATTATAAAATGGTTTTTTATTTTTGTAAAGGGACTTATTTCCGAAAAATCGACCCAACATCTTCAACATTTGAGGTTTTTTAGAAGATGCCCGATAATAAAGAAAACTATCCAGATTATCCCCTGTTCATTTTTAATCAGAAACATTAAAAGCGAAAGTGTATTAATGGAAAAAATCCAAGAACTTAAATCAAACTCCCTTGAATTTACGCATATGGTCCTTGATATGCGTCTGCTAATGAATCAATTAAATCAAACCACAGAAATAACAACCCTATCTTCAGCCAAACTGGAAGCTGAGAGTAACTTTGCTAATAACAGAAAAGTTTTTGTTTATGTACTTAATGATGAACTTATAGGTTATTCAGTTTTAAAAATCGAAGAGCAAGTATGCTGGTTGGATTGGCTGTTTGTTAAATCCAGCTTTTTTGGAAAAGGAATTGCTTCCGATTTATTTGATCATGCAGAAAAATATGCTTTGGAACTAGGCAATGACCAACTTTATATCTGGGTTCACCCGGATAACCATCGTATGCTTCGTTTTCTGAAGAAAAAAGGCTATGATGTCCTCAACCTGCTTGAAATAAAAAAGTCAAAAACTGGTGCCAATCAAATCATCAGGATTTTCGAGAACGAATTTAAATATTAAACCGATTAGTAATTACTGTTATTTAGTTCCTTTCCTACTATAATCATCCTAAACAATAATTGAATGGTAAGGAATGATATGAGTAAACTACGCCGTTTTCTGGGAATTTTCGTCATGATTGCTGGAGCCTTAGGATTAATCCTGAGCCTGACCGGTTTGGTTGGAATAGGAATTAGCAAATCTATTTTGACTGCAACTATTAATAACACCATCGATACTCTGGTTAACAGTGTGAACACCAGTCAAAAAACGCTCGATATCACCTACGAAGCCCTGGGAGCAACCATTAACAGTGTGGATGCTTTAGCAGACATGTTGGATTCCACAGCCATAACAGTTAAGGATACCCAGCCCGTTATCTCTCAGGTGAATACTCTGATGTCCGAAAAATTACCAGCAACGATTAAAACCGCCACCGATTCACTAAGCGCAGCTGAAACCGCCGCTCAATCGCTCGAAAGCGCAATTAAATCGTTTGAGGCCCTGCAAATAATTTTAAAAAGCACTCCGTTCCTCAGCGCTGTTATACCCACAAACCCAGAACCATACAATCCCGAAAAATCTTTAGCTGATTCTTTGAGCGATCTTTCAGAAAGTATGCAGGATATGCCGGATTCGTTTATCGCCATGTCAACTAACCTCGAAAAGGCTAATAGGAATCTGGATTTGGTAAAGGAGAGTATGCAATTGATGGCTGGGAATGTTCAATTAATCTCTACCAGTCTTTCACAATATCAGACAATGGTGAATGAATCAAAAACTTCAACCTCAAATTTAAGTCTGATGTTGACAAAATTTAAAGATAATATCGGAAGAATTGTAAATATCACGACGATTGTTTTCCTGGTTTTCTTCCTTTGGTTGCTGGCAGCACAGGTAGTAATTTTCAGTCAGGGTTGGGAATTGTATCAAGGAACTACCGATCGAATGGATTCAGGGCCGATCAAAAAACCAGATATAGATTCTGATCAGGAAAAGAAAGAGCAGAACCTAAAAACTGATAATTGAGTTAGAATAATTAAAAAAAATAATGGAGGAAATAATGGCATTTACATTAGATACGAAATTTGGCGCTTTGTTGGATCATCCGCAAGCTAAGGCAGTTGTGGAAAAATACTTACCGGGTGTTTCTACCAACCCGATGGTAGCCTTAGCAAAAGGTATGACATTAAATGCACTTTTAGCAACACCACAGGCAGCTCAATTTGGAATCACAAAAGAAAAGGTGCAGTCTGTACTGGACGAAATTAATAAAATTGTAAAATAATTGAGATAATTCGCTAATAAAATAGTGAACCTCAGGTATTACAAAAAAAATATAGAGGTTCACTTTTTTTAAATAATCATTCTTTGTGAAGGATAGACACGGCAGCAACCGTCAAGACACAGCGGAAATGATTACAAATGGAACTCAAAATAGTTCAGATTGGTGCTGAACTAAAAACAGTCGATGAAATTCTTATTTAAAATTCTCAATCCAAACAATTAATAAATCTTCAAATCGCAACTTAATTCATTAACTCATTTTCGAAAGAACTTCCAGCATATGTTCAACAACTTCAGGATCGAATTGCGTGCCGCTGCAGCGAATTAATTCGTTTTTTGCTTCTTTCGGAGATATCGATTTACGATAAATCCTTCGAATGGTCATGGTAGAATAAGCATCTGCCACCGTGATAATCCGAGCTCCTAACGGAATTTCTTCACCTTTCAATCCATCCGGGTAACCTTCACCATTATATTTTTCATGGTGTCCCCTTACCAATGGACGAATTGAATGTAAGCTTTTTGCTGGTTCCAATAAGGTGGCTCCATATCCAGGATGCTGTAAAATGACTTCCCATTCTTCCTGGGTTAATGGGCCGGGTTTAGTCAGGATCTCTTTTGGAACAACGACTTTACCAATATCATGCAGCTTTGCCGCTAATTTGATTTGAATAATTGTTTCCTTTGATAAACCCATATGGTCAGCAATTCGTAGTGCCCATAATGAAGTCTCATCGCTATGGATGCTTTTGTCAACCACATCAATAGAGTCCGCTAACTTTAGCAGAGCCTTTTCATAATTTTTCTGCAATGAAGGCAAAATGGGGCCATAGAACACTTTTGCACCGGCTAATTCCGCGGTGAAGGGTGTGCCTGCAATTTCTGATAAATATTTTTGTCCCCCAACAGGTAAACTCTTATCATCAAAGACAAAATAACCAATTGCTTTGTCTTTCGTATCCAATTCAAGCGGAATCATTAACTGGTTTGAAAGTTGATTCTTATTTCGAAGAATTTCATTCTGAACAGTTGATTGATTTTTAGAGTTGGCGGGAAAAGTTTTCATAATAAAAAAAATTTTTTCTCCTACCTACAATATACCATAGCCATTTCAGGCATCGTAGGTTGTTGAATTAATTTTGTCATCTGTAGAGAGAATTCCTGTAGACTTCTGGCTTTAATCTGTTTAATTTGACTTGCCAGTTCTCGCGGGAAATGAAACTTTTCACCACAAAAGCCAGATTCAATACAATTGGTTGGGTTATTTAATAGCTTTTCACGAAAATTCTTATTAATAACCGCAGCATGCAGTAACCGACTAAACTCAGATTGCACATCATCATGAATTTGTTGGGAAACTGGCTGCATTTCTGAAGATAATTTGTTAATTTGTGTTAAAGGGATCATTATTTTTTTACTCCTCAACTTTTCGACTAAGTGACCATAGAAAAACGACAACACCGATTGAGATTAAGATATCTCCCAAACTAAACGCTACTTTATAAGGTATCCATTGGAGCAATATAAATCTATCCGCCAGGAAGCCCAACTTAACATCCTCAACAGCAAAGATCCGGTCCTTGGTGAAGCCTAATCGAGCGCCAACTTCCCAAGTTTCGATAGACTTAGTTGGAACCATTTGTTGAAGAGTTTCTGTAAGAATTGGCATCCATCCCCCATTTGCAATAATTACAATAAAATTGCTAAATAATCCTAAACCTAAAAGCCAAAATCCAGGTAAGGAAATGTTCAGCACCACAAATACCACCAACCCAATCATTGAGGCAATCAGGATTATGGGTACAACTGATTCTGGTATCCAACTTCCTGAGAATGGTAGATAAAATGTGATTAGTTGAGGTATGACCGCTACAAAAACCAGCCAACCCCAACGTACTTTTGGCAGTTTTAAGGTTCGATCACCTAGCCTGGCTCGTAGAATAGTAGCGATTAGGCCAAAAATAACCGCCAGGGTTAAAATCATAGGTATGATTAATAAATCTATAATTCAATTTAAAAAATTATTCCATACAAATAAAAAAGAAGAAAGATTTATTAGATCTTAAAAATCATCCAGTATTTAACCCGGTAGCTCCTGGGGCACCAGCGCCAATGACTAACAAAACCAACATAATAACAAACAGAACGACACGAACATCAACTTTGCTTAATTTATTTAAAATGGATAACATAATTATTCTCCTTATTTTTTTGATATTGAAATCCAATTATCAAGGTTCAGGTCTCAAATCAGGCATTAAATTGGTCTCATTATATTTTTAGATTGTAATAAATTATTAAGCGATCGATCATATCTCAGTTTTTTTGTTAAAACACAATAAACCAAGACAGATATTTATTTGTAAGTTAATTTTTCAAGTAAGAGGATTATTTTATGAGAAATTCATATAATTCAATCGTTTGCGCCGATGGAGGAGCGTTGATTTCTTTTTCCAAAATTTCTACACAGCGTTGATATTGATGTACGATGGCAGATCGATTTCCCATCGCAGCATAAATCTTCATGGCTAATCGGTAGGCATCTTCCAGTAAATTATCTTCGTTCATAGCACGCTGACAATAGTCTAATGCCATATCATAATTGGATTGATTAAGATAAATGGTCGAAACCTGTAAAAGGATGTTAAGGTACATTTGCCGCAGGTATTCCCTCGGACTGATCACCCAAGTGGAGTCAATTTCTGCCAGAAAAGCCCCTTTATATTGTTTGATTGCCTCTCGATAGTTAGATAATTTTTCTAGTGGTTCTTGAGCCTGACTTGCTCTTGCATTTTCTTTCAGGAAGATTTCAACGTCATACTCATAATTAAGATTGTTGTTAAATCGATAAACATTCTGGTCCAGGATTACAGCATCTTTTCCCACTGCTCTCCGCAATCGGTAAATGGTGTTTTTAAACCGAAACTTTGCATCATGGATGGAAGCGTCTGGCCAAAAAACCAAACTAATTTCCTCCTTCGTCATCCCTTCAGGATGGGCCAAAAGCATAAAAAACAAATCCCTGGCTGCCTGTGTTTGCCAGGTTGAACTGGAAATTACTTGTTGATTGACTTTGACTTGCATTCTTCCAAAAGATCGGATTTGAATTGTTGGGGCAGAAAATGATACCACCTGTGTTTTCTCTTTAATTGCCCGTCGAAGAAATGGTAATCTTTCTTGAAATTCTTCGATAATATTGAAAAATTGCTGAAATTCATTGGTCATTAAATCAGGTTTGTAGGTTTTTAATAGCGATTTGTACCGGGCAGCAGAAGCAATTAAAGCAGCTGGGAAATATTCTCCTTCCAAACAGGAGAAAATATGTAATAAATGAACGATCACTTTTTCAAATTGATGGTTGAGAATATAGGCGATCGCCAAATAAAGGTGGGCTTTCTCAAACTGAACTTTATGCCCTCCACTCTCAAAAAACGAACTTGTCTTTTCAAGGGTTGATAAATTTAGGTGGCCTTTCTTTTGCAAAATTTGTAATCCTGCAAATTCAAGATTGACCAAGTTGCGTTCCATCGCTGAACCGTTTGGCCCAATCTGTTCTAACGCCTGTTGTAACAAGTCAAAACCTGTATTGAATTCATTATGGTAACCAGACAACAAAGCTCTTTGAATTTTTAAATAAACTTGTAAAAAATGTTCCTGGGTACGGTCAGCAATAACTTCCGCCATGTAAAATGCTTGCATTGCCTGATCATCAATTTGAAGGTCTGTGAAAACATCACCGATTCCCGTTAAAATAAATGCTTCCATACGAGCGTATCCAGAAGCCCTCGCAAATTTTAGTCCATCTATAAAAGCATCATATGCTTCGAGATATTCACCCGTTAACTGATACAAAACCCCAAGATTATTATAAATATTTGCCAGCCAAAACAAGTTGTTATGCGATTTCCAGTATTCTAAGGAGTATGAATAAAATTTCTTCGCTTGTGAATAATTACCAAGATTTTCATAAATTAAACCAATTTCAAGTTGAATCACTGCGATAGTTTTTTGGTCATTAACCGACCGCATGATTTGAAGCGCTTTTTCCAGATCATCCAATGCGTTTTGTAAGAAACCTTGGTGGAAATAACATAGACCAATGATACGCTGAGCTCCGCCTTTCATTTTTAAGTCATCATTAGAATCCCCGGCTAATCTAAGGATCTCAACAGCATCTTTTTTCGATTCTTCCAATTTACCAATCACTCGAAATCCTGCCGAACGCATGGAGAGGGTCTGGAGGTACTGCATTCGATTTTCGGATCCGATTAATTCATCAATTGCTTGATTAAATAAGGATATTGCTAAATTCGTATTACCCAAAACCATGGCAATATTTCCTTGAAGAGAAATAATGAATGGTCGAGAATTCAATATCTCGGTAGGTAACGAATCTAACCAGGCAGAAAGCGTCGTGATTCTTCCTTTTAAGATCAGTTCTAGCCCATTATTTTCAATTAGTTGGACTAAATCTTCTTGGGAGTTTAATCGCCGATAAATTGAAAATGCTCGATCCCAATCGTCTTGAGCAATTGAATATTTAGCTAGATTTATCAAAATTGATCTGGTTTCAACAGGAAACTCGATCGACATTTTAAATTGAAGAAATTCAAGGAATAAAGGATGATATCGTATCCAATCCCCTTCTTCACCAACCGGCATGGTGAAAAGATTTCTCATTTGAACTTCATTTATCCACTTATCCCAGGTATTTTTTTCATTCCCTAAAGTTGTTCCTATAACAACCTGGCAAAGCTTGGTATCAAACTCCTCCAACAGACTGGATTGAAGTAAGAATAATCGCAAATCCTCTGGAAGGTGTTCAACAATTTGAGAGAAATAATCATCCATTGAAAAACCAGCTACCCTGGATAACCGCGAGCGAATCGAAATTTCTTCTTCATTAACCTGGCTGGTTAAAATAATTCCTGTGATCCAACCTTCACTACTTTCGTAAATTTTTTGAGATTCATCCCAACTTAAAGCCAAATGATAATTTTTTTGATAATACTGTTGAATTTCTTCCGTTAAAAATTGAAGTTCTTCATAGCTGAGACCATCTACCTCAGATTGCATAACCAGAGTTGACATAACCGGTATGGATAACAAAGTGCGTGAGGCAAGCAGAAAATGGCAATTCTCATCCAGGTCTACCAACAACCTGCTCATGAATGCCTGAATTTCCAGGTTGTCATTTACCAGATGATAATCATCCAATATGATTAGAAAATGCTCACTAATGTTCTCCAAGATATCGTTGATCATAACTGTCGCCACATAATCAATATCAATTTTTGGTTGATTACCGATTAATGCAGCACTGGTTTTAATTCCAAAGGCGGGGAATTTTCGTTGGATGGCAGCAGCAAAATAGGAAATAAACCTGACTGGATCAATATCAAAACGATCAATACTGTACCAGCAAACCGGCAAGCTGGATTTGTTGGCAAATTCAACCAGTAATGAAGTCTTTCCATAACCAGCCGGAGCAGAAACCAGGGTTAAACGTTTTTCAATCATTTCAGATAATGATTGCATTAGATGATTTCTTTCCAGCAAATCACTTCTGCGTCGTGGAGGAGTTGTCCGGGTAGGGATAATTGGTTGATTGCCAAACATAGTTGTATTTGTATATAAGGAACGAAAACCCAATCCATCAAGAGATGGATGGGTGATTATAATATAAACAGCAAAATGCCTTTATCCAAATATTTAATTAGTATATAACAATTCAATTAAATTTTCTACCCACCTAACTAAATATCTTTCTCCTCTAAAGTGCCATTAAAAAAATCTTTTTGCAACTTGAGTGAAAGAAACAGGGTGCGGATTATTAATTTTCCACACCCCGTTTATCTTAGTATGAAGGGTTTGAGTGTGAGATTTCCAGATTGTTGACTTTCATGAATTTCGGCACCACAATGGCGACCGGGTTGCGCGCGCCGTAACTGGCTGATGTGTTGTAAACTGTTTGTTGTTTTGAGAGCCAGGCTACTTTTTCTCCAAAGATATCCAGTAAACTTTGGGTTACCCGTACATTAAATGGAACAACTGTCGAGCCATCCTTTTTGAGCAGCAAAGCGCCAAATCGTGAACTGGCTGTAACCAGCGCCTTCGACGGGTTGACAATATTCATATAATGCAGGAAGGGAATATAGAGGATATCCTTATCTCGTGGTAAATTAACCAGCTCCTCCAGAGAATTGATATCCATTTCACCACCCTCTAAAACCAGGCTGTTGTGGGAAACTGTATGACCGGTTGGCTCAGCTCCGAATTCATCCGCATCATCCTGATACCAGGTAAATTTTTGAAAGATACCTTTTGTAAAAAGTGGAAAAGACTCGCGCGGGATTCCCATCGCGTCACGTTTTAAGGGGAATGTTTCCAGCCGGGAGGGATTGTCGGTTAGATTAAATTTTTCAGAAAAAACTTGTTTTCCAATTTGCTCTTCTGTCAGGAATGAAAATCCACGTTTCATTAATCCACCATTGAAACCAATCCAATTCATAAAGCTGAGCATTTCAGCGGTAGCAGCCGGGCCAAAAACAATATCATACTTTCCCACGGGAATTTGCATAGCAGGATCATTCACATAACGATCAATCAGATAAACTAAATCAGTATGCAGGTCATCTGGCTTCAACTCAACTTTTTTCTGGGCGGATTGCTCAGCAGTAACTTCCCATTTGAGGCCTGCATGTGCCAACACAATGGTAACCTGAGCGTCAGATGTCTTGACGTATTGGATATGTTCTGTCAACGTACTGATTTGAGCCAGAACGTTGGTTCCGGAAGAGAAGATACCTGAAAGCTTGATTTGCTCTGTCTCTAATCCTTTCACAGCTTCATTAAAATATGCCAGCTTCTCCTCCCCTGTCATATTCGCTAAGGCAGGATCAAAACCAAGTTCATCCAAAAAATTTTCATTGTATTGAGGAATGGCCGGCTGATAACTGAGTGGCATAGCATATTTGACCATATCTGCTGCTGTATCAATCCCTTGCTTCATCTCATCCAGCTTGTTTAAATCAGTGATCATTTCATAGCTGGCTCGACGCTTTCCATCAAATACCGTGATCTCCAGTCGTATCAAGTGCTCATTGGTGTTGAGAGAAATAGCAGAATTGGCAAAACGCATCAGATAACTATCTTCTTCGTGATAAAAGAATGTTGCAACAATATTCTTTGACAATGCATACGCACGTAATTCATTTAATACCTGCAATATCTGGTCTTTCATGATTATTCTCCTATTCTTACATTGTCAAAACGGCAAACCGGCACACCATGTCCCAACTGCATGATCTGATTTGGTTGTCCTTTTCCGCAATTATCCACATAATGGACTGACCAGGTGGATTCATCCCCAACCGCTGAAAGAGAATTATAAAATTTAACCGTATCACCTTTATAGGTTGAGTTCTTAACCACTTTTGTGACCTGACCATCTTCCACCAGCCAGCCAATATCACAGGCAAAGTGGAATTGTTCCCGGTTCGAACCAATCGACCAGCTTTTATCCCCATCCAGGATAATTCCTTTTTCCGTATTACGCACAATATCATCCAGGGAGCCATCTTCACCCGGATCGATATTTATGTTCGTCATTCGCTCGATTGGTACACGATAGAAGGCAGTAGCGCGATTTGCGCCGCTGCTGCCATCAAAAATCTGACGTTTGGCTTTGGCATTGGCTTCTTCCACCATCTGACGACCGGTAATGGCGCCTACCAGCAACCCTTTATCAATTAGCAAGTTATTCTGAGCTGGCACGCCATCATCATCATAGCCAAAACTCCCAGGAGTATTTGGAATAGTAGCGTCTGCTCTGGCGGTTAATTTCTCGGATCCATAGCGCAATTTCCCAAAATCATCCAGAGTCACAAATGAGCCACCAGCAAAAGCCAGTTCATAACCCAAGATCCGATCTAATTCCAATGCATGCCCAATCGTCTCATGCGTCTGTAAAAACATAATGCCGGGTAGTAAAATCACTGAACGATCATCCTTCGGGCATGGGTCAGCGACCAACACTTCATTTAATTCTCTCACAATCCGTTCAGCATTCTCAGAGAATACCTGGGGGTTAAGAGTTTCCCAACCGCGGGTCGCTCCCATTCGGTCTGGCATAAATTTTCGGCTATGGGCTTCCCCCTGTGCATCAATTCCGGTTACCTGAATAGATGGGAATACTTCTATAATATTCTTTTCTATTTCACTGCCTTCCGAATCTAGAAAAACAATTTGTTTTCGAACGAACATCATGTCACAGGCACGTTGTACTACTCCAGGACGATTAAGCTGTTCATCCATCGTTTTCAAAAAGTCAACCTTATCTCTCAAAGAAACTTCAAAGGGATTAATCTGGTTAGGACTATTGAAGGTTGCCTGAATGGCATCTTTCTCTGCCAAACGTACCGGAAAGGTGACTCGTTCTGCGGCGACTCTGGCATTATTAAAGGCATTATCAAATAATGCTGATAAATTTTTCAGATCGGAGGATGCTGAAAAACCCCAGGCATTCTTAAACAGGACGCGAATGCCCAGTCCACTCTCTTTTGATGAAGTAGTTTCTTTAAGGTTGCCATTCCACATCATCAAATAATTGGCTTCTTCCACAGGATACCAGCGTGCATCCACGTAGGTTGCACCTGCTGCTTTGAGCCGGTCAATCTGTTCTTTCAACAATTTTTGCATAGAACACTCCTTGATGGAATAGGAAATTAATTCATGTTTTAGTGTAAATCGAATAGGAAAAACTTGCAAGCGATCAAGGGCTCAAACCAACCAATCACTTGTTATCTACTCTTTAAATTTACAAAAACCTGATAGAAGAAAAGACTAACTGACTTTGGTGCTACAACCCGGGCAGAATTTTAAAAATTTAGTATAAAATCAAAACAGCTATCGTTTAGCTTGTTTTTGATTTCACCCAATGATCAGGAGAACAAAGCCCATGAAAGAACCTCGTTTTAAAACATTTAATTATGCTGTTGGTATGTTTGGTACCTCTATCCCTATCAATATGCTGAAAACATACGCAGCCATTTTTTATGTTGGGAGTTTAGGATTAACCACTTTACAACTCTCATCTATCTTATTCTGGTATGCATTTATTGATGCCATTGATAACCCTATTTATGGTTTTCTTTCTGACCGCACACGCAGTCGTTGGGGTCGGAGACGACCCTGGTTGGTGATCGGAACCCCCTTGCTGGTGTTATGTTTCATCGCCTTTTACAGTACCCCTGAATTTTTATCCGGTAACTCACTATTTGCCTATGCCATGTTGTTTTATATTTTGACTGGCACTTTAGATTCAGTTATTAACGCAAATTATGCTGCCCTCTTCCCCGAATTGTTCCGCACCGATGCCAGCCGGGCGAAAACAAACGCCTTGCGTCAGGCTTTTCAACTGATGGCGATGATCATCAGTATCGCGCTCACACCGGTTGTCACCAGCGCCATTGGATATAGCACCACTGCCGTTATTTATGGAATTCTTGGAGGTGTAGTCATTTTGTACATGTCATTTACCTCAAAAGAAGTGGAATTCCATGAAAAAGAGGAAAAACCGCAATTATGGCATAGCCTTAAAAGCCTGTTCATCAACCGTAAGTTCTGGTTGGCCGGCTTTACCAATGCATTCTACAGTGCCGCCATGTCCCTGGTTCTGGCTTCCATGCCGTTTTTTGTCAAATACACATTGCAAATTCCAGATAGCCAATCCACCTTTTTATTTGCAGCCGTACTCCTCATTGCCATTGGCTGCGTTATCCTTTGGTCGGGTTGGGTTAAGAAATTTTCTCTAATTCCTGTCTGGAGAATTTCATTAATTTCACTGGCCATTGCCTTCATTCCGCTCTATTTTGCCAGTTCGTTACCCACAGCAATTGTAGGCAGCGCCCTGGTGGGTTTTGGTTTTGCGGGAGTGATCACCACCATGGATTTAATTGGCGCAAAAATTATGGATGAGGATACTCAGAAATATAATCTGCGCCGTGAAGGAATTATTTCCAATGCGCTGGGATTTATGAACCGGCTCAATAGCTTATTTACCAGTTTCGCCTTTTATTTAATTTTTGTGCTCTTCAAATTTGAAAGTGGTGCAAATCCTGGACCTGACCCTGCCAATGCTTCCCGCTTTTTATTGACTGTTTTTCCATTCGTCCTCATGTTAATTAGTTTTGGTTTTTCTTTCTTTGTTGATTTTCCTAAAGCAGAGGAAACACCAACAAACCCGGCAATGGAGCCTTTAGGAGATTAGAAATGGCGCTTATTCGATTAGATCATGTTTCTGAAAGTGTGGGGGTCAACCTGCCCGTTAACATCATCCTTCCTGATCCTGTCAGGATGAACAATACCCCCGTTCGTAACCGCAAGGTCTTGTATTTATTACACGGGCTGAGCGATGATGGCAGTGCCTGGCAACGCTTTTCATCCATCGAGACCTATGCCAGCACCTTTGGACTGGTGGTTGTAATGCCCTCTTTTGGGCGCAGCTTCTATATCAATCAACCCAATGGGCAGGCTTATTTCACCTATCTGGTTGAGGAATTACCCCAATACCTGGCAGATGTTTTTCACCTCGAACCGAAAAGGGAAGATACATTTATCGCCGGTAATTCTATGGGTGGTTACGGTGCCTTCAAAGCGGCCTTTTTACGACCGGATCTTTATCATGCCGCTGCCAGTTTCTCAGGTGTTCTTTCTCTGGCGATCATGGACCGAACAGAAGATAAACGTCGTTCGGAATTTGCATATTTATTTGGTGATTTTACAAAACTACCCGGTGGAGAACATGACCCGGCTTTTTGGCTGCAAAACGCGTTGGCACAGAGATTAACACTTCCGAAGTTATACATCGCCTGTGGAACTCAGGATGATCTTTACCCGCTCAGTGTGTATTTTTCTCAGGCCTGTCAAAGAGCCGGTCTGGATGTGGCTTATTCTGAAGAAAAAGATGCCAAGCATGATTGGTATTTTTGGGATAAGCAAATTTATCAATTTATAAAATTTATTTTAGGTACTAATCAGGAGGGTTGATTTATGAGATCGAAATCAATGATTGGTGAAGAAACAATAACCATTGAAAAATTAATAGAGCTTGATAAGCAAGGTTCATATTTTTACATTCCTTTTAATGTGAGTCCGGATGCAGAATCTATCAAAATAAAGTATGACTACGGACGCTATGATTTTGATCAGGTATTTAAGGGCAATATTGAAGCTACCTTGGAACCGGAAATCAACATCATCGACCTCGGATTAATATCACCAGATGGGGAACAGGTAGGCGCATCAGGTTCCGATAAAACGGAGATCCTGGTCAGTGAATCCCGGGCTACACCAGGGTATACCCCTTGCATTATTCAGCCAGGGGAATGGAAAATTCTGTTAGGCGCTTATAAAATTCACCCGGATGGGGTAAAAATACATTATGAAGTCACCATCAAGTACAAACATCCTCGCTTGCTAAAAGGAGATTTGCATGCTCACACTTTCGCCTCTGATGGGGTACACAGCATAGAAGAACTCGCCTGGAAAGCCAAACGCAACGGACTGGATTTTGTCGCCATTACCGATCATAATCAGGTGGTTTCACGGTCTGCTTTGCCACAGGTGGAAGGGATCACGCTAATCCCGGGAGTTGAATGGACACATTATCGTGGGCATGCCAACTTCCTGGGAGTTGAAAAACCTTTTGATGGCTGCTTTGCTACCAATACCCTCGAGGAAACTCAGGCGATTTTCAAAACCGCCCACGAACGTGGGGCTTTGATCAGTATCAATCATCCTTTTGAAGAAGGCTGCCCCTTTGGGTTTGACCTGAACAGCTTACCATTTGATTGTCTGGAAATTTGGAATGGCCCCATGCGTGAATCAAATCTAAAAGCAGTGGGGTTATGGCATTCACTGCTGGTATCCGGTAAAAAGATTCCCGCTATTGCCGGCAGCGATTATCACCGCGATACCCCATTTATATTCCTGGGTGGCCCTACCACCTGTGTATACGCCCTATCCAACGGCGCCAGTGATATCTTAGCTGCTGTAAAGGCGGGCAATGCCTATTTTACCTTTGCCCCGAACGCACCTGAGCTGGAAATGACCACCGGGCAGGATGTGATCTTAGGCGAAAGCGTCATCTGGGAAGAAGTGCGCGAATTCAAGTTCAAATTGACCCATCTTTTGGCTGGTGACAAAGTTCGGGTAGTAACCGCTACAGAAAGCCCGGTGGTTTGGGATGCGCCAGCCAATGGCAGCTTCGAAATGACCTTTCCGCTGGAAAAACCCGGTTTTGCTCGCGTGGAAGTATTACGAGCCTTTTTACCTGGTGTTCCCTTGTTGCCTGCTCTTATATCAAATCCAATCTATTTTGATGCTGCGTAATTGCTTGCCCCCCTGGTTTAGTAAAAAAAGATTATTTTTAATAATTTTATTTAATAATGAATCCTGGTTGTTAATTATTTCACGTACAAAGAATTTCATACTATAATTAAGTTCGTTGCAAAAAAAAAAAATTGATTTATAAATCCCTCTTTTATCGAACTATCATCCTCAGGGAATTAACAATGAAGAAAACAATCCTAACCTTTATTATCATTACCTTTTTATTAGTAAGCTGCTCTACTTACATGGAAGGTCCAAAAACGGTCTATCACGAATTTGATAAATATTGCACGAATGGGGATGAGAGTTCTGCGCAATTAATTGTTTCCCAGGAATGGGTTCAAAACAACAAAGAAACATCAATCTGCAACCTGCTCCCTATTCAGTATGGGAAAGCACTTCAAGGAGACGCTTTCAGGTTAGATGATCCGGAACCTAAAGTGGAAATTCATGGCGGAATAGCCTTATTAAAATGGTGGTCAGGCAACTTAAAAATTGTCATGATCATGGACGAAACTGATGACACCTGGAAAATACGGAAGACGACTGCGTTTCTGGATGAATCAAGAGGATAAAAATTTTAATCGATAAAAAAGGTTAAAAAAATCCTTTAATTGCATTCCCATTCAGTCAGCATGTTTTCGATAACTTTTTGAATAGCTTCATGGTGGATTTCTGACCAGTATTTGCACAAAACAGGAGAAAATTCCGGATTAATTTCAAATATTTTATTGGAAATTTCCATCGGTTGTTCAAAATTTTCATTTTGCAAGAAACCATCCATAAAAACAATGCTTAGCATTGGATCTCTACGAACAATATTGGATTGAAAATCAATTTCACCAGCAATTTTAACAACTTCATCCCATTTTCCCATTTGTCCCATCAATTGACCCTTTATAAAAGGATAACATTCATTATTCAGAGGATTTTTCCCATAATTAGAATTCATCAGGTCGAATGTAGGATTACCTAATTCAATTAATTCATCGTTTGATATCATTGCTGCTTTTTGACTATCAGCTTTAATTAATGGGTTGATTGGGTCGAATCTTGGGTCAAGCACTCTCAGGCAGGAGCCATAGCGATAATTAATTGCCACTACTTTGTCAGTTGTACCATGAAAAACTGTGCTGGTCATGTCTTTCGAATATAAAATTTCAGGTTTCTCATAAGGCAATCCCAACCTGTTAAATTCAGATAAATATCCTAATATATATTGTGGGTCTTCAGTTTGTACATTTTTTGCAGCTACCCAATTTAATTCTGCAGAAAGAGTATTGTCACTAAAATATTTTATTGGAAAATCATTGCTGAAAATTGTGGTGCCTTTTTCTAAATCACTTAATCTCCAACTTAATTGCCACATGATTTCATTATGAATTTCCCAGTCACGTCGAAAATCGTTAGCAATCAAAAATTGCTGACTGATCGCCAACCCTAAAAGGAGTGAGATGATAATCCTTTGAAAGAAGATTTCCCGTATCCATGATAATAACCCGGCGAGCAAAAACACCACCCCAAACATAAATGGCATCGTAAATCGAGAATTCCAATAGGTCGGCTCAACGACCAACCCCGTAGACCAAAATGGCCATCCCGCAAAAAACAGTCCCAGAAAACCTGTTATTAGAAGGAAAAACTTTGATTTTTTGTTAATTGTGATTTCGAATTTTATTAGATATAGCCAAATAAATATCATGAAGATCAAAATAATTGAAAAGATTAAATAAAGCAATTTAAATTTTAAGCTTTCACCTATCGTAAAAACATTCAAAAATGGTTGCCCCCAGGCTTGCAAAGTAGTTGACCAAAATATATTTTTTAAGATTATAGGAATTAATCCCCCTATAGTACCCAGAAAGTCTGTTTTAAATTGATCAACAATGGAGATTTGATAACGAACAGTTTGAAACTCAAAAAAGAATAATCTCCAAATGATAATTCCTGATAAAAGAAGGAAATAAGGAAGCCAAATTTGTATCGTCTTTCGTATCTGTTGCGGCCAATAGTTATACTCATCTTTCAATGAAAACCAAATTATTATAGGGCGAATAAACTCTAACATAATAAAATATTCAAAAGCCAGTAAATTAATCAAACTGGCAATAATTCCCAAAATAGTAAATAACAGGTAATTCCTTTTTTGGATAATTGACAAAATTGAAAAAATGATTGAAGCGAAATAAAAGGAATAGATTAGCCACATATGGCCAAATGTGAGCGAAATAAATTGCAATTGCATTCCTGGGTAGACAATGAAAAGAGCCGATAAGAGTAAAGCGAACTTTTTTTGTTCAGGAAATAGTAATTTAATGATTTGATAAATTAATAAACCACAAACCGATAACCAGAAAATGCCAAAAATATGCCAGACAAAAGGTTTATGGCCCAGTAAAGGCACGAAAAAAGAATAGAAAAGGCCCCATACAGGACGATTGCCACCATAAGTAAAATATCGATAAATTCCATTTTCTTTTAGAATTTCAAACGTCCAAATAAAAACCTGATCATCTGCATACAACCCCAACCAGGGAATGAGTAATCCATAAGCTAAATAACTGACGATTGGTAAAACGATGAATGGAGATTGCAAATATATTTGTAGCCGGGAAAAAATTTTTTTATTTCTCAATTTTTTAATCCATTTAGAATTCATATTTTACTTTCAAGTTCACATTTGATCACTTTTTTTTAATTTCTTTTTATTTATCTCTTTAAGACTTCCATAATAAATTAATATAACCACAAAAAATTATTTTTAAAAAATAATAACATGAGTTGAACTATTTAGAACAAACGCTCGGAGAAAATTCATAAATAACCCAATTATTGTACTGTAAATCGTCGGCTGGAAGATAATGACATTTTAGATAAGAAATGCGTTGCTGTATATCTTTTGTATTTATAGGAAATTCATAGACAGGTGTTAAAGGATTTAAAGGAGCCTATTATTGTCAAAGGTGTAGTACTTTTAATAAATAATGACAATCGGTCTATTAAATTTATTTCAGAAGAAGAGTAAATAAAATTATACTGAAATACCACACTCCAGAATTGAGGTAATCCACCTTGTAAAAAGAAGAATATAACCCACCCTATACATACTAAGAAAAACCCAGAAAAGAATGTAGTCACTTCGAATAATAATTCTTTAAAATTTTGTTTTTTCATTTATAGCCAAAAACAGCATTATTGCGATCCAAATGCCTATGGCAGTTTGTTTAGTAAAAAAAACCAATCCACCAAGAAAACCGATAAATAACCAGTATTTATAATAAGATTCGTGTTTTGAAAAAATTTTTGTTGCCAGAAAAATAGCAAGAAATTGTAGAGGTAAAGTAAATTCAGTAGTAAGGTTACCTCCTTCAATTACAAAAAATAATTTAATAACCAAAGCAAAGTACTTATTGTTGCGGGGAAAAAACCACATGATTTCTTAATAATTAGATATCCAATAATTACGGCTAAAGAAACTCCAAAGTACTCAATTAACCAAATTCCCCATCCTGAATTATTTTTAATTAACAAACCCAAAGCATTAAGGTAAAAAACAACAGGAGGTTTATGATCCCATATCTCGCGGTATGGTAATTCACCATTTAAAATCCTTGATCCAATATACAAAAAACTCCTGAATCACGCCCTGAGTAATGCATGAGATTTGGACTTAGTGGATACATAACATAAAAGGAGAAGATAATTACAATAAATTTATCCCAAATTTTATTAATTATGCTGAGTAATGTTTTCATATTTTTTGGTGAATAATTAATAATAAGTTTGATTGGTTAAGATAATAGGTTAATAAACTTAATTTATATTTTTATTTTACTTTTTAATTGCATCCGAAAAAAAATAGTCCATTCAAGATAACCAATATTGTACGAAAAAAATTATAAAGGAAACTAAAAATACCAACAAAAGTTATTATATACCAAGCCTAGATATTCTGAAGGAGATATCCGAATTAGAGACTTGACTACATACTAGACTTGACTACATACTAGAATTGATTTGAATTCTGATAAATATGACCTTCACAGGAAAGAAAAAAATATTTATCAATAGAACTAAACCAAATGTGTGCAAAACTAAGATGGCATTTAATTGTTTAAAAGGGAGGAACCTCAAGCTAAGGATAGGGGAAATCACATTTTCTGTTCCATTAGTACAAGTAGGCGAGCTCTGTATAGGGTAATAGTATTTGAATCTAGATGTTTTTGAGGACGTTTTTTTAAGAGTTTGATGATTCAATATCAGTAATCTACAACTTCAATTGTTAATAATATGGCAGGGTCTATTGCTGGTTTTCAAAAAACTCTTCCCACCTTATTTAGTTTGAAAATTCACTAGATAAAGAGGATCCAAGCGATCAGCTCTTTTAACTTTCGAAAAAGTAGTCCCGCAAAATTTCCATAGCTTATTGCTAGTCCCCATAAGATGATTGCTGCATCTTTCGCCATAGCGTATCTATTTATTTATATTCACTGCCAAAGTTTTTTCCTATATCGAATAAATTAATGTTATTTTATCAATTCTATACGCCTTTTTAACAACCTATCTGTTACTGTAACGAATTTCCATAGAATACAAAAAGAGAGATTAGCGACCATGGATAAGGAGGTGTAGTTGCCTGACCCAGGGTTTGTTTTGTTGCGGGCCGGTGAAGACAGGCATCCGAAACTGAAATGCTTCTGGATATTGTACATCCAAATTTTGTCGAGATAGGTATGAACTTGTGGGAGAATGGATAGGCAAATAACGGTAAGCATGATGCCTCAGTTGATCAGCATTTCGGCAGAGTGCAAGCATGGCTCGTACACCAGGTAAACGCCAGGAACAACCTCTGCCTTTCATACGATGAACTACTAACTTATCCACATTTCCTTCAATTGCACCCAGATGGACAGGAAAGGAATAGCCACGACATTCCAGATCCAGCAACCCATCCTGATTGTGGTGCACATAGCGATAAAAATCCTTGAGCTTTTGTACCTTTCTCCCGCTGGACTGCTGGATTAACTTCCTCAAATCTGACTGCACGCTTTCAAACCCGTGCTGGCGCAATTGGCTTACATATTCTTTCGCAACTTCCCAATCTCCAAATGCCCGTCTGGCTGCCCTAAGCAAGTGAAACCGATCCAGGATAAACTCCTGGTGGATTTGCAAGCGATCGAATGTATGCCGTACCCACTGGTTTCCATCTCCTCCGCAGATCACTAGCTTTGTCTCTTCAAGGTCATAGCAAAGATGCGCTTCTCGCAGGACTTGCTCTTGCCACTTCTCTGAATTCAAACCTATTGCTGTAATACAATGCTTATTCTCCAGACGAAATCGATCTTTACCGATTAATTTCCTTCCTGTGCTCAAGATGGCCGCACGCACCTCCGCGGATTTGCGCTTTTCTCCTTGTAGATGTACCCAGACGCCATCACTCTCAGCATATAGCACGGGTACTGAAATCTTCCCTGGCTCTGCTTGTTCACCATTCTCAAAGATACGGTTTCGCTGTGCTTCTTCACCATCAGCTATCCGGTTTCCAATTGACCATACCATCCGCTGGACCGCGCTATGGCTGATCGAGGTCTTGATCAGCCAGCTGAGCTGATCCGCTGCGTGTCGATACGTCCCATTACTTGCCAAATAAGATCCCATTTCCTGTACCCGGCTACTCATCCGATCATATCGTTTTATCCCAAACAACTCGTCTACCGGTTTCCGTCTTTGTTTTTGTTCATCCACGTATACTCGCCGTTTATAGTGGATTGCTCCTAGACTACAAATGAACCAGCGTTCTTCTGTGCCTGCATTTCTCCATGTTTTGGGCACCTTTGCCACCATCTGATTATCTAATTCCTGAATGCTCGCTTTTATCACTTCTTGCCCTATTTCTGTGGCTATCCCCTGAGCGTATTCTTCCAACTCACTGGCATTTACTGATTTGTGATATTTTATTTCCTCCTTTCCAGCTTTTATCGTTATACTAATTGTGACGGAGTTTTCTGTCATTTGAGAGTTCCTTTCTTGCTTGTTTTTGTTCAATTACAATTTTGATCGGAACTCTCTCTTTTTGCAATTTTCAATTCTATGGATTTTTGGGACTGTAACACACTTTCTACAGACTTTTGACTTTGGTCCTTGAATTTCGTACAATGAAATTAAAGAGTTTGAAAGCAGGAATCTTTTAAACTCCAGGGATATTTCATCGCTGAAATTTCGAGTTGTATAATCAAATTCCTTAATCATAATTAGTGATGCAGCTAAATTAAATCATTAGAATCAAAATATCCTGAAGGGTCAGTTGTACTTTAACAACGAAGTGCAAACAGGGTTGGTTTTTATTCTGTATCAAAAACTCTGTGTCTTGTACGAAGTTATTTAGAGAAAAGGAAAGATGATGAACGAGCGAGATTTATACATTATTAAGTTGAAAGCCCAATTGTATGATTGGCAAATCCATCTGGATAAATTGGAAGCGGAAATGGCCGGGTTAAGCATCGGAGCAAAGTATGAAATTAACCAACATATTGCTTTGTTGGAATCTAAGATTCGGGAAGGAAAACTAAAGCTGGAAGAACTTGCTGAAGCTACTGACCAAACCTGGGATGCAGTAAAGGCTAGTGTTGATGAATCCTGGAAATCCATTACAGAAACCTTTGGCGAAGCATACAAGGAGTTCATGGATTAATCGGAAATATTCAAGATTTATATCAGCAATAAATAACTTAATAACAAAGAAAAATGCGAGTGAAACAAAGGAAATTCGCATTTTTCTTTTTAATACTCAGTAAAGGTGAATTTATTTATTATGAATTTCCTATACAATTATTTAAGGGAACAATGATTTGGAACAACCATGAAACGAGTCATCCAATGTTAAAAGTATGAATCCAGAAATTCTACTCAATCTGTTATTTATTCTTGTCATTTCTACTATTCTTATCTACACAGGCTTAAAAAATAAACCAGGCATTGGCATCCTGGCTGCTGTAATTCTGATTGCAATCCAGCTACTTTATAGCAGGAAGTCTTTAGCCTTAATTGGTTTTGAAGCTCCAAAACATTGGTGGAATCTAATTCTAGCAGGCCTGGGAATAGGTTTGATCCTTCAACTTTTATCGGTTGTCTTACTGGAACCGTTTACTGAAAAAATAACCGGAATGAAACACAATCATAGTATTGTCTTAGCAGTAAAAGGAAATTGGAAATTATTCCTCCAATGGATGTTGATTGTCTGGTTATTAGTGGCTGTACTTGAGGAAGGTATCTATCGTGGCTATTTGATGACAGAATTCAAAAAAATTTTTGGTATGAGTATCATGGCGCTCATTATTAATGTGACTTTTTCTTCCATTGTCTTTGGGCTTTCGCATGGATACCAGGGGATAAGCGGCATCCTCAGTACCGGGATTTTAGGTGCAATCCTGGGAATAATTTTTATCTTCAGTAATTTTAATCTCTGGCTGGTAATCTTCACCCACGGTTTTATCGACACGATTGGAATTGGCTTAATCGCCTTGGGTTGGGATCAACGATTACTAAAAATGGTCTGGGGGATAAAATATTAAATTTCTAATCGATCAGAAAAAGAAACCAAATCATCATTCTTAATTCCTATTTCATTTTTCAGACTTAATATCCTTAACACACATATCACCATCTCTTGATTTTTTTGACTCATATTAATGATATATACCATATTGACATTATTACGTAATACTGTTATTATAATAAATATATAATAAGGAGGTAATGAAACGATTGTTAATTGAAAAAAGGTTTCTGATCAACGAACTTGCCAGCCAGGCAAACACGACTGTGCGAACAATTCGATATTACACTAGTGAGGGTCTGCTCCCCCAACCGGACACAGATGGAAAGTATGCATACTATGGTGAAAACCATTTGCACCGATTGGAATTAATTTTGCAGCTAAAAGAAGCTTTCCTGCCTTTGAAAGAAATACGCTTGATTATGTTATCGATTGATGACGAAGAGGTGATACGACGCTTAAAAGAAGGAACTCATCAGTTAAAAATCGATGACTTAGATGAAAAGTCAAAAAAAAGCAAAGAATGGAAGCAATCCAGTGCAATCGATTACATTTCCAATCTAATGGAAACGCAAAGCAAGTATCGCTCAACCATTTATCAATCCAGGCAATCCATTCCTGGAAAAGAGCCGGATCTTTTTCCCCAAAACTCTCCTTTCATTGATCCACAAGATTTAGAAACATGGCAGCGCATCATATTAGCTCCGGGAGTAGAAATGCATTTACGATATCCTGTTGACGGAGAAACCGCCCGTCGAATCCAAGATCTTATCATGTTCGCCAAAAAAATATTTTATAAACATTAAGGAGAGAATTAATGCCTAAAACTAATAAAATTCAATTAAATCTAAATGCCGACCAATCCCTCATCGACCGCGAAGTTCCATCCCAGCGCATTTTGGAAATTAGCGTTAAGGCCCTAAAAGCGGATATTCAAAAACCTCGCCCACCCCTTAATTTGGCTTTGGTAATTGATAAAAGCGGTTCCATGTCCGGAGATAAATTGGAATACGCCAAACAAGCCGCAACTTTTGTAGTCGACCGGCTGCAGGAGGATGATCAGGCAGCTCTCGTTGCTTTCGGTAGCCATGTGGATTTGCTCTCATCTAATTTGAAAATGTCAAACGAAAATCGGGCAGCCATGAAGAAGAAGATTTCTCAAATTAAATTAGAAGGAATGACTAATCTTAGTGGTGGTTGGTTGACCGGATGTCAGGAAGTGGCTGCTAAAATTGAGGAGACGTCCATCAACCGAGCTTTACTACTTACGGATGGGCAGGCCAATGAAGGTATCACCGATCTGGAAGAATTATCTATGCATGCCCGCGAGTTAGCAAATCGTGGGGTGACAACCTCCACCTTCGGAATTGGGTTGGGCTTCAATGAATATTTATTGGAAGCCATGGCCAACCAGGGACGTGGGAATTTTTACTACATTGAAACCCCTATTGGTATTCCGGATATTTTTATGAAAGAATTCAGTGAACTTTCCTCTGTGACAGCATCCAACGTAGAAATTACGATAGACATCCCGCAGCATGTGAATGTTGAGGTTCTGGGTAGCTGGTCACATGAATTCCAGAGCGGAAAATTAAAAATCTTTGCTGGCAATTTATTCTCAGACCAGTCCCTGGAACTTTATGTAAAGATAATGACACCCCCATCTGATCATGTAAACGAGTTATTGCTCCCAGCGAAACTTATCGCCAGGGATGAAAACAGCAACGTTGTTGAAAGTGAAGCCACCTTGAAATTCCAATATGCAGAGCAGGCCAGTGTGCAAGCTGAACCTCGAAATCATGATTTATTAGAACGTTTCTCTGCAGTTGACATGGCAGATAAATCTATCAAAGCCCTGAAGCTGGAACGAGCCGGCAGGAGAGAAGAAGCTCACCGGTTGATGAAACAAACTATTCTCGAAAATCGACCTTATATGTCAAACGAAGAGGAAGTGAAATACACCAACATATCACAACGGGTTCAACGAGGAATGGATGAATTCGATCGTAAATCAACCCATTATGACGAGTTCCTGCGCAAACGAAGACGGGATACAAACGACCTGTAAACCAGGCAGAAGGGGAATATCCTGATCAAAAATGGCTGAAGTAATTCGGTCATTTTTGATTTGAACCCGGAAAGATTGACAAAAGACTAGTTATCGACACAAAAGATTCATAAATTAATAATGATACCTGGCCTGCAAAAAATCTATCTGACCATCACAAACTAAATAAACGATCCGATGTTCGCGAGTTATTCTTCACGACCATGCCCCCGTGTGAAGATATCTGAGTGGCTCTGGTTTCTCAATTCCAGTAAATGGATCTCTCAAAACAGCATCAATAAGATCGAATATTTTAACGCAATTTTGCGATCAGTTTCAACCCAATCGCATAAATCTTCAATGAACATTTGGTCAAACACAACCAAATATTTCGTTTTACTCAAGATTTACCTCGCGCCTTAAAGAGTCCAGTGTTTGAGATCTATTTCCATTTTTTAAAGCCCGGGCTAATGCAGATAATAATCTCTCAGCATTAGCCGGGGAGCGTAAAAGATAAGCCGTTTCAAATAATGATTCAAGTTCAGATGCAGCAATCATTGCTACATCCTCTTTACCACGACGTTGAATTACTACGATCTCTTTATTTTGGGTTACTTGATCCAATAATTTTACTAAAGCCGCTCGGGCTTGTGTATAGGTTGTTTGTATAGTCATTTTTCTCCTAACTATACAGATATACTGCACATGTTTTCATTTTTTTTGTCAAGCTTATTTGATAAATTTGTAAAACTAAAAAAATAAGTAGTAGAATTAATTTTAGAAGCAAACAAAATGAAGCATCATTCATGATCACCTATCACGAAATAAGTATCCCGGAAATCGAACAGCACATCCTGGAGGTGGATATTTCAGAGCATGGCGAGCTCATTTATCTCTGGCAGGATGGAAAATTGATCACCCAACCATTGGTGTGGGATCGTCCTCCGCGCACAGCCGAGAACTGGCGTGGCACCTTGGCGAGCGTGTTACCTTTGCCTGGCGTAAAAGCCTGGGGTGCTTTCGTGGAAGAGAAGATGACCGGCATTATCGTCTATCGTCCATATTTGACAACCGACATGGCACAACTAGCTGCGCTATTCGTCGATAAGGATCATCGCCAGCATGGCATCGCCACACATCTCACCCACCTATTGGAGCAGCAAGCCATGATCGATGGGCATACCCGTTTATACGTCTCAGCGACTGAATCGCAATCCGCAGTCAGCTTTTACCGCAGCCAGGGTTTCATCCCAACCCAGGATACCCACCCTGAACTGTATGCCCTTGAGCCGAATGATATCCACATGATCAAGGATCTTCCAGAAAAGTAAGCCTATTCCAGAACTTCCTTTCAATCGGTTAACGATTGGCAACAAACTTGTAATGATCCCTATATAATTAAGTGTGGTGTCACAACACCCCATTAATTGATTATTTCCTTATTTCCCGAATGGCATTTCTACGAGCTACCAGCCATGAGCCACAAGCTAAGTTATGTCATAAGGGCGGAGCGTGGAAAAAAAGTGGCTAAACAATTGAGCTATTGAGCTGTTAAGCTGTTAAGGAAAAGATCAGAAACGCAAAAACGCAAAGAATCTCTTTAGGTTATTTCGCATTGAGCATTGAGTTTTGAGCCTTTCGCCATCAACTATGAGCCATCAGCCATCAGCTTTTCGCTTTCAGCTTTGAACTTTCCGCTTTTCGCTTTTCGCTTTCAGCTTTCAGCTTTCTCCTTTTCGCTTTTCGCTTTTCGCTATCTGATAAACGATGACCAGGTTTACATTCTCACCCAAAGGCATTGATTTACTCAAGCAAACAACGGTTGTGCTTACGATCCTGCTATTGACTTTTGTCGTGGGGATGTCCTTTTCATTAACCCAATACAATTTTCTGGTATTCTTTGCCGCCTTGCTCACGCTGTTAGGAGTCGCCTGGTTGTTTTATGGCCAACATGCTCGCATTCCCCTGAAACCTTTCATCCTCATTTGGCTGGCAGTTTATACCACCTCTGTTATCCTCTCGATCGACCCGCGCCGCTCCCTCAATCAGATGTTTCTGATGCTGGTAGGGATTTTTCTTTTTCTGCTCAGTTACGACCTGATCAGTCGCGGCTGGTCGATTATCTGGTTTCTGAAAGCTTACTTTCTGGTTGGGTTGATTGTGATCACGCTTTCTTTAAAGGAAGCCGGCTCCTGGTATCTCCACTGGTTACAGGCTAACCCGGGCAACTGGCTTCCGGATATTTCCTACCGTCTGGGTACCGCTAACCTGATGCCCCCATTTCTGTTTTTAAGTTTTCACATTGGTGCGGTTCTTTTAATTCGATCTACAAAGAAAATTGCCAGAATAGGGATCGCCATCATCATGTTCCTCAGTCTGGTGGTGCTTTACCTGACTTCTTCGCGGGGTGGCTGGTTGGGGATGTTCTTTGGTCTGGTGGTATGGGGCATTTACTTTTCAGTGACCTCCAAAGAGTTTATTCGAAAATGGTTTACGAATATCCTTACTAATAAAGCCTTGTTCATTGTTCTTTTACTTTTAGCACTTGGACTAATTACCTTTGCAGGATATATTCTTTACAAACAAGCCATCCATCCCACCCACGGGAACATCTTTACCTCGCGTACCAATCTGTGGGGGCCAGCCTTCGCAGCCTTTCGACAACACCCGCTCTTCGGTCAGGGGACTTTCACTTATGGCACTTCCTTCCTGATTTGGAATTCGGTGCCTCCGGACAGCGTTTACCCACACGCCCACAGCATTTACATCAACCTGTTAGGCGAGATGGGCATCGTTGGGATTGTGGCTGCCATTCTATTCTTCATACCTTATTTTTTATTATTCCGAAAAACTTTTCAGCAATCGAAAGACCATCTCATTCTCATCTCGATTTTGGCGATCATCATTTCTGCAGCCGGCCATAATCTGTTCGATGCCTACCATACCAAACCCGCTATGCTCTGGCCTTTGGCGATACTCGCCGGTGCAGCCATCGCACCGCAGGCTGTGCAAACCTCGCATTCAGCTCAGATATCCAAATCGCGCCCCTGGGGTGTCCTCTTTCTGATCGGGTTCGCCTGGCTGGGCATCTGGGCTATTACCCCTTATTACCAGGCAGTCGAATTAGCCAACCAGGAGAAATGGCAGCCGGCATATGACCTGTTCCAACGGGCAGTCAAAAGAGACCCGCGGAACGCCCTGACTCATCAGCAACTGGCACTGATCACAGCAGTACTGGCGCAAAACCATCCCGACCCATATCTGCAGGTCGCCATTCAGGAATTGGAAACGACTATCCGAAACGAACCCGGTTGGGCGCTCAATCACGCGAACCTGGCGGCGCTTTACTTTCAGAACAATCAGGTCGAAAAAGCGCTTCAATCTGCGGAGAAATCAATCGAACTAGCACCGAAAGTTGCCTTTTACTGGGTGAATGCCGGCATTCTTTACGAGCAATCCAATGCCAACACGCAAGCCCAGGCTGCTTACCAACAGGCTTTGACGCTCAGCCCAGCCTGGTTCACTTCCAATTTCTGGAACGAAACTGCATTACGAAAGGAAACCCTCACCCACTGGCAGGCCGGACAACCGCAGCCAGAGTCGATTACCTCGTCTGAAACCCTCAGGTTTTTTGAAGCCAACAAACAATATAGCTGGGCGTACAACGGGTTAGCAGAAGCCTACCTCGAAATGGGAGAACTACCGCGTGCCCGCCAAGCTTTGGAAAACGCTGGTCTGGCGTATGTTAATACCAACTCTGACTTGCTCACCACTCAATGGTTATGGGCGGAATACTACGCCGCCAGCGGAGAAACTGCAAAAGCAATCGCTCTTGGTGAAAATACTATCCAACGCTATTCCCTGTATGGTGTCTTCGGTCCCGGCACCTTCGGGAACCTGCAATACGCGCCTAATTTATTCCGTATGAGCGCCATGGCAATGGAGATCGTGCCGCAGATGTCTCCACCGCTCATGCCCCAAATCTGGCAGGAACGTGCGAATCTTTTGAAATCCTGGCAGAATTAAATTTAAATAAAATATTATTCACTTGTAAAATAGAAATTCTCGAATAAAATTTGTTTGGATGGGATTTCAATGATACCAGTTACAAAAACATTTCTACCACCATTAGATGAATACATTAATTATCTGCAAAAAATCTGGGAATCAAATCAATTAACCAACAATGGTCCTTTGGTTCAGGAACTAGAAGGAAAACTTAAAGAGTATTTAGGCGTTAAACACTTATTTTTTGTTTCCAATGGAACGATTGCGTTACAAATAGCAATAAAAGCTCTGGATTTAAAGGAAGAAATTATTACTACTCCTTTTTCATATGTTGCTACAACATCCAGCATTGTTTGGGAAGGGTGTCAACCTGTTTTTGTAGATATTGATCCAAATACGCTTTGTATTAATCCTGATCTTATTGAACAAGCGATAACACCAAAAACTACTGCTATTTTAGCAACTCATGTTTATGGGATCCCCTGCAATGTAGATAGAATTAAAGAGATTGCAGAGAAACATAATTTAAAAGTAATCTATGATGCTGCGCACACATTTGGGGTGAAGTACAAAGATAAATCATTGGTATCCTATGGCGATATCTCCACTTTGAGTTTTCATGCAACTAAATTGTTTCATACAGTTGAGGGCGGAGCTATTATTACCCAGGATGATGAGGTAGCCCATCGAATTGGCTACATGCGGAATTTTGGGCACAAAGGACAAGAAGATTTTTGGGGTCTTGGAATTAACGGTAAAAACTCAGAGTTTCATGCTGCTATGGGATTATGTAATTTAAAGTATTTACCTGAGAACATTTTCAAAAGAAAAACAAATAGTTTATATTACGATCAATTATTACATCTAATTCCTGTTAAAAGACCAAAATTACCAAAATCCACTGAATATAATTATGCTTACTATCCAATAATATTTTCAAATGAAGAAGTATTAATTCAAACAAAGATAGAAATGAATACCTTTGAAATTTATCCGAGAAGGTATTTTTATCCCTCCTTATCGAATTTACCTTATTTATTTGATAACAACCCTTTAATAGCTCAAGAAATTGCGAAGACAATTTTATGTCTACCGATTTATTCAGATCTAGAAAAAGAAATTGTTAAAAAAATTGTTGACATAATTTTCAATAATTTATCAATGACCAAATTATCTTAATTATTCATGAATCCCGTTACTAAGTCATTTATTATATTTAGTGGTTCAAATCCAAGAGCTGTTATTGCCTTTTGCCGTAAATTAACTCAACTAAAATTACCAATAATCATTGTTGCAAGGACAAAACATGATTTTATTTTTAGGACAAAATATAAAAAATTTGTTTTATCAATAAGAAAAAATAATAACCTGGATTTACAAGAAATTATTAATTGTATTGACCAGGTAAAAGTAAAAACAAAAATTAACGAATTAATTATATGCCCAACCTCTGAGTATTTTAATATTTTTTTATTGGAGAATATTGATATATTTTCAAATTTAAAATGTGTTATACCTTTAGTTGATTATTCTTTGTATAAAAACATCACCAACAAACAAAGTTGTTCAAAAATTGTAAATTCATTTGGAATAACAATACCTGAAAAAATTAATATCTCTCTCAACTTGAAATATCCATTTGTAGCAAAACCAAAAACTAATATTGATAACAGAAAAAATTCACTATATCCTTATTTAATATTTAATCAAATAGAATATGAAATATTCCAAAAAAATGAAAATATTAATGATTATTATTTTGAAGAGTTTGTAAATGGAAAAAGTTATTATCTTTTATATTATTTTTCAAATAATGGAGGGGTTTATAAATACTCCCAACAAAACTTAGCTCAACAAGCTAACGGTAAATCCATTATATTAGCAAGACCAGCAAAAATCCATACTGAAAAAATTTCTCAACATTTTGAAGAAATTCTTAAAAAATTAGGGTTTCATGGTTTGGCCATGGTTGATTTGCTCTTAAAGGAAAATATTTTTTATTTTATAGAAATAAACCCAAGATTTTGGGGACCTTTACAATTAACAATTGATAATCATAGTCTAATATTAGATGCTTTTATTCATGATTATTTTCCTGAAATTATAACTTTGCCTCTTCCAAATAAAATAAAATACAACAAACCGTATAGCTATATTGGGGGGTTTTTGGAAAATATTATACGAGGCCAAAAAATAAAATGGTATGAAAAGGATAGAAAAATACTAAATATAATAAAAAGTTTATTTTCAGATATATACTTGCGTAAGGATACAGTGGGTTTGTTTTTTTTTGAAATATTTTTTGAATTAAGGGAGTTTATATTTTCAAAGATCTCGATATGAATTTTCATAGAAATAAATTAAAAAATATTTTACATTTTTTATATGAGGATGGATCTAAACACTCCAATTATCAAAATATTCCAATTTTTGTTCAAAAAGAATTAAATTATAAGGAATTAATCAATGAAAAATGGCGTGGAGATACAGCTCGATACAAATTTATAAAAGATAATTTGTACTTAAAAGATGGATATATTGTTGGTGATTTAGGAGCAAATATAGGATTTTTTTCTTTAAGCTTAGCAAAAGAATACCCTCAAGTAAAATTTGTTGCTTATGAAGCAAATCAAAAACATTGTCAGTTTATCGAAGAAATTAAGAGTTATTTTAAAATCTCAAATATATTTGTAGAGAATATATCAATAAATTCAACAAATATTGGTTCTTTACCGAAACATGATGTTATGTTTCATCTAAACGTTTTACATCATGCAGGGTTTGATTTTGATAATGGAGTAATTAATAATATTCGTGAATTTTCATCCTATGCAATTTCCCATTTAACAACTTTGCTAAAAGCCAAAAATAATAAAATTTATTTTCAAATTGGTTCAAATTGGGGAGGTAATAAGGACAAACCAATTGTTAATACAAATGATGATATTAGTAAAGTGCTTTACATTTCGAATTTATGTACAAAATCGGGTTGGACGATTAACAAAATTTCTTTCCCTACCATTAATAAATATGGAGAAATTTACTATAGAGATCTAAAAAAAGAAATAATTACAAAAATTAATAGAAATTCTGAATTTGATAACTTCGATTTAATTAAAGAATTAAATACCGAATTGATTTTTTATAATTTAAACCAATTCCCAGGTGAATTTTATCGAAGACCTTTTTTAATTATAGAAAATTTATAAATTCCTTTCATGGTAAATCTTAAACAAAAAACCATAAATGGTATGCTTTGGAGTATTTCAGAGCGTTTCAGTCTGCAAGGGGTGCAACTGATTGTCTCGATCATCCTGGCAAGATTATTAGAACCAGCACAATTTGGTCTGATTGGCATGCTTTCTCTATTTATGGCAGTAGCACAATCGGTTTTAGATAGCGGCTTTGGTTCTGCCTTAATTCAAAAAAAGGATGCAGACCATTTGGATTATTGTTCCATCTTCTATTTCAATGTTTTAATTGGCCTTATTCTTACGCTATTATTAATTTTTTCTGCTCCACTTATCGCCACTTTTTTTGACGAGCCGTTATTAACTCCCCTAACCAGATTTCTATCACTTAACATATTTGTTAATGGATTCGCTTTAGTTCAAACTTCGATTTTTACAAAACAAATGAATTTTCGGGCATTGTTAAAAATAAATTTAATGTCAGTAATTATTTCAGGTTTTGTTGGCATCGCTTTGGCTTATTTAGGTTGGGGGGTTTGGAGTCTTGCAATTCAATCTGTTTTAAACACTTTGATAAGAACAATTATTTTCTGGGTATCAAGCAATTGGAAACCATCACTGGAATTTAGTCTCCTATCATTAACCGGGATGTTCCCTTACGGTTCAAAATTACTTTTCTCCGGCATATTGGATACTTTTTTCCAAAATATCTATCAAACTTTTATTGGTAAGATTTACTCTGTAACTGAATTGGGTTTTTTTACACGCGCTTTAACGATGCAGCAAGCTGCAGTCAATGCAACTAGTTCTTCTCTTGGAAGGGTTTTATTTCCAGCAATGTCTCCTATGCAAGATGAAACAAATCGTTTAAAACAAGCCTATAAAAAAACTATAAGCGTATCTTTATTTTTTCATTTCCCTTTAATGTTTGGATTAATTGGGATTGCTGATCCTTTAATCAAATTTCTAATGACAGAAAAATGGGCTCCTTCCATTCCATTTTTTCAATTATTGTGCATATCAGGGCTATTGTATCCCCTTCATGTCTTGAATTTGAACATTCTGAAAGTAAAAGGCAGGTCAGATTTATTTTTCAAACTGGAAATAGTAAAAAAGGTGATAATAATTTTTTCAATATTGATTACATATCGTTGGGGAGTTGAGGGATTATTATACGGTCAGATTGGCACATCTATTGTTGCATACATATTAAATAGTTTTTATTCAGGTAGGTTAGTGGATTATTCAATGTTTGAACAATTAAAAGATATCTCTTTTTCATTTTTGACGGCAGCAATAATGGGTTTATTGTTAATTTTCTTAAAAATATTCATTTCGTATTCCTTATTTATTCAACTTGTTTTATTAATCTCAATTGGCATGATGATTTATCTGTTCGAGAATTGGGTAATCAAATCAACAGCTTTAAAAGAATCAACAGAAATTATTATTTCAACAATCACTTCTCTTCGTCGAAAGGATTACAATGTCTAATCCACTGGTTAGTGTATTAATTATTACCTATAACCACGAAAAATATATTCGAGATGCAATTAATGGTTGCTTGGATCAAAAATCAAATTTCTCCTATGAGATTATCATCCATGATGATGCATCAACTGATGGTACTGGTGAAATTGTAAAAGAATATGCAGAAAAATATCCGGATTTGATTATCCCGATTATTCAGACTGAAAATCAATATTCAAAAGGTTTCAAATTTATTCCTGAAATTTTGGTTCCAATGGCAAAAGGGAAATATATTGCATTTTGTGAAGGTGATGATTATTGGTGCGACCCTAACAAATTACAAAAACAAGTTGAGATTATGGAGAATGATTCGTCAATCTCGCTTTGTTTTACAGCAACAAAATGGATTTATGAAGATGGTTCCAAGAAAAATAAAGTTATGAGATATTTTAAAAAAAATCATTACCTAAGTTCCTCAGAGGTTATTTTAGCAGGTGGGGGAGTAACTGATATTGTTTCAACCGTAATAAGAAAAGATATTTTTACTTTTATTCCACATTGGTATAATTTATCTCCTGTCGGTGATGCTGCTATTTACCTATTATCCTTAGTTAAAGGAGTTTTTTTCTATCTAAATGACATTACTGCTGTTTACCGATCTGGAGTCCGTAACTCATGGACAGAAAAAAACAAGACATCTGTTGAAAATGAAGTGAATTACAAATTAAAGTTAATAAATATGAAGGATAACTTTAATAAGTATACGGATGGAAAATTCAGTTCACATATTCATAAAAGAATAAATTTTGATATTATTGATTTATCATTTATTTATAAGGATTTGAGGGATTTTAAAACTAATTTTTACCCGAGATTGAATTTTTTTGAAAAAATCGAATATACGATTTTTAAAAAATTTAAATCTAGACTTTTATGGCATAAATATCGTAAATTGCTTCGAATCTTAGGTTTAATAATTTAGTTATTAATAATTTTTCTTCTCATATTTATGATAAATAACTGTCGATTATCTTTAAATTTTTTTATTAGTTGTTTTTTCAAGATAAGATAATAATGGAAACAAAAATTTGCCATGTTTCAACATTGACTAATTTAGGGGGTGTCGAAAAAATATTAATTGATTTCTTGCACAATAGAAATTTCTCCAAATTCTCACATTTTTTAATGACAACTTCCAGTGACCCTCAAATTCTCAAGTTCATAGTTAATTTCCACAATCTTACATTTCAACCGATAAGAAAATATAAATATGATCCAAACACAATAATTCAAATGGTGAATTGGCTTAAATTACAAAATTTTCAAATTGTTCATAGTTATAATTCCAAAGGGGTTTCATGGGGGGGACTTTCTGCTGTTTTAGCAAAAATACCGATATTTATTGCATCTGAACATGGTACCGTTTGGAACACTAAATCTTTGGATTTTTTGTTAAATATAATTATGTTTCATAAAGCTAGTGGAATTTTAGCAAATTCTCTAGCAACTAAAAAGTTAATTTGTTATCGATATCGAATTGATCCGAGAAAGGTCCATGTTTTATATAATTTAATTCCAGAATTTAACCTTAAAAATATGAATTTATTAAGGTTAGAACTTAATTTACGCCAAGAATTGATCATTGGAAGTGTTGGAAGATTGGTTCCTCAGAAAGGATATGATATTTTATTAAAAGCTGCAAAGGAAATTTGTAAAAGTAACAAAAACGTAGTTTTTGTAATAATTGGAGGCGGTCCAAATTATAAAAATTTAAAAAAAGAAATCTCTAAATTAAATTTAGAGAAGAGATTCTTTTTATTGGGTTGGAGATATAATGTAAGAGAACTGATACAAGAATTCGATATATTTATTAGTACTTCTTTATCAGAATCTTTTGGAAATGTTTTAATTGAAGCTGCTTTAGCAGAAGTTCCTACAATTTCACCAAATATTGACGGAATTCCTGAAGCTGTAATCGATAAAGAAACTGGTTTGTTAATAGAACCAACAGTATATCTCGATAAAAATGAAAAAAAAGGGGGACCTCTTTATTCAATAGTAAATTCAAAAATATCTGTTCCTAAAAAAATTGATTATAAAATCCTTATTGAAAAGATTAATTATTTATTAAATAATCCCGTTTTACGAAAAAAAATTGGTAAATCCGGTAGAGAAAGGGCGATAAAATTATTCTCATTAAGTCAATATATATCAAATTTAGATAATTACTATGATTCCCTTATTCAAAACAAATAATCCTATTTATTTATGAATCCTATTCGTAAAAATATTCTTTTTATACATCCGAGTAATGAATTATATGGTGCTGATCGTTCTCTCTTACGTTTGGTATCTTCACTAGATAAAAAAAAATACAATCCAGTAATAGTCTTACCAAATGACGTAAATTATGATGGTCTTTTATCAAATGAATTGGAAAAATTAAATATTAAATATTACATTATAAAACTAGCTGTTTTACGAAGAAAATATTTTACTTTTCCAGGGTTGGTACTTTTTCTGTATAGATTGTTTACCTCAATAATTTTCTTATGTATGATAATAAAAAAAGAAAGTATTTCGGTAATCCATTCAAATAGTACTGCAGTTATTTCAGGTGCTTTTGTAAAATTATTTTTTAAAAATATTCCCCATATTTGGCATGTACGAGAAATTATCACTACGCCTAAATGGTTAAATAAATTAATTGCTAATACTTTATATAAATTTTCATCTACAATAATTGCTGTATCAGAAGCAACAAAAAACAATCTAGTTGCTGCACAAAAAAAAATTGAAGAAAAAATAATTGTTATCCATAATGGTATTGACTTTTCATTTTTCGAAACTGTGAATAATTTAGAAATAAATTCTATAAAAAAAAATTGGAATATCAATAATGAAATTCTAGTAGTTGGGATGATAGGAAGAATAAATTTATGGAAGGGACAATCTTTTCTAGTAGATGCGATGTTACCAATTTTAAAAAAGCGGAAAAATGTTAAGCTTGTATTACTTGGTGGTATTGTTCCAGGTAAAGACCAAATAAGGGATAATTTATTAGAAAAAATCAGTAGAAATTTATTAAATGATCAAATTATTATTGAAGATTTTAAAAAGGATATAAGATCATATCTTCAGATTTTTGATATTTTTATTTTACCATCAATAAAACCAGACCCTTTCCCAACTGTTATTTTAGAGGCTATGGCCTTGGGAAAACCAGTAATCGCGACTAACCATGGAGGAGCAGTCGAACAAGTAGAAAATGGGAGATCCGGTTTTTTAATATCACCTTTAAATGTCGATGAACTTACTCAGAAAATTGATTTATTAATAATAAGTGAGAACTTACGAACGAAAATGGGCAATGTTGGAAAAGCTAAAGTTGTCGAGTCCTTTACAATACATAATTATGTTTCTCGAGTAGAAAAATTATATGAATCTTTATTGAACATAAATTATTAAATTTATGTTCAATAATTAACAAATAGGTTATCAGTGAAAATTGCATTTTTAGGAACCCGTGGAATCCCTGCTAGCTATAGCGGATTTGAAACATGTGTTGAGCAATTGGGACAGCGATTAGTCAAAAGAGGTCACGAGGTTACCGTTTATTGTAGATCGCATCATAATCCTTTTGATAAATCAATTTATAAAGGGATGAATTTGATTAAACATGGAACGATAAAAAATAAATATTTAGAAACAATCGTTCATTCATTTATTTCTTCAATTCATTCTCTTTTCAAAAAATATGATATTGCTCTTTATTTTATTGCCGGAAACAGCCCTTTGACATGGATACCAAGAATTGTTGGGACAAGAACATTATTAAATGTAGATGGACTAGATTGGAAAAGAGAAAAATGGCCTTTACTAGCAAAAATATATATACAACTTGCTGAATTAATAGCTACTAAACTTCCTAGTGCCTTCATAACGGACAGTGTTGTTGTTCAAAATTATTATAAGAATAGATTTAAAATCGAGCCGGTCTACATTCCTTATGGTTCAGAAGTAGAGATTATTATTCCTGGAGAAACGCTTGAAAAATTTGATCTTAAAAAAGATAAGTATATTCTTTTTGTAGGACGATTAGTCCCAGAAAACTGTGTTCATCACTTAATCGATGCATTTAAAAATATACAGACAGACGTTAAATGCGTAATAGTTGGTGATGCTTCATATGAAGAAGAATATATAAAATCATTAAAACAAAAATCAGCAAACGATTCTCGAATTATATTTACTGGTTATGTTTTTGGAAAAGGTTATCATGAATTAGGATCAAACTCATTAATTTTTATTGAGACTTCCAGTGTAGGTGGCACCCACCCCGCATTGACAGAAGCGATGGGGTTTGGTAATTGTATTATTGTAAATAATACAAAAGAGAATCTAGAAACTATTGGGGATGCTGGGTTTTCATATAATGGAAAAATTGGGGCAGAAAGTTTGAGAATTGTACTAGAAACACTTTTAAATTCTCCTAGGACAATAAGTAAGTATAAAGAGATTGCCCGTGCTCGAGCTAATAAGTATTATTCATGGGAACGAGTGACTGACGATTATGAAAATTTATTTTATAAACTATTAGAAAAATGATTTATAGATCAAAAAAAAGAGCATAATTTCATGTTCAGGCGATTCTCAACCAATGTGGCGGTCTTCTCCATCTTTCTGGATGGCATTCTGGTAGCCCTCAGCCTCTACCTCTCGATCCTTCTGCGCGAGTGGACGAACCGCTTGCCTTATGTATATGATCTGCCGCGCCAATCCATCCCCTGGGTGCTTTATATCGTCTTTCCACTGCTGTGGGTGCTGGTGCTGCTGGTCTTTAATATCTACGACGGTCGCAAGAACATCCGCGTGGTGGACGAGTTCGGCAGCCTGACAATCGCCAGTGGGATGGCCAGCGTCGCCTCCGCCGGAATTTTGTACTTCACCTATCGCGATATCTCGCGCTTTCAATTCGGGATCTTCGCCCTGTTGGCGTTTCTTCTGCTGCTCACCTGGCGCAGCATCTTCCGCCTGACGGTTTTCCGCAAGTATGCCAAACGCGTCGAGATGCGCAAGGTGCTGATCCTGGGAGCCGGCAGCGCTGGCAGGCGCATCGGTCAGCAGATAGAGCTCGAGAGCATGTATGGGATGCACGTCACCGGTTATCTGGATGACGACGCCGGCAAGCAATCGAACGGTGGGGTGCTGGGGGATCTTGACCAGGCACGCAGGCTGGTGCAACGCGAGCAGATCGACGATGTAGTCATCGCACTGCCCATGTCCGCACATCAACGCCTGACCCAGATCACGGCCGAGCTGCACGATCTGCCGGTGCGCGTGTGGGTCATCCCCGACTATTTTTCGCTCACCCTGCACAAAGCCGGGGTGTTCGACTTCGCCGGCATCCCCATGCTCGATCTGCGCGCCCCCGCCCTGGATGAGTACCAGCGCATGGTCAAACGCGCCTTCGACCTGGTAGTCTGCAGCCTGGCCCTGCCCTTCGCCCTGCCTGTTATGGGGCTCATCTCAATCGCGATCAGGCTGGACAGCCCCGGGCAGGTAATCTTTCGCCAGCAACGTGTGGGGGAAAACGGAAAGCTGTTCACAATGCTCAAATTCCGCACGATGGTAGCTAACGCTGAAGTCTTACGCCCACAAATAGAGCACCGCGATGAAAACGGCCAGCGGATCCTCAAAACGCCCGAGGATCCGCGCGTCACCCGGGTGGGCAAGTTCCTGCGCCGCACCAGCCTGGACGAACTGCCGCAAATCTTCAATGTCTTCAACAACAGTATGAGTCTGGTGGGTCCGCGCCCGGAAATGCCCGACTTCGTGGATGAGTATCAGCCCTGGCAGCGTAAACGTTTCGCCGTGCCGCAAGGCATCACCGGTTGGTGGCAGGTCAACGGGCGCAGCGACCGCCCCATGCACCTGCACACCGAAGACGATCTCTACTACGTTCAGCACTACTCCATCTGGCTCGATCTGCAAATCCTGGCCCGCACCGTTTGGGCTGTCTTAAGGCGCAAAGGCGCGTTTTAATCTCCCAATCCCCGATATTTACCTTTTGGACCCAACGATTTAATTGCTCAGTTGGGTCTTTTTGTTAGTGGGGTTACCCTTTGAGGTAATCCGGGAATGCTACGCCAGGCTGGCTATGGGTAACCTCTGCAATCCGATTTCGGCAATGGTGAAAGCGCCTGGGATATCTTTTTTCGAGCACCCTTTGCAGTGCAGATACTGGTTCGCCGCAGGTCCGGCTCTTTTCTGGTGGTAACTTGAAATCGTCCCGGGGAAGAATAGCTTACGAGCTTCGAAAACTTTCTTTTCATCACCAAATTGTTAATGGTTATCTTTAGGCATATTTTTATAAGAAGTTGGATTTAGGTTAAATCCTTTATTAATCCTTTAGCCAACCTTCTAGCTAGTGCAAGAATCGTTAGGATAGGAGGTAAACCTGGTGCTTCAGGAAGAACACTGGCATCGCAAATAAACAAGTTTTTACATTCTGTCTCCAGATTTGAATTTACGATTTGGCCAATGGCAGCAGTTCCACCTGGATGAGCTCCTTGAGGAATAGAATTCTTGATCGATGTTGGGAAAGCACCTGCTTCAATCAATATTTGTGCAGAAATTTTTGTTCCCAGGTCAATTTTTTCTTGATCTTTTTCGGTAACCTGCTTTGAAATTGAACCATCCATAAAAACTTCGCCCGAAGCTTCGTCTTTAATTTTTGTCATAATGCCGATGATCCGGTTGTCAGGCATTATAAAGCCACTCATTCCTAATTCGATTAACCGCACTTCTTTTGGATGGTTAATATAAGTTGCCTGTAAGAATCCATTTTCAGCATGCATATTCAAATTAACCAAAGCCATCTGTGGTTCATTCAACATCCCAAAGTTTTTTGTCTGGCCATAAGTGTTCACAAGTATGTCCACAAATAAATGATTACCAGCATTTGTCAATCCGGATTTTTTCAAAATGATCGGTGTACCAATTCCTCCCGCAGCAAGAATTACAACTTCAGCTTGAATCAACTGCTCTTCATCTTTGTTTTTTATAACCACCCCTTTTGCTCTTCCATTCTCAATAAAGACACGCTCTACTTCGGTATCATATAACACTTCTGTTCCATGTTCACAAGCTTCTACCAAATGTTTGTGGGAGGTCCATTTTGCTTCATAAATACAACCTAAGCTGCAATGACCGCATTTTTTACATTTTTCGAAGTCAACAAACTTAGGCATATTCACAAATTGATGTCCAAACGAAAGTGCAGCAGTTCTAATCCTTTGGCTAGCTGTTGATAATAACGAGTCAGGAATGGATTTAACACTTAATTCGTTCTCTACATATGCAAATTCGGTAGACAAATGAATATCAAAATTCGCCAATTCTCTTTCCAGACAGCGCACCCCATTACCCATGGAAACCATTGTTGATCCCCCTGCCATAAATGTCCGCCAAATAATCATACCCTCTTTAGATTTTTTAGGTATTTTAGTTAATTTGTTCGCATCATAGTATCGCAGTGAGTCTAGAAATGTACCTACTTTCTTTTCATTTTTTCCTTTCTCGATGATCAGAATTGATTTACCCAAAAAAGAAAGATCTCTAGCCATGGCTGAACCACCAGCTCCAGAGCCAACAATTACAAAAAAGTAATGATTTTCCATAATTTTCTCCTTTAAGAAAATAAAGAAAACACTATTCAGCCTTCTTTGGATGGTGAATGATTTAACTGATGCAGTAAATCAACGATTTAAAAATTATGATAATGCTTTTTTAATCCAGATTCAAGATAAGAAATTTACCAGTGACAAAATCTGCTTCAATCCGCACAATGAAACCAGAGCAAACCTTACACCTTAGAGAAAAGAAAAATACACGGATTCTGTTTCATGCCTCACTCTTGATAAACAATTATCCTAACCTGTTTTTTTCCTAATCTTATACGCTATGTTTCCGGAAAGCCTGTACGCTTTCACCGGATTGTGCAGATAAACAGAATGGATTCTCATAACAGAAACAAGAAAGGTTGGGCAAAGATTCAAACTTAATTTAAGCGATTGGAGGATTGAACCTTTCCACCCCTCAATACTCAATACTCAATAACGAAAATGAACCTATAATAATTATATGTCTTCCCCTCTCTTCCTCACTCTGCTCCGCCATGGCCGTTCTCGTGCTGATGATGAAGGCGTGCACGAGGGGCGCTACGACTCGCCGCTCACAGACGCGGGACGTGCCCAGGTGCAGCGTCGTGCCCAGGATTTCCTCGAACGCAGCTTCCAATTCGATGCGATCATCGCCAGTACACTGCAGCGTGCCAACGCGACCGCCCGGATCATCGCAGCAGCTTTG
>DAOUFM010000136.1:0-1702 GCA_034429975.1 Anaerolineaceae bacterium | reverse complement strand
CCAGCGCGTAGCGGACAGCGGCAGCGGTGCTTACATCCAGCCTGTTCCAAAAACCGCTCGCCTCTGTGGTGGCTTTGCTGGCCGGAATCGCCATGGGGTTTATACCGGGGACTTCCTGCCCAGCCAGGAATTGCAACCAGGCAAGTGCTTCCTGCGGGTGTGCCGTGCCCGCGCTGACCAACCCGCAGGTTGACCACGCTTGCGTTGTCTGCTGATTACTATTAACGCCGCCCTTCGGGAACGGTGCCACCGCAATGGCATCGCCCAGTTCGTTCCGGCGCTGCTCCAAAGAGGACAAAGCATCTACCCACATGGCAGCTTCTCCGGTGCTAATGTAGTCTCTGACTTCCTCTGCTTTGCTTGTAGTGAAATCGATGGGGATATTACCGCTTTGCGCCAGGGAAACATACCAATCGAGGGTATTTGCCAGTTTCAGCGGGTCGTATTCATTTCCATTCTGGCGGTAGATCGCGTCCATCAGCGGCGCCAGCAATGAGGTTGGATGGTTATAATCGACAAAGCCATAACGGGTTACTTCTTCCCCCGAGCGCTTGGTTAATGCCTGGGTGGCTTTTTGAAAATCTTCCCAACCCCATCCAGGTGCCGGGTGTTCCAGCCCTATCTCGTCAAAAGCAGCCCCGTTATACATCACCAACAGGGTCTGGATGCTGAGCGGAATTCCGATCAGACGCCCTTCCGCCCGACAGCCATCCAGCGCGTTCGGCCAAAAGGCATCCTCATCAAAAGTTTGATTCGCTTCCAAGATGGGTTCGATATCCAGGTAATAGTAGATATCCTGCCCCTGTGGTAGACTGATCATCACCACGTCTGCCCGGGAGGCTGCTATCGCATGTTCCAGTGACTGACCGGCAGCCACTTCTTCTACTGGGATAAATTGGATACGGATATCCGGGGTTAGCGATTCAAATTCTTCAATCAGGGTTTCATACTGTTTTTGAAAAAATCCACCAGCCGCGAAGGTGAGGATGGTTTTTGTACTATCATCCATCGCCCCAGATTGTGGGTTACAAGCGGATATCAACACTGAAATGAATAGTGTGATAGAGATTATATTTGTAATTTTTTTCGTAGTGAATAATCGGAAATACGTCATTAGAATCTCATTCAGATTGACAGCTATTAAAAGCCCTTAATAAACTGTTCTCTTTCTTAAGGTTTTAATAACATTTTTTTCAAAGAGAATTTTTTGGATTATTGTTTTTGAAATTTTCTTTAAGGTGAAAGATTGAAATTTGGACAGAATTATTATTGTTTTCTTATTCATAAGCACAAAATGTTCTGAACAATATTTTTAAAACACAAGAGATTTCTAAAAATAGTGATAACTGAGGAACAACATAATTTGGAACATTCGTATTCCCTTGCAGATTTCCTTCGTTCATTCATATTACCCCATTTTTTAAGGCTTTGCAAACAAGTATTTTTCAGTATGCGGCCGTACCTTATGAACACACATATTTCAAAAAATTTGTTGATCAGACCAAATTAATCATCAAAATAACACCATTTTTAAATAAAACTCAACTTCAAATTTGTATTTATGGTTTAATAGAAGCAGCTTTCATCTTTATCCCTTTTCAGGAGTTCTCTTATGACCAAACCCATTCATGCAGTTCTGATTGGCGCCGGTAACCGCGGTGCTGAGAATTATGCTCCGTATGCTTTGCAACATCCCGAGGAA
>DAOUFM010000135.1:0-207582 GCA_034429975.1 Anaerolineaceae bacterium | reverse complement strand
ATTAACAATTTCTGATAAGTGTACAAATCTTCGATTTGTCTGTCAACTAAACATAATATCCGATTGTGGAAAAAATGTTTTAATGTCCCGATATCCAATTACATGAATACCTTCATTTTCTAGAAATCTATGGATTTTTTCATCATAAAAAAGTTGAAAATCTCCAACTCTGGCCTTCCAATCGGGTGTTATCGCCCGTAATTCAGGGGTGTCTTCCGAAGGATGGATAATGAAATGCGTTATTCCAGCCGGCAATGTTTTAAATATTTCTACTGCCTGCTGGTATCTATCTTCAGGGAATTCTAAAGGAATCGATCTCATATGATCCAATAAAGGTACCCCTTGATTTTCCAAATGGGATAATAGGTTAGCTACCATATTAGCGCTGGCTTCATCTAGGCCTATTTTTTGCCACTCTTCTTTTGGCATTCGAAACAACATTGGAGGTATTTTCCTTTTTATCCCAGCATTTATATAATCAAACATAAATTTTGGATGGGCCACAGCTCCCATATGAGTGTCAATGTGAGTTGGATTAATCCCCTCTTTCAAAGCTCTTTCAATTTGAAGATTGATTTCATCTCTTACGAATTCTGTTTTTGCATTGATTTGCACTTCATTGCTCAATCGAAAAAAATATCCAGCATCATCGAATAAACCACTTCCCGTATCAGAGGTCGATATCGGGCGCCATCGATAAGTTTCCCATTCACTGGTCAAAGTGATATGCACACCTATGTCAGCAAATGGGTTTGATTTGTTCAAAGCGGCTGCACCTAAAAACCAGGGGCAAGGAACCATAACTGCAGCAGATGATATCCCTTTTACCTGGAAAAGTTTTTCACATGCGCTAACCGAAGCCTGGCACATTCCCAGGTCGTCAGCATGAATAATTACAACCTTGTCAGTAGCCGAGAAACCTAATATTTTTAATAATGGATTGGGTATCATAATCCTCCTAATTCTATCTTCATCAAACTAATTATAGGGGATAATTAAAAAGACCCCGCAATGCCGTGTGCTGCAAAGTTTTGAACCTGCAAAAGCAGGTGGGGGCCCGCTTCCATATTTCCGCCTTGGCCGTAGCCTATCGCGTACGTACAGGTATAATGAGCCCCATCTTAAGGGTGTTGGCTCAAAACCGGTTGTGCAACATCACGAACACCACAGGGTAATTATTTTATACCACAACTTAAATTAATTAGCTAGGTCATGTTTTATGACCCTCGTTCCAACTAGTGATGATTACTACTTGACCAGTCAGTTGTAAATTTTTATACTTTCTAATGATTGGTTATCAACTCTACGTTTAAAATAATTCAAAACAATTTCTTCTGGAGCTTACCCAAAGAATATGAATGAAGAAATACGCACATTTATTGCCATTCCTTTACCGTATCAAATCAGATTAATGGTTAGTGAAATAATTAAAGAATTAAAAATCATACTATTACCCGCTGCTATTAAGTGGGTAAGCGCAGAGAATGTCCATATCACACTTCAATTTCTAGGAAACCTGACGAAAACAAGTGTAGCTGAAATTTCGAAGAAATTGGCAACGGGATTTTATCCATCTCAATTTTCAGTAAATCTGGACAACATCGGCGCTTTTCCTTCCCTGGATAATCCTCGGGTGATATGGTTAGGAGTAAACCCACATGAAAATTTAAAAACTCTTTATGAAATAATTCAAAATATGAATCGATTTGCAATCAAAGACGAGCATCAAGGTAAATTTTCTCCCCACATCACTATAGGTCGAATTAAACCTGGTGTTTTGGATCAATCGAAAATTATTAAACAAACATTATCGAAATATAAAATGGTCCATTCAATTCCATTTTTCATTGATCATTTTATTATTTATCAAAGCGCACTTACGTCAAAAGGGCCAATTTATACAGAATTGAAGAGGTTCTATTTACCAAAAAAATAATTGATAGATGTGTTATTATTGGTTACCAGTTTAAAGAGAGGTGAATTCTGAATAGTTTAGATTTAGCAAAATTTGTAGTAGATACTTTAGATGAGCGTAAAGGGGAAGATATCCTCCTATTAGATGTCCAAAAAGTTGTCCCATTTGCCGATTTTTTTATTTTTTGTTCCGGATCAAGTGATCGCATGCTGGATGCTTTGGCGAAAACCATTCGTGATGAAGTAAAGAAAAATTACAATATTCTTTCTCAGCCAGAAGGGAAAAGTGAGAATGGATGGATATTATTAGATTTAGGTGATGTAATCGTTCATCTATTTTCTCCGGAAAAAAGAGATTATTATCGTCTCGAAGAACTTTGGCATGACGGAAAAGTATTAGTAAAACTTCAATAATTTATTAAATTTATAATTGATTTAAAAAAAGAACACGAACGAACACGTGTTCTTTTTTTTTAATTGTTTGAATTTATTACTTTAAAGAGTGCAAATAAGATACTAATTCCCAAATTTCATTTTCTGATAAAGATCCCTTAAAAGCTGGCATGGATGAGTTGTAAGGCTCCATTGCCCCGCCTTCGGATATTCGATAAAAGATAAAGTCATCCCCAGATTTGGAAACCGCATCAACCAAATTTGCTGCAGGCGGGTTTAATGCTGCGCCAGCAGGGCCATCACCTTTTCCGCTATCCCCATGGCAGGCTACACAACTTCCTTCATAGATTGTTTTACCTGCAGCCGCTGCATCACTTCCAAGAGGATTAGTTTTTCCGGCATAAGGAGCTGGGACGTTCGATTTTTCTGTGGAGGTTCCACCCCCACTACAGGCGGTTAATACCAATGCACTGAGAACTAAAAATATAAAAATTGTTAAACTTGCTTTTTTCATCATTCCTCCTTAAAGAATTGCGATATTAATGCTGCCATTATAAAACGATCAGCCAGGAAATCAATAATAAGGTTTGTACATCAAATGTGTCAAAAATAAGTTATGGAATAAACATTAAATATAATGATTTATGTCACTGTTTTAGATCAACAAACTCAATTATCTTTAAGAATAAATAAAATTTTTAGAGGTGAGCAATGTTTCGTATAAGTCGCAAATTGGATTACGGAATAAAATTAATGGTAGCTTTAGCAAAAGAATTTGATGGCACTCCTATTCCAACGGCCAAACTTTCAAAAACATTAGAAATACCTTTACCTTTTTTACATCAAATTGGACATTCTCTTATGCAAGCAGGGTTAATCAAAGCTACTCCTGGACCACGCGGTGGGATAAGGCTGAATAAGGCACCAGATGAAATTTCTGTGCTTGATGTTACTGAATCATTAGAAGGGAAAATATGTATCAATTCATGTCTCTCAGAAAATTCAGATTATTCTGATATGGGTGATTGTACTTCTCGAACAATGTGGGCATTTCTTCAAGACAAAATTGTTGATTTTCTCTCCGGCATTAATTTTGGTGACCTTTGCCAAAATGAATTAATCATATCTTTGATCGAAGAAGGTAATTAGAAAACATTTCAAAGAATTCAAAAAAACCAGAAAAATTTCTGGTTTTTTTGAAGTAATTGTTAGTGTTTTTAATTAAGAGCGGCCAGAACTTGTTGGCTATGACCTTTTGGTTTTACGTTTTCAAATATTTCAACTAACTTTCCTTCTGAGTTAATTAAAAAGGAAGTTCTCATTACCCCATAATATTTTTTCCCATACATTGATTTTTCTCCCCAAACACCATAAAGTTCGCAGACTTTGTGATCAACGTCAGCCAATAATGTGAAGGGTAAATGATATTTCTCTTTAAATTTTTTGTGTGATTTCGGTGAATCTGGGCTAACGCCTAAAATTACTACCCCAGCCTTAGTATATACATCATAATCATCTCGAAATTCACAGGCTTCAGTTGTGCAGCCAGGCGTGTCATCTTTTGGATAGAAATAAAGGATTACAGGTTTTCCCATATAGTCACTCAGTTTATGAGGTTCTTCGTTTTCATCTAATAATTCAAAATCTGGCGCAATAATATTCTTTTCAATCATTTTTTCCTCCTTTATGCGTTTTTATTGTAACAATTCTTCACCCATACAAGATATATCATAGCCTGGCAAAGCCTGTACACGCGTTCGGAATTTTTCATCTTTCATTGCTTCCAAAACAGATTGGAAGATCTCAGAATCATAAATTTCTTCCGGAACTATCAAATCATATCTTTCTTTAAATAAAGGGACAAAATCCAAATCCAATGCTCTGGCAGCAGCGGTTATACCTAAACCTGTATCCGCCCGCTTTGACTGAATATCGGCTGCAACATTTAAATGAGTATATTCTTCCTGATCATATCCATTTACCTCCTCTGGAAGTATGCTGATTTGATCTAAATAATAATCAAGCAAAATCCTTGTGCCAGCCCCTCTCTGACGGTTGATATAACGAACTTCTTTTCTTCTTAGGTCTTCCAATGTAAATATTTTTTTAGGGTTACCTTTCTCAACAATTAGTCCTTGTTCTCTATAAACCCATGGAATAATTTTCACTTTTTTGTCAGGTATATATTTTTTAACATAATTGACATTAAAAGTGCCATCTTTAGGATCAAAAAGGTGAGAACCAGCAAAATGGGCTTCCCCTCGATTAATTGATATTAAACCACCCAAACTACCAACATTTGCGGAAACCAATTTCTTGGCCTTTATCGACAAATACTCAGCCAGCAAATCAATCGTCAGATCATGGGAGCCAATAACCATTAACGTATTATCAATAATTGACTTGTCTTTACTCAAAATTACCGAAATCTTCTCGCCAGCTTCCTTCCCTTGAATTCCTCGCGGGATTATGGCGTATCCATCAGATCTTACCATCGACGTGATAACCCCCGCACCTCGGGAAAGCGGAGCAGCCAAAACTCGCTCACCAACACGACCCACAACTACACGCAGATAATCGTCATCACCAGCTGGAGATGTAATTTTCCGGGTTATTTCAGCCTCAACAACCTCATCTTGTCGACCAATTTTTCCTAACCATTCAAAAATTAATGGTTTGACAAATATCTCTCCAGTTAGGGCTGCTGAAACCGGATAACCCGGAATTCCAATAATTGGAATATTTTTATTATTCTGGTTTTTAATCATCCCCAAAATCACCGGATGTCCAGGTCTGACAGCAATTCCATGAACGAAGACTTCTCCTAATTTATCAATAACCATTGAGGAAAAATCTTCTGATCCGGCTGATGACCCGGCGTTTAACAAAATCAAATCTGAATGATTGGCGGCATCCAGCACTCGTTCACAGATCTCATCAAAATTATCTCTGGTAATCGGATACCGTTGCGCTTCTCCGCCCCATTGTATAACCTGGGCAGCTAAAACCATAGAATTATATTCAATAATGTCCCCTCTTTTTAATTCTTCACCAATTTTCACCAACTCGGTCCCAGTTGGAAGTATGGAAACAAGCGGCTTTTTTACAACTTCAACTTTCGTTTGGCCACATGCTGCAATCGCTCCTAAATCGACTGGAATTAATACTCGATTGGCAGGTAAAACCAATTCAGTTGCGACAATATCTTCACCCATTGGCCTGACGTGCAACCAGGGAGCAATGGATTGACGAATCCGGATTGCATAGGGTTTTCTCTTTTCTCCATCAATTTCACCCACATGGTTGAGTGCTTCGGTGTTTTCAATTGGAATGACACAATTTGTCCAATCTGGAATTGGATCCCCGGTATCAACATAAACTGCTTGCTCATCTATACGCAAAATGACAGGATGGGTCGGCATTGCTTTTTGTGTCTCTTCGGACCTGATTGCAAATCCATCCATTGCTGACGCATGATAATGAGGAGAAGATATTTTTGCCCAAATCGGCTGCGCCAAAATACGTCCAACAAGTTTTTCATTAAGATCAAAAAACTCGGTTTTTAAAATACCCCGTAGACCATTTTTATCAAGTTCAGAATAAAATTTATCTTTTGCTTCTTTCAGTGGAATGTCGTGTAAATAAACGCTCATAATTTCCTTTTTTTAAATTAGTAGAATTTCAACTTCTGATAATTCATCCAAACCAGTTCGATTCGGCTCAATTCTTGCTAAACCGTTTGCAGAAATTAAAGTGAAAATTAAATTACTCTTATAAAAAATTGGTTCTACCAGAGGAATTCCATTCTGATAATCTCCTGTAAAACGGATCGGAAACCAATCTTCTCTGCCTGCCATCGAAGACATATTGATCGTTACAAGCCCTTTAATCATCTTAGTCCGTGAGGATAACTCCCCACGCAATTTGGGTAATAATGATTTTAGAACCATATGAGCAATTACAAAAGCACTCACCGGGTTACCCGGAAGTCCGACAATGGGTTTTTTATCAGCAAAGGCTAAAATAGTGGGCTTTCCAGGTCTTACGTTAATCCCGTGAACTAAAACTCCTGGTTCGCCCAATTTTCTAATTGCCTTAGCCGTAAAATCTCGAACACTCGCAGATGACCCGGCTGTAGCAATTACTAAATCATTTTCCTGATGCGCTTTTTTTAAAGCCAGAAACAATTTTTCTTCGTTATCACGAACAATTGGATAGTTTTTAGGAATCCCTCCCATTTCTTTAACAATTGAGCTTAAAGTATAGGTATTGATATCTCTGACCTCACCTAATTTTGGATTTTCATTTGGTTGAACCAACTCATCCCCTGTTGACACAATACCAACATGAGGAATTTGGTAAACCGGTACTTCTGTAATTCCTAAAGCCATAAGAGCACCTATTTCTACAGGTCGCAATGTTGTTCCTTTTGAAAAGACCAGATCACCTTCTTTGATATCTTCCCCTTTCATCACAACGTTTTCCCCGGAAGATACAGCTTTATAGATTTCAATTTCGGTTAAGTTGGAATATTGTGTGTTTTCAACCATTATCACTGCATCAGCACCAGCAGGTAACATTCCTCCTGTATGGATAAGGCAAACCTGGCCTTTCTTTAAATGGTAATCGGCGGATTTCCCCATTTTAATTTCACCAATTATTTCAAAGAATGCCGGAATTGCTTCCGAGGCACCATAAGTGTCTCGACTGTTGACCGCAAATCCATCTACAGTGCTGCGGGTAAAGGCCGGAATTTCTTCATTGGCAATTATATCTTTTGCAATAACCCGCTGTAACCCGTCTTCTGTCTTTATTGTCTCATTTTTTAACGCCACCTCATCGAGATAACTCATTAATTTCTCAATGGCGTTTTGAGGGGGTAATAATTCTAAAAATTCTGCCATGTCACCTCAACCACAAAATAAATAATAAAAAATATGCTAAAACACTAATCGATCCTAGTGAGGATAAACGTAACAATTTCCACCTAGGTTTATAGCCTTCTCCAATCCTCCACATTTCCCAAAATTGCATCCCAGCAATAGGAAGAGAAGCAATCGCAGGCAAATAGAGGATAAATGATAATCCGAACAAAGTCGACACCCCATATAGGAAGTAAGCGAACAGCAGAAAATAATTATGGTATTTCATACCATTTTTCCAACCTAAAATTGTCATCAGATTATTTTTTTTCTGATTAACATTTTCATAATAGTTTTCTAAGGATTGTGCAAGAAAAAAGGCCAAAAGCAGAAAGGAGGCCGGGAAGGTGATTAACAATAAGGTTGGATGTAATTCTCCTGTTTGCAAGAAATATGAAAAAAGAGGGGATAATCCAATAACACTGAGTGTGATTAATAATTCACCATATCCCCTTATGAAAAAATTAAACGGTGGAAAGGAATTACAGACAAGAATGACAAAATAAAGGCCCAGAAAAACCCACAAGCCATAGCCCAAAACAGATTTTGCAATCAATAAAACCGTAATTGCTGCACCAATCGTCAATGAGCATAAGGAAAGAATCAAAAAACTGTTCTTCAAATTTATAATTTCTTTTTGTCGATTATTCTGATAATAAAGCTGAGTTTTATAATATCCGATTAAAAAATCTGAGCTTAAATTAAATAATAAAACAATAGCCAATCCTAACCAGAATATCCCACCGATTATTGGTTTTCCAAGATATGAAACCAGACCTCCCCCAACTGAATAGCTGACGATAAACATAAACAATGTTTGGAAATTTATGTTCTTTCGAATGATACTGTTGTGTTTTTTTTGATCCAATTGGTATTTTTATTTCCTTTTTAAAATTATTTACTTAAAGCTTTTTTGCGTCATTATCATACCTGACTGGGGATTTTTCTTTCATAAACTATCATTATTAATTTTTAAAGAAATTAGAAACAAAAAACCAAACATTTGCCGGTCGTTCAGCTAATCTTCTCATAAAGTAAGGGTACCAATGAGTACCATAAGGCACATATACACGCACCGAAAATCCTTTTTCAGAATAATAGTCCTGTAAATCACGTCTAATCCCATACAGCATCTGGAATTCGAATAATTCTTTTGAAATATTCTTATTCTCTGCGACTTTAATTACATGATTAATTCGTTCTTCATCGTGAGACGCAACAGCAATCGAAGGTGGAAAACGGTTGTCTGTTAAAACAATTTTATTTCTGCACTCATTTACTTTCTCCAAACACATCTCTGTCAATTTATCAAAATTTGCATCAACATCCTTTTTCCTGGGAAATGCCACGTTACTTGATTCTTTGTAAGCGCCTTTCACCATTCGAATTGGAATACACTCGCTCAGTAAATTGGACACATCTTGTTGGCTCCGATATAGATAGCTTTGAAGTACTGTACCAAGGTGAGGATGTGAAGAATGCGCCTCAGTAACCAACTCCAGAGTCTGCTGAGTCAGGGTGCTATCTTCCATGTCAACACGAATAAAATTATTTGTATCCTGGGCTTTTTCGAGTATCCTATCAAGATTATTTTTACAAACTTGTTTATCGATGGATAACCCTAATTGTGTTAATTTGATCGAGACGTTTGCCAGAACAGCGTTCTCGTTTATGGCATTTAGAAGTTCAATGATTTCGTTTGTTGCTCCAATGGTATCTTCAAGGTTTATCGTATTCTCACCTAAATGATCTATCGTAACGTTCAAGCCTTTTTGGTTTAACGTTCTTGCGACTTGAATGACTTCATCAATTGTTATTCCAGCAATAAACCTGGATGCAAATTTCCAGGAAAAACTCCACTTCATGATTAAATCTTGTGCCCATTTGGCTTTTGAAAGGAGAATAAACAAAGATCGTAACATGGGAATCCTCGTTCTTTTATTTATTTTCATAATCTTACTATAAAATTAATAAATCGAAATTTGATTCTTTATCATGAGAAAATGGTATAGAATAATAAAATGACAATCAGACAAAAAAAAATAAATCAACATCAAAAATTTAGAAAAATTTACTTTCAAATATTTCTATATATATTAATTGTTACTGCATTTACAATCCATAATGCTGGATTTGAAATCAGTTTTACGGTTCTGGCATTACTTTCATTCTTACTACTCGTAGTAACATTGTTTTTACTATTTTTCTTTAGTCAATTTGCATTACCTGTCCTTGATTTAAACCAAAGAATAAACGGATTAAAAAGATTGCTTCTTTACATCCTGGACGATCATGGCCCAGCTTATTTCATTGAAAATGGTGAACTCAGAGAAAGAAAAATAGATCGCTTAAAAAAAGGACCAGGTGTGGTGATCCTCGATACAGCCAGTGCAGCTGTTATTCGTACACCAGTAAAATTTAAAAACGCAATCGGACCAGGTATTGCTTTTACAGAACGAAATGATGTGATTGCCGGAATTGTTGACTTACAAATACAAACTCAATCTATTGGCCCACGCCAGGAAGAGAATCCTTTTGCCCATATACAAAAAACAGAATCTCCAGCAGCATATGAAGCCCGGGTGAAAAGGAGAAATGAATCTTTAGCTATTACCAGAGATGGTATTCAACTATGTGTAAATTTCTCTATTCGGTTCAAACTCGATGCAAACCCAGGAGTAGGGAATTCAGCATTTGGATTTAATGCACGAGCAGCAGAAAAAGCAATTATTGGGCAAAGTATCGATATCGAAAAATCTGCTGACAACCCCAATAGATCTGTTAGCTGGAAATCTTTACCAGCTCATTTGGTTATGGACATATTCCGAGAATATATTTCAAAATTTACGCTAAATGAATTGTTCCCTTTATACAAAACTGAAAAAAATATTATTGATTTAATTTCAAGCCAAACAAAATTACGTTTAACTCAATCCGCTTACTTTCCCTTTGATAATTATGGTAACCAAATCAAAGAAAACTTGCTGAGCAAAGAATTTGAGTTACTTAAGAATCGAGGGATTCGGATGTTGGATGTTAGTATCACCAACATCCGGTTACCGCTTCAGATCGAAGAAGAATTGCAAACTCGTTGGAAAACATCCTGGTTAGACGTGGCAAATAAAGAAAGATCATTTGTCGAACAGGAGCATGCACTTCAGGCACTGGATGGACAAAACCAGGGACTTATGGATTATGCCTATGGCGCATCTAAATATTTAGGTTCAATCCAGGATAACTTAAAATTGAACCAAAAAGAAATTTTAATTGCTCTTTTACAAGGCAACTTAGATACTATTGCACAAACTCCTGACCTTTCTGCAGTTTTAAAAAATGAGTATAAGGATATTTCTGATCTGATTGAATGGGTACGCTATCAAGGAGACAAACCATGAGTCCGCATACCCAACTGGAAAATGAAATTAATTCATCAGAAAATTTATTTAGTTTTATTAATTTTTTTGTTAATTCAGTTTTCTCACCAAGTGCTAAGGCAGGGTCGACCCGGAAGATCATCTTTCAGTTATTGTTTTTTTTGACCTGGATCATTTGCGCTTTCACATTTCACCTCCCTGGTGAGATCGATTATCCCTGGTTAGACTTTCTTTATAATGGAAAATTTCCAATTACCGCAACTTTTATAAATATTCTTGAACTTTTTTTCGCCTGGGATGTAATCCTGGTAATGGGTACGATTTATTTCGGTTATTTAATTGCTTTACAACTCGTTTCAATTTATCTTGCAGATATCTTTGATATCAAAGAACAATCAATAGCCGAAAGATATATAAAACAATCCGCTTTTTCATCTCCGGATTATTATCAAATTCAAATCGAAGACGCCAGAGTTCGACCTGAAGATCAAAAATCACCAATATTTAACATTGGCGGACCCGGGAAAGTTTTAATAAATCTTGAAAATGCTGTTGTTTTTGAAAAAATCAATGGCGAACCAAGAATTGTTAGTCCTTCGATAGAAAAACCAATCGAGTTGGAAAGTTTTGAAAGAATAAGGAGAATTATTGACCTTCGTGATCAAAATGCCTCATTAAATATTTCAGCCAGGACTTTTGATGGGATATCTTTGGAAATTAAAGATATTCGTTTATTGTTTAGTATTGATCGTAGTGAAAAGAATTTTTCATTGGCGAAGCCTTATTCATTCAAAGAAGAGTCAATTTACTGGCTTGTATATCAATTAGGAACCGGCCCCTGGACAGCCATTCTGGTCGACATGGTCCGAACTGAATTAACACAGTTCATTAACCGCCACCGCTTTAGTGAATTGGTATCTGCTGTTGGATCGCCTGAGGTAAATAAGCAACTTCATTTCCAAAATAAGATTTCTAAAAAAGTAAAATACAATCTGGCTCATACTCGCCGATATAAAGTTTATCGCCATTTGGATTCAAAATTTAAAAACAATACCCCTCTTCACACACCCATGTATTTTCGAAAAAAGCATCAGAAGTTAAAAAGACCTTCAAAATTTTTCTTGCACGCCAATCAAATTTTTGAAAGTTCAATTACAAGAAATGCGCTTTCAAATTTATTTTATGAAAATATTACGAATTCTTTCCATAGTAAAGCACAGAAATTTGGTATGAAGCTGGAATGGATTAATGTTGGCACCTGGTATTCTAAATCATCGGTTATTCCGGATCAATATATCTCAGCCTGGAAATTATCGAATGAGAATGCAGCAAAACTTCATCCGAAAGTTTTAAAAACTATTCGTGACCAAAACCGGAATCTCTTTTTAGCAAAAAATATTCAAAGCCTACCCATTGTTTCTTTTATCCAAAAAAGAGAGACACTGGAAGATCCCTCAATGATTATGAATGAACTAATAAATGAATATTCATCCAAATTGTGGAATGCGAGAGATAATTATTTTAAGCAAAAGGGAAGAGTACCTTTACAGCTAGAAAGAGCTTTAAAGCATTTACGTAATTATCAAGTAAATAAAATGAAAGAAAATGCTGCATTTATTGGGGAAGACAAACCTGCGAGTTCAGAACTAAACAAGGGTGATACTCTTTCTGACAATTAACAGATTGGTAAAACTTTTTGCGAATTTTTTAACTGCAATTTTAAAGAGAAAATTTCTATTTTTCCGGTGTAGGAGTTTGCGATGGCCAACGTGTATCAGATGGTCGCGGAGTTCTGGTAGCTGTAAACGTTAAGGTGATTGTTGGAGTTTTCGTAATAGTTGCTGTATTTGTAGATGTTTTCGTTAATGTTGATGTTGGAGTATTACTCGCTGTAAATGTTGGCAAGGGAGTTCTTGAAGCAGTAGCGGTCCTTGTTTGCGTAGCTGTTGAAGTTGATGTGATCGTAGCCGTAATAGTTGGCGGATTACCTGCAATCGCAAATCTTCCCGAAGTTTTCCAATTATTTCCAATAAATATTTGTACTTCATAGACTCCAGATTGCCATTCAGATGCTTCTTTCGAACACTCTGTATATCCATAACCTCCTGTCCCGCCATTCCACGGAGCTGTCTCATAACATAACATTGACATATCATTTATTCGATACCAAATTGATGTCCATTGACTACTAGGCACCATGTCCACATAACTGTAAGTGGCAAAAATTGTTGAAATTGGTTGATCAAATTCTTCTTGCGGATTGATTGGCTGCAAGTTTTCATCAATACTTTTCGAAAAGACAATTCTGCTAAACAAAGCGTCTGGATTTGGTTGAACAGTGCTCTCAAATAACATTTCAATTGATTCCGGAATAGAAGGAGTTGGACTGATTGCCGGCGTGAAGGTAATTGTTGGTGATAAAGTAATCGTAGGCGATAAAGTAATTGTAGGCGTTAATGTAATAGTAGGAGTTAAGGTAATGGTAGGAGAAGGGGGAAAAATTAAATAAATAGCTGGTTCAGCATATTGATTAAAGAAAAATGCTGATAAACTAAAAAAAAATGCAACAAAAAGAAAACGTATAGCTTTCCACTGCATTTTTGTTCGTTTTTGGTAAAATGGCATTTTCTGAGCCGCTTGATAATTCTTGATCATTAACCAAATACTGGCTAAAACGCCTAAAATAGCCAAAAAAAATGCGGTTTGTACAGCAGTTTTTATATCCAAATTGAACATAGCATTTTTCCTTCGGCAATTATACACTGAAGAAAATTGGTGGAAAATTAAAAAGAAAATTTCATTTAATTTATTAGAATAATTATATAAAGGTATTCCAAAATGCCATTAGCACTAGAGAGTTTACTTTTCGAACGATATAGAATTAAAAAAATATTAGGCCATGGGGGTATGGGTTCTGTTTATTTAGCGATAGATGAAAATATCACGATACCAGTAGCAATAAAGGAAAATTTAATCCTTACAGAAAATTACTCTTCTCAATTTAAAAAAGAAGCAACTATATTGGCTGGATTGCGTCACCCAAACCTACCCAGAGTAAGTGATTATTTTTTCATCCCCGGTCAGGGACAATACATTGTAATGGATTACATTGAAGGAGAAGACCTGCGCGAAAGGATTGAGAGGGAGAAGAAATTATCAATAAAAGATGTCATTCATATCGGATTAAAAATATGTGATGCTTTACTGTATTTACACAACTTATTCCCAAAAGTAATTCATCGAGATATTAAACCTGGAAATATAAGAATTACTTTTGAAGGGAACGTTGTTCTTGTTGATTTTGGGCTGGCCAAATTCTATGAAGAAAATCAACAAACAGCAACTGGAGCACGGGCAATGACACCCGGGTATTCCCCGCCAGAACAATATGGGAGAGGTACAACCGATGAAAGATCCGATATTTATTCTCTGGCAGCGACGATGTATGCTGCTCTGACTGGCTTCATCCCAGAAGATAGCCTCGAAAGGTTATCCGGAAAAGAAAAACTAACTCCTCTGAAAACGTTACTACCCTATATTACTGATTCTTTTGAAAAAATCATCCATAAAGCGCTCGAATTAGATCCCGATAAACGCTATCAAAAAATTGAAGATTTTTACTCGGCCTTATTAAGCGAAGGCGATTATTTAGTATCTTCTAATAGCCTTGGTATGTTATCACCACCTCCAATTGAACATAACTTTCAGCAAATACGTACCGGGATAACTCAATCACTAATCAAAGTTTCAGATGCTAACGCAAATAATCAATCAAATAAAATTTATCAAAAAAATTGGATTTTCACCCTAATGGGAATCGCTTTAGTTCTTGGTATATTATTAATTATAAAATTAAATTTTCAATCAAAAATATTTCCATCAATCCCGGGTCAATTCAATCAAGATTATTTGATGCAGTCAACTCTATCATCTCGTGATATTAGTCCAACGCAAACGATTTCATCACAAAATGTTGTTACCCCTAATGAAAAGAACATAAAAGAAAGTGAATTCATGGTTCTCCAACCTACTCCTGTTGGAGGTGGCTCGGGTCTTATAGCTTATGCAAGTAATGAAAAAGATAATGTCATGCAAATTTGGACGATTACCGTTGATGGAAAAACAAAAAATAAATTAACTGATCTTGCAGACGGAGCTTGTCAACCTGATTGGTCGCCAGATGGCAAAAAAATTGTTTTTATATCACCATGTACCTCAAAAAAAGAAATTTATGAGGGAGCCAGACTTTTTATTTTAGATACTGAAAATAATAATAGTATTAGCCCACTCCCATTGCCATTGGATCCTTCTGGCGATTTCGATCCAGCCTGGTCACCTGATGGTGAATCGATTGCTTTTTCCTCTTTTAGGTCTGGCTTTGACCCGGTTTCCAAAGAACGGATATTGCATCTCTTTTTATTTAATCTCGAAGATTCAAAATTGATAGAAATTACAGATACGAGATGGAAAGATAGGGATCCTGCTTGGTCAAAAGATAGCAAAAAACTAGCTTTTGTTAGAAAAATTGCGGAAAATGAAATTTGGATATTTGATTTAGCTACGTCGAAATCTTTTGTTTTTTCTGCTAAAGGTGGAGTAAACTATCTTTACCCCAATTGGTCTCTAGATAATCAAATGATGTTCTATACTGTTCAAAAAAATTCAACAGAGAGCCTGCCCTACTTCGTAGGTAAACGGATCAATGATGCTGGATCACCAACAGAATTCAGAATTCCACCAAGCAGCCAAAAAGGTTTCAGCCCATCTGTAAATTCCGTCTTGTCACCTGATGGACTTTGGCTAGTGTTTGAAAGCTGGCCAGATGGCGTAAACCATGACCTATATCTGGCAACCATCAATGGTGCTAATTTGACAAAATTAACAGATGACGCTAGTTTTGAATTTGGTGGGGTTTGGCGCCCTTAAAAGTTAATTGGACTCTTTTTGTAATCTTTGAAATCCAATTTTTCTCATGAAAAAAAGGACTTTTGGCAAGACAAAATTATAGAGCTGGTATCCAAGCTTATTAATGGGATAATCCCATGCACCAACAGTTTTAATGAAAATCCCACCAAATCCGGTTTTAAATTTATATACTCCCCACATCCGGTCTTCTTCAGACAATTCATCAGGTGCTCCCCATAAATCATAAAATTTACAATTTTTCTCCTTTGCTCTTAAAATGGCTTTCCACTGGAGCAAATAAGTTGCCATTAAATTTCTATGTTCTAAAGAAGACATTCCATAAACGTAAAAAGCTTTATTGGAAAAATAATAAATGATCACTGCTGCCAAAATCTTACCTTCATATTCGGCTATAAGTGGTTCACATATTCCGGCAGAAAAAAACTCGGTCCAAACATTTAGATAATATTCTCTAGCTCTAATCACAAAACCATCTCGCATAGCCGTTTCAGCATAAAGCGAAAATAACTCGTCAAAATCACTCGGGCCACCAATCCTAACCTTAACTCCTTTTTTTTCACTCAGGCGAATGTTATATCTTGTTTTTTGCTTCATTTCCATCAAAATTTCATTTGCATCTTTTTTTAACGGAATAATGATGGTGTTTTTAAATTGTACTTGTTCGTTTGATTCAACCCATTTTTGATCCTTTAACAATTTTACATATGCAGGGTCATAATTAAAAAGTGATTCTATATCCGCCTTTAATTGCATCTTCTCAAAAACAAGATCAGGATCTATTTTTATAAATATTCCTTTTCTCAGTTTTGAAAAACAATTAAGGTCAGACAAAACCTGGGTAATCATTCTTGTGTCATTTTTTAAGAATATAGGACCTTTTGGGACATAATGTATTTTTAAAGTGAGTATTCGGAAAAATTGAACTTCCTTTTCAAGAACCATCGCATATGAAACAATTTGTCCATTCTTGTCTTTCCAAAGCATATAGTGGGGAAACCAGCCATTTTCTTTTTTTATTTTTGCCCATAAGCTTGTTTGCATAAAGTGAGCATCAGGGACGTTTAATACAATTTGATCCCAATCTGATTCTTGAACAAGGTCGAATTTAAGGTTATTTTGCATATAAAAATTGAGTTATTTAAAAAATTATAATTATTATGTCAGACTTCCACGATATTTTTGATAGATACCAATTAATCTATATAAAAATGGATTATATATTCTGTCCAAAGCAGCTGCCGATCGTTTAACCTCACCACCAAAACCTCTTTTAAATCGGTACACTCCCCATAAACCTTCCGACTTTTGTTCAAAGTCCCTTTCTAAAATCTGTTCATCTTCATCTGGAATCCCCCAAAGATCATATGTTTCGCAACCCTGTGATTTTGCCCACCGCAGGGCTTCAAATTGAATTAAGTAAGTTGGCATTCGATTTCGTTCCTGGTTGTTAGAGGCTCCGTAAAAATACCATGAACGGTTGCCCTGACGAAAAACCATTAATCCAGCCAAAGGAGTTTGCTTATATTTAGCTATTAATAAAGCAACTTGGTTTTTTTTGGTAAATAAATCATATGCCAATTGATAATATTCTTTTGTATGGACACCAAAATTATCCCTTTTACCGGTTTCTTTAATTAATTCAAAAAAAGTGTTTACATCATTGGATATTTCAACAAATATTTCTTTTTTCTTCGCCAGACGAATATTATAGCGAGTTTTTGGCTTCATTCTCTCTAACCAATAGTCTTCATTTCCTGCCAGGTCAACAATGATTGTGTTTCCTGGCTGTATTGGCTTTCCCGGTATGAAGCCTGGGGAAACAACATTTTTATTCTTTTGTTCTGAAAACCTATCAGGTTCGATTTTTAGGAAAATTACGTGACGAGCTTGGCAAAATTTATCGATCTCTAACCACAATTCAGCATTATCTAAATCAAGATTTATTTTTGGAATATAGGCGATCTTTAATCCAAAAGGAAGCTTTTTCATAAGAATTTGAAAAACGATGCCATTGTGTTCCAAACGCCAAGGTTCCCACCCAAAATGCGATTTCAATTCCCCCCATTCGTAAGATTGCAAAATATGTGGGTTTTCAACTGCAGGGAAAAGTAAATCCCATTTTTCTTTATCTAGAACATTCATGTTAATTTATTGTATTTAAATCTGCTGGAGGTGTTTTTCGAACCTGAGCACCAGGGATTTTCTCATCAAATATATTTAAGATTCCCAAAATATTTCCGTTTGTTGCGAAATCTCTTAATTCATTCACAATATCAGCCAAATCCGAAGCATAATAATCACTTTGATTGGTTAATTGATAAATATCCGGATGAATAGTTCTTTGAAATGTTAACCCCTCATCCCATAAATCTTCTTCTAATTTTTCACCTGGCCTTGATCCCGTAAAAATAACTTCAATATCTCTTCCAGGTTCTAAGCCAGATAAACGGATTAAATCTTCAGCCAGATCGACGATCTTAATTTGATCGCCCATATTTAATACGAAAGTTTCTCCACCTTTGGCCATTCCACCTGATTGCAGAACAAGATATACTGCTTCAGGAATCGTCATAAAATAACGTTTCATATCCGGATGGGTGATCGTTATTGGTCCGCCTTTTGCAATCTGACGGTTAAAAATGGGGACAATACTGCCTCTACTGCCTAAAACATTACCAAAACGAACAACACAATAAGATTTTTTATTTTCAATCGCTGCATTGATAACAATCATCTCAGCAATTCGCTTTGAGGCCCCCATGATGTTTTTCGGTCGAATAGCTTTATCTGTTGAAATCATAACAAATTTTTCTACGTCGAAATCATTGCTCACATCAACAAGGTTTTTTGTGCCCAAAATGTTGTTAGTTACCGCTTCTTCAATATTTAATTCCATTAAAGGGACATGTTTATGGGCAGCAGCGTGAAAAACTATTTGTGGGTTATGTTTATGAAATATTTGGGTTAATCGGTTTTTGTCTCTCATATCCGCAATGAAAGGAATATAAGAAATGTTCGGAAAATTTTCACGTAAATCCAGTAAAGATTCGAAGATGCTATTTTCTCCATGTCCGACCATAATCAGTTCAGATGGTCCCCATCTTGAAATTTGGCGACATAACTCTTTTCCAATTGATCCTCCAGCCCCAGTAACCAGAACAATCTTTCCGCTTAAAGAGGCTCCAATTATTTCTTCGTTCATATAAGTAGGCTGTCTACGCAATAGATCGGTAATATCTACTTCACGCAAGCGGCTAACGTTTACCGACCCACCTAATAATTCGAAAATACCTGGCATAGTCAAGAACGGTTTGTTCTTTAATCGACAAATATCTGCCACCAAACGGACTACTCTTCCAGGGGCGCTGGGAATAGCAATAATTACCTCATCAACTTTATAATTTTCTAATACTTTTGGTAAATCGGTAATCTTCCCCACCACTGGGACACCAGAAATTTGTTGTTTTTGTTTGGCTGGATTGTCGTCCAAAAAACCAACTGGTAAAAAACGCATTTGCGGGTTTTTCTGAATTTCGCGGACCACTAAGGCGCCAGCATCCCCTGCTCCAACAATAATGACCCTGCGGCGTTCACCATTTTTTATAGGTATAGAGCCTGTTGCTTTTGCATCACCGATAATTCGTAAAGAAAATCTTAATCCTCCAACAAACACAATCGACAGGATCCAATCAATTACTAATACCGATCGAGGTAAACCTTCAAACACATGGAGGGAAAGGAGAGAAATAACGATGGTTGAAACAACAACCGATGCAGAAGTAACCGCAACCACAACCAATTTTAATTCTTGTACACTGGCATACATCCACATTCGCCGATATAACCCGAATAAATAGTAGATAATTGGTTTAAAAATTATTGCAGTGACTAAGATCCAAATCGCACTGGGCAAATATTGAAAAAATAAAGGTCCTAATTCAAACCTTAAGGCGTAGCTTCCTAAAATAGAAATAACAATTAATACCAGATCCCCTAAAAGAATATATTTATTGCGAATATTCGGGCGGCGTTTCATATTATCTTCCTCGTAGACCCAGGATCGTTCTTGCGGTTTGGAGCATTATTGACAAATCCATCATTAAATTGCGGTGTTTAATATAAAACAAGTCATATTCCAGTTTGATTGCATTCTCTTCTATGGTTGATGCATAGTCCTGGTTAATTTGCGCCCATCCTGAAATTCCAGGTTTGGCTAATAATCTTCCACGATAAAAAGGGATAATTTTTTGAAATTTTTCCACTATCATCGGTCGCTCGGACCTGGGTCCAATGATACTCATCTCACCTTTTAACACATTGATAAATTGAGGAATTTCGTCCAAATGACTTTTTCTCAAGAATTTTCCTATTTTTGTAATCCTTTCATCATTTACTTCTGCAGGGTTAACATTTAGTGTCGATTGATCGTCTGTAAACATTGTCCGAAATTTTATAATTTTATAAGTTATTCCATTTTTACCCAATCTTTCCTGAGAATAAATTACTGGTCCTTTACTATTTAACTTTATTGCCAGGCCAATAAATGGGAATAATATGATTGTTAGAATAACTCCAATCAACCCGCCGATAACATCGATAATTCTTTTTACCAATTCATAAAATCGATTTACATGCGCATGATCAATAAAATTTCGTAAAAACCAATCAGATTTTAAAAGATAAATTGGAACTCTGCCAGTTAACTCTTCATACATAATAGGCATTGAGGTTATTCGAATTCCAGCTTCTTCTGCATCTATGAGTAAATTAAAAACAGAAGGATCCATCTCGCCTGAGATTGAAAACACAAGATCAGATATATTAAATTCATATAAATAATTCGCTAATTTTTCAATAGGTCCAAAAACCGGCCAACCATCAATATTTTTACCGATTTTTATTAGATCATCATCAATTAAGCCAACTAAATTAAATGGTTTAGGTGATAATTGAGAAATGATTTTGGCTAATGCCTTTCCAGAATTACCTGCTCCAACAATTAGAACCTGTCTTTGGAATCTAGAGGAAGTAAAAGTTTTTATATAAACCAAACGCCAAAGAATCGTTAATACCGCTGCAAAACCGAAAAATAAGGCAACCCCAAGCCGGGGTAAGGTGTTTGGCTCCGAAAAGAAGAAAATGAGGAGGTATAAGGTAATGCTTAAAAAAATCGAGATACCAATTCCACCAACGGTTTCCGAAATCTTGTGTACTCTTCTTACATCATAAAGCCCGGATAAAAATAACAACCAAACTAAAGGCAAAAGGTAGAACCAAAAAGGTGGACGTTCAAACAAAAATTGAAGTGAAAATTTTAGCCATTCATCCGGACCAACTGACCAAAAGTAGAGCGCAAGAAACAATGAAAGAATCCCAACTATTAAGTCCCCCAGGAATAAGATAGATTTTCTTTCTGTAGGACGTAACTTCCACTTAACGTTTTGATTCTCTACTGGAATAGCCATATATTAATCCTTTATCCTGAATAATAAGCTATACCAAAACCCGAAGCTCCAGGAGAAGTGTATGATGATAAAGGCTATGGGCATCTCAATTAATGATAAAAAATCTAGCTTTCTTTTATAAAAAATAAAAGAACCAATGATGAGGACTATTAAATATGTAATAAAAATAAATCCTAATAAATATGCAACAAAAGGTATAAAGAAAGTCAGAATTAACAACAACAGTAATCCAGCCACAAAAATGGGAGGTATCGCCTGTCGCCACCTTAGGGTATGCGGGAAAGAGCGCAACATTTTTACTTTCCAGTAGCCATATCGCCAGTATTGCCTGGCCAAATCTGAATAGGTACCTCTGGCAACATAATTTGTTTTTATTCTCGGGTCAAAATAAATTTGTAGGCCAGCTTCCCGAATTCTGGTATTAAACTCGTAATCCTCATTAGCTAATAAATTTTCGTTAAATAATCCGATTTGGTCAAATAACGACCGATAAAAAGCCCCATAGGGCACTGTATCAACAAAATCTGGGTTGTCACTATAGCGATATTTGGCATCACCAGCCCCAAATGGATGAGCAGCTGCTTTGGAAATGCACACAGCCTTTCTGGTATCTCCACCAGGGATAATGATCCATTTACCACCTACATTGGCAGCAATTTTTTTCTCTAGGTCCTCGACTGCAATCCGAATATATTCAGGGTCTGGTATTGAATGTGCGTCCATTCTGATGATAATTTCTCCGGTACTTGCTTTAATTCCAAGGTTTAATGCAGCTGGGATATTCTTTTTAGGATTTTGAATTATCCTGATATTAAGTTGTTTTAGTTCCTGACTTTTCTGATCAATGACTTCAATTGTTTTATCTGATGATTTTCCATCAATAATTAAGACTTCAATAGATTCTAAAGGATAAGTTTGTTCTATTAATGCATTCAGTAATTTTCCAATATGCTTTTCCTCGTTATAACAAGGCACAACGACAGACACTAAGTTCATTAAGCCAATGATTCCTTTGTGAGGAGAAGATGAGTTCTTAATTTACCAGAGCAACAGCTTCAATTTCTACTGAAGCATTTTTTGGGAGTGCAGCAACCTGAAAAGCTGATCTGGCAGGAGGTTCTTCCTTAAAATATTCAGCATAAATTTTATTCATTACAGGAAATTCGGAAATGTCTTTTAAAAATACAGTGGTTTTAACCACATTTCCCAAATCAGTTCCAGCGGCATTAAGAGTTTCTTTTAAATTTTTAAGAGCCTGATGTGTTTCAGCTTCTATACCTCCAGAAACTAAATCATTCGTCGCCGGATCAATACCCAATTGGCCAGAAGTATAAACAAAGTGATCTGTCTTAATAGCAGCTGAATATGGTCCAATTGCTTTTGGAGCATTTGTTGGTTCAATTACTTTTTTCATTTCTTTTCCTTTTATTTTTTGTGTTCAATTAATTATACCTTGCAATAATTCGATATTTATAATAAGGCTTTAATATAATCTCGGATCATAATTATTTCATTGTTTCTTAATGAATCTTCCGCAGCAATCGAAGCAGCAGAGGACACCAGAAGTTCAGAAAAACTGATTGGTTCCTTTGTTCCGTTCAGGATTGAATCCACAAAAGCCTTCCACGCATTTTCATGCCCTTTATCCTGCATCAACCTTGATTGAAAAATGGTTTTCTTCCCATTGGTGATTAATTCTAATTTTTTATAATCAATAATTCGGGCGACATTCCCGCCGGAAAAAATCTCTAATGTCTCTTTTTCTACTGTCTTGTCACCATTGGCCAGATAATGAATAGTTGCGATTGAGCCATCGTCAAAAGTGAGCATTATAACAACATTGTCGTTATTATATTTGCCATTATTAGGTAAACCTCTGGTTTGAATGGTGACAATATTCGAATTCGCAAGGAAAGCACATAAATCTATAAAATGGCAACCTTCTCCGATAATTCTCCCTCCCCCTTGATTTGGATCTTGTATCCAATGATTTGAAGGAATAAACCCGGCATTCACCCGATAATGGATGACTTTGGGTTCTTTTACATTCTCTAAAAATTTTTTGGTTCTTTGTATCATGGCGGAAAAGCGGCGATTAAAACCAACCATTATTTTTGTTTGGGAGGTCTGAAATACATCATTTACTTTTTTTAATTCATCCACGTTTAATGCAAGCGGTTTTTCACAATAAACATTTTTATTCGAACTTAATCCTTCAATAACTTGTCTGGCGTGTTCATTATGTCTTGTTAAAATAACAAGGGTATTAATTTCATTATTTGTGAGGATATCTTGTTCATTTGTGCATGCAAATTTGAAACCATATTTGTTACCTAATTGTCTTGCACTGAGTCCTTTTGCACTACAAATACCGACCTTTTCCGCTTTCTCGTTTTTCTGAAGAATTGGCAAAAAAACAGAACTGGCGTATAAACCCGCCCCTAAAACTCCAACCCTTATTTTCATCTCCCGAGTAACAGACACGTTTTTATTTATATCTATCCGAGTTTCCAATGTGGCATCGGTTCCAATTTGCGGGTATTGGATGATTACACCTAGAAATTTTTCATTTCTTTTACCAGTAATTGTTTCATAGGCTTCAACACCCTCCGAAATTTCAAATCGATGGGTAATTAATGACTTCACATCCAGCTTACAATCTTCTATTAATTTTAGGATTGCACTGAGGTTTCGTCCCTCAGTCCAACGGACATATCCATATGGATAATCCTGGCCTTTCTCTTCATAACCCTCATCATATCTCCCAGGTCCGTATGATCTGGAAATCAAGAATTGCAATTCTTTTTCATAGTAAATTTTTCTCGGAATATTCAAACCTACTGCGCCTACAGCTACTACAGTCCCTTTATCACGAGCTATACTTCCAGCCAGTTCAATCGGATCATTGGAAGTAGTGTCTGCACAAATAAAAACAACGTCAAAACCTAAGTTTTTTGTAAAGCTTGAAGTTGCAGATAAAGCTTGTTCATTTTGAACCGCTGTGATTTTTTTGGTTGAGGCTTGTTCAACCCTGGAATGATCCAAATCGATTCCGAATACATCTAACCCGGCAGCTTTACAAATATCAATCATCATTAAACCTAATAAACCAAGTCCAATAATGGCTACTTTTTCTCCGATTTGTGGATTTGCAATCCGAAATCCATGTAAGGAGATCGCTCCCAATGTTGAAAAGGCTGCTTCTTCAAATGTGATGGTTTCCGACATTTTTGCTATGAGATTCTTTGGTATAAGGACATACTCAGCATGGCAGGCAAACCCACTACCTGCACAGGCAACACGATCACCCAGTTTGACATCTTCAACTCCATCCCCAACAGAAACAACAACTCCGGCTGAAGAATATCCTAAAGCCATTGGGGAATCCAATCGATTTAAAGCTGTTTGAATGGTTGGGATAATTCCTTCTCTTTTGGCTTTATTCAAAACCTGTTTAACTAAATCAGGTCTGGATTTAGCTTTCATTAATAGGTTTTTTTCAGCAAATTCCACGACCATCCGTTCAGTCCCAGCAGAGACTACCGATGCCTGATTTTGCACTAGAATAAAACCAGGTTTAATTGCAGGGATTGGAACGTCAACAATTTCAGCCTTACCATCTTTCAAATTCTGTAATAATTGTTTCATGGATTTTCCTTAAAAAAAACTGATACAGGCGAGATACCTGTATCAGAATTATATTTCATTTTTATTGATTAATTATTTTGCATAATCAATTGCACGAGTCTCCCGAATTACAGTAACTCGTATTTGACCAGGATACTGCATATTGTCTTCGATTTTCTTGGAAACGTCGCGTGCAATCCGAATGGCTTCTAAATCATCAATATCTTCAGGCCGCACAATAATTCTTACTTCTCTTCCAGCTTGTATTGCATAGCTTTGGCTAACCCCTTTGAATGAATTAGCGATATCTTCCAAAGCTCTAAGCCGCTTAATGTATTGTTCCAGATCCTCTCTTCTGGCCCCTGGTCTTGCACCAGAAATTGCATCTGCAGCTTCGACAATGATAGCCTCTAGTGATTCTTGTTCGATCTCGTGATGGTGAGAGGCGATCGCATTTACAATTTTTGGATTCACACCGTACCGGCGGGCAAATTCTGCCCCAATCAACGCATGCGTTCCTTCGGTGTTGTGATCCATAGCTTTGCCTAAATCATGTAACAAGCCGGCAGCCTTAACGACTTCGATATCAGCACCTAATTCCGACGCTATAACCGAACCAAGTCTGGCGACCTCAACTGCATGAGAAAGTTGATTCTGACCATAAGAGGTTCGATATTTCAGCCTTCCCAGAACTTTTAGAATTTCAGGGCGGATACCCGAAACGCCTGCATCATAAGCCGCCTGTTCTCCAGCTTCTTCAATGGTTTTATCAACTTCTTTTTGTTTATCTTCCAATACTTTTTCAATATGTGCCGGATGAATTCTTCCATCCAGGATTAAATAATCCAAAGCTCTGCGGGCAACTTCACGCCGAACGGGGTCAAAACAACTAATAGTCACAGCTTCAGGGGTATCGTCTACAATGACATCTACCCCGGTAGCCTGTTCAAAGGCACGAATATTCCTTCCATTTCTACCGACAATGCGGCCTTTCATTTCTTCATTAGGAAGCATCACAACTGAGGTTGTCACCTCGTTGACATGCTCAGAAGCTACTCTTTGAATGGCATCCGCGATTATTTCCCTGGCTCTTTTTTCTCCTTCAGCGCGGGCTTCTGCTTCAATTTGACGAATAATTCTTGCCATATCTGCCCGGCCTTCTTTTTCAGCTTCTTGTAAAAGGATGTCTCTCGCTTCTTCTACACTCATCTGAGCAATTCGCTGAAGTTCTCCAAGTTGTTGAGCATACATTTTTTCGATCTCGTTCGATCTTTTATCAATTAGGCTTTGTCTTTTGTTGATCGCTTGCTCACGCAATTCTAAGCGCTCTATTCTATGGTCAAGTTCTGTTCGGCGTTTATGAAGTCTTTCTTCTTCTTTTAAATTTTCATTCCTTCTACGTGTAATCTCTTCTTCTGCTTCTTTTAATATCCGAATCGAATTGTCTTTTGCTTCTAATTCAATCGTTTTTGCTTCTTCTTTTGCATTTGCAATGAGCGTATCCGCTTGGTTTAATCGATCTTTCTTTAATTTTTCGGAATAATACCGATTCATAAAGAAAATTAACATTCCTAAAACTACAAGATCCCCAATGAATAAAAATATTCCTAATAATCCTTGATTCCCCATTCATCCACCTCTTTTCCATATTCATTATTAAATTTTTGTTGGCGAAGATCCTCCCAGGTTTTGTTAACCACTGGGTTTACGATTGAAAATGGAAAACCTCGCCGCATTAAATAACCTGCTAATCTCCGAAAAAAAACATCTTTTTCACAGCCAGTTAATCTTTTTGAATATTTCTCGGCCGCAACAATTACCAACTCTTCATCAGTAGGCATTTCATCGGAAATTTTTTCAATTATTTCATCACTGATTTTTTTATTTCGCAATTCCCACCTAATTAAATTTTTGCTTCTGGGTTTACATGTTGTCCTATTTTCAACCCAATTCTGTGCAAAATCTATATCATTAATGTATTTTTTTTCCTCTAATACTTTGATTATAGAGGAAATTGTCTCATCATTAAAGTCATATCTCTTTAATCGATTGATCACTTCCTGACGTGAACGCGGTTTAAAGGCAATAAATTTCAACGCCTTTTGATAACAATCCTCTTTCAGGTCATCCTGTAATAATTTTTCAATTGAGTTTTCAGAAATTGCCTGATCAATTTTCAAATATGCAGCCACAATTTTATACACAGCAAAGCCAAATTGACCATCAAGAAAAACATTCACCCGGTTAGGGTTATTCTTTTGTTGTTTTAATGCAGTAATAATCTTTTGCATTTCGGAGCCATCAAATCTTTTCGCGGATGAAGATGGCCTTGATATTCAACCAGTTATTTGAAGTTAACGCGCGTTTTTTCAGAAATTTATTACAAATTGATTAATAGTTCCCTTGTTTCAATGGTCAATTCCTGAAATCTGCCCATTTCCCATTTATTTCAATCGCTAACCGATTGTTAAGCTTTTATTAACTCTCATTTTATTTGAGAGAAAACAATTCCAAGACCAATTAAAGTGATCCGCATTCAATTTCAAAAATAGTTTTTATAACGCGTTTATTATAACCCATTTTTTTTTAATAAATCAAATTCTTTTTCAAATAGAAAACTCGGAAAATGACCCGAGTTTTTCTTTTCCGTAAATCACATCAAACAATAGTATTAAATTTTGGATTAATTGCTTAAAAACTGTTTTCTTAAAAAAAAAATTCAATCGTCGTCCCTTTTTTATACATCAAAATTTAATAAATTTAATACATCCAGGTATGCGGCCTGAAATAATTGGTTCATAATAGACTGGTCAACCTCATATTCTCCCCCAAAAGAACCATCAGTAAAAACTTTTCTTGTTTCTTTTGCGCTCATTAATCCCTTATAGTGCGGAGGGATCTTCTTTTCTTGAGGTAAATCACAAACCTTAGTAAATGGAAAAGCCTCCAGCCAGTTGGCGTGAGCAGGTTTAATCTCATTTTCCAAGGCAATTTTTTCGATACTATGAGAAACCCACCATGAGTACCAGTTAATCTGCAATTCATCGAGTTTATTTAACACTTCATTCAATTTTTCTTTTAAAGGCTCATTGCCGCTATGACCATTTAATATTAAAAATTTTCGAAACCCCTGGTGATATAAACTTGAGATTATATCTTCAACAACATTCATTAATGTAGATACTCTTAATGCAATTGATCCGGGATACTCCAAAAAATAAGGTGAAACTCCAAAATTAACCGGCGGAGCAAGGATCACTCCAGTTTCTTTAGAAGCTGCATCTGCCAGCGCTAATGGTATTTTTACATCCGTTAATAAGCTTAAATACCCGTGTTGCTCACATGCACCAATAACTAAAATAATTCGGGAATCTTTTTTCAAATAATTTTCAATATCCATCCAATTACATTCTTCAAATCGCATCACTTCTCCTAAAAATACACATCCAAATTAATTTAAAATAAAAAACCATTGATTTATTATAGTATCAATGGCGTTTCAGAGAGCTTTAGTGGACCCAGAGGGACTCGAACCCTCGGCCTTCTCAATGCCATTGAGACGCGCTCCCAACTGCGCTATGGGCCCTTTTCAATTGTTAACCTGATCACCATTTTTGAGGAGCACCTCAGTGGACCTGGAGGGATTCGAACCCTCGGCCTCTTCAGTGCGATTGAAGCGCGCTCCCAACTGCGCTACAGGCCCTCTATCAGGGTGACAGAAATTCTACTCTTAAGAAAGACAAGTGTCAAGAGAAAAGATTTCAAGGAAGTAAAAAAACGATCACCTAGAATAATCAATTACTGCAGACGCTTTTTAAATATTAGAGACTCATACTGCGATATAATCACGAGGTAACATTTTTTCTATTTATCCGAAACATTGATAATTTTTTAAGGAATCAATATGGGAAAAACCACCGCCGTAGAAACCGAGAATTTAGGAAGAATTTATAAAATTCGTAATAATAAAAAAGAAGCGTTTAAAGAATTGATAGCCTTATCGCATGTTAATTTGGAAATAAAAAAAGGCGAATTGTTCGGCCTTTTAGGCCCAAATGGCGCTGGAAAAACTACTTTGATAAAAATTTTAACTACCTTGCTTGCTCCAACTTCAGGACGCGCTAAGGTAGCTGAGATTGATCTTGAAAAATTCCCTGAAGAGGTTCGTAAAAAAATAAATATGGTTTCCGGAGGAGAAACTTCTGGATACGGCTTATTGACTGTTCGTGAGAATTTATGGATGTTCGCTCAGTTTTACGGAATTGATAGTACGATTGCAAATGATCGGATCAAAAAATTAGCGGAGATTGTTGGTATTGCTGATCGTTTGAACACCAAATCTTCTGACTTATCAACCGGATTACGCCAAAAAATGAACATTATTCGTGGGTTTTTAACAGATCCAGAAATTTTATTTCTGGACGAGCCAACTCTCGGTTTAGACGTAGGTGCATCTAGAGATGTACGAAAATTTATTAAAAACTGGATGGATGATAATCAGGAAAGAACTTTGTTGCTCACCACACATTACATGGTTGAAGCAGATGAATTATGTGATCGGGTTGCGATCATTAACCAGGGAAAAGTATTGGCTTGTGATACCCCATCGAACTTAAAGACAATGTTGCAAAAAGATGCCATTTTTCATTTAAACCTTTATTCACCTAACGGTCTAAATCTGGATAATTTTAAGAACATTCCCGGAGTAAAGAATTGTGTGCTTTCGAATGTTCAGGATGAAACTCACCTTGATATTATTCTTGAAGAAGATTCCATATTAACAGAAATTATTTCTGAAAGCAGTCAGCAAAAATTAAAAATTATTAAACTTGAAAAGAGAGAACCTTCTTTGGAAGACGTTTTTGTTCATTTGGTTGGGCAAAAAATTGAAGAGGTGTGACATGTCTATGGTGCAAACAATCAAAAATAAAAGAACAGGGTTTCGTCTCTTCCTCATGACAGTGCTTGGGCGTTCATATCCAAGGGTGGTAGGAATGACAAGAGAAAAATCTTGGTTGTTCTTCGACATTTTCGTACCATTATTGAGTGTCTCGGCTTACGTTTTTGTTTATCGGGCAATTGGCGCACCGGAAGATTATGTTGGCTTCGTCGTTGTTGGTGGAGCAATGACTGCTTTCTGGATGAATATTCTCTGGGGCATGTCATCTCAGCTTTATTGGGAAAAAGAACAAGGGAATCTAGCGTTATATATCATTTCACCAGCCTCAATGATGGCCATTCTACTAGGAATGGCTTTGGGAGGATTGTTCTCAACTCTGTTGCGGGCAATTACTATTATGGTGTTTGGTAGCCTACTTTTTCATGTAAGTTATTATGTAGTTAGCTTTTGGTCATTAATTGCAATCTTTTCCCTCAGTATGGTATCTTTATACGGGCTCGGAATGATGAGCGCATCCATTTTTCTTTTATTGAGTCGTGAAGCCTGGCATCTCTCTAATCTGGCTACTGAACCTGTTTACTTAATTTCTGGAATGTATTTTCCAATTAAAAATCTAGGCTTTTGGGGATCCGCCTTTGGGTCACTTATTCCCCTGTCTTTAGGCCTGGATGCAATGAGACAGCTTGTCTTCAAATCCGGTCCAAGTTTAGGGTTTTTAAGCGTTAAGTTGGAAATTATCCTTTTAATCGTTTTATCCATAATTTATATTGGAGCAGCAAAGTATCTTCTCGCGCATATTGAAAAATTAGCAGTCAAAGAAGGACGTATTACGGAGAATAGGAGATAACTAATGAGAAGATCAATTTCATTACGTTCATTTTTATCTGCTTCCTGGTTAGGTTGGAAAATTGAGTCAAACTGGACTGATCCGTTTCTTTTCGCTATTTATTCCATCGTAAAACCTTTAGCCAGTGCTGGAATTCTGGTTTTAATGTATTCGATTGTTACAGATCAAAACTTTACCAATCCAATGTTTGCATATTTATATCTCGGGAATGCTTTTTATCAATATGTGCCTGCGGTCTTGTCCGGAATTTCCTGGACAATTATTGATGATCGCGAACATTACCGTACCCTGAAGTATATTTATGTAGCCCCGGTAAATATTCCTCTTTACTTGTTTGGCAGAGGTGTGGCAAAATTTCTTACCGGAACATTCGCTGTATTGATCACCCTTCTAGCTGGTTTTTTATTTCTAAATGTGCCTTTTCAAATTAACCAGGTCAATTGGTTATTATTTCTATTATCGTTATTTCTGGGAATCATAATGCTCTCTATGCTCGGGTTGCTTCTTGCGGGGATTACTCTTATGACTGCCCGACACTCATACTTTATTGGTGATGTAGTTGCCAGTGGACTTTTTCTTTTCACTGGCGCCATCTTCCCACTTGAGGTTTTATCCGCCTGGTTGAGACCTGTTGGTTATGCTTTACCCATCACATATTGGCTTGAACTGATCAGAAGATCCCTGGTTGGAAACATTGCTCAAGCATTTCCAACATTTACATCCTTATCAAATATGGATTTACTTGGAATTTTAATTGGCTCTTCCATTATTGCCGGTTTAATTTCGCTTTTTATTTTTAAAAGATGTGATTATTCAGCCAGAGAAAAAGGATTGATTGATATTTCAACAAATTATTGATAAATTAGTTGTCTACTAATTATTAATCTTTTTAGATCTCATTTTTGTTTGGCAACCAAGAAAGAAAAAATATTTGGAGGATTAATGAATTTACAACGTCTGGAAAAATTAACCAAATTAATGAAAGCAGCCAAATTTGATGCAATTGCATTAAACCCTGGTTATAGCATGCGCTATCTTACAGATTTAGATTTTCATTTAATGGAACGCCCAACAGTTCTAATTATCCGCACCGATGGTTCCTATGTATTTATCCTTCCAAAATTAGAGGCCTCCCGAGCAGAAAAAATTTTCCTCAAAGAAAGCCTATTCACATATGGGGACAATCCTGACACCTGGGTTGAGGTTTTTAAAGCTGCAGGAAAAAAGCTATCTTTAGAAAACGCAATCATCGGAATTGAATCGGTGCGATTTCGTTATCTGGAATTAGCATTCTTAAAAAACGCCTTACCTTTTTCTCAAATCCAATCTGCCAGTTCTGTTTTTGAAATTTTCAGGATAAACAAAGATAAGACTGAAATCGAAAAAATGAAAAAGGCGGTAGTAATTGCTCAAAATGCTCTACTTGAAACCCTCAAAGAATCGGTCATTGGGAAAACAGAAAAAGAATTGGCGTCGCAGCTGACCATCAACTTACTTAAAAATGGATCGGAAGAATTTCCATTTCCTCCAATAGTTGCAGCTGGGCCTAACAGCGCCGATCCCCACGCGACACCCAGTAATAGCATCGTAAAACCAGGCGATCTTTTGCTATTTGATTGGGGTGCCAGTTATGATGGCTATGCTTCCGATATAACCAGAACATTCGCTGTAAGTGAAGTTGATCCTATTCTGAAGAAAATTGCAGAAGTTGTCCATCAAGCCAATCAAACTGGGGTTAAGGCTGGTAAACCCGGGATAGCAGCCGGCTCCGTTGATGTCGCAGCAAGAGAAATTATTGAAAAAGAAGGTTTTGGCAAATATTTTTTCCATCGAACTGGTCATGGTTTAGGACTTGAAGCTCACGAAACACCTTATATTTATTCTGAAAATAAATTAATTCTTGAACCCGGAATGGTTTATACAGTTGAACCAGGAATATATCTGGAAGGAAAAGGTGGGGTACGAATTGAAGATAATGTAGTAATTACTGAAAACGGCTCAGAATCTTTGACTAATCTTCCTCGAGAATTAAAGATTATCAGGTAACATAAACCGAGTTTTCGAATCCTTAATTTAATTGCTTCCTGATTTTTTTAAACTTATGGTTATATCATGAACCGAAATCTTAAATTGGTGTCGTTCTCATTATTTTTTTGGGGAATTGGAGAAGAAATGCTTTTACTTTTCCAACCAATATATCTTCTTAAATTTGGGGCTGACCCTATAAAAATAGGAGCTATCCTGGGAGGGATGGCGTTTTTTATTACACTTTCTCAAATCCCATCCGGATATTTTGCTGACAGATTTGGTCCTAGACCGCTAATGTGGTTTTCATGGTTATGGGGTTCAATTTCTGCTTGTTTGATGGCATTGGCAGGATCATTAAATATATTTATCATTGCTTTAATGCTTTATGGTTTTACTGGTTCTGGTACTGCTCCAATGTTTTCGTTTATTACTTCAACCAGAGGTAAATTAAGTCCTCAGAAAGCATTAACGACCACTTCGGCTTTTTATTATCTTGGGGCAGTAATCGGTCCTGCGATTGGCGGTTATATCGCCCAACAATTTGATTTAAGATATATTTATTTTGTTGCTGCTATATTTTTTGTTGTCTCTTCAATTTTAATTTTATTTATCGAAAAACCAAAAATGGAATTTCATCAGGAAATAGGCCAGCGGGTAAATATATTTAAGAATTCCATCTTTATGCGAATTGCCTTATTAGGTTTTTTGGGCATGTTTTTTATTGTTTTTACTCAAAACTTTTCCTCAGTTTATTTAACAACATTGAAAAATATAAATCTACAGCAGATTGGTTATTTGGGAACAATTGGCAGCCTAGGAAATGTGGTTCTGGCATTAATGTTTGGTCACATTAATCCAAAAATCGGTTATATGATCGGTTTTATTTTCTCGCTCGGCTTTCCGATTTTATTAGGAGCCGGGAATAATTTTCTTTATTACGGGCTTGGTTTTTTCGTTTTTGGGGGTTTTCGATTAGCTCGCAGTATGCTTTTAGCCTTCAGCCGTGAATTTATTCATTTTCAAGACACCGGCATTGCTTTTGGAATTATTGAAACAGCTATTGGCCTGGCAATCATTCTGGCTCCTATCTTGTGTGGTATTGTATATAATCAAAATCCAATGAAGATTTTTTGGGTCTCTGCTTTAGGAATAATAATAATTGGAATCGTTAACATTTTTACATTACCCCGCTCTAATGAAAGGAATCCAAATTGGCCGTAGAAATATTTGACTTTGTATTAGGTCCGATAGAAAATAATACGTATTTAGTAGTTGATAATGAGACTAAAAATGCAGCCATTGTAGATCCATCATTTGACAGCAAAAACGTGGTCGAGCAAGCAATGAAACGGGGTAATATAATTACCCAAATATGGTGCACCCATGCTCATTTTGATCACATCATTGGGATTAACGAGATTATGCCATTAATTTCTCCCAAACCCGTGATTTATCTGCATCCGGATGATCTCCCTTTATGGAATTCTCAGGGAGGTGCAAAATTATTCGGCTTTCCATTCGAAATTGACTACCAACCTACTCATTTCTTAATGAATGATGATACGATCAACCTGGGACAAACCAAAATCTCAACAAATCTAACCCCTGGGCATTCGTCCGGTCATGTTATTTATTACATTCCCGAAGATCATGTCGTTTTTTGTGGAGATTTAATCTTTCGAATGAGTGTAGGCCGCACTGATTTACCAGGTGGAAACCATCAGCAATTAATTCAAAGCATCCACCAGGCAATTTTAAATTTACCGGATGATACCAGACTCCTATCTGGGCATGGCCCAGAAACGACAGTTGGTTTTGAAAAGGAAAACAATCCTTTCCTATGAAATTATTTAGCAAACCCCAAAAAGAGATTCCTTTTTTAGAAATAGCACCCATATTGTACCTAGCTGGTAGATTACTTCTTTATCTGGCTCTATTTCCTTCAGACTTGCATGGGCTAGGAGATTTCCCAAACTATTTTTCAATTGCTTCTCTTCCAGGTTTGCCCTTTATAAATTATTGGATCGAATATCCGCCGGTTTTTGCCATCACTCTTAAAACGATTCAAGTAATTTCGCAGGGGAACCAATTTGTTTTTGACTTCATTTTGTATTTTCTTTTATCCATTGCAGGTTCTATTTGTATTTTTTTGTTTTTCAAAATTGCAGAAGTTATTATTCCAAAGAAAGAACAAATTCCTGTTATCGGAACTCTCTTTTTGGGATTCCTAAGCTTTCTGGCTTATACCTGGTGGTATTTTGACCTCATTCTGGTTGGTTTCATGCTTTTAGGTACTTACTATTTACTAAAAGACCAGAATACTCAAGCTGGCATTTGGATAGGAATAGGGATGCTTACTAAATGGTTTTCTTTCTTGCTTTTTCCTGCAATTTTCCTGTTTAAGAAAAAGAAAGAATTCATAAAAATCACAATAATAGCTTGTTCGATCGTTCTCTTTTTTTGGGGACTCCTTTTTCTACTTTCTCCTGAAAATACACTGACATCATTACGATCCCAGCCTTCCAGAAATTCTTGGGAAACCATATGGGCATTAATTGATGGGAATTATACGACCGGTGCCTTCATTCCATTATTGAATCGCCTCGACTCAAATTCATTACAACAGGAATTTGGAAACCCAGCAAAAATACCTTCATGGTTGACGTTAATTATTTTTCTAGGGCTGGGATTATTTTTGATGACAAAAATAAAAAGGGTAGATAGGCACAATCTTTTAGCCTTCATTGGATTAACCTGGATGTTATTTTTACTTTGGTCTCCTGGTTGGAGCCCACAATGGATTTTATATTTAATCCCAATAATTCTTTTAACTTTTCCGGCGAATAAAGGTCTTTTTATTACATTTGGAATTAGCTTTATTTCATTTTTAGAATGGCCAGTTTTATTAAGCAGACAATTATCTGCCGGGTTATGGATCATTGTGCCTTTGAGAACTTTGTTGTTTGTTTATTTATTGGTTTATTGGTTTACGAAAAGTAAGGAACAAATAAATTGTGAAAATAATCTTACAAATCCATAGAATAAATTATTAATTATTGATAAATATTTTGAAAGAAAAATTAAAAATCATTCCATCTTATAATAGAAGAATTATACAGATAGGTAGAAATTGAAAAATAAAAATTTATTAATAATATTATTAGTAATAATCCTGTTTCTCGTTTGTTGCTTGTGCCTGATCGTATTTACTTCAGGTGGGTTAAGTTATTTATATTTAATGAGATCAACAGACACCCCACCATCTTCTTCAAATTACACAACCGAAAGAACCCCATCAAACAATCTGAGTCCTCAAAAAACGATTACGCCTTATGGCAATAACAATTTTGACCCGAAAACAAAAGAGGAAACTTCTGAAAGTGCTTCAGAAACCTTGAAAATTCTTTCTGAGATTTATATACCGGAAAATGACCCCAGAGATTTAGCCCGTCGTTTGCAGGGAATTGAAAATATTCCGGACCTTGTACCAGTACAACAGGACTATAAAGTAGGCGATTCCAACACCTTCTGGGTAACAAATGTTGACACGAATAAAAATAGAGAAATTCAGGCAAAATTAAGTTTTAAAACTGAAAATGTTTATTTTTGGATTGAAAATGGTGTCGACTACAAGAATTCCGAATTAGAAAAATTGGTCACAACGTTTGAGAATAAAATAATCCCTACCAATCGCGAGTTTTTCGGAACAGAATGGATACCCGGAATTGATGAAGATCCGCATTTGTATATTCTGTATGCAACGGACCTTGGATCTAATCTGGCTGGTTATTTTTCGTCTAACGATGCAGTTCCTCCTCAAATTCACAGATTTTCCAATGCACATGAGATGTTCATGTTGAATGCCGACACCATAAAACTAAATGAAAAATTCACTTATGGAGTCTTAGCACATGAATATCAACATATGATCCATTGGTATCGCGATCGCAATGAAACATCCTGGTTAAATGAGGGTTTTTCGGAACTGGCAGCCTTTTTAAATGGTTACTACGAGTCGGGTTTTGATGCATTATTTCTTGCCAACACAGATCTCCAACTAAATGATTGGCCAAACAATCCATACAATACCACCCCTCATTACGGCGCATCCTTTTTGTTTGTCAATTACTTTCTTAACCGGTTTGGAGAAGATGCCACAAAAGCTCTGGTGCAAAATTCCAGTAACGGGCTAGATAGTGTTGACAAAGTTCTGGAACAGGAAAATTTGAAAGATCCAATCACGGGGAATCAAATCACCGCCGACGATCTTTTTACTGATTGGATTATTGCCAATACTTTGCAGGATAAAAAAGCGGGCGATGGCAGATATTATTATAAAAACTACCCATCCATGCCCTCTGTATCTATAACCGAAAAAATTAAGGAATGTGAATTTGGTCTGAAAGATAGGACTGTAGCTCAATATGGCGCGGATATCATTGAACTTCAATGCAAGAAGAACTTCTCACTCCAGTTTTCTGGAGAATTTACTACAGAGATCATCCCTGAATTCCCATATTCTGGTGAATTTGCATATTGGTCCAATAAAGGCGACGAATCTCACATGGTCTTATCCAATACATTTAATTTAACAAATTCAACCGGACCAATAGAGATGACTTATATGACCTGGTATGATCTTGAAGCTGATTATGACTTTCTCTATTTAACTGCTTCAGTAGATGGAGAAAATTGGCAAATTCTTGATACCCCTCATTGTACAACGGATAACCTGTCTGGTAATAATTACGGGTGTGGATACAATGGTTTTAGCAATGGGTGGATTTCGGAGACCGTTGACCTATCACAATTCGCTGGAGAAAAAGTAACCATCCAATTTGAGTATGTCACAGATGCGGCTGTAAATGGAGAAGGGTTTTTACTTGATGATGTTAGCATTCCGGCAATTAACTATTCTTCTAATTTTGAAACCGGCGATGGTGGTTGGAAATCAGAAGGGTGGGCAAGAATCAATAATTTACTCCCACAAACGTACAAAGTTATTCTTCTTGAATTTAATTCAGGCAAAGTCCAGATTAATACCTTCGAATTGTCAGAAGATCAAAAGGTTACCATTCCGATCAATGGGAAAATCAATAATAAAACACTTTTAATCGTCAGCGGAACAACGCGATATACTCGCCAACCCGCTTATTATCAAATGGCGGCTCAATTATCAAAATAGAATCTGTCAAATCAAAACTAGCTTTTTCGTAGTTTTGATAACTCTGCTTCTAATTCTTCTCTTTTCTTCTGGGCAGCAGCCGAGATCTCATTTTTCGTTTGCATTACTGTATCTTTCAAGGAATCACGAACACCAGCGCCTGAATCTGGTGTAAAAAGCAAAACCAGAATCCCAACGACAACCGTACCAGTAACAAACCCAATGGAGAAAGAAAGAAATTTTTTCAAATTAACCTCCATAAAAACTCAAAAACACTTACGTTAAATTATATATTAAATCGTTTGAACAAATATGGTGCACCAGCAGAAATCCAGAAGCCGATCAAAAAATAGCGGATAAAACGTAAAATTTCGCTCAGTACCGGGATATCAGCTGGAAAGACTAATTTTAATCCTGCCCAGAAAAGAATCACTCCCAGCAAACCAATGACAAACCGTAATGTTTTCTTCCCAAGCGGTGAAGTAATTTTTCCCAGAGGGACTGTATTACTAATTTGAATAGCCCCAATAATAATACCCAACCAGGCGGCACTGGCGGTAATCACCCCATCAATAGAATATGGATTTCCAGCATCGCCATTAAAAGCGCGGGTAATATTTTCCAGGTAAACAGCGGGAAATTGCCAGTTATTATTTGCGAATTTAAAGATAAAGGCAAGAACAATCATGAAGATACTTACCAGAATAGACATCCAGATTTTTTTGCTTTTACTCCAGGCCAAAATTGTATCCTCATATTTTTTCTCAATATAAATAAAAAGAAATAAAACTAGGGCACCCAACAACCAACCAACTAAAACGTCGACAATAAAGTGCGCTCCTAAATACAAACGACTAATTCCAATTAAAATGAATATCAAAACAAATAGTACCTTGACCCATTTTTTTTGAAACAACGTGGCAAAATAACCCCAAATAACAACAGCATTCTGAGAATGCCCAGATGGGACTCCAAAAGAGGTTTCTTTTACATAAGCAGTTATTTTTTCATTTACCCAAAAAGGGCGTGGACCATGGAAAAGAAATTTAAAAATGCCATTTATGCCATTGGATAACATCAGAATCATGCCTAATCTCAAACCTAAAGCGGAATCAACACACCAAAAAATGGCTGGCATAATGAATAAATAAAATTCCTCGTCTCCCAGATAGGACAAAAACCTCATTGGGTAATAAAGCCATTCACCCAATGATTGGAATATAAAATTTATTTGTGAAAGGTTTTCCCAGAACATTGCTGCACTCCTACAATGATTGATAATCGATTTTCTTTATTGTACACTTGAAATATGAATTCCAGATTTGCCCGTACATGGAACTTCGCAAGCACTGCCTTTTTACTGGGAGTCTTCATGATGACGTCTTTGAAGATTCTCTCCACCCACTGGACAGATCATTTAGGTATATTAAATCTTTTAACAATAATTGGCTTTACCCTAGGATTATTGGTTGGGTATAGCCAATTTAACTTCTTTTTATCCCAATTATTTACATTTCTTTATTCAGTTCTTATCATTCCATTTATTTTTGGGCTTACTTACAAATCGGATATTCTCTGGCTCAATCGATACGAAAGCCTTGGCGGCAGGATCAGCTCAACAATTAATCAATTATCAGCCGATATAAAAATTGAAGACCCAATTCTGTTCCTTTTATTGCTTGCTTTATTAATTTGGTTTACATCTTTTTATGGAGGGTTCCTTTTAACTAGAACATCCAATCCCTGGTTTCCGATCTTCATTTCTGCCGTCACGATTTTTGTCACTGAATTCTACTATCAGGGAAATAACAATCTTTATTCGGCATTTTTTGTTTTTTTTGTTTTAATTTTTATTACACAAATCAATTTTATAAATAAATATAAGGATTGGCGAACAAAAAAAATCCCTATTGACCAGCAAATTGGTTCGTTAACCCGCAGAGCTTCTTTTATTTTTGTATTTTTGTTAATTCTTTTTGCCTGGAATGGACCAAATATCGTGTCTGCATTTCATAAAGGTAGTGCCCAACAAAAGCAAGTTCTAAAACTCCTTGATGATATTCAAAATAAAATAGCAAAATTCACAGCTCCAATCGAAGGTACAACCTATGTACGCTCAGAATTTTTAGGATCTTCGATTGATCTAGGAACAGGAACACATTTAAGTGATGAGATCATATTAGAAATTTCAGTAGATCAGAAAAAACCAGCAGGAAGCCGCTATTATTGGCGAGCCAGATCGTTTGATAATTATATGGATGGAGAATGGAAATCATCTATTGATAATTTCAAATTAATTGAAGCTAATAAAGAGATAACTGATTTGTATGAATATTTCCTTTTTCCGGAAAGAAAATTTTCTATAAAGACAAGGATAAATCTCGGATTGTTATATACCCCACCCAACCCTCAACAGATTAATCGGCCTGTAAAAGCATTTTTCCAGCCACTACCCGACAATAAAGCGGATTATTTGTCTATGACTCTTGAAGAAATTATTTTTTCGGGTGAAAATTATGAGGTATTCAGTCGAATTCCAACACCAACAATCGCTCAAATGCGTGAATCAACAAAGGATTATCCTCTTTGGGTAACTGAGAAATACCTCCAAATTCCTGAAAATTTGAATTCCAGGATCAAAAACCTGGCTGAATCCATCACCAAAGAATATTCTACCCCATATGATAAAACCCTCGCTATTACAAATTACCTTCGAAAGAATATTCAATATCAAGAAACAATTATTACGCCTCCTGTGAATATTGACCCAATTGAGTGGTTTCTTTTTGATTACAAATCAGGTTTTTGTAATTATTATGCAACTGCTGAAGTACTTTTATTACGTTCAATTGGAATTCCAGCAAGAATCGTTTTTGGTTATGCGCAAGGTCAATCGCAAAATAAAGAAGATACGCTTTACATCATTCGCCGGACTCAATCACATTCCTGGCCGGAAGTTTTTTTTGCTGACATCGGTTGGGTTGAGTTCGAGCCAACCACCATACAACCAGTATTAAATCGTTTGCCTGGTGAAACAGTCGCGCCAATATCGGAAGATACTCTTCGTAAAGATCTTACCAAACGAGACCTCCCACTTCTTGATGGCGGGGATAAATATATTCCTGAGAACAATTTTCCGAAAGCTGATGGAGCTGAAGAACCTGAGATATCCATTAAAGGAAAAACTGTGGACAGTCCAATACCCTTCATTTTCATGGGATTATTTATCCTTTATTCAATCTACTTGGTATATGAAGATACAAAGCTTCCGTCTATATCTTCGGCACCTATTATTATTGAGACTATTTTTGTGAAAAGAGGTTGGACTGTTCCGGAGTGGATTCAAAACTGGGCTGACTACGCGAAATCAAGTATTGAACAAAAAGCATTTAAAAGAATTGCCTGGTCATTACGCTTATTTAATCAACAACTCCCATTCTCATATACTCCGGCCGAATTGGTGGATCAATATAAAAAACTATTTCCTGAGATGTCATCCAAAGCTGATCGATTTTTGAACGAATATCAGAGAGCGGCTTATTCAGCACATGCTGTCAATTCAAAATTACTTCAGCACCAGGGAAACAAAGTTTTCCAGTACGCTATCAGAAAGAAAATCGATAAAACTCTGCGGCTTAACAAAAATTATTCCTAATTCTTTTGGTTTCTTCAACTCAAAAAAAGATTAAAAAAGCCTGTTATATTTTTGCGATGTAAGGAACCAGGTAATCTAATCTGGCCTGAACCAATGATGGTAAAGCATCCAGGCAATAAAAAGGCCCTACCCCCTCAGCGGAGAACGAAGCGGAAATACTCCCCTGTAAGGCGGCGTCGAGCGGGTCTTGATTTTTTCTAAGCCCTGCAAGAAATCCCCCACAAAAAGAATCTAGAATTCCGGTCGGGTCAATAATTGAAGAAGGGTACAAAGGAATATCAAATCTTTTTTTGGTCGACCTTTCCCACAATAAATATGAATTATTTTTTGTAGCAATTACCAACATTTCACATCCATAAACATCCAGTTCTGAAATCATTTCAGTTAAGTCAGATGTTACTCCATAGAACAAATTTCGAATTTGATTTTCTGTACAAATAAATGCGGTAATATCTTTCAATATAGTCGGGACTAAATCTCTATATATTGGGTTCATATAATCATTAGAGGCTAACAATGTGATCGTGGTAGCATGCCCTTGCCGAAAGAAAGATGGTAAGCGAGACTGAGTAGGATAGTCCAATGAACAAATATGGACAGCGGTGACATCCAAATAATCAAATGGAATATCTTTTATTTTAATAATTGGAGAATTTTGGTTTTTTATTGGATTTTGAACAGAATTCTCTGTATAGCCTAATAAGGTTTTTGGAAATGGTTTCCCAATTCGGGCAAATTGTGCAATGGGATTATTTGTTTCCGGTTCATCGATCGTAGGATAAGCTAAAAAGTTGCGTTGATCAAAATAAGTAGAAAGAACCTGGATTCCACGAGTATCAAACCCGCGAGATTCTGCTTCTTGTATCCATTCCAAAGGGTACTCTTCACTGACAATTCCAATAAGTCCAATCGAATTATCCCAGAGTTTTAATCCCGAAGCAGAATATAACGCACTTCCACCTTTTTTATCCAGATATGTATCATTTTTGGGGAGAATTAAATAATCACGAGTAAATTTTCCAGCAACAGCATATCTTAAAAAAGGAGTGGAGCTATCCATTCTTTTCTCGTTGATCTTTATATTTGTTAGCCAAATTAATTATTTTTTATCCGCTAAATCAGAAATTAACTTCATTACGCCCAGAACACCCAGGCCGACTTTTACTCCATCCCCTGCACTAATACTTAACTTTTTTTCATTTTGTTGTGACTTTTGAATTAATAAATAAGCTGCCAGGACGCCACTTAGAAGACCGATAAAACCTCCAACAAAAAGGACTTTCTTTTTCCAGGGATCTGAGAGATTCATAAGTTTACTGACTACCCTTCTTAAATATTGATCTGATTGAAAAAGCAATTGAACGAGAGTGAATAATTGGTGCAACTAATTTATTAGATATATTAATGATAATTAATTCAACTTTCATAAAAAAAACATAAACCATGGTTGCATGGATCGGAAGCCACTTTATCAACTTCGCCATTCCAAAAATTATTAATGCTGTAATTGCAAAAATTACGACCAGCACTAATAAAAGCGGCAGGATGAGTACCAATGTAGAAATATTTCCCCAATGTGAGATATTAGCTGTTTTTGTTTTCGGAAGCAAAATAACAAGCAAAGATAAACATACCATAATCAATGTAAAAATTATTAAGGGAAGATAGATTTGGAGAAATTGTTCTTTCCTGGCAATTACTTTCGATGATTTCTGGTTTAAATTACTATTCATTTTTTAATTTTAGCACGGTTTCAGCATTAACAAAAAAACCTTATTTATGGGTAAACCGCATCATTTTTTAGAAAAGATTCTATTTGCTTGCGAGAAATGATCCCTTCTCGAAGGATTTTAAGTTGATCATCTCGACAATCAATCACTGTAGAAGGAATCCCGCCTTTACATTCTCCATTGTCGATCACTAAATCAACCCTATCCCCTAATTGGTCTATCACCTCATAAACATTGGTCGTATTCGGAAAGCCCGAAAGATTTGCCGAAGTATTCGCCAATGGTCCAACTTCCCGGCATAATTGCCTTACAAACGGATCATTAGGAATACGAATCCCAATCGAATTGTCTTTGGACAACGCCGTGGTTATTTTTGCATTTTTTTGGACCACCACAGTCAACCCGCCTGGCCAAAAATGATTTGTTAACTTAACACCCAGGTTTGAAACAAACTCAGCAACTAAGGGAATTTGGCTCAATTCGCCGATTAAAACTGCCAGCGCTTTGGTCTGTTCCCGTCCTTTAACTTCATAAATTTTATGAATTGCTTCGGGATTATCATACTTACCACCCAGCCCATATACCGTATCAGTCGGAAAGACAATCAAGCCGCCCTGATTTAGTATTGAAACAGATATCCGTAGCGTATCATTAAATTCTTTTTTAAGAGAAATAATTTTCGGCATTTACACCTCAATACGAATGATCCTATCGTATCCAGCGTAATCTTTTATGACGGTAACATTTCCATCTGGAAGTACGTCATTCACAAATTTAGCGACAGTTTGTGCCTGATCGTTTTGAATTTCCATTAAAACTAGCCCTGGTGATTCAATACGAGTTGGAATTTGCTGAATCGTTTTTTTGATAATTTGCAGACCATCTGCACCACCATTTAATGCCAGCTTTGGTTCATACATTGAAACTGGCAATCCCGGTACTATTTTTTCAGGAATATAAGGTAAGTTTGCGACAATTAAATCAAATTTTTCGTGAATTCCTTCCATGCAATTCATTTGAATGAAACTCAATTGTTTGATTGAAAATTTCTTTTTATTTTCATCCGCGATTCTCAACGCCTTGTCAGATATATCAACCGCAACTCCCCTTAACTTAGGATACTTCTGCAAGATACTGATAATAATAGACCCCGAACCAGTACCGATATCAATTATTTTTTTTGACCCAGGATGGCTTCCTAACCATTCAAGCGCATTTTCAACCAGAATTTCTGTTTCTGGTCTGGGAATAAGAACATCTTTGTTCACGATATAGGCTGAGCCAAAGAAATTTGCCTGACCAATAATATAGGCTAATGGTTCTTTATTTAACAGGCGAAAAAGACCCTGATCTAAATCTTTTTGCTGATCTTCACTTAATAATGTATCTGCATGAGCCAAAATCCATGATAAGTCTTTCCTTAAAAAGTAGGAAAGTATGGCATTGATTTCAATGTCAGCAGATTCGCTTTTAGTTTGAAGTAGAGTTTTCGAATGATATCGCCACTCAGCGATACTAATCATCATCCTCACCTACAGCAGCTAACCGGTCTGATTCACTTCTTAATGCCAACTCATCAATAAACACATCAATTTCACCGTCTAAAATTGCTGGTAAATTGAACGAAGACAAATTGATACGGTGATCGGTAACCCGGCTTTGAGGATAGTTATAAGTCCTAATTTTCTCTGCCCGATCGCCACTGCCTACCTGAGAGCGGCGATCTGCATCCAGTTCATTATTTCGTTTATTTTCTTCCATTTCATACAAGCGTGCTCTCAAAATACTCATCGCTCGCAATTTATTCTGTAATTGCGATCTTTCATCCTGGCAGGAAATCACCATTCCAGTGGGGATGTGTGTTAATCGCACTGCCGTGGAGTTTTTCTGAACGTTTTGCCCGCCTGCTCCAGCAGATTTGTACACATCAATGCGAATATCTGAGGCAGGTATTTCAATATCAAATTCTTCAGCTTCAGCCAGAACCGCCACGGTGACTGTGGATGTATGAATCCGCCCGGAAGATTCAGTGGATGGGATGCGCTGCACTCGATGAACCCCGGATTCAAATTTTAATCGGGAATAAGCTCCAGCCCCTTTGACACTGAAGGATATCTCTTTTATTCCGCCAATTCCTATTTCATTCAGGCTTAAAACTTCGATCTTCCAATTTCTTTTTTCCGCATAGCGTGAATAAATTCTGAATAAATCAGCCGCAAACAAAGCAGCTTCATCGCCGCCAGCGCCAGCGCGAATTTCCATAATTACGTTCTTTTTGTCTCTTGGATCCTTAGGAACAAGCAGTGATTTGAGTTCAGATTCAAGTTTTTCGAGTTTGGGTTCCAATTCTTCCAAATCCATTTCAGCCAATTCCTGTAACTCTTTATCCTCTTCTTCAACTAATTTTCTTGCTTCCTGTAATTGCTCCCAGGTAATCCTGTATTCGCGAGCTTTTTCGTAGACCTCCTCAATTTCGGCTCTTTCTTTTGATATTTGAGCTGCTTTTTGATAATCATCACTCACATCTTCTAATTCATGAGACAATTCGATATATTTTTCTTCAATTGATTTAACTTTATCCAGCATAGTTTTTCACTTTGATTTCAATAATTTAATGACGTTTAATTATACCAGTCCACTTAATTTCCTGTAGGTCTGAATTTACCCTTGAGAATTAACCCCTCAAAAGCCATCTGCTAAATAATTCATTTTTTACAAACGAATTCGTATTGTATGCATTAAAATTGAAACGATAGCGTGAATTATTGTTGGTGTTAATGAATATCCAGATTTCAGTCAAAAATTTCAACTTTTATTATGGGAAATTTCAAGCCTTACGGGATATAAATTTTAATATCCCTAAAAGATACATTACAGCTATCATTGGACCTTCTGGCTGTGGTAAAAGTACATTTTTGCGCTCATTTAACCGAATGAATGATCTTATCTCCTCGGTTACGATGAGCGGAGAAATTAATGTTGATGGTGAAAATATTTTAACACTTGATCCGGTAACATTAAGAAAAAAAATTGGTATGGTTTTTCAACGTCCTAACCCATTTCCTAAATCTATTTACGAAAATGTTGCTTTTGGACCAAGAGCACATGGCTTAAAAAGAAAAGATCATCTGGATGAAATTGTTGAAAAATGCTTAAAAGATTCCTATTTATGGGATGAAGTAAAAGATAACCTCCATTCTTCAGGTTTGTCGTTGTCCAGCGGTCAACAACAGCGATTGTGTATTGCCAGAGCATTGGCAGTAGAGCCTGAAATTATTTTGATGGATGAACCAGCTTCAGCGCTCGACCCGATTGCTACTTTAAAAATTGAGGAGCTGATGCAAGATCTTAAGCAAAAATATACAATTGTTATTGTCACTCACAATATGCAACAAGCAGCGAGAGCATCAGATTACACAGCCTTTTTCAATATGCTGCCAGATCGGGCTGGGTATTTAGTAGAACATGCTGAGACACAGACTTTATTTACCAACCCAAAAGAAAAATTAACTGAAGATTATATTTCTGGAAGATTCGGATAAGAATTAATCGAAAGGGCTTTTTATGTCAAGAAAATTATTTTCACAAAAAATATACAACATAAAAGAAGAAGTTCTTCTATTAGGAAACATGGTAGAAGAAGCTGTTAATAAGTCCGTCCAATCCTTAAAAAATCGGGATGTGAAACTTGCCAGAAAAATTTATCAACACGATATTGAGTTGAATGACAAACGTTTTTCGATTGAAAATGCAATATTAATCGTTATTGCTACCCAACAACCTATGGCTCGTGACTTACGACAATTAGCTTCTATGTTAGACATTATCAGTGAATTGGAAAGAATGGGGGATTACGCCAAAGGGATTGCGAAAGTAACAATTAAATTAGAAAAAATAGAGCTTGAAATTCCAATAATTCAAATTGAAAAAATGGCTGAATTAGCAGTTGAAATGCTGCACAAAGCTTTGACTGCCTTTATAAACGAAGATGTTCACACTGCTTCCCAAATTCCATTTGAAGACGACGCAATTGATCAACTATACGAAGAAATTTACCGCCATGCAGTCCAACTCATGATGTCAGATCCTAAATTGGCTGACTATTCGAATTTAATTATGTGGGTAGGTCACAATCTAGAACGCCTGGCTGACAGGGTAACCAATATCTGCGAAAGAGCTGTTTTTATTGCCACCGGCGAATTATTGGAATTAGAAGTAGACGATGAGGATGATGAACTGGAGGTGAACGAATAGGTTTTTGTCTGCACCAAAGATCCATATCTCATTTGTAAATTTATCTCTTTAATAGATAATATAGATACGCTTAAGGAGATATTTTGGAAAATTCAGAAACGACTGTAATTAAAACTTATGTTTCAAACCTTTTAAGCAATCAGGTTTTATATCTGGAAAATCAGATGGAAGGAGTACTTTATGATGGCAACATTGAATTCCTCCATCATACCCGGGTTATGTCTCGCAGAATTCGGAATACACTTTCTGTTTTTTCACCATTTCTGGGCAAGAAATCAACAAAAAGATGGGTGAATTCTCTTAAAAACCTAACCAAGTCTTTAACAAAAATCAGAGACTTGGATGTACAAATAAAATTTTTAGAAAATGAGATATCAAACATTGCGGATAAAAAATATCTGCCAGGATTACAAAGATTGCATCTTCGTAAAGTTCAACAAAGAGATAAAAAACAGGACTTGGTAAGAAGTGCAATCCTCCGATTTGAAAAAGAAGGAACGATTTCTGAAATGAAATCATTTATTAGTCAAAATCCGTTCTCTTCTGAAAGTTTTATTCCACCAGATTCCTTAAATATAATTGCTTCTGAAAATATTGAAGAACTTATTAAAGTTTGCTTTTCTTTTGTCCCATTTATAACAAATTTAGATCAAAGTGGCGCATTGCATAATCTCCGAATAGCGCTAAAAAATCTTCGATATACAACTGAACTTTTCCTACCAATCCATCCTGATTTATCATTGTTTTTGGAGATTTTCAAGAAATTCCAGGATGATTTAGGAGAAATTCATGATTATGATGTTTGGATATCGGATTTAAATAAGTTTCTTGAAAAAGAAAAGCTTAGAATTACAAAATTTTATGGACAATCAGGTCCATTTAATTTTATAAGGCCAGGAATAATTTATCTGCTGGAAGATGTGACCAAACTTAAAAAAGACCGCCATGAAAAGTTTTTAGAGAAGTGGAATTATCATTTTCAGAATCAATTATGGACCAATTTATCGCTTGTTTTTACACAACAACAATCATCCAATATTATTTAAAGGAGAGGAAAAAATGGCTCAAACACCAACACCAATTTCACCATTAGATCAACTAAAAAAGGATCTGGCAACGGCCCAACGAGATGTGAATGATTTGCAAAAAAAAGTGAATTTGTCGACCATCATCGATCGAGTAGAAGAAATCCAGAATAAAGTTAAAGGACTGGGTAGCAGAATTAGCGACCTACGATCGAACAATTACATTTTTGATACCAGCCTGGAACAAAAGGCTCAAGACTTTCAAACAAGATGGTCACCCATTTACACAAATGTAAAGGTCCGAGCCAATCAAGAAAGTATTCATCTTAAAGCTGAAATAAATCAGCTTGAATCACAATTGGTCAGGGCATCCTCAAATTCAAACAATGTGGCTTTATCGCGCCAAATTTTAACCCCTCTTAACGTGAGTGTTAAAAACTTACAACAAAAAGTTAACGCGTCTGAAAACATGTTACGCGGTCTTTATAACGCCTTTGATTCAGAATTAAATAAATATTTACGTAACCTCCAGGCTATCGAATGGACGATCAAAGAATTTAAAACTTCGAATATATCTCTTCTTGCACAAGAATTTTTGATCATGGGTGTGAAAGCTGTCTGGACGAAAGATGGGAAAGAAGATAAATCCGACCCTGAAGGAACTTTGTATTTAACCGATCAACGCCTGCTTTTTGAGCAAAAGGAAGAAGTTGCCACAAAGAAAATTCTTTTTATCACCAAAGAAAGAGAACTCAAGCAGGAATTGTTGGTCGATATACCCCTGCAATATGTTGAAACAATCAAAGCTTCTAAACAAGGAGTCTTTAAAAACCAGGATTTTCTCGAAATTAATTTCGGTTCAGGTGCACAATATTCAAATACTCAATTTCACATTTTTAATCAAGACTGTGATGATTGGAAAGGTTTACTCAACAGTGTAATCGCTGGCGAATTTATTGAAAAACGCACCAAAGAATTGGACCAGGAAGTTATTGATAAAGTAAAAAATGCACCAACAATATGCCCTCAATGTGGAGCGACTATTTCAATTCCCGTTTTGCGAGGAATGGATCAATTTAAATGTGAATTTTGTGGTGCAATCATAAGGCTGTAAAAATAAGTTTCCTGATCGATCATATAGAATTCTTACTATTTGTTAATCTGGTATTGACAATCAATCCGTAAAATAAAATTGAACAAATAGTTTGTCAGGAGTTTTAATATGGATCTGGAAAAATTTACACAAAAAGCTCAGCAAGCCGTCCTTAATTCTCAGGAAATTGCTTTAGCAAACAATCATCAATTGATTGAGAATATTCATTTAATGGCGGCATTAATCAAACAGGAAGATAGTATCGTTCCTGCAATTATCACAAAAATTTCAGGGAGCGTGGTCGCACTTCAGGAAGAAATTAATAAGGAATTAGATAAACGATCTAAAGTTTTTGGTTCGAGTGGTCAAATAGGCCTTTCAAAGCCGGCTGTTGATACACTAAATAACGCTGAAAAATTCTCAAAAGGGATGAAGGATGAATATGTTTCGACAGAACATATTTTATTGGCATTAACTGAAAGTACGGAAGCAGCGCTACTAAAACAGTACGGTATCACCAAGGATGCAGTTCTAAAGGCCCTTTTCGAAGTTAGAGGAAGCCAAAGAGTCACGAGTCAAAACCCTGAGGATACTTATCAGGCATTACAAAAATACGGTCGTGACCTAACCTCCATGGCTCGCCAAGGAAAATTAGACCCTGTCATTGGTAGAGATGAAGAGATCCGGAGGATCATTCAAATTCTTTCACGGCGGAGTAAAAATAATCCCGCTTTAATTGGTGAACCCGGAGTTGGAAAAACGGCAGTAATCGAGGGGCTCGCCCAAAGAATTGTGAATGGGGATGTTCCCGAGGGGCTAAAAAATAAAACCTTGTTTCAACTGGATATGGGTGCATTGGTAGCGGGGGCAAAGTATCGCGGTGAATTTGAAGAAAGGCTAAAAGCAGTCTTGAAAGAAATTCAAAATGCCGAAGGTCAGATTATTCTGTTCATCGATGAAATGCATACCGTCATCGGCGCTGGAGCAGCCGAAGGAGCGATGGATGCAGGAAACATGTTAAAACCAATGTTAGCTCGTGGTGAATTACATATGATCGGTGCAACGACGCTGGATGAATACCGAAAACATGTTGAGAAGGATGCTGCCTTAGAGCGGCGTTTTCAACCAGTGTTGATCAAAGAACCCACCGTTGAAGATACAATCAGCATTTTAAGAGGATTAAAAGAAAGGTACGAGGTCCATCATGGCGTCAGGATTACTGATTCCGCCGTGATTGCAGCGGCAACACTTTCGAACCGTTACATTACAGATCGAAAGTTGCCTGACAAAGCCATTGACCTGATTGATGAAGCGGCTGCCCGTTTACGAACTGAAATCGATTCAAAACCTCAAGCTTTGGACGAGATCGATCGGGACATTATGCAGCTTGAAATTGAAAGGGAAGCTTTACTAAAAGAAACGGATACAGCCAGCAAAGAGCGCTTAAAGAAAATTGAACAGGATCTGGCTAACCTTCGCGAAGAATCCAGCCAATTAACCGCCCGTTGGAATTTGGAAAAGACAGCTATTTCAGAATTACGGGAAATTAAGGAAAAAATTGAACAAACGAACTTAGAAATTGAACGAGCTGAGAGAGTCTCGGATTTGGAAAAGGCAGCTCGTTTACGCTATGGCACTCTTCGGGATTTGTTGGAAAAACGAATGCTCGCTGAAAAGAATATTCAGGAATTGCAATCGCATTCAGCTTTACTTAAAGAAGAAGTGGATGCAGAAGAAATCGCTGGTGTTGTTTCTCGTTGGTCTGGTATTCCGGTTACCCGTCTTTTGGAAGCTGAAATGCAACGGTTGATTGATATGGAAAAAGCGTTGCATAAACGCGTAGTTGGGCAAAACGAAGCAATCAATATTGTTTCAAATGCAGTTCGTCGGGCAAGAGCTGGATTACAGGATCCAAATCGTCCGATTGGTTCTTTCATTTTTCTAGGACCAACAGGAGTAGGAAAAACAGAACTCGCGCGTGCGCTGGCTGAATTCCTTTTTAATGACGAACATGCGATGATTCGAATTGATATGAGTGAATATCAAGAGAAACATACCACCTCAAGGCTGGTCGGCGCTCCTCCTGGATATATTGGATATGATGAAGGCGGTCAATTGACCGAAGCTGTTCGTCGCCGGCCTTATAGCGTCATTTTATTTGATGAGATTGAAAAAGCACACCCAGACGTTTTCAATATCTTACTGCAACTACTGGATGATGGTCGCCTAACGGATGGCCAGGGTAGAACAGTTGACTTTAAAAATACTGTCGTTATCATGACCAGTAATTTGGGGGGTGATATCTGGTATCTGGAGGAAAACATTAGCCGGGAGAAAGTGCAGGAAATCTTACAAAAAAGTTTCAGACCAGAATTTCTAAACCGCATTGATGAAATTATCATATTTCATCGCTTGAGTAAAGACGATTTACAGCAAATTATAAAAATTCAATTAGATTTAATGATCGATCGAATTAAAGAACATGGATTATCGCTGGAAGTCGAACCGGATGCAATCGATTATCTGTCTGAAGTGGGTTATGATCCGGATTATGGAGCCCGTCCTTTGAAACGTGCGATACAACGGGAATTGATGGACCCATTAGCCATGAAATTGCTGACATCTGAGATTAAGGATGGGCAACAGATTAAAGTCAAACGTGAGAATAACCATCTCGTTTTTGAAGTTTAAAAAAATTTAACGTCTTAAATCTGAGAGAGGTTCGATCGTACGAGGACCTCTTTCAGATTTTAATGAAACTCATATACCTTGAAATAAATCTCTTTCTATTGGGTCGCCCGGTTTAGGTTCCGGAAATGCGCGCATGAAACGGTCTTTACTGCCCAACAAACGTTGCAACCACCCCATCAAACCACCGCTCATCTTACTCCCACCCTGACTGGAATGACAGGCTGAGGCTTCATTTCGCAATGCAGCGACCTTAGCATAATTTATAATGGCATGAGTAGGAAAATCAACTTCAGTAATTGAAACTAAATCAATATCTTGATTCTTTCCGAATTTTCGGGGATCTTTACCCACAATTTTTAATATTCGTACTGTCCACTTTAGGAATTTCTTCGAGATGCTGTGGTAATACAATTTTTGGGTTTGATAAGCAGGCTGATTTAAGTCATCCTGATAATCAGGGTCCGCAGCCAACCGAAAAGCTTTCACTGTGGCTTCATGTACTTTGATATGATCCGGATGTCTGTATCCGCCGATTGGATCAAATGTGAGGATAATCGTTGGGCGGATACGCCGAATATTCTGAACAATTTCGCTTGCTACCTGATCCAAATTAGCTGAAAACAAGGAATTGGGTTCCAAATTGTGTTTCGACCCAGCCATTCCTGAATCACGGTAATTTAAAAAAATCACTTCCTTTAACCCAAGATTTTTTGCAGCACAACGTAGCTCATATTCGCGCCGTTCAGCAGGAGTTTTAAAACCCTTAAGGTATTTCTCTTCCATCTCACCCACTTCACCTCGGGTAGCGCAGATTAAATAAACATCCACGCCTTCATGTGCATATTTGGCGAGGGTACCACCCATACCAAAGGTTTCATCATCTGGATGCGCCAGAACAGCTAAAATAGAATTTTTCTTCTCCATAACTCTTTTTCTTCCTAAGCCTAAATTAATATGCAAATAATTCTTTATTAATTTCTCTCACCCAGGTATTGGTTCCTCCCGACAAATTATAGACGTTCGTAAAACCCAGGTTTCTCAATTTTCTAACGATCCTTCCGGAACGAGTTCCATTCCGGCAATAAAAAATAATAGGCACATTATTATTCTCAAATAATTCAGCTTTGATTCTTTCATAGGGTATATTCTCACTTTGCGGCAGGACCACCACCTCCTGTTCTACAGGATCGCGCACATCCACCAGTCGCAATTCAACACCTCGATCTAAAGCCTCTTTAAGCTCTCCAGCATCCCACTCCCATTCAGCATGTGGTTTAGGGTCCTGAGAGTGGACCTCACAAAAAAATTGAGTGTCTTGTAAAGTGGTAATTTCGGGATGATCTCCACAAACTTTACAGTTTGGGTTTTTCTTTAATTTAATTGTCTGGATGGATAAATCAATCGCATCATAAAGATACAATTTTCCAAAGGGATTTTCCCCCAACCCTAATATTAATTTGATTACCTCAGTAGCTTGAAAAGTACCAATTGTTCCTGGTAATACTCCAAATACTCCACCTTCTCCACAGGTTGGAACAATCCCAGGCGGAGGAGGTTCAGGAAAAATGCAACGGTAACAGGGACCATATTGGGCATCAAACACACTTACCTGGCCTTCAAATCTAAAAATCGACCCATATACATATGGCTTTTTATTGAAAACACAATAATCATTTAATAAATAGCGGGTGGAAAAATTATCTGACCCATCCACAATCACTTGAAATCCATCCGCTATTCTTTCAACATTTTCTGCTGTAATTGTTTCATTAAATGTTTTTATTTCAATAAACGGGTTAAGATCTTCCAAAAAGTGTTTAGCAGAATCAACCTTTGGAAGACCAACTTTCGTAGTCGTATGAATCACCTGCCTCTGTAGGTTCGACTCTTCCACCACATCAAAATCCACCAGCCCAATTTTTCCAATACCGGCTGCAGCCAAATACAAGGAAATTGGTGAACCAAGCCCTCCTGTTCCCACAATTAACACACTTGCGTTTTTTAATTTTTCTTGACCTTTCAGCCCAACTTGCGGGATGAGCAAATGTCTTGAATACCGCAAAATTTCTTCCTGGTTTAATATCGATTTCATTTTTGTCTCCAAATTTAAATCATACCAAAAGATGATCGTTTTTCAATCAAAACATAGAGCCTCTGCCTTTCATAAAATGATAAAATGAAATTATGCAGATCATTCTCACCCATGAACAGGCGGATTTTGATGCTATTGCATCTTTAACAGCAACCGCCCATTTAGAACCCGATGCGGTTGCCATTTTACCGAATCGGATCAATCGCAATGTCAAATCGTATCTGGATTTGTGCGGGAACGAATTGCCAATCCATCAATTCAAAGAAGTTGCTCCCATAAAAATTGATCATGTTATCCTGGTTGACACGCAGGCACTGGTTACTTTAAAAGGGATTAATAAAGACACAACCGTTCATGTTATTGACCATCATCAAAAGAAGAAAACTTTACCAGAAAAATGGACAACTGTTTTTGAAAATACAGGATCCTGCACAACTATCCTGGTTGAAGAAATTAAGAGAAGGAATGGGAACCTCTCCATATTCATGTCCACGCTTTTTCTTTTGGGTATTTACGAGGATACAGGTTCGTTATCCTACGCAAATACAACCCCCAGGGATTTGTTAGCTGCAGCCTACTTACTGGAGTGCGGGGCCAGTTTGGCAATCGCAAACCAGTATCTTAACCCACCACTGACAGATCAACAGAGAGACGTTTATGACCGGCTATTGTTGAAAACTCAATACTTTGATATCCACAATAACAGGATTGTCACTTCAATGGCGGATGCTACAGATTTGGATGAGGAGATTTCAAGCATAGCCCATAAGATTCGGGATTTATTGGACCCGGAAGCTTTATTTTTGTTGGTTCAAACTCAGGAAGGAATCCGCTTGATTGCCAGATCAACCACTGACCAAATAAATGTTGGGATGATCGCCAATCAATTTGGAGGGGGTGGTCACCCACGAGCGGCTGCAGCTCTGATTCAAGTTGAAGATGGCCAACCAAAAATTGAACAAGTTTACAAAAAATTGATCGAAAAATTACATGAATTGGTCCAACCGGCAATTACTGCCGTCCAAATTATGTCGAAGCAACCCCGTCTGATTACACCACAAACCAGCGCCGAAGAAGCCTTTTCAATGATGAAACGTTATGGCTACGAAGGTTATCCGGTGGTTTCGAAAGGGAAAATTGTTGGATTGCTCAATCGGCGCAGCGTTGAAAGAGCGATTTTCCACAAATTAAACCTGACAGCTTCCAGCCTGATGGAACCAGGCGATATTTCGGTCAGTACAAAAGATTCACTGACAGAAATCCAACAAGTGATGACAGAATCAGGCTGGGGACAAATTCCAGTAGTCGATCCATCCTCTGATGAAATTGTCGGGATTATTACCCGAACCGATTTGCTCAAAGCTCTGAGTAAAACCAAAACCTCTTTTGTCGAAAAGAAAAACCTGGCTTCCAGGCTTAATTCCGCTTTACCAAAAGCTCATATTGCCTTACTTAAAATGATCGCTAATCATGCTCATCAACAGAAAACAGCTATTTATATCGTTGGTGGGTTTGTGAGAGATTTAATCCTCAATCGCCCTTCACTAGACTTTGATATTGTGGTCGAAGGGGATGCTATTCAATTTGCTCAATCCCTGGCGAAAGCCTATGGTGGAAAGGTAAATACACACAAACGATTTGGAACAGCAAAATGGGAAATTCTGAATATTCATCAGAAATTGGTAAAAAACGTTCCAGATTTTATCGATTTGCCACTGAAAGAATTACCAGAAAATTTAGACCTTATCAGCGCCCGGACCGAATTTTATGATTTTCCAACCGCACTGCCGCAAGTTGAACGCAGCAGCATTAAATTGGATTTACATCGCCGTGACTTTACCATCAATACGTTGGCATTAAGGTTGGACGGCACTCATTACGGTGATTTGTACGATTATTGGGGTGGATATGAAGATTTGCAATCCGGGTTGATTAAAGTTTTACATTCATTATCATTTGTGGATGATCCAACCAGATTAATCCGGGCAATTCGATTTGAACAACGCTTTAATTTTCATATTGAAGATCGTACTTTTCAGTTGCTCGAAGAAGCACGCGATTTAATCAACCAGGTTTCTGGAGATCGATTAAGGCACGAATTAAACTTAATCCTGTCAGAAGCCAACCCCAAACCCGCTTTATTGAGATTACAGGAATTAAATTTTCTCCACCAAATACAGTCCAATCTTTACATAACCTCAGAAATAATTGACAAGATAATCAGGATTAATAATGTAGCGATCGATCCATTCTGGCAAATGCCTCTCAATTACGGAACGACAAAAATCAACACAGTTCTGGCATATCTAACCTGGTTTATGTATTTAGAAACAAATCCTAAGCCGATCTGTAAACGATTAAGAACTCCTGCAATCATAACTGACTCCAGTAGGAAAGCTCAACAAGCACTAAAAAATATTAAAAAAATTCTACATTCAAAACCCAGCGAGATCACTGAATATTTAGACACTCTTCCAATTCAGGTTTTATTTATTCTTTACCATACCCTGGAAAATACGCAAATCTCTCATACTATTAAAAAATACATTACTCATTGGAAAAAAGTAAAACCATTCACCAGTGGAGAGGATTTACAGAAATTAGGGATTCCTCCTGGCCCTGTGTATAAAGAAATATTGTCGCGTTTACGAAAAGCCTGGTTGAATGAAGAGATCCTTTCGGTGGAGCACGAAAATATCCTCCTCGATGAGGTAGTTTCATCCTTGAAAAAAAATGAAGGATCCTTACAATAATCAATCACCAATTCAGAAAGACTGGTTAAATCATGTCATTATCCGACATTTGATTCAAGCAGATTTACCCCAGTTAGAATGGGATGGTGAATATCAGCACTTACGTAAAGTTTACGCGAATGCCTACCAACAAAGAAACGCCGGCAAAAGCGTCCTCTGGGTAGCCGATTTACCTGGAAAAGGAGTTGTTGGCCAGGTTTTTATTCAGCTTAACTCTGTCAGAAAAGACTTGGCAGATGGTTTCTTTTGTGCTTATTTATATTCTTTTCGAATAAAGTCAGAACTTCGTAATTCCGGTTTAGGAACAAGGATGTTAAAAGTTGTCGAAAAGGATTTATTAAAGCGGGGGTTTCACGAAATTACCTTAAACGTCGCAAAAACAAACGTTGCAGCAATTCGGCTTTATCAGAGATTAGGTTACGAAATTTCCGGTTCAGAACCCGGAGAATGGTCATTTGTGGATCATGAAAACCACATCCAACATGTTGTCGAACCTGCCTGGAAGATGATCAAAGAAATTTCCTGAACAATAAATAACTAAATAAAAATTTTTTATATGAGATACACTCGAAGAAATCAACTATCGCTGTTATAATATTGGCGTTTTAAGGTGATCATGATTCAGCCTTTTTTCCTGTTTTTGGTATGAAGGCTAAGAATAAATATTTTTAAGAAGGGTTAGGTTCATGAAAGAATATAAAAGCGAGTCGATTCGTAATATTACATTCGCATCTCATAGTGGTGCTGGAAAAACCATTCTGGGAGAGGCTTTATTGTTGTTCACTGGCGCCATTAACCGAATGGGAAAAGTAGAAGATGGTTCAACTGTTTCAGATTTTGATGAAGAAGAACAGCGCCGAAATATTTCCATTTACACTTCAGTACTGCCTGTGGAATACAATGACACAAAAATAAATATCCTTGACACCCCTGGTTATACCGATTTTCTGGGAGAGGAAATCTCAGCTTTACGGGTTTCCGATAGTGCAGTAATTTTAGTAGATGCCGTTGCTGGAATAGAAGTTGGTACTGAATTAGCCTGGCATCATAGTGGTGAATTTAATATTCCTCGGTTTGTTCTAATCAATAAAATGGACCGTGAAAACGCTAACTTTAAAAAAATACTAGCTGCTTTTCAGGAAATCTCGGAAGTAAGATTGCTTCCTCTCCAGCTTCCTTTAGGTGAACAAGCTGATTTCAAAGGGGTAATTGACCTGGTTAACATGAAGGCGTTTAAAGGCGTCGGTAGTGAAAGTAGCGAGATCCCTGCTGAATTCAAAGCTGCTGCTGAAGAAGCACATGCAGCCATTATCGAAGCTGCTGCTGAGGGTTCTGATGACTTGATGGAAAAATTCTTTGAGGAAGGATCTTTATCTCCAGAGGAGATTCTACGCGGTCTTAAAGCGGTCATTCGTCAGGGGAGTTTTGCACCGGTGTTTGTTTCCTCCGCTACCAATCAAATCGGTTTGGTACCCTTCCTGAATTCGATTGTAAACCTGGTTCCCTCACCGGTTGAAGCTGGTCCCTATAAGGCGTTGAGCAAAGATAACGAAATTGAAATTGGCGCGAAAGATTCTGGTCCTTTGGCAGCCTACGTCTGGAAAACTACTGCTGATCCCTTTGTTGGAAAACAAACTTATTTCCGGGTTTACTCTGGCGTAATAAATTCTGATTCAAGAGTGTGGAATCAAGACAAAGGTGTTGAAGAAAGATTAGGTACGGTGAGTATTCCGCGTGGTAAAGAAAATATTCCGGTAAAAGTGGTTCATGCCGGGGATATTGCTATTGTTCCAAAATTAAATGAAACCGTTACTGGAAACACATTAGGTGATAAAAGCACACCAATTATTCTGCCTTCAGCCAAATACCCAAATGCACTTTATCGTGTCGCTGTTACTCCAAAAACACAAGCAGATTCAGCAAAAATTAGTACAGTGCTAACCCGTTTATGCGAAGAGGATATGACTCTATCATGGTCGATGGAATCTGCAACCCGCCAAACCGTATTACAGGGTATGGGAGATCAGCACATTGAAGTTGCTGTTCGTCGGGCTGCTTCAAAATTCCAGTTGAATATTAACATCGCCGAACCGAAAGTGGCATACAAAGAAACTATCTCCAAGGAAGGTACCGGTGTTTATCGCCATAAAAAACAAACTGGTGGCGCTGGGCAATTTGGAGAGGTTCATCTAAAAGTAATGCCTTCTGAGGGAGAATTTGAGATGACCTGGGATGTATTTGGTGGTGCAATTTCTCAAACCTACTCTGCATCCATCCAAAAAGGAATCCTCGCAACGATGAAAGACGGTATCATTGCTGGTTATCCAGTCTATGGTGTCAAAGTCTCTATTTTTGACGGGAAAGAACACCCGGTTGATTCCAAACCTGTAGCCTTTGAAATTGCAGGGCGGGAAGCATTCAAAATTGCTTTCCAGGATGCTGGTCCTGTTTTAATGGAGCCTATCATGAATGTAAAGATCACCGTTCCGGAAATTAATATGGGCGACGTTTTAGGTGACCTGAATACCCGCCGAGCTCGGGTTCAGGGAATGGATACCGACAAAGGACGTTCGGTTGTCACCGCTCAGGTACCAATGGCTGAAATGTTACGATACACAACCCAATTACGTTCGATGACCGGTGGTCGAGGAATCTTCGACATGGAATTTGATCATTTCGAAAGAGTTCCACCCCATTTACAACAAGAGATTATCAACGCTCATAAGCGTGAAATGGAAGAAAAAGAATAGTTTAGACTAATTAATAGATCAGAAAAAGAGGAAAATATTTTTAGAAATTTCCTCTTTTTTTATCTTGAATTTATAGAACTTATGTGCTATTATTGAAAATAAATGATTGAAGGACTTACGTGATGATTTCTATTAACAAAATTATTTTCGGAGTAATCTTAGGGTCATCTTTTTTAATATTTGTCGCATTGAAGTTATTTTCACCTTCCGAGCCAGTCCAGGCTTCAAGCCTTAAAGGAGATCTTCTAACCGCTGATATTGTTTCCCCTTCATCACCAAATCCTTGTACCATCTCAACAAACTATCCGGAAAGTATCTTTTCTTGGTGCGGCCTAATTGAAGCAAGCGCTGCAAAATATTCTCTTGACCCAAACCTAATTGCAGCAGTGATCCTGCAGGAGTCCGGAGGAAATGCTGATGCTTACAGTCATTCGGGTGCAGTTGGCTTAATGCAGATTATGCCACGTGACGGCATCGCTGAAAAATTTATTTGTATGAATGGACCATGTTTCGCCAATCGCCCCAGCATGGATGAGCTATTTGATCCGGAGTTTAATATTGATTATGGCAGTAAAATGTTAAAAAACTTGTTTGAAAAATATGGCAATTGGCGCGAAGCTCTGTATAAATATGGTCCAATGGATATCGGCTATCGATATGCGGATATTGTCTTAAATATTTATAATAACTACTAAATTGAAAATGGAAAATTCGATATATGAAAAAATACGCGCTCATTATCTCCATAGCATTAATTTTTTTATCCGCAGCCTGTACCATCTACGAAGATCCCCGCGCGATGGCTGACACACACATGGTTTTGTCTTATGACGGAGAAAGCTGCTTGCCTTATGAATCTTTTATCCCTTTAGGGGAAGAAATAGAAATCAAGCTTCAAAATTCCAGCGAATTTGATATCACCTGGTATTTGATTTTTCCAGGTTTGAAAGATGGTATAGAAAATTTGACGCCTGATAATATTCTGGCTATAGCCTCTGCCCCTGCCGGAGAAACATCCTTTTCAACCTTTAGAGCTCCCTATTTGCCAGCCAGGTATGATAGCTTTTGCGTACAGGATAATGAATTATCTAACATTGCGCTTACGTATGTTCTGGTAGTTGAACCATACGATAAGAAACCTTAAAATAATTTATTTTCTTCACAAAGATTTCAATAATGGTATAATAGCCAACGTTCAGCGGGAGTCGCCAAGTGGTAAGGCATTAGCCTTCCAAGCTAACATTCGCGGGTTCGAATCCCGTCTCCCGCTCTGAAGAGGCTGGCACAAAAGAGAAGTGGTTGGCCTCTTTTTTAAATTCTTGTTTTTCTATTCATTTTTCTAGATTATTTGGCTCTAATCTAGTGCTTTTGAGTCGGCCTCTTTTGTTTTAACGCACAATCGGCACTAAGATTGTGTAAATAGCCTGATAAGAGAAGGCTTCAGCTGAAAACCCGCTCGTATTTTTGCCCCCTATTACAAACAACTTTGTTTCATATGGGATTAATGCAGGTAAATATCCAATTCCAATCGGGGAATCAGAAATTTCGACCCATTCATCCTTTGGGGGAAAATATTGGATCATTGGTAACACTTGTTTCTTGTCAGACATACCCCCAACAATGTAAATCATATCTGCAAGCAATGCTGAATTCATGCCGTATCTTGCTGCCGGCAAGCGGGCTGCTTCAGTCCAGGCATTGTCGCCTTCCTGAGCTCTTTGCGGGAAAAATATTTTATGATCCCCAACTGTACCGGTGTCATTCTGGCCACCAAGAAGATGGATTTGCCCCCCTAATACGATCGCAGTAGAAAAAGCGATGGGTTGTTCCATCTTTCCGAATAATTCCCAATTGCTAGCGCCGGGTTTAAACAGATAAATTGAATCAAGGAATTTCTCCCCATCAAATCCACCAAAAAGGAATAATTGGCCTTCATAAGCCACTAAAGAATAGCCACTGACTTGAAATGGGAGTTCAGGACCAAGATCCCAGGAATGATCACGTGGGTCAAAAATTAATAAATCTTTGCTATAAAGATTTTCACTGCTCTTTCCCCCAGGCAGATAAATTTTTTCCCCTAATATTGCTGCCTGGATTTCGCTCAGCGGTTTGGGCATGCCGATACCTTCTGCCCAGATATTTTGTTCCGGGTCATAAACCCAGGATTTTTTCGAAATTCCTGCGCTATTTTCACCGCCAAAAAACAAATATTTATTCTCATAGCGCACAAATGCCATTCCTGATTCCCCCTCAGGCATTGGACTTAATTTTACCCAACGGGAAGAATTAATTTCTTGAATTTGGTCCTGTGTCAATTCTGAATTAGATTGGGTTTTCGATGATCGTAATCGATTAAGAATTAACACTCCTAAGACGAAAACAATAACAAATCCAATAACTATTAAAGTTAATTGCTTTCGCCTGAGGCTCGGCCTATCTTCTTTTATTTCCTCAGAGGAATTATCTTTGGTTGAAGAAACCATATCACCGATGGCAGATTGATTGGATTTTCCAGGCGCCTCAACCAAACCCAATTTGATAGCAGCCATGGTCGCTTCTGTTCGAGAAAGAACCCCCAATTTTCCAAAAATATTTCTTAAATGAACTTTTACAGTATTAGGGCTAATGGTTAATGAAGTAGCAATTTCTTTGTTGCTGGCACCGGTCGCTACCAGGCGAATAATTTCAATCTCTCGTTCACTTAAGTCAATCTCTTCAGGCATCTTTTTATTATATCCCAGCTCATTTTTCAAATTTGTGTATTTAAAATTTCTTTTAGAAAAGAAAATCCATAGTTTTATGACAAATAGCACTATTTTTTAAAATTAGCTTGATTTTTTATAAAAAACTTTATAAACTAAATTCGTACATGGGCACTTTATAACCTTTTTTTGTTACGCATCTATTTTATTTGCATGCAATTTTCATTTTTTATTATCAATTTAAAAACTTATTTAAAGAGGAGGTGTTATTCTAAAAAAGAATTATCTTCTTTGTCGGTTTTAATCTCTACCAAAATTTATTTTCAATAAGGAGAAGTTACAAAATGAAGACACTTAAATTTATTGTTGTTTTTGCCCTTCTGATGACAGTTTTGCTGTCAGCCTGTCAACCTGCAGCAGCACCGAAACCAGAGGAACAAAAAAGTGATTTACCTTTCTTCTATGGTGCTTTTGCAACCCCAATTGAAGAACCCTGGGACGGCGTCATCCATACAGCTTTGCAGAAAGCTGCCAGTGAAGGAAAAATCAAATATGAAATGGTTGATGACCTTGGTTATTCAGGAGATTTAGAAAGAATTTTAAGAGAAGTTTCCGAAACCAAGAAACCAGATGCCATTTTTGGTGATGCATTTGGAAATGAAGAGGCTGTCCGTCGGGTCGCAAAGGATTTCCCTGAAATCGCCTTTGTTTTCGGTTCAGGCCTTGGCCCAGCTGAGCCAAATTTTGCCGTTTTTGATAACTGGATCCACGAACCCGGATATTTATGCGGTTTGATGGCTGGCGGTTTATCCAAAACTGGTGTGATTGGCGTAGTAGGTGGAATGCCAGTCCCAGAAGTTAATCGTATTGTGAATGCTTTCATTGATGGCGTGAAAGAAGTTAATCCAGACGCAACTGTTCTGGTTACATTTATTAACAGCTTCTTCGACCCAGCTGCTGCAAAAGAAGCTGCCCTGGCTCAAATTGATAACAATGCTGATGTTCTTTTTGCCGAAAGATTTGGTGTCATCGATGCCGCTGTTGAAAATGGTCTATTCGTATTTGGAAATATGAGTGATCAATATGAGCTCGGACCTGGGTTTGTCGTTAATGGCCCCGTTTGGAACATGACCCCTACGGTTGATTATATTATCAGTCAGGTAAAAGCTGGCAACTTTACAGCTCAGGACTTGAAAGACTTTAATATGGTCGCCAAAGGTGGAGCTTCTTTAGCTCCCTGGCACGGAATGGACGCCAAATTACCTCCTGATATTTTGGCTCTTGTCAATCAAAGAGAACAGGAGATCAAAAACGGTCTCTTCCGCGTAAATATTGCAGAAGAAACACCGGCTGGTTCAAATTAAAAATCAAAAAATGTCAGGGCTTACCACTTTTCACCTGACATTTTTGATTAGTCTATTCATTTCTCCCCTCTATTCGTAGAGGGGAGAAATATGTCGGAGTTAATATGTTCATCGTAGATATGCAAAAGATTACCAAAATATTTGGTGAGCTGCTCGCAAATGACCATGTTGATTTTCAGTTACGTAAAGGTGAGATCCATGCTCTTTTAGGTGAAAATGGCGCCGGAAAAACCACATTGATGAGAATTTTATATGGTTTGTACCAACAAACAACCGGTGATGTTTTTATTAATGGAGAAAAAGCGATAATCCATTCTCCAAAAGATGCGATTAAATATGGAATTGGGATGGTTACTCAGCATTTTGCCCTGGTTCCTCCAATGACAGTAGCTGAAAATATTGTACTTGGTTATACAGACAATATAATTCTTGATCAAGACTCAATCGAACAAAAGGTGGGCGCAGCAGCCAAGCAATTTGGTTTGGAAATTAATCCAAAATCAATTGTAAGGCATTTATCAGTAGGACAAAGACAAAGGGTTGAGATACTGAAAGCATTATATAGAAATGCCAGTGTCTTAATTCTGGATGAACCTACAGCAGTTTTGGTTCCTCAAGAAGTCGATATTCTTTTTGAGACTTTAGATCGTCTGCGAAACGACGGATTATCGGTAATCTTTATCAGCCACAAATTAGATGAGGTTACAAAAATTACAGATCGAGTAACTGTTTTACGCGATGGAAAATCGATTGGTACCGTCAATACTTGTGACATTAATACAAGACAATTAGCCGCAATGATGGTTGGACGTGATACGTTTGGCGTAACCAGACAAACAGATATTAATCCTGAAAGCAAAACTATTTTAGAGGTTGAAAATCTTTCTGTTCTGGATGACAAAGGATTACCAGCTATAAATAACCTGAAATTATCAATTCGGGAAGGTGAAATCCTGGGTATTGCCGGGGTTGGCGGAAATGGGCAAAAAGAGTTAGCCGAAATCCTCTGCGGTGTAAGAATCCCAACCAGCGGCTCAATAAAGATAGATGGTACGAATTTAGTTGGGAAAGATCCTTTAGAATTTTCTAAATTAGGAATGGGGCGTATTCCTGAAGATCGACATGAAGGTGTGGTTGGAGATCTAACGGTATATGAGAACCTTTCTCTTGAATATCTGGATGAGTTTACCAACAAAGGTGTTTTAGATCGAAAAACAATTCGAAATAACGCAGAAAATCTCATAAAAAAATTCCAAATAAAAGCAAAACCGACAGATAAAATAAAAACTTTATCCGGCGGAAATATGCAAAAAGTCTTACTCGCAAGGGTTCTTTCAAGACAGCCTAAAGTGCTTATTGTTCCTCAACCAACTAGAGGTTTAGATGTAGGAGCAACGGAATACGTTCGTGAACAATTGTTAGAGCAACGTAACCGAGGTGCAGCAGTCATGCTAATCTCTGAAGACCTGGATGAAATATTGTGTCTTTCTGACCGGATTGCAGTTATGTTTGAAGGTGAAATTGTCGGAACGATCAATACTCAGGATGCTACTCCCGAAAAATTAGGGTTAATGATGAGCGGCGCATTAAGGGAGGTAGCATGACAGAAAACACTGAAGAAAAACGATTAAGATTTGTTAAAACCGATAATCCTCCTTTTTGGGTGAAGCCATTAATTCCAATTTTAGCCCTGGTGGGAACTTTCATTTTGACATCTGGATTAATCATGATGGCGAATGCAAACCCCTTTGAGGCCTATTATTATTTCTTGCTCGCTCCTTTAGGGAATAAAGTTTCAATATTGGAAATATTAGTCAAATCTACGCCATTAATTATTACCGGGGTTGCAGTCACGTATGCCTTTTCCACCGGATACTATAATATCGGTGCCGAGGGTCAATTATATGCAGGAGCAATAGCCGGGACTTGGATAGGAATGTCCGCGCATGGGATGCCTTCATTTGTCGCCTTACCGCTTATGATCCTGGGTGGTTTTGCTGCAGGAGTTGCTTGGGCGTTAATTCCAGCATTGCTAAAAGTGAAGTTGGCAGTCGATGAAGTTGTTACCACCTTGTTAATGAATTCCATTATGGCATACATTGTTAGCGCAATTCTTAACGGTCCCTGGCGCGATCCTAACTCCGGCTGGCCGCAATCTCCAGAAATTGCACCATCAGCAGTCTTCTTTAAGCTGGTTCCCAGATCACGATTAAACTTTGGATTTCTTGTTGCTGTAGCATTGGTGCTAATTTTGTGGTTTGTAATGAACCGTAGCACCTTCGGTCTCAAAATGAGAGCTGTTGGACTGGGAAAACCAGCCGCAAAATTTGCAGGAATCAAAGTGAATCGAACAATCCTGATTGCAGCATTAATCAGCGGTGGAATTGCAGGAATAGCAGGAGTTGCAGAAGTTGCCGGTATTCATTTCCATTTGATTAGCGAGATTTCACCTGGCTACGGTTATACAGGTGTCATTATTGCTACGCTTGGATCTTTGAACGCATTTGGAGTTGGTTTGGCTGCAGTATTCTTCGGCCTTGTTGACACCGGTGCGCAAACTCTTGGTCGTGCGCTCGGTGTTCCTGTATATCTTGGAGAAGTAACCCAGGCAACGATGTTACTGGTAGCTTTAGGAATGTTACTGCTGCAAAGATACCGGATCAGGAGGATGTAATGGAAGTCTTTATTGTTAACTTAATCGCCGCAACTTTTCGTGTTTCAACACCCATCCTCTTAGCAGCTATTGGAGAAACTTATTCTGAGCGCGCTGGGATTTTAAACCTGGGAATTGAAGGAATTATGTTTTTTGGCGCTTTTATTGGTTTTATTGTCGCTGATAAAAGTGGTTCTTTATGGCTGGGTTTGCTCGTTGCAATTCTGAGCGGTGTGATTGCAGGTTTATTAATGAGTTTATTGACGGTTACATTGGGGGTTAATCAGCACGTATCTGGTTTGGGTATTACTTTGTTGTTAACCGGATTATCCCTTTTTGGTTTTCGCCTTGTTTATGGTGGGCGATCAACACCTCCAGCAATTCCTTCATTTCAACCGGTTAACCCATTTCCGAATGTTCCATTCCTCAATACGATCACTCAGCAATATTTGCTGACTTATATCACTTTCCTGGTGATCGTACCGCTCGCCTGGTTTATCATGTATCGTACACGCTTTGGATTGCATATTCGGGCAGTTGGAGAAAACCCAGAATCTGTTGATGCAGCCGGCATTAATGTGTACTTAACCCGTTATATTGTGTTGGCCATCGGAGGTGGATTGATGGCAGCCGGAGGGGCATTTCTTTCACTCGCACAACTTGGTTCTTTTACTCATGGGATTATTTCTGGTCGAGGTTGGGTGGCTATCGCCATTGTAATTTTTGGCAATTGGTCTCCGGTGAAAGTAATGTGGGGTGCGCTCATATTTGGAGGCACTTTTGCTTTGCAACTGAGATTACAGGCGATGGGATTGCAATTACCCATCCCATATGAAACATTTTTAGCTTTACCTTATATCGTGACAATTATTGCATTAGTAATCGCTGGAAGAAATGCTTCTTACCCGGCAGCACTATTGAAACCTTATCGAAGAGAAGGATAAAAAAGAGTAAGAAAGGAGTAAATTATGACTTACAAATATATTGGGAAATCGTATATCCGCCCAGACGCTATCAACAAAGTGATCGGCAAGGCGCAATACCTGGATGATATTCGCCTACCAGGAATGTTATATGCTGCTGTCCTCAGACCAGAATATGCACATGCCAAAATCGTTTCAGTTGATATCTCAGAAGCGGAGAAAATGCCTGGAGTCGTGAAAGTAGTGACCGGTAAGGGTTGTAAACTGCACTATGGTGACAATATCAAAGATCTTTCCCCAATGGCTGTTGAAAAAGTTAGATACATTGGTGAACCAGTTGCAGCTGTCGTCGCAGACACAACTTTTAATGCTCAAAAAGCACTCGAAAAAATCAAAGTTGTTTACGATCCGCTACCTGTCTATGTCGATGCACTTGATGCGATGAGCGAGGATGCTGTTCTAATCCATGAAGAAAATGGTGACTATTGGCATCTACCCACCCTGAAACCTGAACCAGGAACCAACGTCGCAAATGTATATCACCTGAAAAAAGGAAAGGCTGCCGATGGGTTTGCTGAAGCCGATATTGTCGTCGAAGGTGAATTTTTATACCCGCTGGGCTCTTGCGCAGCTTTAGAACCTCACGGTTCAATTATGTGGTTTAAAGAAGATAACACCATTGAAGGCTGGTCTTCTTCCATTTGTCCATTTATCATCCGGCAGGATTTAGCAGCTTCTTATGGAATTCCCGAAGCGAATGTCAGACTACATATTCCAGACATTGGCGGCTGTTTTGGGTACAAATCAGATATTACTGTCGAGCAAACCGTTGCTTGGATAGCCAGTTTTGTGCCTGGGCATCCGGTAAAATGGGTGGCTTCCAGAAAAGAAGATTTTACAAGCACTTTGTTAGGTCATGGTATTCGAACAATCATGAAAATTGGTGCTAAGAATGATGGAAAATTAGTCGCAATTGAAGCAAAATTATTCCATTCGGGGGGTGCTTATGCCGATACAGCCGTCAATGTGACGATCGCTGCCACTCATAACTGCACCGGACCGTACGAGTTCAATCACTGCGATCTAATTGGCTACACCGTTTACACCAATACTCCCCCCGTGGGAGCTTTCCGCGGTTATGGGCACCAGGAAAGTCAGTTTGCTATTGAACGATTAATGGATATCCTGGCAAGAAAATTAGGAATGGACTCATTTGCCTTGCGTGAAAAGAATTTCCTGAGCGAAGGAAAAGTCAACGCCCTAGGCGAAACAATGTGGAAAACAAATGGGGATGTAAAAGCCTGTACCGACATCATTCGTTCCAATATTTACAACAAGGAATTCATCAAGGAAGATGATGATTTTTATTATGGCCGTGGTTATGCCGCTTTGATGAAATCGCCCAAAGGGGCATCTTTCTCAACCAAAGGCTGCTATTTAAAAATGAATATTGATGGTAGTGTATCCGTAAACATGGGTGGAGCCGAGGTTGGCCAGGGACTAAGAACCATCGTCCAGCAAATCACCGGCGAGGCATTGAAAGTTGCCCCGGAAAGAATCCGTGTGTATAACGACATTGATACGCAATATTCACCCTATGAATGGCAAACTATTGGTTCAATGTTTACCACACAGGGCGGAAGAGCAATCATTCGCGCAGCGGAAAAATTGATCAATGTGTTAAAACAAACCGCTGCCCAGGTCCTTAAAACCGATGTTGACTATTTGGATTATGACGGAGACTTTGTTTACTTAAAGAACGATCCAACCATTCGGGTGGCTGTCCCTGAAATAAGCCGTGGTTATATCACCAGTGATGGCATCACAATCGGTGAAGTTGCCCAATCGGTGTCGGACGCTAGGCTTCCGCGCTATGCTAACCCTGATAAAAACGGTCAGGGCAGTCTGGGTGTCGAATACACTTTTGGAGCCCAAGGAGCTGAAATCCGCATTGAAAAGAAAACTGGAAAGGTTTTTGTAGATAACTTCGTATCCACTTTCGATGTCGGTCAGGTCATTAATCCACTCCAGATTAGAGGAACTGTCCTGGGTGGCGTAATGATGGGTATTGGAGCGACTTTATATGAAAAATTAGAGTTTGATAAAGAAGGTAGAATTCTGAATCCTCATTACTTTAAATATCACCTACCTACCTATAAAGAAGCTGTACCACAAACAATACATTTCATAGAAAACCCTGGAACCGTTGGTCCGTTTGGGGCACGTGGAATTGGTGAACACCCGGTGATTGGTCCCGCTCCGGCTATTCTTAATGCTATTTATGATGCTATTGGAGTTGATTTCTTTGAAATTCCGGTTACTCCAGAAATAATCAAACAGGCCCTGGCCAATAAACAACAAAAGGAGTATGCATAATGCCTGAGAAGATTTCCTTTACCCTTAACGGGAAACTTCGGGTTGTCGAAGTTGACCCGGAGATGATGCTGGTAGACGTCATTCGAGAAGTTCTCAACATGACAGGCACAAAAAAAGGTTGCGATAACGCAACCTGTGGTACATGCACGGTAATAATGAATGGGAAAGCGATCAAAAGCTGTAATACGCCTGTTTTAAAGGCATCCGGAGCAGAAATTCTTACCATTGAAGGTTTGGCTCATGGAAAAGAATTACATCCCATTCAAAAAGCAATTTCTGAATCCGGAGCTGTTCAATGCGGCTTCTGTACACCTGGAATTGTTATGGAACTTTATGGTCTATTCGAGAACAAACCAGATGCATCTGAAAGTGAAATTACAAATTCGCTTAACAAACATCTTTGCCGGTGTACTGGTTATGAGCCGATTAAAGATGGGGCTTTGATGGCTCAAAAATTGGTTCAGGAAAGAAATAAAGAATTGGTAAATTAACCAGGAGGAAAACTAAATGAGTTACGATTTATTGATAAAGAATGCCAAAACCAGATTTTCACAAGGGGAAGTAATTCAAATCGCAATTCAAGATGGGAAAATTGTAAAAATTGGTACTTCGGTTAATGAAGAAGCAAAGAAGGTTATTGATGCCGGAGGAAAACTGGTTACCGAATCCTTCGTGAATGGCCACCTGCACCTTTGTAAAGTCTATACATTGGCAATGATGGACGAAGCTGCATTAGGAGCCTATACCGATGGCTCAATGGGTGGAGCAATGACCGCCATTGAATTAGCTGCGAAAGTCAAAGAACAATACAACGAAAGCTGGATCATTGAAAATGTTCGCAAAGCTTTAAACCTGGCTGTTAAATTTGGTAACACCCATATTCGGGCTTTCGCAGATACCGATACAAAAGCAAAACTAGAAGGTGTAAAAGCTCTATTACGCGCCAGAGAAGAGTATAAAGATCGCATCAAGGTTGAAGTGGTGGCATTCCCTCAGGATGGCGTTGTCCGTGATCCTGGCGCAGAAGAATATATTGAAGAAGCATTGAAGCTTGGAGCAGATGTTGTCGGTGGTATTCCTTGGATTGAATATACCGACTCAGATGCTCAGGAACACATTGACCGCATGTTTGCTTTGGCAAAGAAATATGACAAACCCGTTTCGATGTTGATCGATGATGCTGGCGATCCCACCTTAAAAACGCTTGAAATGTTAGCTGTTACCACAATTAAAAATGGTTGGGAAGGTCGCGTAACTGCACAACATAGCCGGGCGATGGCTTTATATCCTGAGCCATATTATCGAAAAATTGAATATCTGTTGAAACGGGCAAAAATCGGTGTCGTTTCCGATCCCCAAACCGGTCCTTTGTACGCCCGCGTGAAGGATCTGTATCATGCAGGTGTCCGTATAGCTCTGGGGCAGGATGATATCGCCGATGCTTATTACCCCTTCGGTAGAAATAATATGTTGGAAGTGGCTTTTTTGGCAGCCCATTTGATGTGGATGAACAGTCGTCAGGAAATGGAGATTCTTTATGATCTGATCACCACAAACGCGGCTGAAGCATTAGGCGCCGAAGGTCATAAACTGAAAGAAGGCGGACAAGCTGATCTGGTCATTTTAAATGCTGAATCTGTCTGGGAAGCTATCTGGAATCACGAGGCTCCCTTATACGTAATAAAAACTGGTAAAGATATTACAGCCCGCTAAGATGAACCGTTCGATCTCTGATGAACGCTGCATCAGAGCTAAAAGAGGTTGAAATATTTTTCAGCCTCTTTTTTGTTAAAGTTACTTATTTCAACCCCAAATACGCTGCTTTAATAACTGTTTATTTTAATTCTTGATCGTGTCTTATGTTATAATTCCGAAGTCGCAAGGGCCCGTAGCTCAGCGGCAGAGCGCGCGGCTCATAACCGCTTGGTCGATGGTTCGAATCCATCCGGGCCCACAAAAAACTATTGGAAAAATTCCAATGGTTTTTTTTATTAAACCACCCACTGTCCAATTTCGTCCCAAGCGAACTCCAAATGCGCCAGGAATTCTTTTCCTAATTTCTTTTTGACTTTTCGAAGCGCATACACCATCAATTTTTCTCCCCCAATTTCGTTCAGCCTTTTTCCTATTTCTATTGCGCGGACATGGCGGCATTGAATATTAAAAGGACCACCTGGTCTTTCAGATAGATAATCATCTGCCTTCCCTATGCGCAGTAATTCTTCCAATAATCGGTCAACTTCATTGCGGGATTGCGATGGGCACGGAACAATTCCCAACAAATCTGTTAAGAAGCTCATCATAGCCTCCTGGCTTGAATCTATAATAAAATCGTAATGTAACAATTTTATCATGGTTCATTATAGGGTCTATGCGGTACATTTTTTTATCTCCTCATCTTGACGACATTGCCCTCTCCTGTGGTGGGATCGTCCATCACTTGGCTACCCTGGATAATCCTGTTGAAATATGGACGTTTTTTTCAGGCTCGCCTAAGGATTTATCACTGTCCAATTTTGCTAAATCTTTACATTCACGCTGGGATTTACCAATCGACGCGCCAGATATTCGCAGAAGTGAAGATATTGCCGCATGCAAAATTCTTAGTGCTCAAGCTCGTCATTTTAACTTTCTCGATTGTATTTATCGGGTTGATTCAAATAGAAATTTTATTGTTGAAAAAGAAGAAGATTTATATCAACCAATTCCCTCAACTCAGACTTATTTGGTATCAGAAATTCGAGAAGTAATCCAAAATCAAGTAAAACCAGAAGACAGAATCATCTCGCCAATGGCCATTGGTGATCATCTGGATCATCGCATTTTATTAAAAGCTGTTCAGGAGTTAAAAAGAGAAAATGTTCTCTTCTATCAGGATTATCCATATGTAATTAAGACTCAAAAGCAAGCAATCTTTTTTAAGAACTACTCTCCTATCAAATTCAACCTTTCTCCAGTTGATATCAAAAAATGGCATCAATCAATTGCTGAATATCGTTCACAATTAAGCACATTCTGGAAAGATTCAGAATGGATGAAGTCGGAAATAGTCAAATTCGCCAGTCAGGGAGGTGGTCAAAGCCTTTGGATAAGTGACTAATCATATTCTTTATCAATTTTTTGCTATACTTAAATAATGCCGGAGGACAATCAGAATTGGCAGAACCTGGTTCAATACTTGCAACAAAAAAATTTGCTTGGTATTTTTAGATACTTTTTGGATGCAACGCTACCTTTAAAAATTTTAGTAACTCAAACGATTTGGATGTCGCAATCCTTTTTTCAAAATCCTTTTATTAATCAAATGGGAATTATTTTGGAAGATCAGGAGAAAACACAAGAGTTTTTAGATTTTTTAAACCATAAGGATTTAAATGAATAGTTCACTTCTGATGTCTTTTTTAATATTAATCGTCATCATTTTAATTTCCGGTGGGATTCTCTATTTCACTTCAATTAAAAATAAATTTGAAATTAAGAATAACCCTGCAGTAAATGAACTCAAAAAATCAATCGGGCTATCCATTGAAGATGGTCGTGGGATTCATATTTCGATCGGCAAATCAGATATCCAGAATATTCACGGAGCTGCTTCTTTGGTGGGACTTGAGACACTAAATCAAATTCTTGATCAGAGCGTATTAAGTGATAACCCTCCGATAACGACAGCTGGAAGTGGGGATATCGCATTATTAGCTCAATCAAAACTTCAAAAAATTGAATCCGAAAACGCTAACGTCCAACAGGAGACTGGCTCTTCAGCGTATTTGGCAGGTGCAACAAATTATGGATATATTGCCGGAGTCATCCCCCACACCGTAGATCCAAACCTTTCATCCCAGGTTTTTGTAGGCAACATTGGCCCAGAAATTGGCTTGTTGTTGGATACGAATATTAAACAAAATCATTTTTCATTAGCAGCTACTGATAACCTTGAAGGTCAATCTGTCAGTTATGCTTTTTCTAATGAAGCATTAATTGGAGAAGAGATTTTCTCAGTTCCAGCTCAACTGAACCCAAAAAATGAAACAAAGAAAATATCCTTAATTCTCCATGATCTATTAAGATGGCTCGTTATTGGAATAATTCTTATCGCTATTCTCTTGAAATTAATTGGGTTGTTATGAAAAAAATAATACTGATTATCATTTCATCATTGTCTGGTCTTCTCGTTCTTCTAGGACTATTTTTTCCTGGGGCAGTTCTTGGAACGATAAAAAATAATTTAGTGGATTGGGCTTTTATTATTGGTTCAATTGCTCTTGTTATTGCAATTATCAACCTTTTAACGATCCACTGGAATAGAGTTTTTAATGACAGGAAACGTGATTATGCCAGTCCGTTTTTCATTGTTGGTTTTGTAATCGTCCTTTTGATTGGACTTATTTTTGGACCAACCAACCAATTCTTCATCGATTTATCAAAAACAACCATTATTACAGTTGAATCGAGTTTGTTGGCAGTGCTTGCGATTACTCTATCACTGGCGTCATTTCGCTTTTTTCGACAAAAACACAACTTGTTAGCGATCATTTTCGGTATATCAACGATTGTTTTTCTGTTACTTTTTAGTGGAACTTTGTCCTTAGGTGGTAGTTCCCCATTTTTGAAATTTATTATTAATGGATTAAACAATTTACCAATCGCGGGAGGAACTGGAATATTAATCGGAATAGCTCTTGGAGCAATCGTTACCAGCATCAGGATTTTAATAGGTTTAGAAAAACCATTTGACTGGAAATAAATGGCTGAAACAATAATTTGCCCTCAATGTAAACACGAAAATAAGAAATCGGCAATTTTTTGCGATAATTGCGGGGCAATTTTGGCGCATCTCGCTCCTGAAAACCCATCTGATCAAAATTGGTTTTCTCTTTTACGCGCTGATGAAAGTACTGACGAAGATAATTTAATTGAACCCACCTCAGGGGATGCTAAACAATTGTTTTCTACCTCAGAAGAGCCTGATAACGAGGAACCAGAGTGGCTTAAAAGAATTCGGGAAGTGAAAGAAGCGGATGAAGGATACACCCATATCGTAAAACAGACTGAATTATCACAAACTAACACCGCAATGAATGAAGATGAATTGCCTTACTCAACCAAATCAAAACATGAAGATTCCGCTTCATCAAACGATTGGCTTAATGAGTTTAGAAAAATTTCCGAGAATTCATCCAACGATGAACAAAACAGTGGCGAATCTGATCAAGAACCTGCGATCCAAGAAGACTCAGAAACTTTATCATCCATTGAGAACATTAGGAGTGATTGGCATCTTGCTTTTCCCGAGCAGTTGGGACTTGAAGAAGTAGAAGGCATCGCCCCTGCTGAAGAATTTCCAGAATGGCTCAACTTGAACCAAACAATTTCAGAAGATGAAATCAATGACAATCAACAAGAACCACATGTTCCTGAATGGTTATCATCAGGTTACAGAAATGATGACGCGGATGAATTCAACAATGATAATCCTTCACAAATTCCTGAATGGTTATCAAAAACAAATTTTCTTCATGAAGAGAAAACCCTTTCAGAAAAAGAGGAGGAAGATCCAAATAAATTACCGGATTGGATTCAGGAGATTAATCAAAAATTTGGAATAAGCCAGGAAGCTAGTGAAATTCCCCAAGATAATTCTGAGGTTAATCAACCACATAAATCAACACCGGAATCCTTGTTAGATAGATATAGATTTGAATCAAAATCATCTGAGACACCAGAAAATCAACCTAATGAAGATTCTCCATCACAAGATAAAGCCATTGAATCCGCTTTTCTTCTCAGTGATAAAGAATTAGGTAGCCTTCCAGTAGAACCTTTCATCAGTTTTGAAGATTTTATGAATGAAGAGGTGGTTCAAGACAAACAACCATCTGAGGATGAAATAGATGACCTTTCAGTAAACGACGATTTCGTCATAGAAGAGAAAGATACCTCTACTTTTGAAATTCCCCCATTTAACTTTGGAGAAGTTCCGGATTGGCTTGAGAATATTGACTTTCATGCCGAAAAAAATGAATCTGTTGATACTGAGGAAATTGAGTCGAAACCTCAACAGGAAATACCTGAAAATATTGAAAAAGCGACCCTCCCAGAGTGGCTAAAAGCCATCCGTCCGATCGAAGTTATAACTCCCGATCCAGCTGTTATAAAAACCAAACAACAAAAAGTGTTATCAGGACCTTTAGCCGGATTAGAGGGTGTATTATCCTCCGAATCAGTAACAAAATCTTATACGCCTCCTCCGACTTATTCTGTATCGATCGATGTTTCTGACAAACAAAAAAAACACCTAAAACTCCTTCAAGAAATTATTTCACCCCCAATCACTACATCACAAAGCTCAAAAAAGAAGAAATCAATTCTTGAATTACTAGAAAGTTTTATCATTCCATTGTTCTTGATTTTGATCATTGTCACCTCATTATTCACTGATCATTCAGCCCAAAGATTGCCACAAATAATTCCGGCCGAAACCCTTCGTTTTTACAATCTCGCAACCAGTTATTTATCTCGAAACCAGGAGCCCAGTCAAGTTCTGGTAGTATTTGAAGCAGATGCAGGCTCCTATCCGGAATTGAACCTGATATCGAAAAGATTTTTTGAGAATATGTACGAAAATAACCACGGGATTACCATCGTTTCAACCAATCCTCATGGGGCACTTTTAGCAACTCAAATTTTGGATAACACCAAACAAAAAGTACCTAAATACAACTATAATGAAAAAATTCATAACCTCGGATACCTTCCTGGAAATATAGTAGGAATTCAATCTTTTTTGTCCCAGCCTAAAGATACACTAACTGGATTAGAGGTCGGAATAAACGTCTGGGATTCGACTGATTTATCAAATATAAATTCCATTTCAGATTTCAATATGATCGTGCTCATGACGGATAATTCGGATAAAGCCAAATTGTGGGTCGAACAAATTAATTTAAGCCTTCCAAATTCCAATTTTCTAATCGTTGCAACCACAAAAGCTGCTCCATTGCTACAACCTTATTTGGAAGCAAATCAAGTTGATGGAATGATGAGTGGAATATTAGGTGGTATTTCATACGATCTATTATCTACAGCAGAAACCAGTGAATTATCCCGGTTTCTGGCAATTAATCAACTTTCCGTTGTAATATTTATTTTATTCATATTAGCCGGTGGTGTTGTCGCAATTTTCTCAAAATCTATGTCCTCTTCACAATCTGAGGAATCGCAGAAATGAATCAAAATCAATTTTTCTGGTTATTATTTAGTTTTATTCTGACAATAATGATTTTCAGTTATATTGTTCGCGACAACCCTTTGTTTCGCATCGCCACTTATTTTTTCATAGGTGTTTCCGCAGCTTATGTTTTCGTCTTGATTTTCTACCAAATAATTATTCCGAAATTAATTCTGCCATTCTTTTCGGGTGACTTGTCGAAAATCCTAATACAATTTATCCCATTGATGCTTTCCATTCTATTAATATTCAAATTAAATAAACAAACCAGCTCGATAGGCGATTATCCTTTAGCATTTCTTGTCGGCAGCGGTTCTGTGATCATCCTCATCAGTGCCTATTCAGGCACCTTAATTCCCATGATTGATCGAATTACCGAACCATTTTCTATGTCTTCGCTGACAATATCAAAAATTGCAGGTGGACTAATTTTGGTAATAGGAGCTATTTCGTCATTATTATTCTTTCAATTCTCAAAAAAGGTAGATGGAGAAAATCCTTCTGGTTTTGGAAAGCTTTTATCTATATCCGGAAAAGTAGGCTCTGTATTTATCGGCATCACCTTGGGTTCAATATTTGCAGGTGTAATTATTTCGTCTATTTTGGCTTTAATTGAAAGATTAAACTTCATTGTTACTTTTTTATATAATTTGTTTATCGGATAGCTTATATGAGTGAAGCAATAGATCAGGCATCAGTTCTTGGAATAAAGATGGATAGTCACATCACAAAATTGTTTTTGTTTGATGTTGTGGATGGCAAGTTTCACCTTTTAGCAACCAGCGAAGCTGATTCTTCGCATAAACCGCCCTATAATGATATTCGTGAGGGCTTTTTCAAGGCAATTGATTATCTGCAGAACATCACTGGAAGAACTTTAATCGATGGGGAAATGAATTTGATTGTACCCAGTCAGGAGGATAGCAGCGGGGTTGATCAGGTAGCAATTACATTTGGATTTTTAGATCAGGTTTCAATTATCACTGCTGGATTATTGGATATCATTTCAATTGAAAGTTTAACTCGTACCATTGGATTCACTCATTTGTCTCACGTTGATCAGATTAGATTAAACGATTCACGGAAAATCGAAGAGATCTTATCATCTATCGTGTCTAAAAAACCTGATATGCTCATGCTGGCTGGCGGTACAGAAAATGGTGCAAATAAGTCAGTCATGAGGATGCTCGAAGTTATTCTTTTTTGTATAAAACTTTTGCCCCCTGAAAAACTGCCGGAGCTTATCTATGCTGGAAATTCATCAATTGCAGATAAAGTTCAGGAATTAATCAATCCGATTAAACAAGTAACCATTGCAGATAATATTCGTCCAACACTGGATGAAGAAAACTTATCACCGGCGCTACAGACCATTAATGAATTAAATGTAAATCTTCTCAAAAAAAAGCTGAAAGGATTTGAGTTCTTAAATAATTTCTCTAAATCCACACCAATACCCAGCACCCAATCCTTGGGAATCATGACAACATTTTTAAGTAAGTTAAGTACAGAAAATAATTCCAATCTTCTGGTCATTGATTTTAATAAAGAATTAATTACATTCTCCGGGGTTCAACAAAACAAACTTAACTTAAACGTATGTAAAAATACTCTGTATGCTGACCCAACCTGGTTTTTTAATGACCTTCATATACATAATATTTCCCAGTGGATGTTTGCTAATAAATTAGACGAATTTATTAGCAATTATCTTGGTTCTAAGTCAATCCGCCCAGAAACAATCCCTGAAGAAATCGATGAATTTTCTGTTGAAATCTGCATGATAAAAGAAATAATTCGAAATCAATATGAGAATTTTAAAAAAATATCTGGTATTAAAAGTGATCAGTGGAATCAAATTGTCATCAATGGTGATTTCTTAAATAAATTTGAAAATCCTTCTGAAATTGCACTTATTCTGCTTGATTCAATTCAACCCAAAGGAGTCGCCAATATCTTTATCGACCATCATGGCATTTTACCAGTTTTAGGGGCTATATCAAAAGACAATCCCCTTTTACCTGTGCAAATCCTGGAAGGATCAAATATTAGTTTGTTGGCAAAAGTTTTTTCTGTTCAATCAAAGGCAAAAGAAGGAACTCCCATCTTAAAAATTCGTATTGAATTCAAAGATGGTACTTTCATGGAAGATCAGGTCATAAAAGGAACTATCACCAAACTAGCATTGGCTACCGGTCAAATCGTGAAATTATTTTTTGAACCGCTTGAAAGCATTGATTTGAACCAATTTGGAAAGAATGCTGCTAAAGGAGTAACGATTCAAAGTGGACTTTGTGGCTTGATCATTGATGCGCGCGGGAGACCAATTCAGCTTCCAAAAAATAGTCCTGCCCGTGTTGAGAAAATAAATTCCTGGCGCAAGAGTATGGGGGTTGTTGTGGCATAATTATTGCAACAAAAATGGAAATTATGGAAACTTCAATTTTTCACACACTCGGTTTGGCAAAAATTCAAAGGGCAAGAACCTTTGCTGGTAGAGGAGATGTCCTTGTTCGGGTTGGCCAAAAGGTTGAAGCTTTTGAGCCTGTAGCTCAATTTTTCCCTGAAGAAAAGTTTTTAATTCTTAATATCCGTAAAGAATTAAATTTTAAGAACATAGAAGATGCTCGTCGTTCTATCAATGTAAAAGTTGGCGATCCTATCCAGAAAGGAGACGTCATTGCGCAACCTCAAAGAGCAATGGGAAAGCCGTATCGATCTCCATACGAAGGAGAAATTGTCAATATTATTGGCAGCCAGGTCGTAATTCGCCTCAACCAACCACCAAAATTAATTTTTGCGGGTTTTGATTCAATCGTTACAGAAATTCTTCCATTTCATGGAGTGGTAGTGGAAACAAATGGAGCTTTAATTCAAGGGGTTTGGGGAAATCAAAAAATAGCGTCCGGCCCCATCCTGACCAATATGGTTGATCTGTTTGAAGAAGTAACCCCCGAAAATATAAACGTCACATTCCGTGGTTCAATCGTCATGGCTGGACACTGCTCAAATGCAGAAGTATTCAAAGCAGCAGAAGAACTTAATATTAAAGGACTGGTTTTAGCCAGTATGAATGCTTCGATTGTAAATGCTGCAATGAATTGCAAAATTCCAATCATTGTTCTGGAAGGGTTTGGACAAATTCCATTAAATGAGCGTGCGTTTGAGTTGTTAAAAACGAATGAAAATAAAGTTGTGTCGATTAATGCAATTTATAATGTTCGCAATTTCGAAAAACCTGAGATTATTATTGAATTACCAGTTGAAGCAAATCCACCAGTTGATGGGCTCGACTTGAGGGTAGGCTCCGTGGTTCGAGTCAATTCCGGAGCTCATCAGGGAAAAGCCGCGGTAATCAAACGAATTAACCAGGTAAAAACTAAATTTCCTAGTAGTATTCGTGCCTCTAGTGCAATTGTCCAACTTTATAATCAAGATCAAATTTCAATTCCACTTGCGAATTTAGATATCCTAGAGTAAAGTATTATCATATTTAAGGAGTAAGCTATGGAACCCTCACATTTAAATGACAGTGAATTATTCGATCAAGAATCAAGACCTGACCAACCAATGAATAATGGTTCCAGTAATAAACCCTTTATGGTTGGGGTTGGAGTTTTAGGTGGCATTGTCGTTCTATCAATTTTGGCTATTATCGCCTATGTTATCCTCTTCAGACCAAAAACAACTTCTGACTTTCAAAATCAAGCAGCCGAAATCCATGCACAAAATACCGCGATTTCTATGGTGGCAACCCAAACTGCCCAAATTGAACAAAAGCAAGCCACCCAAAAAGCAGCCCCTTCAGATACTCCTCAATTGCCTAGCGCTACCTCTGTCGTCGCTATGCCGACTGCAACTTCGGTTGGTGGGGTAGCTTCGACTTCGGTTGCAGGTCAGGATCCTGCAATTCGAACAGCCACAGTAGCAGCATTTCAAACCCAGGCAGCAGCTACCTTAATGGTTACGAACGAATCAGTTGGCACTCAGGTCGCTCAAGGTACAGCAGTAGCCCAGACAACACCAACAACATTGCCAACCGCCGGATTTATGGATGAAGTAGGTTTACCTGTGCTTTTTGGAGCAGCAATTCTTTTAATTATCATAATTTTCCTGGCAAGACGAATTCGCTTTTCAACTCGTTAGGCTTAAATAAAAAAAATTCCCCGCGGGGAATTTTTTTATTTAAAAAGATTTTATTTAACACCTTCGGCGATTTGCTCACCATAAGAAATCATCGCTTTGACCATATCTTTGGTTCTACCCTCGGCATAAACCCTTAAAACTGGCTCAGTTCCAGAAGGTCGAATCAGTAGCCAGGAATCATCTGAGAAAAGATACTTGACACCATCCAGAGTTGAAATAGACGCTATGGTTTCACCGCCAATTGTATTGGGGATATCAGTGGTTAATCGCTCAACCATTCTTTGTTTTGAAACCGGGCGTTTTAATCGTAAGTCTCGGCGCTCATACTCAGCCGGCCCAACTTCAGATAATAAATCCTGAACTAAATCATAGAGACTACTACCAGAAGCCGCAACAATTTCCAATAATAGTAGCCCCATGCCAATTCCATCTCCTTCGGGAATATGGCCCTTAAAGGAAATTCCTCCGGATTCTTCTCCTCCAACTAAAACATCTTCTTTTAACATATAATCTGCAATGTGGTTAAAACCAACCGGGGTTTCATAAACCGGCAAATTATATTTCTGAGCCAAACGATCGATCATTCGGGTGGTTGATACAGTCCGAACTGCTGCGCCTGTTTGGCCTTTCTTTTCAACCAGGTACTTTAAAACCAAAGCCATAATTTTATGTGGATCAACGAAATTTCCACGCTCATCCATCGCACCTATTCGGTCAGCATCCCCATCGGTTGCTAACCCAAAACTACCCAAACCAGTACTGATCGCTCCTGCTAAGGCTCCTAAATATTTTGCAATTGGTTCAGGGTGTACTCCACCGAAGCCAGGGTTCATCTCACCACGAATTTCAGCTACTTCAGTGCCGCTTCCCTGTAAAATGGAGCGAATAACCCCTCGTCCGGAGCCATACATCGAATCTACTACAATTCTTTGTGGATTATCCGCAATTACATCAAAATCAATCAATTTGGTTAAATGTTCATAATAAGCAGGGATTGGATTAAATTTTTGAATTAAATTAAGATTTTTGGCCTGTTGGTAATCCATCAAATTTGGACCACGAGCCTGAGCCTCATTGTCATTTAGAAATACCTCCACTTTTCGGCATTGTTCCGGCAGTGCTGAACCTCCAAAGGCTGCTTTCAGTTTTACACCGTTATAACGCGGGGCATTATGAGAGGCAGTTATCATGATCCCGGCCATTGCCTGAAGATTCTTAACTGCATATGAAATTACCGGTGTTGGAGCATCTGCCTGACTTAAGTACACTGTATAACCATTGCCAGCGAGTACCCGCGCAACATCATTGGCAAATCGATCCGACAGGAAGCGGGTATCAAAACCCACAACCATTTTTTTCTCGCCCAAGCTAGTTTCATTTTCAGTTCCATTTAACCAGGAAGCTGATGCAACTGCGTCAGCAATTGCCTGAGTAACCAGCCGTAAATTACTAAATGTGAAAGTATCCGAAATTACTGCTCTCCATCCATCTGTTCCAAAACTAATTGTCATCAAAAAAACTCCTTTGCAATTTGCGTTACCATTCAGGTTCTGGTGTTGCTGAAATAATTAAAGTTCGCACAATCCAGCCTTCCTGTTGATCTAATAATCGAATATGTACCCAGGTTGCGCCATCAATCACTTCAACTTCATCTAGGATTTGGACAGCCGTTCCATTCAAGACCGTTCGTAATATTTTTGACGAATAGCCTGGTTCAACCCGGATATTGGCGCCGTTTCCCTCAGGAGATCTGATTTCAGCCCAAATTATGGATGGTAATGGTGTCAGAGTAATGGTTACAGTTGAGGTAGTGATCTCGGTAATGATTTGGGATGGCTTTTCAACTGTATTCGTAACACTTGGCACGACCATAGTAGCTGTTGGAATAATCACTGAAATTGCTTCAGAAGCAATTATTTCCGGTTTTACAACTTCAGGAACATTTTTATCAATTTTTGTTAAATTCTGAAAAATTTCCGGTTTAAATTGAAAGAAAATAATTGGTGCTGAAAGAAGAACCAATATCCCCAATCCCCACCAATTCTTTATACGAATAGGATGAATTTTATATAAAAGCAAAATTAGCACACATAAAATGATGGACACACCATAATATTGGAAAAAAGTAAAAAGCCCCTGAATAAAACTAGTATGGTCTCCTTGACCAAAAGCAAATGCTGCAGCTACCAAAGGGAGATAAAAGCTATAGGCAAGGGCTATGTTAGCAACCAAAGAGGCTTGTCTTGGATTTTTAATAATTGTTGAGATCATGATTAAAATCCCAATCATTAAAAGCAAGACACCTGTCCAATTAAAATCCAGAAAAAATTTCCAGATAATAAATTTTCTTTCTGGGAATTGTCGTGCAATAAAACCTGAAAAAGCTCCAACAACAAAAAAACTGATGAAATTTAAAAAAAGCGAAAGCAGCCCAATTTTTATAAATTTGAATGAGCCTAAAGCAAACCCAAAAGCCATACCGAGAATTGGAGAAAGGATAGGAGTAAGCAGAATCGCCAGTAAAAATAAAGGCAATTGATCTAATAACAAGGCGATTGAAATTAATAATAATGAAATTGCCCCCACTAAAAACGTTTCAACGTTAATCTCTAAACGGCGCGCTAATTGGTCGAGGTAACCCAAAAAACCGGTTGGTCCGTATTGTGACCATCGTGGATCTCTAATTCTCATTGGTTTTTTAGAATTTCTGGAATTTTTGTCTTCTATTTCGTTCATTCTCGTAATGTCGCAACTAATCTCATCGGGTGTTGAATTAATTGTAAAGCCGTTATTGTGTCTTTTACAAGAATATCAGCAGCCATTATCGCTGTAGCAGCGGTCCCTTCTTCGGATTGCACACAAATACCAATCGCAGCATCTTTCAACATGCCAGCATCATTAGCTCCTTGTCCAATTGCAATCACTCTTTCTGACCCTAAAGAGCTTATAAATTTTCGTTTTTGCTCTTTTTCTTCATTTTTCTGGATAAGGACTGCTTCAATTCCTAATTCTTCGTTGATTCTCCCTTGTTTTCCATGGGTGTTAGCTGTAATCAAAAAAACCTGTAATGTATCTTTTATCTTTTTTAGCATAGAAATGACACCTGGCAATAACACACCGTCCACAGCCAAAGTGCCATTAACATCACAAACCAGATAATCAATTTGTACCTTACCTCGGCCTGGAATATTCATTTCTATCATAAAGCAATTATAATACAGTCTTATGGCAACCATTTTTTTGAGATCAACCACATGACAAATGCTAAAAAAACGTTTTCATTTCTGATATTTCTGCTTCCATTATTATTAATATCTGCATGCGGTAAAAATATTCCGACCGCCACACCTGAATTAACTTTGCTTCCGCAAAATACAGAAACAGCACCGTCGGGAACCTCGAGTGCGAGTGAACAAATTCCTACAGAAGTTCCTATAGTTACAGAAAGTTTTTTTATTTATTTAGAAAATGCTGAGGAATACTACCCTATCGAAGCGAATTTAGAAGAATTGAGTAATGCTGCAGTCAATGATGGCATGGTTGTTCAATCAAGTAATGAAATCCCTGCATCAGGACAAGCTTTTACTTACGTCCTGTTATTTGATCCATCCACTGAGACGCTTTCTATTTTTGATAATGGAATTGCCACTGAACTACTGATTGTCGCCGAGGAACTCACAGCAGAGCCGAAGACGCACACCACTTTGTTTACCATATCTCCAGCAGATCGTCTTTTCATAAGTGGGTATTTATCGGCAATAATTTCAACGGATTGGAGAGTGGGTGGACTATTACCAAATACAGAAATTCGGAAAAATCAGGCAAATTTATTATTCGAGAACGGTATGGCCTTTCTCTGCGGACGCTGTACACCTACATCCGGCCCACTTGCTCAATTTCCCGCTACTGCGACTTTATCATCACCTGAAAATACAAACGAAACCTTACAACAATTTGGAGAATTATCAAAAAACCGGATCAATACGCTGTTTATCCCATCAGCCTATTTATTTGATGACTTCATTATTCTCTTGCAACAAAACGGCGTCCAAGTAGTTAGTGACATCGCATTTGATGGTACCAAAAAAGATTGGGTTGACTATGCAGTTGTAGATAATTTATCAAGCCTGATTAAAGATTCACTAAATAATTTAGATCGAAATGAACCGTTCACCACAATCCCTGTTGAGTATTCAATTTATTCAAAGAATAACGAATTGTCGGTTGGTAAATTGAATTTTATTAATGACTTGATAAAAAAATTGCAAACAGGATTAATTTCGCCGTATAGTTACGTTGAAGAATAAAAAAGAACTTCCTTTCGGTAATCTTTATTCTTGACAATCAAACGAAAGTACGTACAATCGAGCACATAAACAAAAAAGCGATGAAAAGGATCCTCCCGCTATTCTTTGCACAGAGAATGACAATTGCTGAGACGTCATCAAATAATTGAGGGAGATTGGGCCTTGGAGCTGCCAGGTGAAAAGATAACCTGAGCCGGAAACCTTCCGTTACCAGGAAATCTGTTAAAAACAGATGAGTGAGATACGATGTATCTAATTGGGGTGGTACCGCGGACCAGTGTTCGTCCCCTACGAATACTGGTTATTTTAATTATTAATAAAAAAACAAAGAGGTTATTATGAGCAAAAAAGGTCGTGTATATTCAGGCGCGAGACCAACAGGTCGTCAACATATTGGTAATTATTTAGGCGCTATAAAAAATTACATTGCTTTACAGGAAGATTATGAATGCGTTTATTCAGTGGCAGATATTCACGCGTTAACAACTTTGGAGACAACTCAAAATCTCAAAATGAATACCCTGGAAATGGTGTTAGATTGGCTGGCTGCTGGAATGGACCCGCAAAAGTCGATAATTTTTGTTCAATCCCATGTTCCTCAAGTTATGGAATTACATACAATCCTTTCGATGGTGACACCTTTAGGAAAACTGACTGCTTTGCCCACCTTTAAAGAAAAAGTTCGAGATCATCCAAATAATGTAAATTATGGTTTGGTAGGATATCCCGTTTTGATGGCAGCAGATATTACACTTTATAAAGCAGACACGGTTCCGGTGGGGGTTGATCAGGCTCCACATATTGAATTTACCAGAGAAGTCGTAAGGACATTTAATCATCATTACAACACCAATGTTTTGGTTGAACCTCAAATGAAAATTACAGAATTTCCAAAGATTATTGGAATTGATGGTCAACAAAAAATGAGTAAAAGTCTCAATAATCAGATTGAAATGGCCAGCATTCCAGAAGAAACAACCAAAAGAGTAATGAAGATGATGACTGATCCACAAAGGATAAAAAGAACGGATCCAGGGAACCCGGATGTTTGTAATGTGTTTTCATTACACAAAATATTTTCCAGTCAGGAAGAAGTCACCATGATCGATCGCGAATGTCGCATCGCGGGGATTGGGTGTGTCGAATGTAAACAAATTTTGGCTCGAAACATAAATAAGTATTTTGAACCATTCCGAGAAAAACGAGCCGAATTTGAAAAACATATGGATGATGTGGAAGATATTTTACGAGATGGCGCAAAAAGAGCTTCGGCCATCGCAGATCAAACTATGGAAGAAGTTCGCGCCGCTATTGGGATTTATAAATAAAAAATATTTGAGGTGAGTCATGCGCGCCCTGGTGCAGAGAATAAGTAAAGGTTCTGTCAGTGTAGATAACCAAACAATTGCTTCCGAAATAAATTCAGGATTAATGATTTTTTTAGGTGTTGGTCATGATGATACAACTGACAACGCCCAGTTAATGGCAAAAAAAATTGCTAATTTACGAATTTTTTCGGATGATCAAGAAAAAATGAATCTCTCTATCCTGGATATTAAAGGGCAGGCAATTGTTGTCTCGCAATTCACCCTGTATGCTGATACACGTAAAGGAAACCGGCCCTCCTTCATTCGGGCTGCCAATCCCGATAAAGCCGATGTTTTGGTCAATTATTTTGCAGACCAATTAAGATCATTTGGAATCCCTACCCAACAAGGACAGTTTGCTGCGCACATGCTGGTTTCATTGGTGAATGACGGTCCTGTAACGATTTGGTTGGAGAATTGATTTATTTTAATTATTTTGAGGGAAGTAAATTTTCTTTGATAATCGGGATTTCTTTAAGCAAATCTGTATCACCATTGGCAAAATGATAACCTTCCTCCACCTGAATGATTTCATCCAATTCAACGGGTCTTTCTAATTCCTTTGTCTTTCTCCGGACAAAAAGAGCATGTTGAGTTTGGTGGCATTGGGCTGCATTCAATTTCATTTGTCGCCCTAAGGTAATATCCAGTACCCAATCAGCGGGATCATCTTTATTCAATAAATGCTCTTTGGTTGAATGATCATAATTTGCCTGAACGGTATACCATGTTAAATGAGGAAATTTTTCAATTACAGTTCTTTTTGCGGTTTCATAAACCGTCAAATGTCCCGGATGACCGTATTCTCCATTACTGCCATGCGTGATCAAAACCTCAATCATATTTTGGCGAACGAATTCAGAAAGTTTACCCATTAATTCATCCACATTGTTTGTAAATGAATATAAGGTATTATCAGGGCCGATTAATGGATCCTGATAATCGAGGATTTTTAATTTTGCCCCACCTAAAGCCTTTACAGCACATTCCAATTCCTTTTCCCGAACCTCACCTAATTCTTCCTGTGAACACAAAGGAGGTTCACCGCATTCTCCCCCTTCTCCACGGGTACAGCTAAGGTAAAAAACAGATTGGTTTGCAGAAGCTAATAGAGCTAACAAGCCGCCACACAACATCGTTTCATCATCAGGGTGTGCAAAAAAGACCAGAATGTTCATAGCAACTCCTATTAATCAAAATAACAAATCAATCGTACCAAAAATCAACCCATTTGTTAATTGTTAGGAGGGTGTACAAATTTTAAGATTGGCATTTCATTCTCTTCCAAAACTGGATAACCGCCTTATAATTAACCCCATGAATAATCAAAGTAGCTCTGGTAAAAAAATAAGATTAACTTCATTGTCGAACTGTGCCGGTTGAGCATCCAAACTAAATGCGGAAACGCTGTCGCAAGTTTTGCGTCCTTTAGGAAATGTATTCAATTCTGCTGATTATCCGGATTTGCTAGTCGGTTTTGATACCCCGGATGACGCCGCGGTATGGCGAATTGACCATGAAAAATCTATGGTAATTACGACTGATTTCTTTACCCCAGTTGTTGATGAACCGTATGATTATGGTTCTATTGCGGCTGCGAACAGTCTTTCAGATGTTTATGCGATGGGTGGAAAACCAGTGTTGGCATTAAATATTGCCGCTTTCCCGCCACAATTGCCATCAGATTATTTGAGCGAAATCATATTAGGGGCAGCCGAAAAGGCTAAAGAAGCTGGGGTGGTAATTATTGGTGGGCACACTGTTCAGGATCAGGAACCAAAATTCGGTTTAGTCGTGGTTGGTTTTGTGGAAACAAAAAAAATTCTTACCAAAGACACCCTCAAGCCGGGAGACCAGATTATCCTGACAAAGCCGCTGGGTGTTGGAGTAACTACCACAGCGATTAAATCGGAAAAGGCGCTTGAAAAAGATATCCTTGAAGCTAAGTTTTGGATGAAAAAATTAAATAATATCCCTTCTGAAATCGCTGTTCAAATCGGGTTAAAAGCTGCCACAGATGTGACCGGTTTTTCTCTATTGGGCCACGCGCATGAAATGGCTGTTTCTTCACATGTTCAAATTATTTTTAACTCCGCCAGCATTCCATTTCTTAGCAATGCCAGGGAGTATGGGAAAAAAGGCTTTTTTGCAGGCGGAGCTGCAGATAATCGTCTGTTTTATAAAAAATATATCGATTTTTCTACAAGAATCGACGAAGTTACTGAAATGTTATTATTTGATCCACAAACCTCTGGCGGGTTATTATTGGGCTGTCCACCGGATAAATTATCTCAATTCCAAAAACTGGCAAGCGATCAGGATTTGAACAATTGGGTTATAGGTGAAGTAAAAAAAGGATCAGGTATCATAGTAAATTAATTTATTTAGGGTACTCATCATTCCAATTTTCAAAATTAAGGTACACAACACATGAATATTTTTGAATTCAACTCCAGGCGATCCTCAGTGTATGGGTTAAATGGTATGGTCGCAAGTTCACAACCTTTAGCAAGCTCAGTTGGGATTGATATCCTGAGAAGCGGCGGGAATGCAGCCTCTGCAGCAATTGCGATCGCAGCAGCACTCAATGTAACGGAACCTACATCAACAGGTATTGGTGGAGATGTATTCGTCCTTTACTATTCTCAGGAAAAAAAAGAAGTGTTCGCGTTGAACGGCTCAGGCAGATCTCCCCAGTCATTATCACTAGAGCGTTTGAAAAAAGAAGGCCTTCATGAGTTGCCAACTTATCATGCTTACACCATAACAGTGCCAGGTGCCTGTGATGCCTGGTTTGAATTAAATGAACGTTTTGGCAATTTACCGATTGAAGATCTTCTCTACCCCGCCATCCAATTGGCAACCATTGGGTTTCCTGTTTCTCCGATTACCTCCTATTTTTGGCGTATAGCTGCAAAAAAACAATTAAAGAACGATTTTAATGGTCAGGAATTACTAATCCATGGAGATGGCCCACAAACTGGTCAAATCTTCAAAAATCCCGGGTTAGCAAAAACTCTTTCATTGTTAGCCAAAAACGGAAGGGATGAATTTTATCGTGGAGAGATTGCTGCCGCTATGGTGGATATTATCCATCAAGCAGGAGGATGTTTATCGCTGAAAGATCTGGATAATCATCATAGCGATTGGGTGTCACCCATTTCTGTTGAATTTGAAAATAAAAGGATTTGGGAATGCCCGCCAAATGGACAAGGGTTGGCAGCATTAATTGGTTTAAATATCCTCAACAATTTAAATATAAGCGGTGTATCTGAGGAGTATTTACGATTGCATTATCAAATAGAGGCAATGCGTCTGGCTTTTTCAGATGCCTGGTTTTTTGTCTCTGATCCGGATTTTCATTCAATCCCTCTCGAATGGCTCTTGTCGAAAAATTACGCGCAAGACAGATCAAAATTAATATCACCAGATAAGATTAACTTAAATATACAACATGGAACCCCCCCATCTTCCTCTGACACAGTTTATTTCTGTGTGGTGGATAAAGAAGGAAATGCATGTTCTTTTATAAACAGCAATTATATGGGGTTCGGAACCGGTATTGTTCCTTCAGGTTATGGATTTACACTACAAAATAGGGGCCTCAATTTTTCATTGACAGAAGGACACCCCAATCAACTGGAACCGAATAAACGACCATATAGTACGATTATTCCTGCAATGGTGACCAATGTTGAAGATAATTCATTGGTTGGCCCCTTTGGAGTCATGGGCGGTTTTATGCAACCTCAAGGTCATCTTCAGATAGCCTGGAATTTGTTTGTTGATCAAAATGACCCACAAACTGCTTTGGATCGCCCTCGTTTTTGTATTTTGCCTGATTCTATATCAAATGAAATCGCTTTTGAAGAAGGTTTTTCCGCTTCAACTCTTTCAAAAATTACAGAGTTGGGGCATAATTTAAAACCAGATGTTGGTTTAAACCGTACTTTTTTTGGACGTGGCCAAATAATCTTACGTAACAAAGATGGAATCCTTTCAGCCGGCAGCGACCCACGTGCTGATGGCTGTGCAATGACCTTGCTATAAAAATGGTTGAAGTTTCTGACAAATTACAAAGTATCTTAGATACAATCCCAACAAAGCCCGGTTGTTATTTGATGAAAAATAAAAACGGGGTAATTATTTATGTTGGTAAAGCGATAAATTTACGTAATCGAGTTCGTTCTTATTTTCATGAAGGTGACGGTCAGCACCCTCGCACCCGTCAACTGGTGAATAATATTGTCGACATTGAATGGATTGTTGTTGATTCTGAATTAGAAGCATTAATTCTTGAGATGAATCTGATCAAGAAACACCGTCCCATATACAACATTCGATTAAAAGATGATAAACGTTACCCGTATATTAAAGTTCATTGGAAAGACCCCTTTCCAAAAGTGACTGTAACCAGACGAATGGTCAATGATGGATCAAGATATTTTGGACCCTACACTTCTGTATGGGCTGTCCATCAGACATTAGATGTGCTGCGAAAGATATTCCCGTATTTGACTTGTGATCGCGAGATTACCGGACAAGACAAACGCGCATGTCTTTATTATGATATTAAATTGTGCACTGCTCCTTGCATAGGGATGATAAATAAAGTCAACTACAGAAAAATGATTAATGATCTTTGTGAGTTTTTGGATGGTCACACCGACGACGTTATTAATCGATTAGAGCTTGAAATGAATCAGGCTGCTGAGCAGATGGCTTATGAGAAAGCAGCCTCCATTCGGGATAAAATTCGAGCGATCAATCAGATCGTGGAAAAACAAAAAATTGTTTCCACCGAAGAAAAAGATTCAGATATTATTGCCCTGGCTCGTGGAGATCGGGAAGCCTGCGTACAGATATTTTTTATCCGCCATGGAAAATTAATTGGTCGAGAATATTTTATTCTAGAGGGTACTGAAGAAGCGCAAGATCAGGAAGTGATCAAAGAGTTCCTCAAACAATTTTATTCCGAGGCTGCAAATATTCCATCAACCGTTCTCTTACCCAATGAAATCGAAGAATTGAAAATTATTCGTCAATGGCTTAACACAAAAAGAAGCGGAGAAAAAGTTGATATCATCGTACCGAATGAAGGGACTCCGGTGGAGTTGATGAATATGGCCAAAGAAAACGCTGTTGAAACCTTGAAGGCGTTACGAGCCCAGTGGGAAGTAGATACAAATCGTCAATCAGAGGCGTTGGCAGAGTTACAATCCGCCTTTCAATTATCTGAACCCCCCAATCGAATTGAGTGCTACGACATTTCAAATACCCAGGGAACCGCCTCTGTCGGTAGTATGGTAGTTTTCAATCAGGGCGTTCCGAATCGAAAACTATATAGAAGATTCAATATTAAAACCGTAGAAGGTCCTGATGATTTTGCCTCTATGCAAGAGGTACTTACCAGACGTTTCAAACGCTGGACAAACGCACAGGAAAAGCAGGCAGTCGGTGAAAAAGTAGATGAAGCTTTTTCTTTATTGCCAGACATCTTAATTGTTGATGGCGGTAAAGGACAACTGGGAAGAGCTGTTGAGGTTCTCGAACAATTTAATTTATTCGGAAAATTCAAATTAGTTGGTTTAGCCAAACAGGAAGAAGAATTATTTTTCCCAAATCAACCCGATTCATTAAAGTTACCCCGCAAATCACAGGGGTTATACCTGATCCAACGAATTCGGGATGAAGCCCATCGTTTTGCAATTACAGCCCATCGCAAACGCAGATCTTCCATCGGGTTGGCATCCCAACTGGATAAGGTTCCAGGAATTGGTCCCCAAAGACGGAGAACCTTATTAACTCACTTTGGATCTATTGAAAATATTTTGAATGCTGCTGATGAAGATTTATTGAACCTCCCAGGAATAAACCCGGGGGTGGTTGAATCGATCCGGAATTACCTGGAATAAACGTAAAATTATTCCTTTACGGGGAAAAAAACTCATGTTATAATCTGCGATCGTCCTTAAGGGCGATTTACTTTGTTAATATGAAATTATAACCATTTGGTAAGGAAAAGAAACAATGGATCAGATCATCAAATCTTTAGAAGCCCCTGTCAATCCTAATATCCCAGAACTTCACACTGGTGATGTAGTAAATGTACATGTGAAAATTAAAGAAGGCGCCCGTGAGCGTATTCAAGTCTTCAAAGGAACAGTACTTTACAAGCACAATAATGGTAGTACTTCAACCTTTACTGTTCGTAGAATCGCCAGCAATGGTATTGGCGTTGAAAGAACCTTTCTGGTTCGTTCACCCAGAATTGAAAAAGTGGAAGTAGAACGACACAGTCGGGTTCGCCGCTCAAAATTGTACTTTTTGCGGAAACGCACCGGTAAAAGCGCACGCCTGAAACAAAAATTTAATTAACACCCAGGTAATTTATGATAATATTAGAGGTGCAATCCTTAAGGTTGCACCTTTTTTACGTATCACCATTCAGGAGTTAACATGCAACCTATCATTGGTATAACAGCGGGAATTGAAACAAGTGATACAACCATCCAAAAAGTATGTTTAATAGATAAATATATACTAGCTATTCTCCACTCAGGTGGAATTCCTCTAATTATTCCAACCGGAATTCCGTCTTCTTCGATTAGCATGGTGGTCGATCATGTAGATGGGCTTCTCTTCACCGGAGGTGGGGATATTGAAACGCAGCGCTATGGAGGGATCGATAACTCAAAAGTTTATGGTGTGAATGTGAATCGCGATGATTTAGAAATATCTCTTGCCTTAGCAGGCTCTCAAATGAAGAAAGCTGTATTAGGAATTTGCCGGGGCATGCAAATTTTAAATGTAGCCTTGGGTGGAGATTTATATTCAGATATCAAAGACCAAAATTCAGAATCTTTAAAACATGATTGGTTCCCTGGCTTTCCCAGAGATCAGATTGCTCACAGCCTTCAAGTTAAACCGCAGTCGATCTTGCACGAAATATTTCAAACAGAATCAATAGAAGTAAATTCATTACACCATCAGGGAATTAAATCAGTTTCCCCATTATTGTCTCCAATCGCTTTTTCCCCTGACGGAATTGTTGAAGCGGTTGAATATTCGGAATGTCCCTTCTATTTGGGAGTTCAATGGCATCCGGAATGGTTATTCGAGCGAGAAGAGTCCAAAAAATTGTTTTCAGCCTTTGTTGAAGCAGCAAAAAAATGAGCATGATCGACTTCCCATTAAAGAACTCCATAGGAGTATTTGATTCAGGCGTCGGAGGGTTATCGGTATTTCGAGAAATTCGAAAGAAAATTCCAGACTACCCAATTATTTATCTCGGCGATCAAATACATGTCCCGTATGGGACGAAAACTTTAGAAGAAGTTTATATTTTCTCAAAAACAATTACAGAATTTTTAATCGAACTGGGCGCCCGTATCATTGTTGTAGCATGTAATACCGCTTCCGCTGCAGCTTTGCACGCATTGCGCAACGAATATCCAACAATTCCATTCGTTGGTATGGAGCCAGCCGTAAAACCCGCTGCTGAAAAAACAATTACAGGCAATGTAGGTGTGTTAGCTACTCCTGCTACTTTCGAGGGGAAACTTTACAATTCGGTGGTGGAAAGATTTGGAAAATCCGTTAATATTTTTCAGAATACTTGTGTAGGTTTGGTACAGGAAATTGAGAAAGGAAATTTTTCTGGTCCAGAAACCAGGAAAATTCTAGAAAATGCATTAATCCCGATGATTGAAAATAATGTCGATAATATTGTGCTCGGTTGTACCCATTACCCTTTCGTTATCCCTATGATTAAACAAATTATCGGTCCTTCTATTACCGTGATTGATCCAGCTCCTGCAGTCGCAGAGCAAACTTTACGGAAATTCAACGAGCAACAAAATTTAATACCACCAATTTCCGAATCTCTTTCTTTTCTGTTTACCAGCGGATCATTAAAAAGATTTAGCAATTTTGTAAATCAGCTAGGCTTGGAAAGATTTTCGGCTCATCAGGTTGAATGGTCTGAAGATTTCAGAAAAATTAACGTCGTACAGAACAAAATTGATCAGAATTGAAATTTGATATACTTAATTTACTTGTCATTTAGGATTGAAAATGGATGATTTAAACGTAAACCCATGTAAACGATTAACCACCGATGCAATCGGAAAACCCGGGCAAAGAACATTCTTTCTTCAAGGGGAAAATGAAGATAATACGATAACTTTGATTTATGAAAAAATTCAACTACAATCACTGATCGTTGTAATTGTTAGATTCTTTGAAAATTTACATGAAAAATATCCTTCACTGCCGATAGAGAATGGAAATTTTCAGGAATTAGAAATGCAAATCATTCCTCCTGTCGATCCGCTATTTAGAGTCGGAGAATTAAGTATTAACTACGAACAAGAACACGACCAGGTATGTTTAATTGCGAAAGAAATTGTATTCGAACAGTCAGATATAGATTCCAATTTAGATAATCAAAATTATTCCAGAACTGTTAACTTCTGGTGCTCACGCGACCAACTAAGCCAATTTGCGAATTGGGGAGTAACTTTACTTCAACGCGGCCGGCCTATTTGCCCCTTATGTAATCAACCAATGGACCCGGAAGGGCATTTATGCCCGAAAAAAAATGGGCACAAAAAACATTAACTTTTCAAATATTGAACTAAAAAGAATTATCAAAAACTTACAATTTGGACAACTGTCTCTAATTGGGCGAGCATTAATGGGATCGAATGCCACCTTTCTGGCAGAATTACTAACTCCTGAGTTGACAATCCAGGCAATTTACAAGCCTTCCAATGGGGAAAGACCACTCTGGGACTTTCCGGATTTTACCCTCGCGCAGCGTGAAGTGGCAGCTTTTATTGTTTCATTTTTATTGAAATGGAATCTCGTACCCCCCACTATTTTTCGCAGCCAACCTGCTATTTATGGGAAAGGATCTCTCCAACTTTTTATAGAACATGACCCCGCTATTCATTATTTAAATGCTAAAAATGTCGATAACACCGAGATTATGAAAATAATTCTCTTCGATATTTTAATCAACAATGCTGATCGCAAATCTGGACATGTAATTTTTGATTCACAAAACAAGCCCTGGTTAATAGACCATGGGTTATGCTTTAATCAGGATTATAAATACCGCACTGTGATTTGGGATTTTTCTGGAGAATTAATTCCGGAGGAAAGGTTAAAAGAAATTTCACAGTTTCTTCATTTACTGAATAAGAAAAATATCCGCTTGGTATCGAAATTAAATATGTTATTATCAAAAGTAGAAATTAAATCAATTCTGGAAAGAGGACAACGATTGATTAATTCAGGAAAATTTCCTTATCCAGAACCAAACAGGAGATCTTATCCTTGGCCACCCATTTAAAATCCGGAGGAGAATTATGCGCCAAATATCAATATCAATAATGGGTTTTGGAAATGTCGGGCAAGCATTCGCTAATTTATTATTAGCAAAGCAGTCTGTTTTTAAAAATGATTATGATGTGGAATTAACAGTTACTGGTATCTACACGAAAAATCATGGCACAGCAATTAATTCCGGCGGCGTAAATTTAAAGAGAGCTTTGGAATTTATTTCCCAAGGCACTTCATTAACAAATTTATCGGAAGCTAGTCAGGTCTTCAATCCTGATAATTTTATCAATGATAATTCAGCTGAAATTTTCATTGAATGCACGCCTTTAAATCCTTTTGATGGTCAACCAGCTCTTAATTACAATAGAATGGCTCTGAACCGTGGAAAACATGTTGTAACAGCAAATAAAGGCCCTTTGGTTTATGGATTTACTGAATTATCCAAATTAGCTGCCGATCGAAATAAAGGTTTCTTTTTTGAATCAGCGGTTATGGATGGTGCCCCGATCTTTTCTCTCTTTCGGGAAACTTTGCCTTTAGTCGAACTGAAAGGGTTTACTGGTATTCTTAATTCCTGTACCAATTATTTATTGGACTTAATGAACACAGGGACTAGCTTTAATGAGGCCATAATCCAGGCTCAAAAAATCGGAATTGCAGAAACTGATCCTTCTGCAGATATCGATGGTTGGGATGCAACCATGAAAGTAACTGCCCTTATCAATGTTCTGATGGGAATTCCAATATCACCCGATCAGATAGCAAGAAATGGTATTCGCGAAATTTCGCCAGAAATGATTAACGCTGCTCTGGATAAAGGTCAGAAATGGAAATTAATCTGTACTGCAAAAAGGCAGGGTAGCCGTATCATCGAGGCTAGTATCCAACCACAAATCGTCAATCCAGATTCGCAGTTTTATCACATCAATGGAACCAGTTCATACGTTCAATTTGAAACAGATGTTTTACCTGGTTTAGGGATCCTAGAAAAAGATCCTGGCCCAGTCACTACTGCTTACGGAATATTATCTGATGTAGTATCGATTTTGAAGAAATTCTACGCTTATTGAAAATAGGAATAATAAACAAAACAGTTCTTTATTAATCCAAATTTTCAGATAAAATTTCTTCTTCCTGTTTTAAATTTTTCCAGCGAACAAATAAGCTAATAACATATCCTATAAGTGTGCCAAATATGATCACATATCCAGCAACGAAGTAGTTTACGGTATTGATTGTAGAGTTCATCATGGCTCCTTTTTGTTTTTTAGTCCTGTAATTTATATTTCAACTCATCAACCTTATTCGCCAAGTTTCCTAATCGGATTCGATGCCAAACCAGATCAACAAAAAGGATTGAAAAGACGAAAATACTTACCAATAAAGTCTGAAGCATGGCTGGTGTCATATCAAAGGTCCCAACCGCAGAAGGATCTGAGCCTGCAATAACAACAGGGTGGATGGTTCTGAAAATTCGTATTGAAAAGAATGTTAAAGGAACACTTAAGAACCCAACGATGGCATAAACCGCGCCAAACCGCGCCTGCCGGTCGGGATCATCAATCCCCTGCCGCAACATAACATAGGCAATATAAACCAGCTCCATGATCGTGACGGTTGTCAATCTTGGGTCCCAGGTCCACCAGGTATTCCAAATAGGCCTTGCCCAAATGGAACCTGTCACAATAGTAATGAAAATAAAAACAATGCCAACTTCTACCGCTGCAACTTCAACTAAATCCCATTTTTTATTTTTCTTAATTAAAAATAAGATTCCTGCTACAGCTGCAACAAAGAAAGAAACCATACCTACCCAGGCAACTGCCACATGGAAATAAAAAACTTTTTGAACTGCTCCCATTACTCGCTCCAGCGGAGCATAGAAAAACACCATCGCAGTCGCACCTAAAACAAGGACGACGGTAACGATGTCAAGAATTTTTAAAGCTTTCGGTTTATTCATAAATACCTCCAATTATTATTCTTCGACAACCGCATCAAATACCATAAAAGCAACGGAAGTGAAAACAATATCATATACTATTAACAAATTAATCCAGGTTTGGATATCAGCAAAAGGGAATCCATTTAAAATACCAGCGGATGCCTTCACGGATGCAATCAAAACTGGCAAGATTACAGGGAAAAGAAGGATTGGCAAAAGAATATCCCGCGTTCTAGCCTGGATCGACATAGTCGCCAATAATGTACCAATAGCAATATAGCCTTCTGAACCTAAAAAAATAATTAGCAACAGTGCCGGTGAAATAATATTCGTATTGTAAAGAATACTATAAACTGGCAAAACAATCAGCGCCACAATCAACATAAAAATCCAGTTTGCAATACTTTTTCCAAAGTAAACAGCAGTTCTATCAACTGGAGCTAATAACAATCCATCCAGGCAGCCACGATCTTTTTCAACAGCCATTGACCGGTTAAGGCCAAGATTGCCTGCAAAAACAATTGTGACCCATAGAATTCCAGCGGTTAATGACGACCTGGTTTTTGGATCTAATTCAAGAGCAAAATTGAATATAAAGATCACTAGAAGCGCAAAAACAAGCATGGCACTGATTAATTCTTTTCCTCTTAACTCAGAAATTAAATCCTTCCAGATAATGGCAAACATCGCTTTTCGAAATGAGGTTTTATTCTCCATTATGTTTTCCCCCTCCTCCATCAATCTCCTCAACAATGGATTGATAATATTCTAATAACCCGTGTTGAGGTAAGTCTTTAGCCAATTTCGAAGAATGAATTTTTCCTTTGTACAAAACATCAAACCTTGTGGCTAAATTAGCTACCCGGGGAAAATCATGGGAAGTCATCACAATCGTCCGCCCTCTTGTTGCAATTTGCTGTAAGAGGGAATCAAGCATATTTGCAGCATCCTGGTCTAAGCCGGTGTGTGGTTCATCCAAGAGTAAAACTTCTGGATCATGAAGAATTGCTCTCCCAATTGCCAGACGCTGTTGCATACCTCTGGAAAAAGTACGAACCAAATCTTTCCTTCGTTTATAGAGTCCTACCAGGTTTAGGATCTCTGCCATATTTTTTTGAATATCTACCAACCCATAAAGAGCGCTATAAAATTTTAAATTCTCTTCCGCGCTTAAGTCTCCATAAAGCAAAGGTAAGTGAGAAACAACTCCTAATTTTCTTCTCACCTGAGCGGCTTGACCAGGTAAATAGTAACCGCCTATTTGAACTTCTCCATAGTTTGGTTTTGAGAGAGAAGATAAAATCCTTAGTAGAGTTGTTTTGCCGGCTCCATTAGAACCCAATAGCGCTACGAATTCACCTTTTTGAACTGTGAAATCTAATTTCCTGAGGACTTGTTTATGACCAAACCTTTTAACAAGGTTTCGCACTTCAATAATTACTTCCACAACTATTCCTCAGAATTTTGCTTGCTTTTAATTAATGCAGTTAATTCGTTTCTTCGGTTTAAGTATGCAATTTCTGGAATCTCACCTGATTGAAAAGCATCATCCAATGCGATAACCGCATCCAGCAAGCTTTCCAGATCTTCCTCATTCGTCTCGATCTCACTTATTTCTTTATTCTTACCGAGTTTTCCTTTGAAATAAAAGATTGCAAAACCAATCGCCAGCAATAAACCAACGGAACCAATGATGATACTGGTTGTATTATTATTTTGGCTATCTGCCTTATTTTCTTTAATTTTTCCACTCAAACTGACTGAGATACTGGATAAAGCCTCCATAGCATTCCCAGAATAAGTCTGGATTTTCATTCCCTGAACATCTCTTTCACCTGTATAAGTTAATTGTCCACTCTCAAATTTCACAGAGTTCGAAGGAACCATAAAAATTGAAGCATTGACAGGTAAAGGTAACTGGAAATCCAAATTTAATGATTTAGAGTATGGCAATTCATATCCAAACAAAATTTGACTGGATGAATTGGCATCAATTGCTTGCATTGTTCCGAAACCATTGTCCGTTTGTATAAATTCACGACCAAGAATCCCTCGTTCAAATTGCAAATTTTGAGCTTCAGGAGGTAAAACAAATTTTACTAATGGGGAAGATTCGTCTTTTGGAACAATTACAACGTCGGTTGGATTTTGAATAACAAACATTTCAACAATTTGAATCGTTCCCGAATCCAAAAAATCAAAAAAGACATGCATCCTTTCTGCGAACAGAGCAGATGTATCAGACGACATTTTCTTAATCACGATGGATAAAGCTACATTTCCATTTGTGTCAATTTCTGGATTGTGAATGACTTCTGAATTCTGTTGAATTCCATCAATCACAATAGAAGCTTGATAAATTCGACTAGGGGCATTTTCCAAATCTGTAAACTCAAAAGTCCCATCATTCGAAACCGGGCTCTCTAACTGATCAATCATTTGCATGCCATCATATACCGCTAGAGCCACCACCAGATTTTGTGGAACACTTTCAAGATTCACGAGCTTTCCCTTGATCGAAAAACTGGTAAATTCTTTAGAGTTCTGGGCATTCTGAGGAGTTTCATTTTCTGTATCAGATGGTAAATTATCTTCCTTCAAAACTTTTTGGTTAGACGATAAACCAATAAAACGTACATAACTAGCCACAGATGCTACCTCTTCTTTTGACAATACGTCTTCAAAAGAATGCATTTGTGAACCAATTCCAGATACAATGATGGTTTGGATATCATCTAAAGATTTCTCTGCCATTGCACTTGCATTTTGCAATGGCAACTTTTCCTGCGTATGGCACTCAACACAGTTTGTAGTGAAAACTTTTTCTCCCTGGTCAACCATGTCTCTAGACAAAGATAAGGTTAAGGCGTAAGCGGTCACATCCCAACGGTCTCGATCACTTAAACTTTGGAACGCCGGCATAAATTTTTCAAAATTTCCAAGTGTAATCGTTCGATACCAATCAATCGGCTTGATTGTTTCTGCAATCTTATAATCACCTAAGGGGGCCACTGGATTTGGTAATTGGGTGCTTTGAGGACCATCCCCCATACCTGCATCACCATGGCATGGAGCACATTTATCAGAAAAAATTGCTGCTCCATTTTGGATATCAGGCATGACGAGAGGTAAAACAATTGCTACAGGAGTTGCAGGTTCTGGTGAAACGGGTGCTGGTTGGACTGAACTAGGAGGTGGTGTGATATCAGCTGCAAGAATATTCCCACAGCCTGAAAGGAAAAAAATCAAAAAAAGAGCTGTTATTATCGATTTCTGAATTCGCATTGTTATCCACAATCTTTCAAAGTGTGTTTCCACATTTTGAACAAAATTTGTCATTTTTCGAAACAGGTTTTCCGCATTTTGGGCAAAAACGATCTGGTTTTAACTCATTGGATCGTTTTCTGGATGCAATTAGTGATTCAACATTAGCATCCTTAACCATTTTTCCGGTTATTTCTTCGCCATCAGCACGGGCGGCATCCACTAAGGCCTCAATTCGTTCCACCTGATTCTCACTTTGGCTGTCTCCCGTTATTTCATCCAGCACTTTGAATACCTCAGCACCTTTTTGCAATAAATATTGTCTTTGATCCGGATAATCTTCCTCAGGAATTTTTCCTAAATTAAAATCGAATTCAAGTTCCTGTAAAGCTCTGAGAATCCTTTCTCGTTCAGCCAATAATGATGATATATGCATTTCTTTTTCCAAAGCTGGTACTGCCTGAGCAACTAATACTTCATGTCTGCGTTCATCCATGAAGGGTTGAAAAATGAAAAGAGCAACAACAATCAAAATCCCTAAAATAAAAAAAATAGAACCAATATCCATAAAATCTCCTTTTATTGGCTTAATAGTGGGTCAATCATATTGGTAATCTCATTGATCGAAATAAAAGGGCCAATTTTTCGGGCTGCTAATTTCCCGGTTTTATCGATAATATATGTTTCTGGAACACCGCTAATTCTAAAAATTTGAGAAATTACCGTCCGCAGATCTGGACCATTAGGATAACTTATATTGAATTTATTGAGATATCCCAATGCTTCTGTTTCAGTATCTACATAATCAACTCCTAGAAACACCACTTCACCGCTATCCTGGTAATATTGCCAGGCTTTCTCTAAATCTGCAGCCTCCTGTTCACAAGGCTTACACCAGGAGGCCCAAAAATTTAGGACGATCACTTGTCCCCGTAGATTCTCGGTATGATATTTTTCACCATTAAAAGTCAATAATTCGAAAGTGGGAACCGTTTGTCCTATTTGCACCGGCCCTTGTTGAGCATTTTTTAAACCCCATCCCAATAATGCTAAAAATCCTAACAAAACAGCGAACGCAAATACGATCGCCCAGGGAGGAAGCTTTTTCTTTTTTATTGAATCATCTATAGTTATTTTTTCCATTTTGTAACCTACCATTATTCATCATTTTTCTTTAATGCATTTAATGCCTTTTCAATTTCATTGAGATATTTTTCATCTTGTTGAGTGACCACGGGATTAACGTTCTTTGCTGGTTTCTTGATATTCTTGAGATTTAAATAGACAAGATATACTCCAATCAGAAAAAATAAAGGAGGTAAAATATAAACCAGCCAATTTAATCCTCTTGCTGGCGGTTGTGCTAAAACGCGATCGCCATATTGATCAACAAAATATTGCTTGATCTGGTCTTTATTCCAGCCCTGGACTAATTTTTCTTTAATTAAACCACGCCATTGAGCACACGCCTGTGTAGGGCAAACATCCAGTGGCACATTTTCACAAACCGGGCAATACAATTCTCGCGCAATTGCATTCACTTCATCATCTGTAGGATTTTCGCTCTGTGCAGACACTATTGTAAAAGAAAATGCAAGCATGCAAATAAAAAAAACTGGAAAAATGAATGCCATTTTTCTATAAATTTTCAAATCTTTTTGTTTCATCAGCAACCTCTTAGAAAAATTAAGATGATTTAGAAGCCAATTTGCCATACTCGCGATTCATCACTTTTTTTGTTATCATCTCAACATCCTTTTCAGGAGTTGGCCAGGCTGCGATAAACGACCCAATCACCAGGAGAAATCCTCCAATCCAAAGCCAATTTACCAGAGGATTATGAAAAACCTTAAAGGTAGCACCTTGAGATGAAATTTGTTCCCAATTGACCAAAACGATATACAAATCATCTTCGATAGTGCTCCTTAACCCTGGAATAGTCATAGGTTGTTGGCTATCATAATAGAAATCTCTGCGAGGATAAAGTTCCCCTAAATTCTTCCCATTCTTGGAAACAGAAAGAACAGCTCTGGCAACGTTTCTACCATCAGCCACATCAAATACATCTAAATTTTTATAAGTTATGGTATAACCTGCCAGAGAAAGACTCTGACCAGGAGTAAGCCTCCCTTGAGTTTCGGTTTGAAACACTTCAATGCCAAGAATCCCTAATGCCATCAATACAACGCTTAAGTGAATAATGTACCCTCCATACCGGCGCCGATTACGCGCGGTCAATTTCCATAGCGCAACCAGGTAATTTTCACCGCTGCGCTTGTGTCGGGCAACCGCTCCCCTCCAAAATTCATGTATCGTGACAAATGCAGCCAGAGAAGACAATGTCATACCAATTAATGCTCCTACGCTCCTTACACCGCTGACAATTAAGATAATTAACAAAATGAGTGAGGCTAATCCTGGAATCCAAATAGCTTTTCCTAGAGTTTTCCAAGTCGAATGGCCCCAAGCAGAAAGCGGTGCAACACCCATTAACAATAAAAGAGCAGCAAACAATGGCCCGGTTGTACTCGTATAAAAAGGTGGTCCTACCGTTACTTTTTGTCCAGTTAATAATTCTGAGATTAGGGGATATACGGTACCCCAAAAAACCACAATTAAGATTCCGATAAATAAAAGGTTATTGACTAAAAACAATGATTCTCTGGAAAGCAAGGAGGTCATGATCCCTTCAGAATGCAAATCGTCCCATCGTTTTATCAAAAAAGCCAAAGAGATAATAAAGGTAACTCCGATATAGATAAAGAACATGGGACCAATTGCGCTTTGAGCGAAGGCATGAACAGAAGAGAGTACGCCAGATCGAGTCAAAAATGTTCCAAAGATAACCAGTGAATATGTAAGAATGACCAGGATCATGTTCCAACGTTTAAATAAACCTCTCTTTTCCTGAATCATCACAGAATGTAAGAAAGCAGTTCCTGACAACCAGGGTAACAGGGCTGCGTTTTCCACAGGATCCCAGGCCCAATAGCCACCCCAGCCAAGTACATCATAAGCCCAGCGGCTTCCTAAGATCAAACCAATCGATAAAAACATCCAGGCGACTAGAGTCCACCTTCTGGTTAATCGTATCCAGCGGTCATCTTTTCGACCAGTTATTAATGCTGACATGCCGAAAGCGTAAGGAATTACGAAGGAAACAAACCCCAGATATAACATAGGAGGATGAATGATCATTCCTGGATGTCTTAATAAGGGATTTAAGCCTCTTCCATCCATCGGATGAATAAGTCTACCTCCCTGCGGTTGAAACATTGCGACCATTTCTCCGTGACCAGGAACAGACCAAAACCTTACAAAGGGGTTTTCAAAAGCAATAATCATCGCCAGAAAGAAAACCAAGGTCACTGATGTCACAATGATCACCCAGGGGAGCATATCCAGATCTCTATCCCAACGCCTTAAAGTAACTGCTGACGCAAAAATGGACATTAACCAAGCCCAAAATACCAATGATCCTGCTTGTCCACCCCATAAAGCTGTTATTTTCAAGTATAAAGGCATGGTGCTACTGGTCACATTATAGACGTACTGAACTTCATAATTTTGGTTAACCAATAAAATGATAATGCATAACGCTGTTAAAGTAATCAACGGAAAGGACAACAATAACGCTCGTCGGGCACTTTCTACATACTTATATAAATTTTTCTTTACGCCAATTAGCGCAGAAACAATAGCATATAAACTTACAATTAAAGTAATTACTAAAGATCCAAATCCAATGTTGGGTAACATAAAAAACTCCAATAAAAATTAATCGGGAAAAATAGAACAATCAGCTTTGAGCTGATTGTTCTGGAAGAGCTTCTTCATATTTCGTCGGGCATTTTAATAGCAATTCAGATGCGTGAAAAACCCCATCTTCTCCAATTTTTCCAGTCATAATAGCCTGGGCTTCATTTTGTAATAAATCAGGCATGACACCTTCATAAACTACATGTAATCGATTTGCTTCAGGATTCATCACCGCTTGATGAAGAACTAGTGCCAATCCGCCCTGTGCGTCTATTTCTTTATTATCCCCCGGTACATGAGCAACATCAAATTGTAAGATTAGATTATGTGTATCGTATTCAATCGTATCTCCGAGCACCGCTCCGGAAACTCGAATATCTTTTCCAATAATTTCATTTTGTCTATCTTTTATTTCATCTACTGTCAGAAAGTATTGAGCGCCTGCTTTAGTATTTGTGATAATAAGTAATACTATTGCAGCAATGATTAATATTCCACCAAAAATAAATTTTTTCTGGCTGCCCTTTCTAACTAATTTTTGATCTGTGACTTGCATGTAACCTCCGTTTGATAGCTTAATTGATGATCTAATTTTTCCATATTGAGATTAATAAAGGGTTAAATTCGAATAGGACGTAAATCATTTTTTAACTAGTGTATTATATCATCCGGTAGGTTAAAAGAATTGAAGCGGATATTAGAAAGCCTTAATAATCACTCTTTTTGGTCCAGTTAATTTCATTTTTATTCAACAATTTCTCTAATTTTTGAATAAAATCCTTTTTCGGATGCTCTTGAAAATTTGTTTTCAATACTCGATCTATAATAATTTTTCCAATATCTAATGCTGATGAGGGCTTCCCCGCCTTTTTTGCATTTTGCTGCATAATAGCCAGAGTTGCCATCTCATTAATCATTAAATGACTGACGCTTTCAATAAATTCCATTGAGTTTTTTACCCAAAAACCAGCTTTCGAATCAACCACCAATTTCGCATTACCCGATTCTTGCCCTGGGATCACATCCACCAATAACAATGGTAAACCTGAAGCTAAGGCTTCTGTAACGATTAATCCGCCTGCTTTTGAGATTAACAAATCAGCGGCGCGCATAAAAGCAGGCATCTGATCTACAAACTCATACAGAAAAACTGAATGGTGCCACTCTACTTGCTTCAGTTCCTCATGTAATTCTTTATCTTTACCAGTAACAACAATAAGTTGAAAGTCAAAACCCGAATGATTAAGAATATTCAGATAATCCTTAAAATGTTCCACTCTGTTACTCCCAACAACGAGCAGGGTTGTTTTCAATTCATCCCACCCAAGTTTCCGTCTAACTTCCTGTTTTGATTCTGTGAGTGAAAAAATTGCAGGATTTACCGGAATTCCCATAACAGCGATTTTTAATGCTTCGTTTCCAGCTTTAATTGCATCTTCTTTGACCGTGTTATTTGGAACAATTAACAAATCCACTTTTTCATTGAACCAAATTTGGTGAACTGAGGCAAGATCTGTAACAATCGTAATAATCGGAATATTTAACTTGTGGATCGATCTAACCGCAATAAAAGGTGCTTGATATAAGGGATAGGTAGTAACAACAATATCTGGTTTAAACTCCTCTAAAATTTCACTGAATACCTCAAATAAGGAAACAACTAAAATTGTTTCCAAAATTGTGGTTGGTATTTGAGAATCACTGATTTCATACCCAAACTTCCATAATTCAGGAACATTTCGAACCCATTTATCATATTCACTTTGTGAATCATGCAAAAAAGACGGAGCTTTCTTATCGTCCAGGGGATTAAGTAATGTAACAGAAAATTGATCTGGCGCTAAATCCTCAATAGCAGCTTCAATCGCTAGCGATGCGCTTCGATGTCCAAACCCAGCATCAGCTGTAAGAATTAAAATTTTCTTCTTTTTATCTTCCATATTGATCTCACTCTTCCGCCATCAGATTATTTTCAAGATAACTCTTCAGAATTGTCAAAGCAAAATCTGAAGAGAATTCTTTATTCTGAACACGATTCCCATTAAAAATTTTTTTCCATGCCCAAGTTCCTGAGCAAGATGATAGACCCACGTAGACCAGTCCGACTGGTTTCCCAGGCATACCACCGCCTGGGCCTGCAATTCCACTGACGGAAATGCTCACAATCGAATCGATTTCGGTTTCTTTTGAAAAAAGTTTTCGTACACCTTTTGCCATTTCCAAAACAGTTTCTCGACTTACAGCGCCATATTTTTCTAGTGTTTCAGGTTTTACCCTCAATAAAGATCGTTTTGCCGAGTTCGAATACACACATACACCGCCCAAATAATATTCTGATGACCCTGGTATGTTCGTTATTCGATGGCTTATCAATCCACCGGTGCAGGATTCTGCCACTACCATTTTAATTTCTTTTTCTATTAGGATTTTTCCAATTTCAATCTCTAATTGATCCTGCATATTTTTTCTCCAGTTTAATAATCAATAAAAACAATTGTCAATCCCAATTATAATTTGCATTAAGATTAGGTGATCAATAGGAATTTACGATGATATCTGCAACATTTAATTTTCCAACCGGATTTCTTTGGGGAACATCAACTTCAGCCTACCAGGTTGAAGGGATTAACCAAAACACGAATTGGTATCAATGGGAACAAATTCCCGGAAAAATCCTCCATCAACAAATCGCAGGAAGTGCCTGTGACTGGTGGAGCGGGAGGTGGAAAGAAGATATGGATCGCGTGGTGACAACTCACCAAAACGCCCATCGATTATCGATCGAATGGAGTCGAGTGCAGCCTGAATTAAATCGTTGGGATGAAAGCGCACTGGATTTCTATCGAGAAATGCTAAGAGGGATGCATAATCGCGGCATTTTCCCAATAATCACCCTGCATCATTTTACCGACCCAATCTGGCTTTCAGACATTGGTGGTTGGGAAAATGAAAAAATTGTCAATCTGTTTGAAATTTATACAGCGAAAGTGGTTGAGGCGTTAAAAGAATATTGCACCATGTGGATTCCAATCAATGAACCCAATGTTCTCGCTCATCAAGGGTTTATCGAAGGCAGCTTTCCTCCAGGTAAAAATGATTTGGGTGCAAGTTATTTGGCTTTAGCTAATATGGTAAAGGCGCACATCGCTGCCTATCTAACGATCAAGAAGATCTCCCCAACCAGCCGGATTGGCACTGCGATTAGTTATCGTGCTTTTTGGCCTGCATCTCAGTGGAATCCATTTAACCTATGGATGACAAATTTTCTAAGCAACCAATACAACAATTCTTTTATAAATGCATTACAAAATGGGAAGTTAAGTTATGCTTTCAAAAAAGAGAAAATAAGCACCAAAGGCAATTGTTTTGATTTTGTTGGCTTAAATTATTATTCTGGTGATGAGGTTACTTTTAAACCATTCAAGATAAAAGAATTATTTCATGAAACCAATTATCCAAAAACGGCAGAAATTAGTGAGAACGGGTTTATTGCAAATGTACCAGACGGTTTCGATCAAGCCATTCATTGGGCATTACATTTCAATCGGCCAGTTATTGTTACTGAAAATGGAATTGAAGACTCAAAAGATCAATTAAGGCCGCAATATATCATTGAGCATATTCATCGGTTGTGGCGCGCAGCTAATTTGAATTATCAAATTAAAGGATATTTTCATTGGACACTGGTAGATAACTTTGAATGGGAAAGAGGTTGGTCACAGAGGTTTGGTCTTTGGCGGTTAAACAATCAGGATCAGACTCGTATTAAAACAAAAAGCGTGGAACTTTATTCCCAAATATGTAAATCAAATTCCTTGAGCAGCGAAATGATCATGCAATTTGCGCCTGAGATCTATTCAAGAATTTTTCCAGAATAATAAGTTTTTAAATTAAATGATCAACTTTCTGGTAAAGTTACTGTGAATGTCGTTCCTTCTCCAATTTCAGATTCAACATTTAAATCCCCGTGATGTAAATTTACAATATACATTGAAATGGACAATCCCAACCCAAAGCCGGAAGTTTGGTTTCGAGTTCTAGATTTTTCACCCCGGTAAAAACGATCAAAGATTTTTTGAAGATCTTTTTTGGGAATCCCTGGGCCACTATCCTTAATCTTGATAATTGCCTGATTGTTATCTTTATCCAACTGGATGATAATTTTGCCACCATCTGGTGTGTATTGAATAGCGTTTCCCATTAGGTTTAACAAAACTTGCTTAATTCGGTCTCTATCTCCAATTATTTCAACTTGATCCATATGAGCAATGTTGAGATCTAATCTGTCGGCCGCCAGAGTTTGGATGTGATGAAACACTTCACACATCAGGTCATCTACTGAAAAACGCTTTTTGTCTAATGGTATTTCTCCTGTTTCTGCTTGGGAAAGGAATAATAAGTTACCAACCAACCTGGTCAATCGATCCACTTCATTTTCAATACTAATTAATGAATCGATATCATAATGGTTGTATTTCTTCATTATGCCTACTTCGCCTTTTATAACAGTAAGCGGGGTCCGTAATTCATGGCTGATATCAGTAACAAGCTGTTTTTGAGATTTCAGAATCTGATCTAACCTTCCCAGAGTCTCATTGAAAGAAAAAATCAATTGGCCAACTTCATCATCTTTTTGTTGCTCACTGATTGGGATTCGCCTTGACAAATCATTCGTTTCGGTAATTTCTTTTGCAAACTCTGTTACCCGCATGAGCGGGTTTAAAGTATTTTTAGTCATAATAAAACTAATAATCGCAGCAACAATTAAGGCAACAATTAACAAAATTACCAGAACAATCGCCAATGTACTAAGCGTAATATCAACAAGTGTGAGGTCGATTCCCACCTGCAGTATTCCTACCGGGCCTCTGGATGTTTCTAAGGGGACAGTTAACACCCGCAGGCGAACATTATCCAGCCAATTATTTCGGTAAAAGATTTTTCCTTGATGTAACCCGTTTTCATCTAAAGATGATTTGATAAAAGCAGGTTTTGATATAAGTAATTGGGCAGAATTCTTCCAAAGTTGGATGTATTGGTTTTCTGTAGGTAATTCATTTAATAAAAATTCCGGAATTACCTGGTTATCAGAAGAAACACGCAAATCATTAATGATTTCCTGCGCTGAAAGCGATAGGCGCTGGTCAATTTGATCCAATAAAATTGTATTAACCAGCCCATAAACCATTAATCCCAGGATAGCCAATACTCCCCCAATTAATCCTGTAAATAATAATGTCAATTTGGATTGCAATGACATTAAGGTGTTTCACGCATTACATACCCAACCCCACGAGCGGTATGGATTAAGCGGATCTCTCCTTTTTCTTCGATTTTTTGTCGTAAATATCGAATATACACATCTAAAACATTACTTTCACCGCCAAAGTCATAGCCCCAAACTCGATCAAAAATGACCTCCCGAGTTAAAACCTGTCGTGGATGGCGAAGAAATAATTCAAGCAAATCATATTCTTTAGCAGTCAAATTGATTACCCTTCCCCCTCTATGTGCCTGACGTGTGGATGTGTCTAAAACCAGATCAGCCATATTCAATGTCGAAGTTCTTTCAGATTTCGTCCTTCGTAATAGTGCTCGAATTCTTGCGGTTAATTCTTCTATCTCAAAAGGTTTTACTAAATAATCATCAACGCCTGCATCTAACCCCATAACACGATCGCTGGTTGTATCTTTTGCAGTTAACATGATAATTGGTACATTGTCTTCTGATGAGCGAATACGATCACAAAACTCAATGCCATCCATTCCGGGAAGCATCCAATCCAGGATGATTAAATCCGGATGAAATTTTTTATATGTATCATAACCCGAAACGCCATCATGAGAACTCTCAACATTATATCCCTCGTAAGTCAAAGTACGTTTTAGAACCCTCACGATGGCATGATCGTCTTCAACTATTAAGATCCTTTCGTTCATGATCCTACCTCCAGTGACATATGATTATTATGATTTCAATATACGCAACTTTATTATAGATTATCTTTAACAAGTAAAAAAGAGTTATTAATATCTTCCTTAACCTTTTTTTACTAGAAATTCTAAATCATGATTGGATTATAATCACATTCATGACATTAGGAACAGAAAAACCAGGCATACTAATTGAAACCAAAAAACAATTAGAAGAGATAATCCCACAATTACAAAATCAGGCAATGATTGGTGTGGATACAGAATCTAACAGCTTATTCGAATATGAAGAAAGAATTTGCCTCATTCAGTTTTCAACTCCCGACAAAGATTATCTTGTTGATACTATAAAATTAAAAGATGTTTCTTCGCTATACGAAATATTCGCATCAAAAAAAATTGAAAAGATTTTTCATGCTGCCGAATATGATTTAATGTGCCTGAAGAGAGATTTTCAATTTGAATTTAACAACATTTTTGACACAATGATTTCTTCAAGAGTTTTGGGTTTTAAATCTTGTAGCCTGCAATCTTTAATTTTTGAATATTTTAATATAAAAATTGAAAAAAAATTTCAAAGAGCAAATTGGGGAATAAGACCATTGCCCAAAGAAATGATTTTGTATGCACAACATGACACGCATTATCTGCTCGATATCCGTAAAATTCTTTATAAAAAATTGGTTGATGCTCACAAATTGGATTTAGCTATGGAAGATTTCAACCGACTAACTCAAGTGAATCCTTTTGTGAATAATAAAAATAATGACCACTATTGGAAAATTTTAAAGGGGCGTTCTTTAACAACTCATGATGAAGCGGTTTTGAAAAATCTATATTTTTTTCGAGAAACTTTAGCAAAACAACTGAACCGTCCACCCTTTAAAGTATTTGGAAACCAGGTAATTCTTGACCTGGTAAAGACGGCCCCAAAAAATGAAACACAATTAAAAGAAATCAGGGGTTTATCAGAAAAAATTATTCAAAATTATGGTCATGAAATATTAAACGCCATTTCATCAGTAACAAAAAAAACTTCTACGTTACGGAAAGAAAAAGCAAAACCAAGTGCGCAATATCTTTCAAGATACGAAGCTTTAAAAGAATGGAGAAAAAACAAAGCCAAAGAATTGTGCGTTGAATCAGATATCGTATTACCGAAAGAACATCTTGAATTGATTGCTCATCAGAAAAAATGTGAGTTGTCCGATATTCAAGAAATTATGAATGATATCCCCTATCGATTCACAAAATTTGGAAATGAAATTTATTTAGTTCTGGAAAGGTCGTAACAATTATGAAAGTTAATTTTCTAGGCGCGGCCAGAACCGTAACCGGTACGCAAGTTCTTGTTGAAGTTAATAACTCGAAAATTCTCCTCGATTGTGGTTTGTTCCAGGGAAAAAGAGCAGAATCTTACCAATATAATCAACAATTTAAATTTCTTCCCAAGGATATCGATGTATTGCTGCTCTCGCATGCCCACATCGACCATAGTGGCAATATCCCCAACCTTGTAAAACAAGGGTTTAGCAATTCGATAATTGCTACCAACGCAACTGCCAGTTTGGCACAGGTCATGTTGAGAGATTCAGCCCATATTCAAGAAGCAGATGTCCAATACGTCAATAAAAAAAGAGCCCGGAGAGGGGAACCATCGGTTGAACCTTTGTTCACAATCAAAGATGCAGAAATCGCATGTGATTTATTTTCACCGGTTGAATATAATCAATCCTTTGAGGTTGCAGATGGCGTAAAAGTAACCTTTGTCGATTCAGGTCATATCTTAGGCTCTGCATCCGTTATTCTGGACATCAAAGAGCAGAATGAGCAAAAACGTCTATGGTTTTCAGGAGATGTCGGCCGGGATAATCTCCCTCTTTTACATGATCCAATTATGCCAGACCAAACAGATTATCTCATTATGGAATGCACATATGGGGATAAAAATCATCATGATCCTGAAATTGCTTACGAAGAATTTAAAGAAGTAACAAGTAAAACAATTCGGCGCGGTGGAAAAATCATTATTCCCGCTTTTGCAGTAGGCAGGACCCAGGAATTGGTTTATTTCTTAAACCGTATGTTAGCCAACAAAGATATTCCCCCGGTTCCCATTTTTGTGGATAGCCCTTTAGCTGTCAATGCAACAGATATTTTTAAAAAATATAGCTATTTATTTGATGAGGAAACTCAGAAATTTATTCAAGAAGGTAATCATCAGGCATTATCAAACCCTTATTTAACCTATACTCATTCAGTGGAAGAATCAAAGAAGATCAATGATATCAAAGGATCTGCCGTCATCATTTCTGCTTCAGGAATGGCAGAAACCGGGAGAATTCTTCACCACTTAAGAAATAATATTGAGAATCCTTTAAACACTATCTTAATTGTTTCCTGGCAGGCACCCTATACATTGGGAAGACGTCTGGCTGAACGTCAAAAAACAGTCAGAATATTCGGGCAATTATTTAATCGCCGGGCTGAAATTTCAACAATAGGGGGATTATCAGCACATGCGGACCAGAACAAATTATTAGAGTATGCAAAAAGCTCCCAAAAAACACTAAGAGGGTTATATTTAATTCACGGTGAGGAAAAATCGGCGAATGTATTGATGGAGAAACTTGAGGAAAATCATATTGCGCCGGTATATTTTCCAAATCGTTATGATTTTGTGGAGATTTAGCTATCGTCTGCTATAATTGTGGGGAATTCCTGGAGAGATGCCGGAGCGGTTGAACGGGGCGGTCTCGAAAACCGTTGTGGTCTTCATGGCCACCGAGGGTTCGAATCCCTCTCTCTCCGCCTTAAATAAAAACAGTTTGTGGTTATGTTAAAACCCAAACTGTTTCTTTATTAATTTAGAAATTTATACATCAAACTTTTCGGATACTACCATTCCTTCAAGAATGATTTCTAAAGCCATTGTATGGCTGCAACGACCTCGGCTTTGAAAAAATTCACAATCGCAATTCCATTGACCTTCGTCATAGGTAACAATATGGGGGTTATTTTCACCACCTACTACAACTTCTAATTTTTTCACCAAGAATCGATCTTTTTGTTGTGCATATCTTTTTGCTTTTTCAATTTTTCCGATCATCCCATAATCCATTTTTAATTAATCTCCTTTCAAGGTTTTTTAAAAGGTATAAAAAAGCACGCAAATAAGCGTGCCTTTAATGTTCATATGTCTTTAAAACAGTTGTTTCCATGAATTCTCCTGATCAACTCTATAATACGGTTGTTCAAAGAAAAAGTCAACTCAATTTTTGTAACAATATAGCGTCTTCTCCATCTACATAATAGGATTCCCAAACATCTTTTCTAAAATAGCCATTTTTTTCATACAAATGTATTGCTTTGATATTTCCTACCCGAACTGTTAAATGAATTTTTTTTACTTGCATTAATCTTTCACATTCCCGTAATAAATCTTGAGCAATACCTTTATTTTGATACTCAGGGAAAACAGCCAGGGTAGTAATCCAACCAGTCGATTGCCTTCTTTTATAACTTCCGGCAATAAATCCCACAAATTCACCCTGATAATCTGCCTTCAATTTGATAATTCCAGGAAGCGTCAGAACAGCTATCAAATCCAGCAGAGGCCATTGGTCCACCGGAAAACATATTTTTTCTAAATTTCGTAATTCGTTTAGATCTTTTATAGTGGCAGGTAAGATAATAAACATCAAAAAAAGATAAATCGACCCCCTGAACTTCAGGAGGTCGATTTCTATTAATCAGTTTTCTTATTCTTTGAGATGAAATCCGACAAAAGGCTGGTGAACTCCATTGGGAAAATATATTTGGTGGCTGGATTCGCAGACATTGTTTTCAAAGTCTCAAAATATTGTAAAGTCATTGTTTGAGAGTCAACGGTATTTGCAACCTCGAATATCTTTTCAAGGGCGTTTGCATAACCTTCTGCCCTTAATAACTGCGCCTCTTTTTCACCTTCAGCAATTAAAATTGAAGATTCTCTTTGACCCTGGGCTTTTAGGATAGCCGCCTGCTTTTCACCTTCGGCAATATTAATGGCTGATTCTCGTTTACCCGCAGATTCCGTAACCACTGCACGTCGCGTTCTTTCTGCAGTTAATTGCCGGTTCATCGATTCCTGCACATCTCGGGGCGGGCTGATCTCCCGAATTTCTACGTTGGTAACCTTTACACCCCATCTTTCGGTAACTTCATCTAATCTGACACGCAAAGAAGTATTAATCGTCTCTCGTTCAGATAGAACACCGTCCAACATAATACCTCCGATAACCGATCGCAAGGTTGTCGTAGCAATACCCTGCGCAGCCAATTCAAAATTGCCTACCTGAAGGACTGATTGGATTGGGTCGATAATTTTGTAATACCAAAGGAAATCGATGTTAATGGGAGCGTTATCATTTGTAATCGAGGTTTGCGCCGGGATTTCTCTTACCTGCTCTCGCAAATCAACGCGCACTGCTCGATCCACAAATGGGATCAACAAGATCAATCCAGGACCTTTTGCCCCAATACACCTTCCCAATCGAAACACAACCAGGCGCTGATATTCGGGAACAATTTTTATAGCCGACCAAAGGAACATCAATCCTATAACAACAATGGCTCCAATTAGACAGATAAATACTGGAAGATTATCCATACTTTTCTCCTTAATAAATTAATTTGTTTTTTCAACAATAAGGATCAAACCTTCTTTCTCTGTTACTTTAACAAGTTCTCCTTTCAAAATTTTTTCTGAACTTTTAGCACTCCATTCCTCTCCGTCAACGTAAACTGTACCCTCTTTAATAATATTTGTTCGGGCTTCTCCAACTTTTCCAATAATATTGGCTGGATTAAAGTCAGGTTTTCTATCAACCGCTTCAATAATTTTGACTACAACAATCCATAACAAAGGCGCATTAACCAAAACAATAACAAGAGCAATGACAGGGGAAACAGCAAACCCACCATCCGGAGATTTAAAAAGCATATAAGAGCCAATATTTAATAAGCCAATCGAAGCACCCAGTAAATATTTCTTTTTTGTTTTTCGATAAATAACTAATAAAGGTATAAAAGGCACCAAAATGATTAATGACCATAAATGAACTGGATTCGAAATAATCCCATAACCAGCCAAAATCATTGAAAAAAGCCCGATTATCTCAACAACTCCTGTCCCAGGGGTTAATAACGCCAATATAGATAAAACAAAGCCAACAATTAACAGAACATAAGCGATATTTGGATTAATGATTGGATTCACGGAAAGTCACCTTTCTTTAAACGATTATACATGAATTCAGGCAATTTCTTCATTTTTTGTAACAATATGTCTTGTCGGGTTCTCAAAAATGATAGCGTATTTTCGCTTTGAAACATGATAAAATTCGGATTATTTAAGTCTGAGGTCCTTATGTCTGAACCAATCCTTGTTGCTGTTGCCTGGCCGTATGCGAATGCCGAAATTCATGTAGGGAATCTTACTGGTTCTTATCTACCAGCAGATATTTTTGCCCGCTATCAGCGGTTAATGGGAAGAAAAGTACTTATGGTTTCTGGTTCAGATTCCCATGGCACACCCATCACAATTCGGGCTGATGCCGAAAAAACTTCTCCACTTGAAGTTTACCATCGCTACCATAAAGGCTTTTTGGAACTTTTCCAGGCTATTGGGATCACTTACGATGTATTTACGAGCACTCATACAGAAAACCACTTCGATGTTTCTCAGAAAATTTTTCTAGCTCTTAATCAAAATGGCTTTCTTTATCAGGAAAGTCAGGAGCAATGGTATTCTGTCACGCAAAACAAATTTCTTCCGGATCGTTATGTTGAAGGCACCTGTTATATTTGTGGATATGAAAATGCTAGAAGTGATCAATGTGACAAATGCGGAAATCTACTAGAAGCTGGAAAGTTAATCAATCCAAAATCAAAAATAGATGGCTCAACTCCCGAATTACGTGAAACAACCCACTTTTTTTTAGATTTGAGTAAATTAGAACCTCAAATTGCATCATTTTTAAAAGAGCGTGAAAGTTACTGGCGACAAAACGTTTTACGCCAATCATTGGGACAAATTCAATCAGATGGCCTGCGGGGCCGGCCAATCACAAGAGACCTGGATTGGGGTATCCCGGTACCCCTTGAGGGACAGAAAGGTAAATGTCTCTATGTTTGGTTTGAAGCAGTCATTGGGTATTTATCTGCTGCCATAGAATATGGTTTACTAACAGACGATAAAGACGCCTGGAGAGAATGGTGGACTAATAAAAATTCAAAAGCGTACTATTTCATTGGCAAAGACAATATCCCATTCCATGCCATCATTTGGCCTGCTGAGCTATTGGGACTCTCAACTAATTTCGATGAGATGATGGGGGCTGAAAATCCATCTACATTGGTACTCCCCTATGATGTTCCGGCAAACGAATTTATGAACCTGGAAGGACAAAAAATTTCTGGCAGTCGGAATTGGGCTGTTTATGGAAGAGATTTCTTGACGCGCTATGATCCCGACCCATTACGTTATTACTTAACGATAGCAATGCCTGAAACACGTGATTCAGATTGGGATTGGGATGATTTTTACCATCGCAACAACGACGAACTGGTAGCAACCTGGGGAAATTTGGCAAATCGGGTGTTATCCTTTGCATATAAACATTGGGAAGGAATTGTCCCTGACCCTGGAGAACTGACCGAACTTGATCAATCTCTTCTTCAAACCATCGATAATGGTTTTTACTCTGTTGGAAAAGAGATGGACGCTGTTCACCTTCGCGCAGCCTTACAGGAAGTCGTCCGCCTTGCTTCAGAAGTCAATAAATATCTAGACCAAACCGCACCCTGGACAGCCATCAAAACAGATCGATTAGCAGCAGCCAGAGCAATTTATACAGCCATGAAGGCAATTGACTCATTAAAAATTCTTTTCGCTCCATTTTTACCCTTTACAAGCGAAAAATTAAATCAATTCCTGGGTTATTCCGCCCCCTTGTTCGGAACCCAATCCACAGTGTCTGCAAAAGACTCATTAGACGTGCACGTCGTCCTCCGCTACCACCCTGAGACCGGCAAAGGTGAATGGAAACCCAGCCAACTTCAACCTGGCTGGAGGTTTAATAAGCCAGAGCCATTATTCAAGAAGTTGGATCCCTCTATCGTTGAGGAAGAGCGAGGCAGATTGGGAAAGTAGATAATCGAATAGAAAATCAACCTTATTTCAAATAAGTTCTTTTTAAGGTTTTTTCGTTCCTACTATTTTTTCTTTAGCAAATAGTGCAACTATCAGCGCAAAAAATAATTTTACACCAACCATCAGGTACATGAACCAATTAACTAGAATAAAATAATCCTGGGCTAAATTTTTTCGATAATATAAAAAATATGATCGATGCCATTCATAAATTCCTTTAAAAAGATTGGAACCAGAACCCCCTCTTCCACCCAAATGAACAACTTGAGCAAAAGGCAAATAAAAAACTTTCCAACCGGTTTTCTTGGCTCTAAAACAAAAGTCAGTATCTTCCTGATAAGCAAAAAAACGTTCGTCTAAAAATCCAATTTCATCTATAACTTCTCTTCTGATTATCATACAAGATCCAGATACTGCATCAACTTCAGAAATTTCATCCTCAGGCAAATATGATTTTACATAATTTCCTATTACTCTGTGACTTGGAAATAAATGATCTAATTTAAGAAAATAAGAAATCACTTCAAGCGGACGGGCAAAACTGCGGCGACATTGCTTTTGTAAACTACCATCTCGATTCAATACTTTTGGAATAGAAATTCCAACATCTCGATTTTCATTCATCCATTTTAATAACATTTGAAAAGTTTTTGGATTAACAAAAACATCCGGATTTAGCTGAACCAGGTAATTCCCTTTAGAAGCGTGAAGGCCCTGATTCATAGCTTTTGTATATCCAAGGTTGGTTTTGTTTTTAATCAGAAAGACTTGAGGGTAATTTAATTCTATGTATTGTAATGTTCCATCTGCGGAAGCATTATCAATAATAATAATTTCATAATCCAATTCAGTGTTAATCGAAAAAATTAAAGATTCAATACAGGATTTTAATGGTTCTAAAGAATTAAAAGTTACAATATTTATAGACAGATCCATATAATCTCTAAATAATCATAATAGTTGTCGTCAGCATTGCAATTTAAGATAATTGTATGCTATAAAGTCGATCTATAACAAATCTTTTATTGTTATTTATTCGGTTTTTCCAACATTAGCTTCATTGCTATTTCCCAGGTAGGAATTTGTAAATTAAATTCGTTTACAAATTTTGAGCAGTCTAAGGCAGAAAAAAGAGGTCGTGTAGCTGGGGTAGGAAAATCTTTTGTCTTAGCAGGCAGAATATTTTGAACTTTTAATGGTATTTCATTCTTAATATTATTAATGATGATTTTAGCCCACTCAAACCTGGACGTATAACCGCCACCTGCAAGATGGAAAATACCCTTTTTTTGTTCAAATATTGTTAATAATCTTTCCAAATTTCTAATTATTGGAACAATAGATAGTATCGCCAAATTTCTGGACCAGGTAGGATTTCCAATTTGATCATCAACAATTCTTAACTCTTCATTTTTCTGTGCCCAATCAATAACTTTTTTAACAAATCCCCCTTCTCCCATACTATAAACCCAACTGGTTCGAAAAATAAAATAATTACAATCACTGTCAATGATCTCCAATTCCCCATCGAGTTTTGTTTTTCCATAAATATTTTGAGGATTTGGCCTATCATTCTCTGAATATAAGGCATTTTTATTGCCGTCAAACACATAATCGGTGGAAAAATGAATTAAAGGGATCGAAAAACGACGGCAATAACGACCAAGCTCACCTGGGGTATCGGTATTTATTAATTTTGCTTTTCCAATTTCTTTTTCCGCACGATCAACATCCGTGTAAGCGGCTGCATTAAAAATCAAATCTGGTTTTTGGTCATCAACAAATTTAATAACATCCTTTGGTTTGGTGAAGTCAATCTCAGGATAATCAACCGCAACGACTTTACCTAAACACATTAACACGCGATAAGCTTCATATCCTAATTGACCATTTTTACCTAATAGAAGGATATTATTCATTTGTTTATCTCATTGATCAGAGAAATCAAATAATTGCCATAACTATTGCCTTCATATTGAGTAGCCAGCATATTCAACTCGTCAAGTGAAATGTAGCCCATCCGATAAGCAATTTCTTCTGGGCAAGAGATCATTAATCCCTGTCTCTCCTGAACTGTTTGCACAAACGTTGAAGCTTGCAACAATGACTCATGTTTACCTGCATCCAGCCAGGCAACACCTCTTCCTAGAACTTCCACATAAAGTTCTTGATTTTCGAGGTAAATCCGGTTTATATCTGTGATTTCCAGTTCTCCTCTTGGCGATGGTTTCAAATTTGTCGCATAATCTGTAACCTTTGAATCATAAAAATAAATCCCTGGTACAGCAAAATGAGATCGTGGTTTAACAGGTTTTTCTTCAATACTATTTGCTCTTCCGGTTTCATCAAAAGCTACTACTCCATACCTTTCAGGGTCGCGAACTGGATATGCAAAAATAGTTGCTCCATTTTTACGGGAAGAAGCATTTTGAAGTATTTTACCCAATCCCCGCCCATAAAAAATGTTATCTCCTAAGATCAATGAAACTGATTCAGATTGGATAAAATCTTTACCTACGATAAAAGCATCAGCCAGTCCCTTTGGAGAAGACTGTTGAGCATACGACAAATTCAAGCCCCATTGTTTCCCCGTCCCTAACAAGCGTTGGAATAGAGGTAAATCATCTGGTGTGCTAATAATCAAGATATCTCGAATACCTGCCAACATTAACATCGATAAAGGATAATATATCATCGGCTTGTCATATACTGGTAATATTTGTTTACTGATTGCAAGTGTCAGCGGGAACAATCGGGTTCCTTTACCGCCGGCAAGAATAATACCTTTCACGATTTACCTTCCTTTATTTTGATAATTTGTTTCAATCCAACTTTCAAATTCGGAATTTCCAGTTACCTTCTCGATCCATTTACCATGATTGAGATACCATTGAACAGTAAGATTTAACCCATCCTGTAAAGAAACTTTGGGTCTCCAACCTAATTCATTTTTAATTTTCGAAATATCCATATCATATCGAAAATCATGCCCAGGTCGATCTTTAACAAAAGTAATTAATTGTTCATGAGTAGAAAAAGGAGAATTCAGCAGATATTTATCCAATAATTTACATATCATTTTAACAATCTCGATATTTGGATATTGGTTTTCTCCCCCAATATTATAAGTTTGACCAATAACACCTTTTGTTAATACTTCCAAAATTGCCTCACAATGGTCTTCCACATACAACCAATCGCGTATCTGTTGACCGTCTCCATAAACAGGTAAGGGCTTTCCCTTTATTGCATTCAAAATTGTGAGAGGTATTAGTTTTTCCGGAAACTGAAACGGACCATAATTATTCGAACAATTGGTTATTGTGATAGGGATTCCAAAAGTATGATGGTAAGCCCGCACTAAATGATCACTGGAAGCTTTGGATGCAGCATATGGAGAGTTAGGTAAATAAGGATTATTTTCTGTAAAGGCAAGGTCTCCTTTTTTTAACATTCCAAATACCTCGTCTGTAGAAATATGATGAAATCTCTGAAATTCATTCGAGGCATCATTTTTCCATATTTTTTTTACAGCTTCTAGTAAATTGAAAGTTCCATTAATATTTGTTTGAATAAAAGCATCCGGCTTTTCAATTGACCGATCGACATGAGATTCTGCGGCAAAATGAACCACCGTATCAAATTTATATTCTTCGAAAATCTTCTCAATGAGCTCACGGTCACAGATATCACCATGGATAAATGTATAATTTTTTGAGCTTATATTTTCCAAATTTTCTAAATGGCCTGCATAGGTCAAGGCATCCAAATTCACGACCAACCAGGTTGGTTCTTTTCTTAGAATAAAATGAATAAAATTTGAACCTATAAAACCGGCTCCACCTGTGATTAAAACTTTTCGTAACTCATTCATATAATTCAGTATCCATTAAGTTAAACCCAGCATTATCTTTTTCTGAAAGGATCGGTTGTTGCCCGGCTTCAATAGGCCAAAGAATTCCAATCGTTGGATCATTCCAAATAATTGTCCTTTCACTAACTGCATTGTAAAAATCAGTTGTAAAATATTCCACCTCAGCCCAGTCACTCATAACATAAAATCCATGGGCAAATCCAGCAGGAACCCAAAATGCCTGTCTATTTTCTTCATTGAGTAGAACAGATTGCCATTTTCCAAACGTTGGCGATGATTTTCGAATATCAACAGCTACATCAAAGATCTCTCCCTTAATAGCTCTGACTAATTTTCCCTGGCTATTTAATAATTGATAATGCAAGCCCCTGAGGGAATTTTTTTTTGATCCGGATTGATTTTGCTGAGCAATATTTACCTCAATTCCATTAACTATGAATTCTCTATAATTAAAACTTTCAAAAAATATTCCTCTTTCATCTTGAAATATCTTGGGGGTAATCAGAACCAAATCATTGATTGAAAATCTGTCAAATTGCATTACACCTCTAATTTTTCTGACTTTCTCGATACATATCAATTGCCTCCTCTGGATTTCCGGTGAATTTCAAATTGCCATGATCTAACCAGCTAACCCGTGAACATCGATCTCTAATAGTTTGCATATTGTGGGCAACAATCACAATTGTTGTTCCATGATTGCGAAAATCTTCAATTCGATCAAAGCACTTCTTTTGAAACCCTTCATCACCTACAGCCAGAACCTCATCTACTAATAAAATATCAGGTCTTGTAGCAGTTGCCACAGCAAAACCTAAACGAGCCCACATTCCGGAAGAATAAGTCCGAATAGGAGCATCGATAAAATTGTTCAGACCAGAAAACTCAACAATACTATCAAATTTATTGTTTATTTCTTCACGAGAATAACCTAAAATTGCCCCATTTAAGAATACATTCTCACGCCCTGATAATTCCTGATGAAATCCGGCACCTAATTCCAATAATGGGGAAATGCTACCAACAATTTCTATCCTTCCATACGTAGGAGGTAAGACACGAGCAAAGAGTCTCAATAATGTGCTTTTTCCAGCTCCATTATGTCCAATAACTCCAAATACTTCACCATTATTAATCTTTATATTAATATTTTTCAGAGCAAAAAACCGCTTTTGTTGTATTTTTCTTTGGATCGCACGAATAACGTATTCCTTCAATGTTCCAATTCTTTCAGATGGAATTCGATATTCGACGGAGACATCATTAAGCCATATAACTGTGCCCATCTTCGTATACCTCAAATTCGGTAAGCAAATTCATCTGAACGATTTGTAAAAAACAACCAGCCAACAATAAATACAACAATTGCCAGAATCAATGGAAGAACAAACTCATTAGCTGTTGGCATTCTACCATAATAGATTGGAATTCGAAAAAGCTTCACCAGGCTATACATTGGGTTAAACGTAGAAATTATAAAATGGATATTTTCAGGGAGAATTTCTTCAGGATAGATAATAGGTGTAAGGTACATCCAGGCGGTTAATATAATTTGGTACATTTCAGCAACATCAGGAAAATAGACTGCCAATGTTGATAGAATTAATCCAAACCCAAGTGAAAATAATGCTAATAAAAATAGCGGTATAGGGAAAAATAAAAATGTTACTCGTATTGGCACACCTAAGATAAGCATAACGATAATCAGCGGGATAATGGTTAGAACAGTGTTTACTATTCCGGTACCAATAGCAGCCAGAGCAAAGGATGTTCGCGGTAAGTAAATCCTTTGTAATAATCCCCCACCCCATACCAAGTTAACCATGCTGGCATTGGTTGTTTGAGAGAAAAAATTCCAGGCAATTAAACCTGATAAAACATAAGCTGGATACCCTTCAGTCATTTTGAATAATTGAGAGAAGGCGATTGACAAGACAATCATTGTACCCAAAGGGTTTAACATAGTCCACCCAATACCCAGAAAAGAACGTTTATAACGAGTAACAATATCCCTTCGCAATAATTGAGAAATTAAATAGCGATAATGATAAGCCTGTTTGAGTTCTTCCAAAGGTTTCGCTGTTTTATTTTTGGAGTCATAAACGTAATATTTATTATTATTTAACAATTATCACCTTTTATTTGGTTAGAAGCCCATCAGAAAATATTGGAATTCTACTTTTTGTTAAAAATAAGGTTTTTACAGCCAGATATTTTCCAGCAAATTTGGAGTTATTCCAAATGCCAATTATATATACATCTGAATTATGAGGGAAGAACTGAGGGGACTCATCCGTCATTAAAGACGCTCCCGTTATAATCGGATTTACAATCATAAATCCCAAATTACCGGTATCTCTAGCACGCAGCCACTCAATATCTGTTGCAGGCTCTCCTTCACCAGGGTCATAGTATCTTGGATAAAACGCTTTCGTGTGTAAATAAACCAAATTTGGGTCGTCAGGTAATTCCAGAGTTAATTCTACTGCATTATCCATATTATTCATTTTTAATTGCTGAATGAATTCGGTTTTTGTTATTTCTCCAGGGTATTTTTTTTGAATAAATATTTCTGGCAAAACCATCCCGATTGAAATAATTGCTATAAAAACAATACTAATCATCAAGGTAGATTTCTTTTGGATAAATTTGTTTCCTTCGCCTTCAATCGCATCAAAAAGGATTGAATTGGGGTCAATTATCATTAGATTAATACGCGAAAATAACATACTAAGAAGAAAAACAAAACCAACAAGATAGTAAAGAATGATTGCCCAATCTGTTACCAGTACATATCTCCAACCCGATACTCTGGCGAAACCGTTCGACAAATTGTAAAAAAGATGAATAGATAATGGGAATAATCCAAAGAACTTATATTTTTTAAAACTAACCGAGATTCCTAAACTTATAACAAATAAATTAATAATCAAGGCCGTAATTTGCCGATAATTCAATTGTCCAGTCCAGTTTTCCTGTATGTACAAATTATTGGCAACAACTGACTTTATTGAATCGGCAAATAGCGAATTCGGGAAGATTAACACTGAGTGAATTTCGTTATGTAAGAAATTTGCAGTTGTAAACCGAGAAATATTGAGAATTACAGAAAAGTTGCTTCCTTCACTGCTTGTATTCTTTTTCAAATTTTCTGGCATAAGCATAGGATTTTGTTTAATTTGGCCAGAAGGCAATTCCTGTTCTTTATCAATTTCAAAACGGGAATCAATCACCATGCGGAATTTTTGAGGTTCAATACCAAATTCTCCTATCTGGAAATAGTTTCTAAACATCCAGGGAAGTAAGATGAGTACGGTTGAAGCAATCAGAATGCCTACCCTCATAAATCTGGTTTTATTACTAGTTTGCCTTGTAAAAAAAGTATAGACAACTAATGGGATAAAAATAAATAAAAGGTTAATTCTCATTAACAAACTTAATCCCCCGATAGATCCGATTAGAATCAGAAGATAGTTATTTTCCCGCTTATTCAAATACCAGATCACAAAGAGTAGCGTGAGCAGTAAAGCAAAAAAACCTGCCCAATTGTCAGTCATATATAATTTTGAGTGCACAATCTCCATAAATGGGGATGCTTGAAAAGCGGTCAATTCTCTCAATAAAGACAAAAAACCAAGCCCAACCCCAAAAAACGGGGAGAATAAATTTTTTCCCAAAAAATACATCATCACTGGGAAAAAAGCATAAAGAATTGTTTGAACGAAAATTACATTCAAATATTTTTGACCAACCAGGTTATGAAAAATGAATAGCATAAAACCATACAATGGTCTCTGTACGTACCCCCTATTAAAGTATCCCTCCCCATTTAGCAGAGATTGAGCGGTCATATCGTAGATTTGAGCATCAGAATAGGGATAATATTCGTAATTTGGAGGTCTAACCATGGGAGCGAAAAAATTAGGAGTAAACGGTTCTAAATTCCATATGGTGATGGCTGCAAAAAAGAGGATTATCGGAAATAGTTTTTGAATTCTTTGAGAATTTGTGTTCTTTCCGTCGATTTTTGAATATTTTGAATAAATTAAAAGTGCAATAAATAAGGAGAAATTAAGAGTTAACGGAAGTATAGGAGTAGCTCCTCCACCCCAATAATCATGATCAATCGTTACTCCTATCCCGGTGGTTTGAATAAATACCCATACAATTAAAACGATCCCCCAAAAAATGTATATCGTTTTCAATTGAATAAAAGATCCCCAGGAAAAATTATTTTTTGTTCTTTGTAATCTCAGCAGCAATAAAAAAGTCAGAATAATTGAAAAAAATAAAACCAAGATGGGTTGTAATCGTTGGTAAATAATCTGATATTTTCCAAATCGATAGGCTGGAAATACAATTACCGTCCAACAAATAAAAAGCAAAAAAAGATAGAGCCACTCGTATTTTTCGAAAATTTTTTTGGTTTTTAAAACGAAATTACTATCGGAAATAACAGACTTGGTTGATTTAATCAATGAATAAACTAAAAAACAGAAACCCACCCCGACCAAGAATAACATTAGAAGTCTTTGATAAGAAAGGCCTAGAAAGATAACATTTTTTGGATCTGTCGGAATAATAATTAAACTGACAAAAGCCACAACTACTTCAATTATGCAAAAAAAGAAAAATAATTTACGAGGAAAAATCTGATTTTCTGTCATTATTTAAGAATTATAACTGAACAATATTCTAATTCATCATATAATCAACTAGAGGCATTTGTAAATTAGACTATGGGATTGAAAAAAAACAATCAATTTTTGGTTAGCATTATCAGCAAAAACTGGGGAAAGCTCATCATCGGAGGATTGATTGGGAGCCTGATCGCCTTATTTACCAGTTTACTTTTTTTTCACCCAATTTATACGGCACAATCAGAAATCTCAATCGTAATCAATTTTAAAGAAGTTGGGCATCTAACCCAATATGAGCAGGACCAGGTTATCGGAAATGTGATGAGTTTGTTTTCATCTTCTGAAGTCATCGATGAGACTATTGCTAACATCAAAGATGAACCTCTAACTACCGCTGAATTTCGGAAAAATTGTTTTCTGGAACGTCAGGTAAATTCCATCTTTTTCCGTTGTCAATCTACCAATCCTGATCTTGCGGTTAATTGGGCAAATCATTGGGGGCAGGTATCCCAGAAGTCGCTTGAGGTTGCATACACTCATGCAATTAAATATGAAGAACTGATGAGAAAGCAACAATCTTATGAAAATTGTGTTGAAAAGTCAGTTTTCACATTGCCAACATTTATGGATTGTTCAGCTTTGTTCTCCGATCAAAAACAGTTCGAAGAGTTGCATCAAACTCTTGACCAGGAATTTAAGTTTGGAAAAAATATTTATCCTGGTATAAAGTTTTCAGAAATTATCCCAGCTCGGATTCCAACACGAGCAATTCGAAATCAAACCAATTTACTTGTTCTTAGCGGAGCATTTTTCGGATTCTTTCTAACAATCGGTTTACTACTTCAAAAAGAGCATGAAAAGTAGATATTTTCAAAAAACAAGTGAGATCCTCTGGTATTTGTTAATCTTTTTATTGCCTTTTACCAGTCTTCCCCTTGCTAGCCAGTTATTACACTCGAATATGGTGGCTGCCCCATCCATCATTATTTTAGCGCTTCTACTGGTTTTCTTTTTTTGGTCACTCCTAAACAAAACAGCGAAGATACAACCAATTTCATACCCATTGCTATTATTTGGGTGTTTCGCTCTTGTTTCTTCCTTGTTATCTTTTTGGTTACCCATCCCAATTCAAAAAGAATTTTCAATCTTCAAAAATATTGTCGAGGGCCTTGGCACCTTACTTATTGGGATTTCTTTTTACCTGATCTCCATCCAATTTTTTCAATCTGAAGGAATTTACAAAAATACTATCAGAATAATCATGTACAGCTATCTGCCACTCTTGGTTTGGTGCTTATTTCAATTTTACTTCGGACAAATATTGAATACATATCCAGAGTGGATGTTCCAAATTCAGAAAATTATAACAACCTCCGGAATTCTATATAGAGACCGATTAACTGGATTTGCATTTGAACCATCCTGGTTAGCCCATCAGATGAATATGTTCTACATCCCAATGTGGATTAGTGCTACAGTTACCAGGAATAGTGGTTTCAAGAAATGGAAATTCTTTATTGTTGAAGATTTATTTTTAGGTTCAGCAATTTTTATTTTAATTTTTTCAAAATCAAGGGTGGGATGGATTACTTTCGCATTTATGTTTTCTTATCTTTTCTATCTATTAAACAGAACTGTTATAAACAAGATATTAAATAAATCAAAAATAAATCAAAAAAGGTTAATTGTAAAATTCCTGCCAGCTTTTTTTATTTTGGTTTATCTATTGCTGCTTGTATTAGGATTGTTTTTATTTAGTAAATTTGATTCCAGAATGGAGTCAATGTTCAAGCTAGAAACATATCAAGGTAAAAACATTTATTCAATAGCAAATGAATTTGTTTTTGCTGAAAGGGTTTTGTATTGGCAAACAGGCTGGAAGATTTTTAACGACTTCCCCATATTCGGTGTCGGGTTAGAAAATGTAGGATTTTTCTTTAGAGATTATCTTCCTTCTTTTGCCTGGGCATTAGATGAACCCAGGCATTTAATATATCAAGCCAATTATCAGGGTAATATCAAAAACCTATGGTTTCGTTTACTAGCTGAAACAGGTATTGCTGGATTTATAGTATTTGTTACCTGGCTCCTGTTAATTTTTATTAAAGCGAATCAAAACCAAAAAGCATCCAATAACACACGTAGATATTTAGGGATCATAGGGAAACTTGCTTTAATTGCCCTCTTGATCGAAGGATTTAGTATCGACAGTTTTGCTTTACCCTATTATTGGGTTATTTTGGGGTTGGTTTCGATAAACCCTATCGGACCAAAAAATGTTAATAATTAATATCCATTCGAAATTGACTGGTTTTTCTTATTTTTTATTTCCTGAATAATTCCAGTTAAGAGAATAAGTAGAAATATAATAGTTAAAATAATAACCATTGGAAAAAACGGTAGATTCTTAATAAGTCCTGTGTATCGGGAGATATACCATATTAAGAAAAATAAAATGAAAAAACCTTCAGCGATGAATATTTTAGTCAACCAATGATCTTTATTTTTTAATCCATAAGAGAGACTTTGGCTAACTGAAAATGCAATGAATAAGAGAAAATTTAACCGATACCTGGGATTGTCCCACATATCCCCACCAGCTCGAATTGAAGATAGAATAATCCAAAATATGCTTAATCCCCAAACAAGTAGAAATTCGTATTTCTTTTCTTTATTTTTTTCTCGAAAGAAATAAATGATTCCATAACTTAAGAATGGCATTACCAGATACCACCCTAATGCCCTCATTGAATTAAGTATCTTCCAAAATAGTTTCGATGGTTCAATTAAAGCAGCCGGTAAAACAGGTTGGAATAATCCATACAATGAGGCAAAAACTAATCTGTACCTGCTCCCTATTGTAGAAACAATATACTGAACAAATCCTGAATTGCGTTCAAGAACAAGAGCATCCCATTTTGCCGCTTCAATAATCCAGCTATACGAAAAATACAATACAACTAGAACAAAAACTGCTAATGATACAAAGATGATTTTTGAATTAAATAAAGTTTTTTTATTATGGGAAGATTGATAAATAAACCATAATAAAAACGCAAATAAAATAAAAAGACCGATCTTCAAAGAAACCACCAAAATTAAAATGGCAGATAAAGATGCAAACAGAACCTTTGTAGTTAGCTTCAAAGAGGGCTTCTGAATCAACCAAAATAAAAATCCTGACAACCCTAACAAGATCGGCTCTCGCATTTGAGAAGCTCCAAAGACAATCGAATCAGGATAAAAAGCAAAAATCAAAATCATTACTTTGGAATTACTTGAAAGATGAGTGGATTTTTCTTTTTCCAATAATCCTTTTGCCAGAAAATTTACCCCTATCAAATTAATGGTCACAACAAGGGTAATAATATTCATCTTTACATGCGCAAGGGGTGTAAACACTTTATAAATTACAGTAGATAAAGCTAACAAACCACCGTATTGATCGCTAAAGAAATTGGTCGTAAAAAGAGCCCAGAGTGGTTTTCCAGTTTTTAGAAATTCCCATGCTTGTAAATCACGGTTATAAGAATCTCGAAACAAATATCCGTAAGTGTATTGGATTTCATCATAACCCCAATCAATAAGGTGATAAGTCGTCACTAAACCTAATAAAAAACGTAAAAGAAAAGCAGAAATAATTACCCAACCAACAAATTTATTTGGACCTAGGGAAAAAAATAAATTAACCAAAGTCAAAAACAAAATCGCTGTAAAGAAAAAAGTACCCCAAAAAGCTAATTCAAAATCAAATTTTGAGAAAGAAATCGTAAAAACTGTGCATAAAAGACTTAAAGCCAAAGGAAAAATTAGGCGTTTAATCCAATTCATTCAATAAAACCTTCTAATGCTTGTGTTGTTCGTTTATTCCAGGTATATTTCTCGACGTCTTTACGAGCCTGAGATCCCAGGTTTTTTCCTACCTCTGGATTATTTTTAATCATGTTTAACGCATCCGTCCAACATTGAATATCATTGAATTTGCAAAGAATTGCATTCTTTTCATTGAGAACTTCATGGATTACTGGCAAATCGCTGGATATTATTGGCCTACCAGCAGCCATATATTCAAACATCTTCATCGGGCTGCAATAATCCACTGTATTGCCGCCACTGCTACCAGAAATATTATTTTCATATGGCATCAGTAACACATCACCAATTGTCTGATAGCCCGGAATCTCTTCATTGTTAACAAAACCTGTTAGCTTGATATTTTTAATGTTTTGCGATTGAATCTCATTTTTCCAAAAGTTCACATCATCCAGACGCCCGCCCACCCAAAGAAAAAAAATCTCAGGTAGTTCTTTTGCTAAACTGACCAACAAATTCATTCCTCTACCCGGATATAAATGTCCGGTATATACGGCGGTAAACCTATTCACTTTTCCCAGTTTTTGTTTTAATTCAGAAAGATTCTCTAAATGCTGATATGGCTCAAGAACAACCCCCATTGGAGCAATAACCACTTCCTCTTTGCGAAATTTAAACTTATATTTTTGTTCATAAAATTTCTTTAATGCATTTGTTATACATAGAAATCTTTTTTTACTTTTAGATAACAAGATCCTCTTAAAAATACCCGGCCCGAATTTTCCTGTAGGGAGTTCATGTAGCTCCATTAGATACGGGATTTTTAATACACCGGCAACGATCCCAATATGCGGAAGCCAAGTATGCACCAAATCATATTTCTTTAGCAATAAAGAGATTCCAGAAAAAAGGGAGAAGTCAAAACGACGGAAAAGCTTAAAGCTAGGCAAGTATTTAATTGGAAATTTACAATTTATCCCATAGATTTTGGTAATTGATTCCCAATCTACCTCACCCCTTCCAGGAACAATTAAAGTAATATTATGCCCCAGTTGACAATAAGCCTGGCATACTTTCATAACTTGAATACTATTTGCAGTACTAGAGGGGATCCGGCTGGTAGTAATTATCGCTATCCGCATTAATTGTAGGAACCTTTTCTTCAAAGGACAATTTTTTCAACCCCAAGTATACCATCCATCCAATTGAGATCACAAAGTATGCGCTTAACAAGCTAGCTTGCATTAAATAACCAAATTTTGGAATCAATAAAAACATCAAAGCTGTTTTCACCCCCCCAACGATTGTCATAATAACCAATACTACATTTGGTAAATTGAAAGAGAGTAACAAATTTCGATTCCAGAAAAATACGCTGGCAAATCCATATCCAATAATTAAAACATAAATATAGGGTAAAGATGGAATATAGGCGCCATTTTTTACAAAAGACAGCAACCATTCACCCAACACGAGTAATCCAATCACACACAGGATAATCCAGGCAAGGGCAATAGCGCTGGTTCCTTTGAGGAGTTTCTTTAAATCGTTCCATTGACGCGATACAATTTTCTTGTTAATTTGTGGATAAGTAACTGTAATAAATTGGGAGACAGGCAAAATTATGGCGTTGATAACTGCCACACTAAACTTGTAATAACCTGCATAGAGTGGACTCAGAAAATATCCCACCCATAAAACTTCACTATCCCGAATAATTAAATTAAGCGTGGAGCTAATGTTCGTGCTGAATGCAAATTTAATTATTTCTGACTTTCCTTCTAATTCTGAAATTTTTGATTTCCACCAATTTATTCCAACTAATTTTTTCATTGTATGCATTGCATAGATAAATATTCCAATTCCAAAAACAAATTTGCCGGCTAGATAAGCAATTAACACCTGTCCGAGCGTGCCCTTAATAAAAAACAAGATGGTGATCCAGATGGCAGTTAATAGGCTTTGAAAGAAATTAAGCGATGCCAATCTGCCAAATTGATTGCCAATTTGCAGAATAGCCGTGGAAGTTTCTGTCATAAAATTAGCCAATAATGCCAAGCCGTAGATAATAATCCAGGGAGAAATAGAAGGTTCTTTTAAAATTACTCTCGCAGCCCAGGAAGCCAGCAGGCACAATAATAAATACGCAGTGGCTGATGTGGTTATTTCAGCCAAGCCAGCAAATTTAACAATTGCAGCCGCTCTTTCATTTTCATTTTTCTCAACACTTTCTCCGGCAAATTTAACCACCAATTCGCCCATTCGAAAGGATAATAAGCGATTCACATTGGAAGCGAATGAAACAACCATTCCTAATAAGCCATATTCAACTGGCCCTAGAATTATGGCAGCCAACATCCCCTGAATAAAGGTTAATCCAGTACTGGCTGTATTACTGGTAACCATATAACCCACATTTTTGAATACATCCCCTAAAGATTTATCTTGAACCAATTCCTGGTAAATCTTAGCCGGAGATTTCATGGTGTAGCGACCTGGCTGACCCAATTCCTTTCTTTAAAATACCACTTAACCAAATTAGATATGCCTTGATCGAGAGTAATTTGGGGCTCCCAGTTTAACAAATTTTTAGCTTTTTCTACATTTGCCCAATTTTGAGATACATCCGCTTTATGCTGTTCAATATATTCAACAATCGCCAATTTGCCTATTTTCTCTTCCATCATATGGATTAAATTGTTAATCGAAATAACCTCATGTCCACCTAGATTAATTAACTCAAAACCTACCTTTTTTAACCCAAGAATTGTTCCGCGGGCAATGTCATCAATGTAAGTAAACCCTCGTGACTGATTTCCATCACCTGTAACTTTAACAGGTAAACCTTCTGCGATCCATTTTGCAAATCGAAACATCACCATATCTGGTCTTCCAGCAGGTCCATAAACAGTAAAATAACGAAACACCGTTGTATCAATTCCATATAAATAGTGATAAGAGTGACATAAGGCTTCTGCACCTTTTTTACTGGCAGCATAAGGTTGTAAAGGGTGGTCGCTATCGGCTGTTTCTGGGGTTGGTAATGGTGGATTTTCTCCATAAAGACTGGATGTGGAAGCCAAAATATATTTCATAATTCCAAATTGTCTGGCAATTTCTAATAAATTTAAATTACCTACAACATTCGTTTCTACATATACCCATGGATTTTCAACGGATTGCCTAACCCCCGCCCTGGCAGCCAGATTAATGATAGCGTCAATTGGCGTTTTTATTGATATGATCCATTCTTTTAATGAGTCAAACTGACTGATATCCAATAATTTAAATTTAAAAGCCGGACTTGTTTTTAATTGATCCAGTCGCCAGTTTTTCATTCTGACATCATAAGCATCATTTATATTATCCAAGCCAAAAACAGAGTGGCCTTCAGACAACAATAATTCAGAAACACGCTGCCCAATAAATCCTGCGGCGCCTGTAACGATATAATTACCCATTACAACCTGACCACTTTAGGATTTTTTTTGCCTTTTGCGCCAATCGCATTCCTGGAATCAACAATGATCGCAGATTTTTGAAGGACAAGATCATAATCATAGGTCTTGTGGTTGGTTACAATCACCACACAATCCGAGCTTTCTAAACCCTGGGTCAAATCTTTAATTGATTCCATTTCCCAACCATCCTGAGAAATGAATGGGACGTAAGGATCATGATAGCTTACTTTTGCCCCCTTTTGCTCCAGTAAATGGATAACATCCAGTGCCGGCGATTCGCGCGTATCATCAATATCGGGTTTGTATGCAACCCCTAAAACCAGGATATCGCTCCCTTTAACTGGTTTTCCAGCCTCATTTAACGCGTCCTGAACTTTTCCCACTACAAACCTTGGCATGTTGGTGTTGATTTCAGAGGCAAGTTCAATAAAACGAGCAGTGTAATTAACTGATTTTAATTTCCAGGAGAGGTAAAGTGGATCAATTGGGATACAATGTCCACCCAACCCAGGTCCAGGGGTAAACTTCATAAACCCGAAAGGTTTTGTGGCAGCCGCTTCGATCACTTCCCAAACATCTACTTTCAACCGGTCGCACATAATCGTCAGTTCATTCACCAAACCAATATTGATCATGCGGAATGTATTCTCCAATAATTTAGTCATTTCAGCGACTTCAGTTGAAGATACTGGCACCACAGTTTCGAGAGCTTTAGAATACCAGGCAGCTGAAACTTCAGAACACTCTTCTGTAATACCGCCAATCACTTTTGGAGTGTTAATTGTTGTCCAATCTTTTCTTCCTGGATCAACTCTTTCGGGGGAAAAAGCAAGGAAGAAGTCCTCACCTATTTTGTAATCGCAACAATCTGTCAGACGAGGTAACACCATTTCGCGTGTTGTTCCTGGGTAGGTGCTCGATTCAAGAACAATAACCATACCAGGATGCAAATAGTTTGATAAGGACTCAGTTGCAGAAATAATGAATGATAAATCCGGATCACCCGTTTTTCGTAAAGGAGTAGGAACACAAATTGAGACTGCGTCTATTTCTGTGATCACTGAGAAATCGGTGGTGACATGTAATTTTTTATCCTGGATCAATCTCTTTATCTGATCAGAAGGAACATCAATAATGTAGCTTTCACCCCTAGCTAAAGATTCAATTTTTTCCGGATTAGGATCGATGCCAGTGACTTCAAACCCAGCCTCTGCAAATACGACCGCTAAAGGAAGCCCGACATAACCCATTCCAAGAATTGCAATTTTTGCTTCTTTACTTTCAAATTTCTTTAATAATTTTTGTTTGATAGACATATTGTTTCCCACATGTTTAAAATAAGGTCAATTGTGTTGGTTTTTCTTCATCATCCTGTTTTTTCATCTCAGAATGTTGTTTTTCATCTTTTAATGTATTTTGCAGGTTTGAAGAATAAATCTGCTTAATATAATCTCTTAATTTTGTGAAATCGTCTAATAATGTGTTTTTCAAAGCAGGTTGATGAAGAGCAGCGGCGGGATGGTACATTGCCACGTAATACCTACCATCAATTTTCCTAATTCTCCCATGAATTTGACTTATTTTAACTGGTCCAAAGAATTTCGCCATGGAAAACCGTCCTAGAGTAACAATTATATTGGGGTTTATCAACTCAATTTGACGATCCAGATACTTTGAACATTCCTCTAATTCATTCGGCTGAGGGTCACGGTTTCCTGGCGGCCTACATTTCACAATATTGGTAATAAAAACTTGTTCTCTATCCAGCCCCGCTCGCGAAAGCAATTCTTCCAGAAATTTTCCAGCCTGTCCAACAAAAGGCCGACCTTGTTGGTTTTCATGAAATCCTGGCGCTTCCCCAATAAAAATTATTTTTGAGTTTTCTGGACCTTCTCCAGGAACTGACTTAAATCTGGAATGGTAAAGGTCGCAATCTTGACAGATTGAAATTTGAAAAGCTATTTCTGCTAAATCTTTCATTCGAAGCCGATTTCCTTTCGATGAATATATTTCTCGAAATCACTTTCTTTAATCAAATCAGAATAGTCATCACAATCCCTTATCATCGCACTCATTAAAATGGCTGTTTCGCTATTATCCCGATAATAATTTCTTCTTTCACCATCTACCTTAAACCCAAAATGCCGGTATAAATTTATGGCATTCGTATTGGATTCACGGACTTCTAGAAATATCTTAATAATTTGTGCCTCATACAGTTCTTTACAAATATTAGCCATAAATTGGCGTCCAATACCTTTTTGTTGCCAATCTGGATGAACTGCGAAAGTACCGATATGCGCTTCATCCAAAATAATCCATACCACCGTAATTGCAACAATTTCACGTGATTTCTCATGTTCTATTTCTGCTACCCAAAGGCGTGCATTTTCGTTTTTTTCTATTTCGTAATTAAATGCATTTTCTGGCCAGGGATTTAAAAAAGCAAGTTTATCCAGAGTTTTTACTGCTGGCAAATCTTTCTTTTCCATTTTTCTGAAAATAAAATTCAAAAAATTACTCCTGCCTTAAAGATTCGGATTGTTTACATGGATGTAAGTTGGAGCAAGCAAACGTATATCATCAAATTTTCCGGATTTCAGTCTTTTCCATGCCAGATAAGCCAAATAAGAAGGTCTGCGTAAGGATTGTACAGGCGCTGTGATGATGAAGTTTTTATTATTTCTTAACAAATAATTACTATCTTCAGATAGAATTTCACCACAAAGCAGCGTTGGAGAATCAACTGATGTGGCTAATTCATCTATTTTTTTAACAACGATTTCCCCATCAAGTTTCCATTGTTTTGGTTGGGGGAGATATTTTCCCACTGCATAGCGATTTCTGCCTGCCTGAAGAATTGCAAACAATGGAATATCTCTTAAAGGTTGTGCTGCAACTAAAACATCCAAAGTAGGTACAGAAATTGCCGGAATATGCAGCGAAAGTGCCAGTCCCTTAATAATTGCATAGCCAATTCTTAAGGAGGTAAATGAACCCGGTCCAGAGGCGATCGCCAACCCTTTTAATTGCGAATAATTAATCCCACATTTCTTCATTAACTCATCGATCGCTGGTGATAACTCAACGGTGTGATGGTTTTTTGTCTGCCATACAATTTCACCTACTACCTGAGAGCCATCAAATAAGGCGATACCAATGGTTTGTGTTGAGCTATCGATTGCCAACAACATCAGGTTATCCTCCAAATGCTTTCTGCCGAAAGGTCTTAAGTAAAGACCGATACCTTTCTCCAAAAGGAGAAAAAACGATTCTTCTCTGAAATTCTGAGACCCATGAAAAATCTATCCAAAGATAATCTTTCGGCAAAGTGCTTTTTATCTTCTCTGGCCATTCAATAACCACAGCCCCTGTTTGAAAAATAGTTTCGATATCAATGTTATAAGCATCCTCAGAATTTTGTAGCCGATAAGCATCGACATGATGCAATAAAGTACCCTCAGGCTTTTTATATTGATTAACAATAACAAATGTAGGGCTTGTTGCCTGATCTAATGAGCCCCAACCTTTCGCGATACCTTGAGTAAACGTTGTTTTACCAGATCCAAGATCTCCGGAGAGGCAAATTATATCCCCGAGAAAAAGTGAAGACCCTAACCGAGTTCCTAATCTTCTAGTTTGCTCACTACTTTTACTAAAAAATTCAATGCTAAAAGGATCTAATATTGGCATAAAATTGATTATACACTTTTCTATTGTCTATTGATTCGCGACAGATTTGCTTGCTTTTCAAGCGCCCTCGCAATTTCTCTGGTAGCATTTGGTTTTGCTAATTGCTTGGATTTTTGTGAAATTTTTTCCATCTCAGTTGGGTTATTTATCAAACCCCGCAAGTATACAACCATATCACTCGGGTTTGGAACCCAAGCTCCAGCACCCTGATTCACGACATATCCAATATTTCCATCCTCCTGGCCCGGGATACGGCTATAAAGAAGGATTGGTAATCCTGCAATGAATGCTTCGCTGATGGTGCCAGGGCCTGCTTTTGTGAGTAATAAATCTGCTGCTTGCATAAATTCTGGCATTTCTTTAACGAAACCAAAAATATGAACAGGAATATTCCATTGCATAGCTTCAAGTTTCTTTTTTAATTGTTGGTTTCTGCCGGTCACAATGACCAATTGCAAAGGCAGGTTAGAACCATTAATGGCTACGGCATGTCTTTCTAAATTACCCATACCTTCCCCCCCTCCAACCAGTAAAACTGTAGTCAGATCCTGGTTCCAACCAAAATATTCTCTTAACTCTTTTTTGGTTTTTGTTTTTATCGTGTATTTTTCTGCTATTGGTTGACCAATTACCATAATTTTTTCTGGAGGTAAACCATTTTTCAAAGCTTTTTCCCTGGCTGGGATTGTCGGTACAATGACTAGATCAGCTCCAGGATGGTACCAGGCAGAATGAGTCGATACTAAATCAGTAACAACGGTAACAAAACGTGATGAGCTATTTAATTTCGCTCTTAACAAAGGAATATTAACTAATTGATGCACTGAAACAATTAGATCTACAGAGTTTTCTTTCAATAAATGGTGTACTGCACGGCGTAAATAAGGCCAAATTGCATCATAAAAAAACCTGATTCTCCGGGTCCCATCAATGGCTTCATAGGTAAGCTTCCACATCCTTGGGTGTCGGGATAAATGAGGATAAATTTCAGGCGCATAATTAAGTGGTAATGGTGCATATTTCCGAAATATATCAACCATATTTGTTTCAAACTGATCAGGAAACTCCAAGTGCAGCGCTTCGATAATTGCCTCCGCAGCACTTCTATGTCCTCCCCCAGTATCAGAGTATAAGAATAATATACTTGTTTTATGATTGGTCATTTAAATTACCAGCATCGAAAGGAAGTAAACGTTTCATTCTTTTATTTAATTCTCTTCTGGATAAAAGTACTTTTCTACCACATTGGCAGCATACCAGACCTATATCTGCGCCTAATCGAACAATTTCCCATTCATAACTTCCACATGGATGAGGTTTCCTGAGAATGACATGATCATGGAGATGCAAATCCGGCAGCACGTTTGGATTATACCACCCATGATATAATCATTTTTTGAAAAATCATGCTTGGTTTATCTGTCTCAACTTTAATTGTTCGAATAATCACTCTTGTTATTGCTTTTACAATTCATGAATTTTCTCATGCATTAACTGCCACACTTTTTGGCGACCAAACCCCGAAAGACAATGGCAGACTTACACTTAATCCATTGGCCCATCTAGATGTTGTTGGAAGCCTATTGTTATTAATTGCTGGTTTTGGATGGGCGAAGCCTGTCCCTGTAAATCCTTATGTGCTAAAAAGAAAAGCAAAAAGCGCCTTTATGTGGGTTTCATTAGCCGGTCCTTTGTCAAATTTATTAATGGCAATACTTGCATCTTTACCTTTAAGATTAGGTTTAATCCATTATCAGGCCCCTACATCAAAAATCATACCTACTGCTTATCAATTTTTCTTTGAATTCATTGTAATCAACCTGGCTTTGATGCTTTTTAATTTGATACCCCTTGCTCCTCTCGATGGTGAAAAGGTCCTTGATTTTCTGCTACCTGCCCGGCTTCAAATGGGATGGGAAAAAATCAAACAATATGGTCCTTTAATCTTGTTAGCGTTAGTTTTTGTGTTACCGATGGTTGGTATTGATTTCATAAATATGGTTTTGACACCGGCTTTATCAGGAATGCTACGATTATTAATTGGCAAATTTTAAATAAATAAGAATTTCGCTTCTTTAGATCCATTAAGGTATAAATACAAATCAATGGGTATTATGACAAAACCAGTTTATTGTTATATGATTCTTTGTGAAAACAAGTCTTTCTACACAGGGTGGACAACTGATCTCGAGATGCGATTCAAACAACATAAAAACGGGAAAGGTTCGCGTTACACCCGATTAAACAAACCTTTAAAATTAGTTTATTGGGAAACCTGTAAAGATAAATCCAGCGCTTTAAAAAGAGAAAAAGAAATTAAAAAATTAACGAGAAAAGGTAAAGAGACTTTAATAAATAGTTGGCAACCAAATCTAAAGCTACCAGATGAATTTTTGCAATATGATTATTTATCGGTCGCTCCGGGAAGAGTAAATATTCTGGGAGAACATATCGATTACAATGGCGGTTTTGTATTACCAGCAGCGATTGATCGTTATGTGTATCTCGCAGCCAATCCAAACGAAAATAACCTTGTAACGATCACAGCTTTAGATTTAAATGAGACCGTTTCATTCATAATTGATGAGCTAGAAAGAAAAACTGACATTCATGGAAAATCATTACCGGCCTGGGCACTTTATCCTGCTGGAGTTTTATGGGCATCAAAAAAACATCAATTAAAATTGACTGGATTTGAAGGGGTCTTTACTTCGACCATACCGATTGGCGCTGGATTAAGTTCTTCGGCAGCACTCGAAGTATCTTTTGCTGCCATGATGAGAGAATTTTGTGACTGGGATATTGACAATTTAGACCTGGCAAAAATATGTCAACTAGCAGAAAATCAATTTGTGGGTGTAAATTGTGGCTTAATGGATCAATTTACTTCTGCGAACGGAATTGAAAACGCATTATTGCTTTTCAATACTTCAACATATGAATGGCGATCAATGAAATTACCCGAGGATCTTCGTATCATCGTGACAAATTCTAAAATATCACATTCATTAGCAAGTTCAGCCTATAACGAACGCCGTAAGAGCTGTGAAGAAGCTCTTGAAATAATCAAACAAAGATATCCTGAAAAAGAAAATCTCTGCCAGATGTCCGTGGCTGAATTTGATGAAATAGAATCAGAATTAAATAAGATACTTTGGAAGCGTACGAAGCATGTTGTTGAAGAATGTGGGCGGGTAACTCAGGCAATAGATTATTTAAAAAACGACCAAATTATTGAATTAGGTTTGTTAATCAGAGAAAGTCATACTTCTTTAAGGGATTTTTATGAAGTTAGTATTCCTGAGATCGATTTACTGGTTTCCATTGCTAATAATATTCCAGGAAATTATGGTTCAAGAATAATGGGAGCTGGTTTCGGCGGCAGTATCGTTTCTTTGGTCGATAAAAAGCATGAAACAAAATTTATTAAGAACCTTGAACAAGAATACACCAGGCTTACAGGCAACATTGTCGAATCATTCGTTTGTAAAACCAGCAATGGTGTCAAAGTTCTATGGCGGGATAAAATTTAGGAAATTCTATCTACCGTAAAAACAAGGGTAAATGACCCAATGAAATTATTCCCTGCCAGTCTTTTGAATCTCCCTCCGTGAAGATTGCAGCCTCATCAACAATTGTTGCACCAGCCATTTTCATCAACTTCCGCATCGCTTCCAACGTTGATCCGGTGCTGATCACATCATCGATAATCAACACTTTCTTACCCTGAATCATGTGGAGATCTTTTTCATCAAGGATTAGTTTTTGTTCAGAACCCGTTGTTATTGAGTTTGTTTCAACCTGTAAGGCTTCTCCCATATATGGCTTATATGTTTTTCTCAAAACTACATAAGGTTTGTGGTTCAAAACAGACATTGCATGCGCCAGTGGAATACTTTTCGATTCTGCTGTCACGATTAAATCATAATCAACATCGCTCATTTTTTTCAGTAATTCACTTGCACTGGCTTCTACGAGTTCAGTATCTCCTAGAATATTTAATACAGCTATTTTTAGACCTGGTTTTACCTCAAAGAGAGGTAACTCTCTTTTTACGCCTGCAATATCGACCGAAAAGGTTTCCCGCATTATTCACTCCATTTTATCAATAAAAATTGTGATTGAGAATTAGATCCGCTTTAAATCAAAAGTTTATCATAAAATTATTACATAATCTAGAATTTTTTATATATAAGTTGGCACGTGTCAAGCCCTTAAAACAACAATTGTTTATTGAATTGGTTATAATACACAAAAAGTATTTCCATTTATGGAGCGTATATGAGTTTATTTGATAAAAAACGTTTGGGTAATGAGACTTTCAAATTGGATATTGAAAGGATGAGAAAAGGTTGGTATACCGATAAATACTTTACCAACATTACGATTATGTTGGAAAAATTGTCCCAAATGCAACAAACTTTTTCCGGTTCAAAAACAAGGATCCCTGAACATTTAAGAACTGAGGACATCATAAATGGCGATATTGAAGTTGAAATGCAGTGGTTTACCAGACGGCAGGGAAACACAATAATTGTCGGAATTGATAAAGCTTTGGCAATGCTGCAGCATTGTTGTGGTTATTGGGATGGGGATGAGTTTGTCGACACCTCTGGAAATTTGAAAGTTTGGGCTGTTCAGGATGGCTGCAAAGTCTATAGCGATGGTGACCCATTAAATGTTAGGCCTGTTATTCGAGTACAGGGAAGATACCGGGATTTTGCGATTTTGGAAACCCCAACTTTAGGGATCTTAACCAGAGCCAGTCGGGTTGCAACTAATGTGTACCAAACCCTGATTGCTTCCAAAGGAAAACCCGTTATGTTCTTCCCTGCCAGATTTGATTTACACGAGGTTCAAGCTGCCGACGGCTATGCATACAATATTGCAGTAAAGCGTTTTAACTTTGATTTTGCAAACCAAATTGATACTTTCGTTTCTACCGACGCCCAGGGGGATTGGTGGGGTGGTTCCGGTGGAGGAACCGTAGCCCACGCAGCCATTGCATCATTTCTGGGTGATACCGCAGAAGCGATGATTAATTTTGCCAGATTATTACCTGGAAAAATTCCAAGAATTGCATTGGTTGATTTTAATAATGATTGCGTCAATGATTCCTTAAATGTTTGTAAAGTGATGTTTGAAAGTTATATTGATGAATTATCAAAGGGAAATATTGAGGAAGCCAATAAATTTAAACTTTACGGTGTGCGATTGGATACAAGTGGCTCTTTAAGAGATTTTTCCATTCTCCCTATGGGCGACCCAGCTTTAGATCTGGGAGTAAACCCCCGTTTGGTGTTTAATGTCCGGCAAGCCTTGGATAATGATTGGCAAAACTGGAAAATTGATAATCAATGGAGAGAAGAAGCAAGAAAATACTGCCAACAAGTAAAAATCGTTGTATCCGGAGGTTTTAGTCCTGAGAAAATTACGCGTTTTGAAAAATTACTCGTACCCGCAGATATTTATGCTGTCGGATCCTTTTTATTCGACAACCACGGTCCAACCATCACAGATTTTACCGCTGACGTTGTCCGGGTGAAAATCAATGGCGAATGGGTTGAGATGGCAAAAGTTGGCAGAAAACATCTGGATAATCCAGATCTAGAACGGGTTTGGTAATACTTAATTATTTTTGAAAGACAAGCCCTACCCAATCATTAATCATCACCTTTTTGACAAAGGTGAAGCCTTCTTCCGTTGCTTTCCTTTCAACTTCTTCTGACTGCAAATCCAGAATGCCGGAAAGAATCAAATAACCATTATCTTTTACTAAATGAGAAAGCTCATCACCAAACAACCTCACAATAATTGGCGCTAAAATATTTGCGATGACGACTTCAGCATTCTTTATGGAAAAGCTACCATGATTTATTTCCTTAACCGAGCCCAAGCCTATTTCAATCTGATTGGAAACATCATTCAATTCTGCATTATTTTTAGCTGCCACCACGGAAGCGTTATCCAGATCAACCCCTAACACCTTTTTGGCACCTAATTTGACAGCAGTTACAGAAAGAATACCTGATCCACAACCTACATCAATTACATCTATATCTGGTTGACAGTACTCTTCCAGTAGCCCCATACACATTTGAGTGGTTGGATGTGTTCCTGTGCCAAAAGCCATTGAAGGATCGATTTTTATGTTAATTCGATTTTTATATTCGTGCGGTTGTTCAAGCCAGGAAGGCAAAATTAGCAATTTTTGTCCGATTATGATTGGCTGATAATATTTTCTCCAGCTTTCCATCCAATTTTGGTCTAAAATCATTTTATAGGTTGGAGCTGGGATTGGCCTGATCATATTCAAATACCAAAGAGCTTCTTCAATTTTTTTGATAGTTTCATCGATATTTTCATTATAAAGAAGATATCCGAAGCATTTGATTTCACCGGTTTCTAATAAATTTTCTTCAGCATCATCATATTTAACATCGGTTTCTGTGGCAACGCCATCCGGAATATATCTTGAGAGGACCTCGCAAACTGCTTCTGCTGTTTCATTGTCGCAAACAACTCTTATTTCCAGCCATTGAATTTCTTCAGCCACTAAGTACCTCTTTTAGCCGATCGAAGAATCCTTTTTCTTGCGGAAGAACTTCAGTTCCGAGCGTAGATGCTAATTTTTCAAATAATTCCCGTTGTTCAGCATTCACCTGAGTGGGAATATCAACTCCAATAATCACTAATTGATCTCCCCGATTGCTGCTTCTCAAATGAGGGACGCCATGTCCTTTTAGTTTGAAAATCCGTCCCGGCTGCGTTCCCGCAGGGATAACCAGTTTTACTTTGCCATCCAATGTAGGTACTTCAATTTCTGCCCCAAGGGTGGCTTGAGCAACATTTATATTCAAGTCTAATTGAATGTCTTCCTGATTTCGTCTAAAGAATTTATGGGGTTTCACTCGAATTTCTAAGTATAGGTTGCCGACTGGCCCGCCGTTTTGCCCGGGTTGTCCTTCACCAGCCAGACGAATTTGCGTACCATTGTCTACTCCGGCAGGAATGTGAATGAGTTTTTTAACAGTTTTTCGTTCGAGTCCACTGCCCCGGCAAACTTTACAGGGCGATTGAATAACAGTCCCTTTGCCCTGACAGGTAGGGCAAGTTGCAACCTGGACCATGGATCCTAAAAATGTTTGTCTCACCTGGCGAACTTCTCCGCGACCACCACAATTGGAACAGGTGGTCGGATTGGTACCGGGTTCGGCTCCGCTGCCATGGCAGGTTGAACAAGATTCATCTCGGGTGATCTCAACTTCTTTATCAATTCCGAAGACAGCTTCTTCAAATTCCAGCGTCACCGCATAAGACAGGTCTGCACCTCTTCTAGGCGCATTTCTTCTGCGAGAACCCCCTCCCATACCTCCAAAGCCAAAGAGGTCTTCAAAAATGTCGGAGAAATCAATCGTTGTAAAATCAGGCATACCGCCCATGCCATTTACCCCGGCATGACCATAGCGATCATAGGCTGCCCTTTTATCAGGATCCGAAAGAACAGCATAGGCTTCATTTAATTCCTTAAATTTTTCTTCAGCATCCGGCTCTTTGCTCACATCCGGATGATATTTTCTGGCCAAATTCCTGAATGAATTTTTTAATTCCTCAGCGCTGGCATTCTTGCTGGAGTTTAGGATTTCATAATAATCTCTTTGTGCCATTTTCACCTACAAAAAAACTAATTTCACAATCTTAGCATAAAAAATAATAACCGGAGATTTTAGTTACCGGTTTTTATGGTTGTACATTGAGATTAATAAAGATTGAAAGTAAAGAGGTTTCCACCTCTCTACTTCCAATTTTAATTTAGATTTAGACACTCTTGAATTCGCCATCCACAACATCATCGTTACCGGATTGGGGTTCACCACCTTGATCTGGTCCTGATTGTGGTCCGGTTTGTCCTGGTTCTGAACCAGGTTGTTGATACATGCTGGCACCCACCTGCTGAACCAATTGCTCCAATTCTTGCAGCAACCTTTGAATTCCGTCAACATCATCGCTGTTTGCTTTACTTCGTAAATCAGAAATCTTTGTATCTATTTGTTGTTTCTTTTCACTATCAATCTTGTCACCATTCTCTCGCAGCATTTTTTCGGTCTGATAGATCAAATTATCCGCATGATTTCTGGCTTCGACAAGTTGTTTTCTCTTTTTATCTTCATCTGCATGCAACTCAGCTTCTTTGCGCATCTTTTCAATCTCAGCATCATTCAAACCAGATGAGGCGGTAATGGTGATATTTTGTGATCGATTTGTGGCTTTATCAACTGCATTCACATTTAGAATTCCGTTTGCATTGATATCAAAGGTAACTTCAATTTGGGGAATTCCTCGCGGTGCTGGTGGAATACCATCCAGAACAAATTTCCCTAAGGATTTATTATCCACCGCCATTGGTCGTTCACCTTGTAAGACATGAATTTCCACCGAGGTCTGACTATCAGCAGCCGTTGAGAAGATCTGGCTTTTCCGCGCGGGAATAGTCGTGTTTCTTTCGATAATTGAAGTTGCAACACCACCCATTGTTTCTACCGAGAGAGTCAAAGGCGTAACGTCCAGTAACAGTATATCTTTTACATCTCCAGCTAAAACCGCCGCTTGAATTGCGGCACCAACAGCGACCACCTCATCCGGATTAACACCTTTATGAGGTTCTTTTCCAAATTCTTTTCTTACAGCTTCCTGAACCGCTGGCATCCTGGTCATTCCACCAACCAAAACTACTTCGTTGATATCGGATGGTCGCAAACCGGCATCCGAAATTGCTTTTCGAACCGGTTCCAAAGACCGTTGAACAAGGTCTTCGGTTAATTGTTCCAGTTTTGCTCTGGTAAAGGCTTTTACCAGGTGTTTTGGACCGGTTGCGTCTGCAGTTAAATAAGGCAAATTGATTTCAGTTTGCATAACAGTCGACAGCTCGATTTTCGCTTTTTCAGCAGCTTCTTTCAATCTCTGTAAGGCTTGGCGGTCATTGTGTAAATCCATTCCTGTATCTTTTTTGAATTCATCAATCAACCAATCCATGATACGTAAATCAAAGTCATCACCACCAAGGAATGTATCCCCACTGGTTGACTTAACCTGGAAAACACCTTCACCAACATCCAAAATCGATATGTCAAAAGTTCCACCACCCAGATCGTACACGGCAATAATTTCATTCTTCTTTTTATCTAAACCATAGGATAAAGAAGAAGCAGTAGGTTCATTGATTATCCTTAACACTTCCAATCCAGCGATCCGGCCTGCATCTTTCGTGGCATTACGTTGAGCATCATTAAAGTAAGCGGGCACAGTGATTACAGCCTGTGTGACCGGTTCACCAAGGAATGCTTCCGCATCTGTTTTTAATTTTGCTAAGATCATAGCTGAAATTTCTGGTGGTGAATACTCACGACCATCCAGCATAACCCGCGTATCTCCATTTGGAGCCTTTGTGATTTTGTAAGGAACTCGTTTTTCAGTTCGAGTTGTCTCAGCATCTCCATATTTGCGGCCCATTAATCTTTTGATTGAGAAAATTGTATTCTCAGGATTAACGATAGCCTGATTTCTGGCAGAGCGACCGACCATGCGCTCATGATTTTTATTTACAGCCACAACGGATGGCACCAATCTTTCTCCTTCAGCGGAAGGGATTACAACCGGTTCACCACCTTGCATTACTGCAACAACTGAATTTGTCGTACCTAAATCTATTCCAACTATTTTTCCCATTTTTATCCTCCTAGCGAGCTACTACTACCAAAGCATGACGGATGACTTTATCGCCAATTTTATAACCCTGACGCATTACCTCAACAATTTTCCCACTTTCCTTTTCAGGATGGTCTATTTGTGTAATGGCTTCATGAAGATTTGGGTCAAAATCACCATCTGTTGGTATTACTTCTACTCCTTCTCCTTCAAGAATTGATACTAATTTCTTGTAAATTAAATTTATTCCATCAACCCACCCCGAACAATCGGACGAAGTAGGACGATTTTTAAAAGCTAACTCCATATCATCAATAACTACTAAATACTTCTTTATCACTTCCGACGTTATATACCCTTTCATAGATATTTGCTCACGCTCAATCCTGCGTTTGTAATTTTGAAAATCAGCTCGTTCTCGCTGCCAGCCCTCAAAATATTCAGTGGATTGCGTCTGCAATTTTTCTACTTCATTGGTAAGTTTCTCCTCCATGGTTAATCCTTCATCAGTTTCAACATTCATATTTCTCTCATTGCTATCATCAATGTTTTTATCCATTTGGTCTTCTGAAGTTTCATCATTTTTTTTCTTCTTCATTATTAAATCACCTCGCTATGCTGACTTGAATTGATCATCATACATTGTTTCAGATACCAGATCACTTAAAATGCCTGACATAAAACGAACGGCAGAGATGGTTTGTCCGTATGGCATTCGGACGGGACCAAAAACACCTACAGTTCCAAAAGCAACTCCCGGAGCTCCATACTTTGATAAAACAAATGAATACTGTTTTAATTCTTCAAAAGCTCCTTCACCACCAATCAGAACTTGTACCGAGCTATCACCTCCACTTTGTAGGCTGCGACTGATAACATCCTGTAACATTGATCGTTCTTCAAGAATTTTTAAGGTTTTTCTGGCTTCTTCAGTATCAGTAAATTCCGGCTCTGCCATGACATTTGTGATCCCATCCAGGAACAGTTCCCCGGATAGCAGTGAGTCTGACTGTTCCATCTCTCTTATAACCCAACTTATCAGGTCGTCGTGTAAATTGCTCACAAATTCTCTTTTTTGGTTTATTGTTTCAGCGTCTAACCCTTGAAAAGCATCAATGATCTGGTTAGCAATTTGCGACAAACGTTCCTGCCCGATGAATTCAGGAAGAACCTGGATACTTTGTCTTATTTCTCCGCCTACTAAAATTAAAACCATTAATATTTGTCTGCCCCGAGTAGAAATGAATTCGACATGTTTCAACCGTGTTGAAGTAGGATGTGGAATAGTTACTAATGAAGCTGCTTTGGCTTGATCAGCAAGAATTGACCCAGCCAATTTCACCCACTGCTCCACATCATTTCTCATCTGATAGAATTGATGGGCAATTGTCCGCCTTTTTGATAAAGGAATATCTTCTTCATTTACCAAGCGTCCAACAAAAAAACGGTAGCCTTTTTCGGTAGGGACACGCCCTGCTGAAGTATGAGGTTGCCGTAAATACCCCAACTCGGTCAGTACCGCCATTTCGTTTCTGACAGTCGCAGAACTGAGCCCAACATTGTACTGCTCTACCAGCATTTTTGAACCTACTGGTAAAGCAGAACTGATATGCTCATGTGTTATCAGTGTTAATAAAACTTTTTGTCGATCAGTTAGTTCTTCCATAATTTTTCAAATTAGCACTCTCGTCGTAAGAGTGCTAACAACCTGTGAATTATAATATCATGTCAAAAAACCATCGTCAAGACTCCTTGTAGATTTCTAATAGAATTCTGATAAATTTTCAACTTGATGTAGAAATTTGACCATGACACGTTTTGACAATACAATACTGTTATGTATTCAAAAAAAATTGCTCACCCATACCGTGAATTTTCTACCCATGAATTCCTTCTCATCCCTACGGTTAAATACCCCAATCTTTTAATTTAGGAGTTATCCCATGTCTCTAGACAAATTTATCAGTAAACGGGCGCCGATATACGCAGATATTCCAGACGAAAAATGGAACGATTGGCGTTGGCAAATGGCCCATCGATTAAATTCTGTCGATGATTTTCAAAAGGTCTTCTCCCTTACTGAAAGTGAGAAAAAAGCCTTAAGCACCGATGGATTATTTCGGGTCGATATCACCCCTTATTTTGTCTCTCTGATTAACCCTGAGGATATAAATGACCCCATCCGTAAACAGGTTCTGCCAACTGCTTCTGAAATTAACACCTTTACAGGAATGATGGAAGACTCTCTGGCTGAAGATCGCCATTCGCCTGTTCCAGGTTTGGTTCACCGTTACCCTGATCGGGTATTGATGTTGGTCACCACGCAATGCGCTTCCTATTGTCGTTATTGCACACGCTCCCGCATTGTTGGCGATCCCAGCGCCACTTTTTCAAAAGCAGAATTTGAATTGCAATTGGATTATATTCGGAGAACGCCTCAGATCCGTGATGTCTTATTATCCGGAGGAGATCCACTTACTTTAGCCCCCAAGGTATTTGAATATTTACTGGCGTCCTTACGTGAAATTCCGCATGTTGAAATCATTCGGATCGGATCACGTGTTCCGGTTTTTATGCCCCAAAGAGTAACGGATGAATTATGTGATATGCTTCAAAAATATCACCCTCTCTGGATGAATATTCATGTTAATCACCCCAATGAAATCAGTAAAGAATTAGAAATCGCCTGTGACAAATTAACCAGAGCTGGAATTCCCCTGGGGAATCAATCTGTTTTACTCGCAGGTGTTAATGATTGTGTTCACATCCAAAGAAAACTAGTACAAAACTTGGTTCAGATTAGAGTTCGCCCTTATTATCTGTACCAATGCGATCTGGTTGAAGGCGCCGGTCACTTTCGAACGCCGGTGGCAAAAGGAATTGAGATTATCGAAGGTTTACGCGGACACACATCCGGATATGCAGTGCCAACTTTTGTTGTTGATGCCCCTGGTGGCGGTGGAAAGATACCAGTGATGCCCAATTACATGATTAGCGCCTCAGATCACAAAATTATTCTCAGAAATTATGAAGGCTATATTACCACTTATGAAGAACCAACCTCATACCAAATCCATGACCCCAGCAAGTGTTCCTACTGTAAATCGAAACGTCTGGAACCAGGCCAGAGCGGAGTGTTTGGATTATTGGATAGCGAAGAAATGTTTATTAAACCCGAGGGTTTTGATGAATTGCACAATCGCGGAGGGGGTCAACATCGATTGCGGACAAATGTAGATAAATGGAAACCTTTAGGGATTGGGGAAGAAAAAAAATAAAGGAGGAAGAATGCATTATCGCAGGTTAGGAAAGTCAGGATTAAAAGTTAGTGAGATCGCTCTCGGAGCCTGGATTACCATGGGCAATCAAATTGATGAGAAGAAGACCTCTGATCTAATTCACGCAGCGTATGATCAGGGGATTAACTTCTTTGACAATTCAGACGCTTACGCAGCCGGACAGGCTGAAATCGATATGGGAAAAGCAATAAAAGATTTGCCCCGTGAAGCCCTGGTGTTATCGAGTAAAGTTTTTTGGCCAACCATGCCTGGCCCGAATGGACGTGGACTATCCAGAAAACATTTGACTGAAGCGCTTCATGCATCTCTTAAGAGAATGGAGTTGGATTATCTGGACATTTACTACTGTCATCGCTACGACCCGGATACACCTGTCGAAGAAGTTGTGTATACAATGAACACTTTTATTCAACAGGGAAAAATCCTTTATTGGGGAACCTCTGAATGGGAAGCATCTCAAATCACCCTGGCTCGTGGAATTGCCCGACAATTCAACCTAATCCCACCAACAGTTGAACAACCTCAATACAATATGTTCCACCGAAAAAGGGTGGAGGATGAATTAGCTCCAATCTGCCGAGAATTTGGGATTGGATTGACCACCTGGTCACCTTTATATTATGGGATCCTGACCGGAAAATATAATGATGGTATCCCAGAAGGTTCGCGAGCCGCTATGGATAATATGAGTTGGATAAGGGATGAAATATCGACCAAGAAAATCGAAAAGGTGAAATTATTGACCGCCCTGGCCAACGAATTAGAAATAACAACCGCTCAATTAGCCATTGCCTGGTTATTGCGCAGAAAAGAAGTTTCCGCCGTCATAACCGGAGCGACTCGGCTAGAACAATTAGATGAAAATCTATTAGCCGCAGAAGCCCAATCGAAACTCAGCGAGGACCTTCTAGACAGGATCGAATTAATCATTTCTCCACCTGAAGAAAACCACGAAGAATAATCTAATTACCTCTTAAAAGACATCCGGCCAGTGATTGTTGGGTGTCTTTTCTATTTCTGACACTGCAATACCGTAATATCCATGAAGGATTGGCTCCTGAAAACTTTATTCACATTGTAAATAACTGCAATACTATATTCAACGTAGGCTCCGTTTACCAATTTGTATGCTTGAAATGATTTTTCAGCCGATAAGGTTATTTCCCAATTCCCCGGAGTGATTTCATTCATAAAAACGGTGTTCCAGTTTCTATTTGTTTCTTGAGAACTATTTAATCGATAAACCAAATAAACATTATCAACAAACTTGTTATTAATTAATTCTGCACGAATGGTGGTTAATTCATTCTCACATAAATCGCCAAAATAAATTTCCTGGGAAGTTTTCTTAATATTCACGATTTGAGGGATATTAATCGGACTGGTTTGGCTTGGAGTTGGTTTACTGGCGTCCTCTGGAACTTGAAAATCAATAGTAAATTTTTTCGGAATCTCAGCCAAAATTTCGCCCGTCAGATCTTCCAATGATGACAGGATTAGAGCCGGTGAGAAACCGCTAAAGCCAATCTGAAAAAATCGATCTCCATCAATTACATCCAAAATGCCTTTAAATGCTTGAGAATAAATAAACCAATAAGCTTTGTCCCCAATAGTGTAAACTGTCTCCCAGCGATAATCCAATCGCTCAAACAGAGGTAATCGCGCTTCAAATAATGTATTCAAAAAATTGTTTTTTTCGTCGCTTAGAATTTGCTCAACCATTTCATCTAAACTTTGGTCATTCATCCCACTGATCATTTGAGTTGTGTCCCATTTTAATGCGTCAAAAGCCTGATCGCCTTGAAAGACTGAAAACCAGATAGAACGGGTGGTCCATTGGTTTTCAATGAGGCAACTCCCATTGTCTTCCGAAATAAACAAAGGAGTTTCACCAAATAGAGCTTCCCATCTAGATTCATGAACTAAATCACAAGGTGAAATCGTTTGATTTTCCTGAAATATTTGATTAGTCAAAGGTGGTTTATCTACTGCTGTTGAAGTAGGTTCAGCCGTTCTCAAATCTAGTGGTTGGTTATTGGCGCAGCTACTAAATATTATTAAGGAGATTGGAAGAAGTAAAAAAAATTTTGTTTTTATCATCGCTACATAAATAAATTTATCATTAAATCGTATCATAATCAAAAATTTTATAACAAAACGAACTTAGGAGAGTGTAAAAAACCCAATTAATAAAGAAAAAAGTTGACATGCAGAATTGATCTACTTATAATCATATTCAATAATTGCCCTGAAGTAGTAGGGTCGGTTTCTGCTGACAGAAAAAGAGGTCATAGGCTGAGAACCTCCACTGAGAGAATCACTTGAAGTCATCAGGGATCTATGCTGAAGAAAACAATATTGTGATTAGAACAGCACGGTTACGCCCGTTATCGCAAATTCAAGTGCGTCAATGAATTGACGAATTGAGATGGTACCGCGGAAGGAACACGCTTTCGTTCTCATAGAGAGAGCGTGTTTTTTTATTGAAAATTAATTAATAAAGCAGGAGTATGTGAATGAAAGAGCTGCCCAAGGCTTACGAATTTTCTAATATTGAAGAAAAACTTTATGATTGGTGGGAAAGTGAGCGATTTTTTAAACCTTTCAATGATCCCCAAAAGCCAGGTTTTGACCCTTCAGTGAAACCCTACGTGATTTCCATCCCACCGCCCAATGTAACCGGAAGTCTACATTTAGGTCATGCTCTTTTTGTTGCCATGGAAGATTTGATGATTCGCTATCATCGCATGAATGGGATCCCCACACTTTGGGTTCCCGGGTCCGATCACGCGGGAATAGCCACCCAATTACAGGTGGAAACGATGCTTGAAAAACAGGGAACTTCCCGCGAGCAGATTGGCCGAGAGAAATTTGAAGAAACCACGTGGGAATGGAAAAGAAAGTACGGCAATGAGATTACGAAACAAATCCGTCGTTTAGGAGCCTCCTGTGATTGGGACCGAGAACGCTTCACCCTGGATGAAGGCTTATCCAAAGCTGTGAGGGAGGCCTTTGTCCGTCTTTACGAGAAAGGGTTTATTTATCGTGGACCTCGAATGATCAATTGGTCTCCTAAATTAAAAACAGCAGTTTCAGACCTAGAAGTTGAATATGTAGAAGAACCTGGCTTTTTATATTATTTTAAATATAGATTGGCAGACAATCCGGGTGAATTTCTCCCGGTGGCAACAACCCGGCCTGAGACAATCCTCGGGGATACTGCGGTCGCAGTTCACCCTGAGGATGAGCGTTACCAAAAATATATCGGTAAAAAAGCGTTGGTACCGATTTTAAATCGTGAAATTCCGGTTATTGCGGATGAATATGTCGACCCTGAATTTGGAACGGGCTCCCTCAAGATTACACCTGCTCACGATCCAAATGATTATGAAATTGGAAAACGTCATCAATTAGAGTTCATCAGTATGCTGGATCAAAATGCTGTTGTCAATAAAAATGGCGGTCCTTATCAAGGAATGGACCGTTTCGCCTGCAGGAAAGCCATCTGGGCAGATATGAAAAAAGCTGACCTGGTAATAAAAGAAGAGCCTTACACCCACATGGTTCCCCGTTCTCAAAGAGGCGGTGAAGTGATCGAACCTATGATATCCACGCAATGGTTTGTGAAAATGGATTCTCTGGCAAAGGCAGGCATCGAGGCAGTTCGGGATGGAAGGATTGAAATCGTGCCGGAACGCTTTGCAAAAATTTATTTCAACTGGCTGGAAAATATCCAGGATTGGTGCATCAGTCGTCAATTATGGTGGGGGCATCGTATCCCCGTTTGGTATTGCGATGATTGTGAGCATTTAACCGTTAGCCGGGAAGACCCCACCCATTGTGAGCAATGCAACAGCCTGCATATCCATCAGGATGAAGATGTATTGGATACCTGGTTTAGCTCTGGATTGTGGCCTTTTTCAACCCTTGGATGGCCTGAAAACACTCCTGACTTAAAATATTTTTATCCAACAACAATGATGGAAACTGGTTACGATATTCTTTTCTTCTGGGTTGCCCGGATGATCATGCTTGGACTTGAATTTACGCATCAAGCGCCTTTCAAAACTGTTTACCTACACGGATTAATCCGCGATGAACACGGCCAAAAAATGAGTAAAACCAAAGGCAATTCAATTGATCCTCTGGAGATTATGAATCAAATGGGGACTGATGCTTTACGGTTCACTGTTTTGGTAGGTTCTTCTCCGGGAAATGATACCAATATATCGATCAAAAAAGTAGAAGCTAATCGAAATTTCGCTAACAAGGTCTGGAATGCGGGCCGGTTTGTAATTGGAAATATAGAAAAGGCATCCAGTAAGCCGCAAGCCGACCCTGATTGGTCATTGGCTGATTCATGGATTTGGGCGCGTATGAATCAACTGATTCGGGATGTAGATCGCTTGTTCTCTAACCACCAATATGGAGAAGCTGGCCGCCAAATTTATGATTTCTTCTGGAGCGAATTTGCGGATTGGTATGTCGAGATTGCAAAAATCCAAATCAATGAACATTCAGACAAAGCTTTTTACACCAGCCAAACATTAATAAAAGTTCTGGATAATTGTTTGCGGTTACTGCACCCATTTACGCCATACGTAACTGAAGAGTTGTGGCAACACTTGAAAACTGCCAGTGTTGAAAAATCTGATTTGTTTTCTCCAAAACATGGTTGGGAAAAAGCTTTGATCATCGCAAAATGGCCTCAAGCTCAGCAAATTGAAGGCTGGGAAGACGAAAAAATACAAAAATTTTTGATTATTCAAGAAATCGTAAAGGCAATTCGCAACCTGAGAACCGAAAAGAAGATACCGCCCTCACAGAAATTACCGGCAACAATTATTTCGGGAGATAAATATGAGTTTGTGTCCGATCAAATCTCAACTATCAAGTCTTTAGCAGCTTTGGATCAGTCAAACACACACCATTTTCAGGATTTGCCCGAAAAACCAGAAAATCAGACTTCTTTGATAATTTCTGGCATCGAAATTTATCTTCCTTTGGAAGAATTAATTGATATTGAAGCAGAAAAAAGTAGAATCGAGAAGGAATTGGTTGAAGTCCAAAACCAGATTAAACGTTTGGCAACCTTACTCAACTCACCGTTTGCTCAAAAAGCTCCTGCTCAAGTCGTTCAAAAAGAACAGGATAAATTAATTCAATTTAAAGAAACAGCTGAAAAACTGAAAGAACAATTAAAAAATCTGCTTTAAATAAAATAATTAACCTTTTTTGTCGTTTTCAATCAGAGTTTTTAGAGCTTCGATCGCAACCCGGATCATTCCATCCGAGCTATGTTTTTGATTAATCGTATCCATGTCGCTCCCAATAACTGTCGTCACAGCTCCGGTTCGTTTCCGGTAAATACTACCCAGAATAAATACGATGGCAGCTTCCATTTCAGAGCATATTGCTCCACCAGCAACAAATTGATGCCATCGCTCCTGAATTTGAGCCGCCATAGGCATGCGTTCAGGTTCCACCTCACTATAAAAAGAATCTTTGGTATGAGAAACTCCAACAAAATAGGTCTGTTTCAATTTTTGGGCTGCCTGCACTAAGGCATTGGTAACAGTCAGATCTGCTATGGAAGGATATTCAACCGGTAAATATTGTTTGGAGGTGCCTTCATCCCGGATAGCGGCATGAATGATAGCTAAATCGCCACTGTTCATTCCGGGTTGCATCGCCCCGGAAGTACCCACACGAATAAAGGTATGGCAACCCACCTTGATCAATTCCTCCATCGCAATCGCGGTTGAAGGACAGCCCATCCCGGTAGAGACGACGGAAACTTTTTCTCCATTGATATTCCCAGTAAAAACTTTATGTTCCCGATTAAAAGAAACAAAAACAGGGTCATCAAAATAATTGGCGATCAGGTCACAGCGTCCCGGATCACCCGGTAATAAGGCATATTTCCCAACATCCCCTTCTTTTACTCGAATATGATATTGAACTTCAGACATCCATATCCGCCTTTCTGCAAATAAAAATTAATTTCTGATAGCTCTTATTGTACAATTATCTGGAATAAAATAAAAATTAGCAAAATGAAGTGCATCATCAAATGGAGGAAACATGGTTAAAGTCGGTTATATTGGGCTGGGATTAATGGGAAAACCAATGGCAAAAAACATTTTGAAAGCGGGTTTCCCTCTGGTTGTTCACAATCGTAGTCGGGCAAAGGTGAACGAACTGGTCTCGGAAGGAGCTATTGGAGCGGCTACACCAGCAGAAGTCGCGTCTCAGGTTGATATTGTCTTTACCAATCTCCCCGATTCCCCGGATGTTGAACAGGTCGTTTTGGGAGATCAAGGCATCAAACAAGGTGGAAATCCTGGTTTAATCTTTGTCGACAATTCAACCATCAAACCAGCAGTATCGAGATCGATCGCTGCATCGTTATCGGAAAATGGAATTCTGGCTCTGGATGCCCCGGTATCCGGTGGGGATATTGGCGCTATCAATGGCACCTTAACCATCATGGTGGGTGGCCCCAAAATTGCGTTGGAAAAAGTGATGCCAGTTTTAGAAGCGATTGGCAAGAAAATTACTCATATTGGGGATTCTGGCAGCGGGCAAATAGCCAAGGCTGCCAACCAGATCATGGTTGCTGCCCAAATGGTCGCACTGGGAGAATTATTAATTTTCGCTCAAAAGGCCGGTGCTGATCCTGAAAAAGTAGTAGAAGCTATCCGCGGTGGTGCAGCGCAATGCTGGACACTGGATGTGAAGCCCTCGCGCTTATTTTCTGGAAACCGTCAACCTGGGTTTAAAGCTTCCATGCAGGCCAAGGATCTCAATATCGTGATCGAAACAGCCCGGGAATATGGGATTCCTTTGCCATCCTGTGCAATCGATCAACAGTTATATCAAAGCATGCTGCAAAATAATATGGGAGATTTGGATAATTCTGCGATCTTATCTATTTTTGAATTGATGGCTAATGCGACCTTGACCCAATCTCAGCCTTAATTTGGAATTTTAAATAAGCGATACCAACCCCCGTAATCCTCAACCAAATTCAGATTAGCGAGGAAAGTATCCAATGCGTCCAGTTCATTGATCGGATGATGAGGGTCTTCATTTTCTCTTAAAAATTCCATGCCCTGAGAATAAACCAGGATATGTGTGAACCCTCGATTTTGCCAGGACGAAAGGATTTCTTTCTGCGAGGAATAGGAATGATAATCCACTTTCCATTGGTCTAGAATTTCATCTGGGTCACATTTGGTTATACAGCCATACCCCCGCGGTTCATAAAGAAAAAGTACTTTGTCATCTTTTTCTAAAGAATTGACATCCGACACTGCCCGCGCATACCAACCTAAATTCTTTTCCAGATATTCCTGGTTGGAAGAGAAACCAAACACATTATTTAATACTTCGCTACGTACCATTTCTGTAACAAGCTGAAATGAATTAAAAATTAAGATCAAGATGATTAAACTATTAACCAGACGTCTGATCCGCACTTTGCCTAAATTAAAATTCGATATTTGATCGTACCCATACGCAGCCAATATTGCAAAAGCAGGGAATAAAACAAAATAAAAACGAGTTTGAATTAAATAGCCTGAGAATTGATTCCCAACCGCCCAAATGATAAGGCCGGAAGCAGCGATAATCCCAGTAGCAGTAATACTGGATTTGTCCCCTGTACTTTTTTTATTCCAATCGAGGAAAGCTATTACCCCAAGGCCTAATAACAACGGACCGGTAGAAACACTATATCCGTGCCCACCATCAACTCCCATAATTGTCGCCCTGATTGGAAGGAAGAATAAATCCAAAAGATTTCCATAGGGTAATAATCCTTGATAAACCTGTTGTCTCATCGCATTCATGGAACCGGACACAAAAAAGAAAGGATAGATTGGGTTTCCGGTAAACAAAAAATTCTTAAGCAACCAGGGTAAAGCCAATGCACCGGCTCCCAGACAATATAAAATGAGATTCTTGACCCAATTTTTATTTTTCGTTTTCAATTGAAGAATCACCAGACCGATTAACCCGGCTAAAAAAATCACACCGGCTGGATATTTACAGCCAAAAGCTAATCCACTGAATATACCTGCCAACAGGGTTGTGATCCGATCAGATTGCAACCAAACATGCTCAAACAAAATCACAAACCCTAATCCAAAAAAAGCCGCCATAAGATCAACATATCCCCAGGAAAGGACTGAAGCGAATGTATAACCTCCAATCAGGCTAATAACTCCAATCCAGGCGCTTTTAGGACAAATTTTGTTCTCCAGAAAGTTCTTCAGCCCAAAGAGGATCAAAGCACCAATTAGCCAGTTAAAAACCAATACAGCCGATTCTCCAGCGAGTGACAACAAAATTAAATAGATCATTTCACTAAGTTGTGGCATTCCTGACATAACCAGCCAGGGGAGATCGGTTATTTTTTCCTGTAAAAGGTAGGCTTTGGGTAGGGTCAGATGGTAATTGAGAGCATCATAACGGATCGCTGGTGCAAGGGAGGTTAATAATTGAGTTAATAAAATAATCCCTATTAAACTGAAGATGATAATATAAAAACCAGATAAGGTTACTCGGGTTTTTCTTTGCTGGAAAAAGAATTCCTGTATCCACTGGCGGGTGGCATTAAAGAATAAAAATGAAAATAATATTAATAGTAAAACAATAATTAATAGGTTTATTTTCCAAAGAGAGCCAATTACCAACACTGATATGGAAAGGAATCCCAAACCAATACCCACTTGAAGATAATAGCCGATGGATTTTGAAAGTTTCTGAGATTCAAGAAATTTGTAACCTATCCCCCCTGCTAAAATAATCACCCATACAGGAATTAAGATTTTCCAAAGGTGACTAACAAATAGCATTGTTTGTTCAGGCGTAATTGGTTTGTGGGTCACATAATAGCCAACTACAATTAACAAAAACCAGAGAAAAGCAACCAGTACGGTTAGATTATGATTCTTCTTTGTCATGCTTAGATTTTATAGGTGCTTTTAATCCAATGCAATAAAAATTCGCTGGTATTATTGATTGACTTTCTTACTCTGGCTGAAATACTTGAAAAAGATTGAATATTCTCAGGTTGAACCCCAATCATCAGAGCTTTAAAGTCAAATTGTAGGTGCAAATAATAAAGTAACAGATTCGGTGACAAACGGTGAGTGTTTGCCCCAATTTCAGCGATGTTCTCTAAGGGAATAAATTTGACCTCGCCCGGGATAGCGCCGGTGTGGGCGGCGTCGATTAACCAAATCCAGTCTGGATCGAATTCTCTGATCTTTTTGGAATAATTTTCCGGCGCGATGGATCCTTCGATAAGCCGAACCTGCGCTATCGTTGGTAATTTTTTTTTAATTTTTCGAACTATTAAAACTCCGGCAGCATCGTCTCCATTAACTTCATTACCGATCCCTAATATTACTAATTTAGGTAGGGCGCGGTTTTCCGTAAGGTGGCAGATCAATTCCTGGTCGAGCTGCTCTTTCAAGGATTTCAGCAATATCTTCTTCCCTTCCATAATAAACATCAAAGGTATTTTTTGAGGTGGATGCCATTTCCCATTGAGAATTAGACATGGATAAGCAATTGAACCGGCATAATTGAACACATTGTGCACAATATACGCAGCGATCGGGGTGATAACGCATAACAAATTTTTTGTTTTTAATATCGACAATCAACACTTCAATCGCGTTGGATGGGCAATCTTTTACACATAACATGCAACCAATACATTTTTCAGGGTTATACACCAGTTTTCCACGCAGATTTTCTGGAGCCTTACGTTTAACAAAAGGATAGTTTTCGGTAACTGGTTTCGAAAACAAGGACTTAAGTAAATCGCCAAATAAGACACCTATTGCCATTTTTCACCTTTTCCTTATCTCAGGAATTCTCCTAAATATTTTCCAATAATAATTGCTAATAGTTGCAGTAAAGCCATTAAAGCTCCCAAACGCCACCACAACCCAACAGTCTGGTCAATTCGCAACCGGGCGAATAGAGATTGTAAGGCTGTGATAACTATTAATAAACCCGCCGTTTTAAGAATAAATTCAATCGGATTGGCTATTCCTCCCAAATAAAATAAAACAACCAAAGTAATTCCGACCACAAATTCTACATTCTTACCTATGCGAAATAAAGCCAAGCCTCTTCCAGAATATTCTGTTAATGCTCCAGCCACAATTTCTGTTTCAGCTTCCGGCGCATCAAAAGGTGGTAACTCCAATTTCCCCATGAGCCCTACCAGCGCAACTACAAAACCAATAGGTTGTGCCAGAATGAGCCACAAGTTATTACTCGCATAAGCTGTGATTTTTCCAATATTCCAGGATCCAGCAGCCATTGCCGGACCTAAAAGGGCTAAAAGAAAGGGAGCTTCGTAAGAAAACATTTGGGTTAATGCTCTGGTTGCTCCCACGATGGTAAACCTACTTAAGGTATTTGCTCCCGCCAGTCCAATACACAAGGTCATCATACTTAACAAATAAAGTACAACGATCAAGTCGCCTTCGAAGCTATAAACAGCACGAAAACCAAAAAGTGGGACGTAGACCGCTGCAGTTAAAGCGCCTGTGATTGCAATGACTGGTAATGCCAGAAATAGACCTTTGTGTACTCCCTGAGGGATAATTTCTTCCTTGGCAAGTAATTTAATTGTGTCCGCTAATGGTTGGAACCAGCGTGGTCCAACCCGGTTTTGATAACGCGCCACCAATTTCCGGTCAATCCATTCATATAATAACCCGATGTTCATTAAGAAAAGTCCGCCCGGAAAGATTAATAGAAGAATTAAAGGGTGAAGTGAAAGATTCATTTGTAATACTCTATTCCATATTTTCGTAAGGATTCCCAACTCATGATATGGGATGGGGTTGACTGTGATTTAATCTCAACCATCCGATCATTACAGGAAAAACAAGGGTCAATTCCGACTAACAACATGGGCATATCTGCTAATTTATGACCTACCGCAACATCCGTTATAGTCCCCCAATTACAAAGGCTGGGCGTACGAACTTTTACGCGAGCAGGCATTTCTGTCCCATTACTTTGGATAAAATAAAATAGTTCTCCCCGTGGCGCTTCCACTCTGGAAATAACCTCCCCCTCAGGGATCTTTCTTTTTATCCTGGTCGTTAATTCTCCCGGTGGCAGTTGATCCAGAACAACCCGGATAAAACGATATGCCTCAAGTAACTCTTTGATGCGAACTACAAATCTGGCTTCCAGATCGCCCTCATCATCAGTAATGACCTGGATAGAAAAGTCTTTATATCCAGAATAAGGGGCAATCACCCGAACATCTCGCTTCACCCCCGATGCTCTTACGGTTGGGCCGACTCCGCCTAATAATTCAGCGCGTTCTTTTGACAATTTACCGATTCCCCTGGTTCTGCCAATAAAAGTATCATCGGTTGTGACAACCTTCATGTAATAATGTGTTCTTTCTTCAAGAAAGTCCATTTCTTTTTTAATTTGGTCAGATATTTTTTGACTAAGGTCAATTTTCACGCCACCTAAAACATTGACTGAATAATGAACCCTGCTCCCCGAAAGAGACTCCAGCAAATCCATTACAACTTCACGATCACGCCAGGTGTACATAAACAAAGTGTCAAAACCAGCTTCATGAGCTGCCACTCCCAGCCATAAAAAATGACTATGGATTCTTTCTAATTCTGCAGCTAACACTCGAATTGCCTCTGCCCGTGGAGGAGCCTGTACACCAGCCAATTTCTCAACACCTAAAACAAATGCAGTCGCATGAATATGAGAGCAGATCCCACAAACTCTTTCCAACAAATACAAATCCTGCGTGTAATTACGCGTTTCACAGGCTTTTTCTATTCCTCGGTGAACGAAGCCTAGCCTGACGGCTGCATCCGTGACAATTTCTCCATCCACAGTAAACTCAAAATTGCCTGGTTCTTTTAAAGCTGGATGTTGTGGTCCAATTGGAACTATAAATTTTTCTCGCGGAGAATCAGTCATTTTATTTTTTCTCCTCTTTATTTTTTTCTTGATCTGCCAGACCAGTGAATGATTTTCTTAATGGGTAGACTTCATCCGGCCAGGTATCAGGGAGAACAAGTTTTTCCCGGTTTGGAGTGTTTACGAAATCAAAACCAAATAACTCCATTAATTCGCGTTCGTAAAGAGAAGCAGAAGGGATCAGATCACATATTGATTCTATTTGGGGGTTGGAGTAAGGAATTTTTACCCGCAAAGTAATGATTGCGTTTTCATTGGCAAAATGATAAAGTGCTTCTAACTCACCTGGCGAGCCTGCCTGGTTATCCATTTCTACTTTCGGAGGAATATCCAAACCCGTAATGGTTATTAAATAGCCCCAGTTGGCTGTGACAATACTCTTAACCGCTTCTTTTAGATTAAATGCAGAAATTTCCACATCCAGACGTTCTTCTTCTGGTTGGATGATTGAGAGAGATAAACGATCAACTAAACTTTTTCCTGATTCTAGAAGGCGATTAACTTCCATTTTCCACCTCTTCCTCGATTAATTCTGGGATCTCCTCACTAGAATGATTATTTTCTTCGGGCTTACCCTTTTTCAGGCTTTCTAATAATTGCACTACGCCATAAATAATTGCTTCAGGCCGTGGCGGGCATCCTGGCACATATACATCCACCGGAATAACCTTATCCAGAGCCCCGATTACATTGTAGCAACCATCAAAAACACCTCCAGACAATGCGCATGACCCAACTGCAATTACGAATTTAGGGTCAGGCATTTGCTCATAGACACGTTTCAGCCTGTCGAGCGCCTGCAAAGTTACTGGACCGGTAGCGATCAATACGTCGGCATGCCGAGGGCTCCCCTTGAGTTTGATACCCAGCCTTTCAACATCATAGCGGGGAGTCAATGTTGCCAGAATTTCAATATCGCAACCATTACATGAGCCACTATTAAAGTGAATTGCCCAGGGAGAATTTATTCTGGCCCAATTTTTGATTTTGTCCATGATGCTGGTTGTAAAGTAAGTAGAATTATTTTCCATAAACCCTCTTTCTATTAACCCAATAGTAAAGCCAGAAGCGCAACCATTAATCCCACAATGAAGGGAATCGATTGGTTGCTGAATGTTCCTGAACCAATGATCAACATTCCTAGATGTAAAATCGCAAAGAAGAAAGCAATCAGAAAAAAAGGTCGATATCCAGGTGCTGCCGGGTTTGTTGAAGCTTTTTCTCCACTGGCATAAATACTCTCTTTAAGTGCTGATTCTTTCGTTTTACCAGCCATCCATTTACCAAATAACAACAAGAGAATAACAAAAGGAATGTAAAGTAAAAACGCGATGGGAGGTGTTAGTATTAATTCCATAATATCTCCTTTACCTGGTAAAGAATACGTAAAAACTATAGGCTGCTGGTCCGGTAAGCCAATTTAACAAGGATGGAGCAATTCCAAGAATCACTGTCAAAAATGTTAATATTATTATTGGAATGTACATCAAAATAGGAACTTGTTTTCCTTGGCTTAAGATATCTGCCGGCTGCTTTCTATACATTCTGTTAACCAAAGGAGCGTAATAGCTCAGTGAGAGGACACTCATCAATCCTGAAAAAACGACCAGTCCTATCATAAGAGGGTTTTGGGAAAGAGCAACGCCAGCCAAAATCTGCCATTTTGACATAAACCCGGCCAGCGGTGGCAACCCACCCAGTGATAATAAGGCAACAGAAAATGCAAATGCAGTCAATGGGTATTTTTTAGATGCACCGTTCAGATCTTCGAGTAATAAAGGTTGATGATTTCCATTGTTCAGATGCAGATTATATAAAAATACACCTGCAGTTAGGAAGGCAAGCGTTTTCATCAACGCATGAACGACCAGATGAAATACTGCACCAACGCCAGCTAGCAACCCATTCATAGCCATGAGCGCACCAAATCCAAACATCATGAAACCGATATGGGAGAGACTTGAATAGGCTAACATTCTTTTTACTTCATGTTGCCGCAGGGCAATAAGATTCCCTACAACCATATTGACAATCCCAAAACCCACCAAAATATATCCCCAACGGGTGCTTGTTAGGGCAATTCCGCCAAGAACTCTGATTAAAGCAATCAATCCAACTTCGATGACAATCCCTGATAATAAGGCGCTGATGCCGCTTGGTGCTTGAGAATGTGCGTCCGGCAACCAGGTATGCAGTGGAACCATCGCAATCTTAATGCCGAACCCAATAACCATTAATCCTCCACCAAGGATTAATAATGGTGTTGGTGTATTCACCGTCATCCTCAACATTTCAAAATTAAGATTTCCTGTTTGCAGGAAAACAAGTGCAATCCCAACAACAATCATGACTGACCCAACAGCACTTTGAATGAAATACTTTATACCAGCTTCAAGTGAAGCGGGTTGATTTTTGTAAAAAGCAACCAGAACAATTGAACTGATTGTCATGACCTCAAACCAGACCCAAAGGTTAAAAAGGTCGAGTGCACATCCTAACCCATTTATTGCTCCAATCATCAGAACTAAAAGTGCATAATATTTTTCTTCTCCAGTTTCGATCCCCATATATGGAATGGAATAAATTGTCACCAGGATTCCAAGTCCTAAAACCAGCAATGATAATAACAAGCTGATTCCGTCAAAGCGAAACCAGATATCACCAAAATTTTGATAATGAGCCTGACCAGTCGTAAATACATTTTTGGTGGTAAAAAACAGAAAAAATCCAGTTCCCAGTAGTGCGAGGATCGTCAACCAGCGAGCTGGGTTTCCTCCTTCAATCAAGCGGTTCGATCTTACATAAAGTCTTCCAGCCAAATAAATAATCGCTGCAGAAATAATTGGTAGAAGTAATAACCAGGAAAAAGCTGCATTCGTGTTCATTCTAAGCTCCTGTTCCCAGTAATGCAAAAACAATAATCAAGGCGATTAATATATAAAATACATTCCAGTTTATTTTTCCAGTCTGTAGATCTCGTAAACTTTCACCGGCGGAATTTGTAGTTTCGATAATAAATTTGTTAATTCGCTCAAATCCAAAACTCTTTTCAGCGACAAATGCGATCGGTTGATAAGCTTTTTGAATTCGATCCAATGAATCTCTTCCAAACCAGGTCATTATTCCTAATCCAATCACTGCTAAAGCAATCCAGGTTGCTGGTGCAAAGACAACCTCCCTGACCATAAGCTGTAAACTGAGTGTCTCAATTGCGTGAATTGGCAAAGACTTTCTCATCATTTCTGAAAAAGGGGCAATGAGCAACCAGGTGGTTGCCACCCCTGCTCCGAGAAAGCTTAGGGAGAATTTCATATTTTTACCAACCGGGTGGATATGGAGCTCTTTTTCTCTATCTCCGTAAAAAACCATCCAAACGCAACGGGTGGTATAAAGTGCTGTTAAACCAGCAACGAACAACATAATGATATAAATCCATAACGGATTTCCATGACTTAATCCGGCTTCAAGAATTAATTCCTTACTCCAGAAGCCATTAAAAATAGGGACGCCTGCCAAGGCAAAAGCCCCAATCAGGAAAATAAACCGCACAAATGGCATTTCTTTTCCCAGGCTACCCATTTCGCGCATATCGCGTGTTCCAACTGAATGAATGATCGCTCCTGCTGCCAGGAATAAGAGCGCTTTAAAAAAGCTGTGGCTTAATAAATGAAATTGAGAAGCCAGAATTCCGCCCGCTCCAACTGCGTAAACCATATATCCTAACTGACTGACTGTAGAATATGCCAGGACTCTTTTTAAATCATTTGCAACCAACGCCATGATTGCAGCCATCAAGGCTGAAAGCATCCCCACCAGCATGACTGAGAGTGTCCATCCTGGAATTTCTTTGAATGCAGGGTAAAACCTGGCTAAAAGATAAACGCCCCCGTTTACCATCGTAGCTGCATGAATTAACGCACTGATAGGAGAAGGAGCTTCCATGGCATCCGGTAACCAGGTCTGAAATGGAAATTGTGCCGATTTCGCTGCAGCAGCAATAAGCATCCCATACGCCATCCAGATCAGAACGTTTTTTGGAAACAAAGCAGAATTCGAAAGGAAAAGGTTTATATCAAAACTACCCGAAAAAGCATACACGAGTACCGCGGAGAGAAGTAATCCCACCCCTCCTACCTGTGTCATAATTAGTGCCTTCATACCACCAGCAACCGCTTTCGGATCATCGTTATAAAATGAAATTAAGGCGTAAGAACACAAGGCAGTGATTTCCCAAAAAGAAAACATTAAGAAAAGGTTGCTGGTTAATACCAATCCTTCCATCGCGCCAATAAATAACAAAACAAAAGAATAATATCTACCCAATTGGTCAGAACCACGCATGTAATCAACTGAAAAAATAATTGCCAATGCACCAATCACAGTTGCGATGATGGATAAATAAATGCCTAACCCGTCCGTCGTAAAGGTGAAGTCGCCAAATGCATTTCCAACTGGAAAGGATAGAATGGTTCCGGATTTATAAACCCATAACATCATGATGGAAGCAACGGCTGCAATAACTGAAAAAATGACAGCCAGCAGATGTTGTATCTTGCTATAGTTATCTCCAATCAACCAGACAGCCAATGCTCCAACCCACGGAATAATAAGTGATATTAAAACAAGAGGTTCAATTTGCATCATAGACTTACCTCTTCAAACTGGACAGATCTTTTAAATCGAGACTACCAACATGTCTTTTCACTTGAACTGCCAATGCCAACCCTATTACCGCCAAAATTGTGTCTGCTACAATCACAGTTAGAGCCATGCTTTGACCAAGACTTGGTTGAGAATTGAGCTGACCAGTAAAAATTAAAGCGAGCATCGCTCCTTTAACCATAATCTGCAGGGCTATGACCACTCGAATTAAGTTTCTGGTAATTAGCAAACAATACAAGCCAATTCCGAACAAGCCAATAACAGCCAGAAAAACAATCATTGCGGGGCTAAGATTCATTCATGGATCTCCTTTTGTGAAATTCTTGTTTGATATTCATCCGTTAATAGTCGCAACATGCTGACTACTCCAGTAAAAATCATGGCGATCTGGAGATATAAATCAACTTTACGGTTACCCCAAACCATTTGTTGGAAACCAATATCTTGGTGAAATTGGATCGGGATATTGAGTAACGGAATTACTTGCCATCCGATGATTAAAAGCGCTAACAAAACGAAGAATATAGCTAATTGTTTTGGGATAAAAGATAAATTTGGAATCGGTTCATCCCCGGCAATATTGATTGCAAAAACAAACAACACAGTAACCAACCCTGCTCCAACACTCAATTCAATCACTGCAATTTGATAAGCCCCTAATAAATACATCATAATAGCAACAAAAGCGCTGGTGCCGGCTAACCAGATGGCGGACGCAATAAGTCGCTTTTCACGCACTGCCATAAAAGCACAAAAAAGTATTCCGATCAAAACAATGACATACCCCATTGAAATCTCCTGTTTTTCAATTTAGTTAGGAAGCACCATCAAGGTTATACAATAAATTTATACTTTTGTCATGTGAAAATTATCACAAATTATTCATTTTAAAGCATAATTGCCAACTATTCCTAACAATTTTTTAATTTATCAATCAATAGAAAATTGCGCTTTTTTCTTGATCGGGGTATACTGCCCACCAATAATTAACCAAACGGAGAGATATGCAGGGAACAAAACAGACAATCATCGAGTGGGACAATCACCTAACAGAAAATTTACGATTAAAGCCTTCCCAAAAATGGATTTGGCGCCTAACAACCATCATCGCACACTCGGGAGATTCCTGGTATTGCCTCGGTGTTCTCTTATTGATTTGGTTGTTTTCAAAAAATTCCTGGCGTTTGATTTCAGCGTCAATGGGTTTAGGAACTTTCGCTTTAGCCATTATCGTCTTAATTATTAAGTTTTCTATTCGCAGAAAGCGCCCTGAGGGAGAATGGGGAGATATTTACCGTTCCACTGACCCACATTCTTTTCCATCCGGACATGCTACCCGTGTCTTTTTTTTGGCGTCCATGGCATGGGGATTAGCACCTTTATGGTTCGCAATCCTTTTAACGATCTGGGCACCGTTGGTAGCGCTATCCAGAATTCTCACCGGTCTTCACTATTTATCGGATGTAGTTGCTGGTATGATCCTGGGTTGGATTTTGGGAAAAATATTTCTCTTACTTATTCCTACTTTAATGGGTTGGTTGCCTTTTGTTTTTTAACTAGGCTTTACAAAAATTCCGGCAATACATTTTCGGTAAAATGGACCAAGCCATCCAAATCATTCAAATCTAACCATTGCAGCATAATTTCATCCAGGTGAATTTGTTGATATTGATTTAACTGGTCGATAACATCGTCCTTTAAACCCGCCACAAAACCGCTTGCTTGCATCTCTTCAGGATCCCTCCCCTTCAGTTTCGCTTTAAGCCTCTCTGAATTCTGAGCATAAGTCAGATTGGTCATTAAAGATCGTCGCACACTTTTAGGTTCCTTACCAGATTTGATTAAGGTTTGATCCATGAAAAGATTCTTCTTCTCAACTTGTTTTGGCGTTAAAAAGATAGCATTCCATTCTTGGGCGTAAGTTGCCACCAAAGGAAAAGTGAGTTTTTCTCCGTTACCACCAATTAAAATCTCAGGGCCACCTTCTCTTTCAGGATTTGGTAATAAAATCACATCCTTTAAATTGTAATAATTACCTTCAAATGAAAAATGATCTTTTTTGTGAAATAAGTTAGTAATTATTTGGAGCCCTTCTTCGAAACGATCAAATCTTTGAGAAACATTTAATAATTCAAAACCAAATGCTTGGTGTTCCCTCTCTTGCCAACCAGCCCCCAATCCCAATTTAAGTCTGCCTTTTGAAAGATCATCCACTGCAGCCGCCATTCTCGCTGTGAATACAGGCTGCCTGAAAGAAACTGGAGAAACAAGTGAGCCAAATTTAATTCGCTCAGTCATTGCTGCTACATACGTCAACGAAACCCATAACTCCAATGAATCTAAATCTGGTGGATTGGCATTCGTGAAGTGATCAGAACGGTAAAGCCCATAAAAACCATGTTTTTCAGCAATTTCTACGATTGATTTCCAACTTTTCCAGTTTAATCCGTTTTGGCCTTCAATCATAAGCGATATTTTCATGGAAAAACTCCTTTATTTTGGCAAAATACGCAAAATCTGACTTTCTTCAGATCCAGAATAAGTAACCCGCATTTCCTGTTTCTCCGTGTCAAATTTCCAGTCTCCCGAAGAGAATTCAACCCGAAATCCACGTGGATAATGATATTCCGGAACAAAAATCACCAGTTCTCCTTCATTCTTATCTTCAATAATTAAGGTGTATTCTTTTCGATGGTAGTTAAACAATTGTTTCAATGGTTTCCCGGTCAAACTTCGTAAATATGGTCGTATGATAGATTGTAAGGCCCGGCCTCCTGAATATATATTCGCGGGGTCATTCTGTTGATCTCGGCTGAAAATGGAAAGATCCTCATCATTCCAAAGATCTCCCCTTTCATTATTATTGTCTGGTGTGTAATTCCAAATGGTTGAATTTAGAAAAAGTTCTTCGATGATTTGATAATAAAGATCAAGCGCTTGAACCTGGGTCTTGAAATCCCCGGTGGTAAACGAGCGTTTATTATTTAAGTCAAAGGGAACTCCAAATTCTCCAATAACAGTCGGAATATCTCCTAACTTCTCTTTCGAGAATTGTTTTATCGTATTAAGCTGCGAATAAAAAACTTGCTTTACATTTTTCTTACCGAAAACCAGTTTCATCGTATCTGTATTCATTGTGAAATTTGGATTGAATTTTTTAGTTAGCAAAGTTGCTCCATCGTACCAGTGGGTTGCATTAACCATCCGGGAAGCATCCAAATCCTTCCATTCCGCCATTGAAAATTCCGGAACTCCCTCAAAAAAGATTATCGCATTCTCATCAACCTTCCAGACCGATTGAGAAAAACGATTAATAAATGGCTTTAAGTATTGAGAAGAAAAATCTACTTTTTCTCCGGCAACCTCATTAAAATAATAAGGGTTGAGTAAAACAGGATTATCCTTATCATCCAGCGTCCATACACCTTGTTGCTTCCACAGGCATTCAATCCCTTTTTGCCAGGCTCTTATTTCTTTTTCATTAACTGTTTTCCAATCACTTAACCTTAACCCGAATTGCCAAAACGACCAGAATTCAACTTCCTGGTGTCTTCCATCTCCTAATAGCATCGACTGCCAGGGAGTGGGCATCGCACCTAGTTTCAATTGGGAATGGTTTTGTCTCAAATCAGCGACACCAATCCAACCATTCGAAGGTTCGTTTAAGCTATCATAACCAATCACATGGTCATACTTCTTTAATCTCTCAACAACCTGTAATACTGAATTAATATAGTGATCCTGTAAATAATCCTGAATATGAACCCCGGCAATCTTCAAATTTGGAGCGAAATCCTTTCCACCAAAAAACAGGGTGAACATAGTGGCTGCCGCCAGTTTCTGGTAATTGGTTGGCCAAACCATTTTCGGATACGGGTCTCCATGAACGTTATGAACAAAAGCGGCCCCACTGGCGTGCAGGTTTTTTATTTCAAAACCTGCTAATTCAAGCGTCCATCCAGGCGCACCATCTCCGCCTGTAAAACGACTCCACACATCTTGATGAGGATCAATAAAAATGGTAAATCCATATTCATCAGCCTTCTTCACAATCGCTTCAAGGTAGTCAAGATATTCTTGATCATAGATACCAGGGCCTCCATGTTCAATGGCTTCCCAGGTTATTAATAACCTTAAGAAATTAAATCCCCATTTTTTTAATCTCAAAAAATGTTCGTCTGCTTCTGATATCGGGAACGGTCGATCAACAAAGGAGACATTGATTGGGTCAAAAAAGCCTTCCTTTAGGAATGTGGCTCCATTTGGTTTTGTGGGAACTTTAGTACTCCCTCCTAAATTCACACCACGGAAAAAGGTTTTATTATTTGCCTGGTCAACGAAAAATTCTGAACGGATTTTCACTTTTTTCATTATTCACCTTCCAACCTTATTATATTGGAAAAAATTAAATGACAAAAATTCATGGATGACCTTCTAAGAGGAATAACGTTGGGGAATGATACTTTGAATGAAAACTGATTTTAAATTGACCAAACTTCTCACATCGGGTATCCTTAATTCGGGAGTGGTTAGGTCCCGGTGGGCTTCCCGGTCTTCAAAATCGGTGGCGGGTTGTTATGCAGGCCGCAGTGGGTTCGACTCCCATCCATTCCCGCCTGACAAAAAGCAAGTGTTTATCTTGCTATTTTTAATTTTGACTAGTTATTCTAGTCATTTGGATTAAAATAAATAAACTATGGATCAAGTTTCTAATATCGATTTTGATTTTGAACTTTTGCATAATTTTATGCAAAAGTATATGGTGGTTGAAAGTATAACAACTGGAAGAAGAGAAGATTTTTGGCGAATTCGTTATATCGGAGAACTTAGAAACCCCGATCAAAGCGAGAAATCTTTTGAGGAAATCGAAAATAAGGCGAAAACCTACCAACTATCGGTTTTATTTGGTGAAGAAAATAAAAAACATGTTATTTATCTAGTCAACCAAATACCAACACCCAAAAAATCAAATCCAAAAACAAATTTATTTTTATTTATTGCAACAATATTCAGCGTATTAATTACCGGCGGATTATTTTCTACTCCAACCTTACCACAGAAATGGAATCTTCAAGCCGGTTTTGAAATCATTAAAAATGGCTGGCCTTTTGCGATTGCCATCATTGCAATTTTGGGAACCCATGAGATGGGGCATTATATTATGGGGAAAAAACATGGGGTTCACGTAACCTTACCCTACTTTATTCCATTACCTATTATTAGTCCGTTTGGCACCATGGGAGCTTTTATCAATATGAAAAGTATCCCAAGAAACAAAAAACAATTATTCGATATCGCCATTGCCGGACCTATTGCCGGAATTGTGGTGGCCATTCCAATTATCATCTTAGGTTTATTCCTTTCAAAAATTGAACCTCTGCCACTGCATGTTCCCACTGGCTCTGGCTTTCAAATGGAAGGAAACTCCTTGTTATATTTAGGACTCAAGTACTTGGTTTTTGGAAAATTGCTTCCATATCCTGCTTCTTATAATGGCTTACCTCATATCGTTTATTGGATAAGATACTTTTTTACCGGGCATCCCTTTCCATTTGGAGGTCTGGATGTCATGATCCATCCGGTAGCTTGGGCCGGCTGGGCAGGGATTTTGGTTACATCCTTAAATTTGATCCCTATTGGACAGCTTGACGGTGGGCATGTGTTGACTGCTGTTTTAGGGAAAAATGCCCGTAAGCTTACATTTATATTTATTGCTTTGATGGGTTTACTTGGTTTTGTTTGGAACGGCTGGTGGTTCTGGGCTGTCTTGTTATTATTCCTCAACCAGGTGCCTGTTCAATTACAGGATTCCATCACCCCACTGGATCCAAAAAGGAAAAAGATTGCTTTTTTCATGCTGATTTTGTTTATTCTTGTTTTTACGCCAGTTCCCCTGGTTATTATGATGGGTTAAGAAAGCATCGTTTCAATTCTTTCACCATCTAAATTTAAATAATATCCAAGCGCCTGAACTGTTAAACAAGAGTGAGCTGGTAAAACACATAAGTGAGTTCCAGGCTTAACTTCCGCAGGAATTCCGTTCGGAAAAACAGCAACACCATGTTCCTGGGATAAAGATCGTAAATATCCAACAACTTTTTTATCATCCCACCCATGCTCATTTGGTAATGTAACCAAACCATATGCATTGGAAATATCGCCCCATTGATGAGAGTCCTTTGAAAAATGAATAGCCCCACCGTAAATAACAACTTCACTTTCAGCCGGGTGAAGAGCTACAACCGGACATGCCACTACAACTGCAATATCTTCCAATTTACAAACCCCGGCTTGATATTGCTGTACGTCGTAAAAAAGAAAGTTGCCGGGTCTAAGCTCATCAACATCACCAAAATCATCCACCAGGGTGGCAGAGGGCGTATCTCCTACAGAAATCTGAATATCCGAAAATCCATGACGAATTAATTCTTTACGGATCTCAATTAATTCATTGACAGATTGATGATATACAGAAGATATTTCGTCTTTTGTCCGAAACCGATAACTATGACCCGCATGAGTAACGATGCCCTTGAAAGAAATATGTTGGCTGTTTTTTATCAAACCTGCCAAATTTAGAATTTCTTGTATTTGAATAGGGCGCAAACCACAGCGGTGCGCACCAGTATCAATTTTTATCCAGCCATTAATCGCTTCAAGCAGATGATCATCAACATATCCGACTGTTGCAGGTTCTTCAAAAAGCAGGGATAAATGAATTTTCTTGGATAACTGAACTATCTCTTCAATTTGTAAAATATTCACAGGAAAAGCGACAAATATATCATCCCAATCACAATTAGAAAAATAATTTGCCATATCCAGTGAGGAAACAGTAATTTTTGCGATTCCTTCTTCTCGAAACCACTCCCCGATTTCTGCAGATTGATGCGTTTTGAAATGCGGTCGAAAATTAATATTTTGAATAGCAATTTTATTCTGTAATTGTTTTAAATTTCTTTTTGCTTTAAATTCATCAATTAAAAGTGTAGGTTTGTGGATGATTGAGAAAATATTCATATTTTTTTATCAAGGTAAATAGCCAAAATATAGTTGATTTCCAAAGCTGAAATGGATGATCCCATTCGGGCTGACTGCAAAAGAGGATAGTTCTTTTGATTTATCAAAATTTGAAAGACCTTCAATACTGGGTCGAATTTGTTTCTGTAAATTCAATGCCATACTAAAATGGTAAATGGATTGGTTTTGGAGATTTAAGAAATAAATTGAAGGATCAGGTGGAGCTGTAACAACCACTTGAGAAAACTGGGTATCAGGAATCACATCCAGATTTTCTCTTGATTTTCCTTCACGAATAATCCCGTATCCTACGTTATTCTCACAAGAAAGTTGATTAAGATTGCACCTGGTCAATTGGCCATCTTCATGCAATAAATATAATTCTTCTTGGTTTACAGCAATATCCAGGGAATCAACCACATTATCCGGGATATTAGTCCTGAATAATGACTCCGGATTTTGATCGAATTGGTATTCATTAGCTGGGTAACGGTAGATATCTCTCGTCTGGACACCAGCATCCAGTACATACAGGCTATAACCATTAAATCCAATTGCCCGGATTTCACCCCAACCTGAATCAGGTTTCCATAAGTCAATCGCGATTGGGTCATTTCCCTGGATACACATCAATAATTTTCCATAACGATCAATACCCAATAAAGTAATATTGAATTTATTTGAATAATTGATAACTTCAATATCAACCAGAGAATCCACAATTACATCGCCGTATTTTCCTGGGCCACACTTAAAAGCGGTGTCCACAACATAATCGGGGCGGGTTGGGATCATTCGCAGCACCCGGCCCATACCTGTATCGAGTGCGTAGACGTCCCCATTCATATGAATACCCATTCTTTTTATCTGCAACCGTTTATCCAAACCCCCAAATACGGTTGGTTGAATATTAATTCTGGTGACACCTTGAAGATGATCCAATTGCGATTCAACAAATTCCCTTACTTCCAAAGTATCATCAGCTTCTCCAAACTTTTCCGATTCTCCAATCAGACGCAGAGCTTCTTGAAACATTAAGATTTGATTACTTGAATCCTTTTCCTCCAGAGCATCATTGATCAGCAAATTCGCATTTGCTAACAAGTCCGTTTTTTGAGAGGTAATCCCGCTACGAAGATATACAGCAATCCCGATGGCGGAAACAAACACCGCCACAAGTATCGCAATCATCAACATAGAGCCTGAAGAAAGTGAATTTGGATCCTTTGATTCACCGATGGTTGAAGCCTTTGTATTTTTAATGAGGAATTTTTTCGCCTGGTCTTTTATGCTATCGAATTTTTGATTCCACTTACGAAAATTTTGGCGTGTTTTTACTAAGAATAATGCAAATGCATCTGATTTTTTCTTTCCTCTTTTTTTAGGAATAACAACTGGTTTTTCAGCCCCCAATTTTTTTCCGCTCAAAAAAATACTTTCTTGTTGTTCCTGGAGTTCTTTTATTTTTTGTGATTCTTGAACATCTTCTGGAGACTGGCTTTGTACTTGCCTTCGTGCTTCTTCTTTTTTCTCATCTGGATTGAATTCAAAAATATCCATTTGATTTTGGTGATCATCATTTTCATTCAGTAAGGAGTCAAATTCTTGATTTTCTGCTTCTAAAAATGCCTCTTCATTATTTAAACCCACATCAAATGGTTCTACTTCAATTTGAAGTTCTTTATTTTCTTCTTTAGAAACAGTTTCCTCAATTTTCTCAACAGGAATTGCGATCGGTTCCGATGAAAAATGATTTTGTTCTTTCTCGCTTTCTTTTTCTGAAAAAGGTGACCTCACTTCGGATGAATCAAGCTTTAATTGGTGAACATTTCCATTCCCCTGCCGGAATTGTATAACAATCGCTTCAAAATTATCCTGGCTTAAATTGATCAGTGTGCGTCTTATCTGGCTGATCGACTCAGTTTCTTTAAGCTTGAATGTGTCCTGATTCCAATATGCGGGTGTCTTTGCACACAAAATCAGGCGATCTCCCCCATTAATTTTTGAATGAAAAAATCGCAAATTAATCGTTTTCCCAAAACCTATTCCTTCAACTCCATATTTTTTTTCCTCAAAACGTTCAATATTGGATTGGGAAAAATAAAAAGAAGTTGAGCCTCCAGATTGCATGATAAATAAATCATCTTTATTCTGAACAAGAAAATGAAGTGACCCAACAATAGCTGGCCGTGTATTATTTTTTACATTCAATTGGCTTAATTTGTTGTTAAAAAACTCTCCGGATTTCTTTGCTGCGGTAGTAATTGGGCCCTTTGTCTTATAAAAAAAACTTGCTGTCAAAGAGATCAACAAATTAAGCTCTTTCACCTCGGTTTCTAATAATTCTTTGAAAGCTGTGAACCGAATTACGATAACATCTTCAGCTCTGGTGCGAGTTGCCTTCCGTTGAACATTGCCTACAAAATAACCGGCCAAATTTGAGTATTCTTTTTGATTTTTGTATCCAAACGGGTAAATATAAAGGTCAAACAATTGAATTTTTCCTCTAATAAAGTTATCAAACTACCTTTTGATTATACAACCTATTTTTTATCCTCACCTTTTTTAATAGAATTGGATGATCTTTGGAAAAAAGTTAAGAAAAGATTTTACGTATTTAATTTTTTCATTAATTTTTATTTATAATAAAATTGTGACAGTAGGAATTCCAAGAAAGGTAAGGTAATCCATGACAAACGAAAAAGATGCGTTATCCCTTGAAGTCGGTTCCAAATTGAAAGAGCTGCGTGAAGCCCGGCATATTTCGATGAGAGAATTAGCCAGAAGAAGTGATTTGTCAGCCAATGCTTTAAGTATGATCGAACGAAACCTCACTTCTCCGTCTGTCAGTACGTTACATAAATTAGCGAATGCACTCGAAATTCCAATAACAGCATTTTTTAGGAATAAGCCGGAAAAACACAACATTGTATTTTGCAAAGGAACAGAAAGAAATCGGGTTCCATTTCTAAAAGGACTTTGGGAAGGACTGGGTGGAGAAGCGTTTGTTGGTCGTATTGAGGCTTTTATGTTAACTCTTGAAACAGGTGGTTCGAGCGGTCCTCATGGGATGTTACATACTGGCCATGAATTTGTTTATTGTCTCCGCGGAAAATTAGAATATGAAGTTGAAAATAATAAATATATTCTGGAAAATGGCGATAGCTTATTGTTTACCTCTCAATTAATGCACAAATGGAAAAATATCGGACCCAATGTTTGTAATGCGATAATTGTTATTTCTGGATTTGAGGAAAATGAAAATCCATCTGAATATCATCTTGCTTCAGCACAAATTTTATCTGAATTAAAAAAAATTAAGAGCGAAAATTAATTAGATATTCAACAAATTTTAAATAATTCAATCTTGTATTTCCAGTCGAGCTAGGTATCTTTCGGTTAGAATTCATTATCTAAACGAATGCCATGCCCCCTAACAGTGACGATATATTCATGATCAGGGTTATATTGGGCTAGCCGTTCGCGAAGCCGGCGTACCAGAGCATCCAGAGCCTGTTCTGATATCCCCACTGCTTTTTCATCCCCCCAAATTATGGAAATTAAATCACTCCTGGAGACGACTTTGCCTTGTTGTTCATGGATTAAATTCAGCAATCTGAATTGAGGAACGCTTAAAGGAGGCAAAATTTCCTGGTCACCCATCCATACCCGGCGCGATTTAAAATCCAATCGTATTTTATTCGGGTGGATGATTGGTTTTGGTTCCATAAATAGATCATGTTCTAAAGGCATAGTCGCATCGGAACTTAGAAAGAAAAAATGTTGAACCAGAGCGATCTGGAAAGTATCGCCATCTTGAAGTCGAGACTGATCTTTGATGATTAAACCATTTAAATAGGTACCATTCTTACTTCCCAAATCCTCCAGGAGTATTTCTTTATTATTCAATGTGAGTTTTGCATGGAAACGGGATACTTGCCGATCAGGTATCACAATTTCACAATCCGGATCTCTTCCTATTTTCATCTCATTCAGAACATTCCACCTTTGCCCTTCTAAAGGGCCAGCCTGTGCGATGATGATTGGAAATTCGGAAAAATATTCAGTCATTTTTACCTTCCAATAGGAAACTCTTTCTACTAAGTTGTCAAAATTCCGCAACTTTCAATTAAAATTAATTTTAAGAAAAGTTTATCAACGTAGAATTCAATAAGGTATAATATATCAAATAAACGCCGAAAAGAAAAATAAATAAAAAAATAAATTAGGAGAAAAAGAAATGCCGCTCCCGTTAAAAACGGGGGATGTGTTGCGTGGCCGTTATAAAATCCAGAAAATTATTGGTCAAGGTGGTTCTGGGTCGATTTATCTTGCTGATGACATTCGCTTATCCGGCCGACAATGCGCCCTGAAAGAAGTTGAACACAATTCCAGCCTTCCTAATGAAATGATCAAGGAAGCCCGGGATCAATTCTTTCGTGAAGCAACCGTTTTAGCTAGATTAGATCATCCAAATTTACCAAAAGTGTCTGATTTCTTTTCTATAGGCACCCGAGATTATTTGATAATGGACTATGTTCCTGGTGAAGATTTACGAACGATCATGCTTAAGGCGAAACAAAAAAACCAGTTCTTATCCGAAATTGATGTTTTAAGTTGGATTTCCCAACTTTCAGATGCCTTAATTTATTTACACGAACAGGAAACACCAATTCTCCATCGTGATATTAAACCGAGTAACCTGAAGTTGACCCCAAGTGGTTTATTAAAATTAGTTGATTTCGGTTTGGTTAAAGTTGCCGCGCCCGGAGAGGTCACTATAACCATTGTTCAAGGACAAGGAACCGCTTTATATACCCCTCTTGAACAATATGGCGGTGATGAAGGTCATACGGATATCCGCAGCGATATTTTTTCTATGGGGGCAACTATGTATCATTTACTGACTAACACTGCCCCAATCGACGCCAGGCAACGCTTCCTTGATCCGAATGCACTGAGAGCCCCGCGATCAATCAATCCTGACATCAATTCCAGAACCGAGAAATGTATTCTCTGGGCTATGAATCTCCACCCAAATGACCGGCCTGAAAATGTCAATTCATTTCGTCAGGCATTATTTGGTGACCGCACAATTCCGATCCGTTCTATCAACAAACAATTAACCGTTCAGGAAATTCTACAATTAAATCCTGAGCGCACTTTGATGTTCTCGGCCATCGTTATTTTGATCTTAAGTTTCTTGATGACAATCGGCAATTAATTAGATATTTTTGAAATCAGTTTTTCCGCGAATATACCAAATCCATCCAATAAACCAACCTACCAGAACACCCATTAATGAAACTGCCATTAAATCGACTGAATTCAACGAATTTGTCCACTCAAATTTTAATATTGACTGAAAGCTAACAATAATATAACCCAGGATTCCACCCATTAATGCCAGAACACCCCAACGCATTCTCCATCTAACTGGTACTCGTTTCTTTGAAAAGAAAAATATTCCAAAAGAAGATGCGAAAACGATGATTACCATCGTAAACCAATCATTAATTTTTGGTAAAACCGGTTGAGGGTTCGGGATTGGGATAATGGTTTCTGTAGGGGTTAACGTTGGTGTAATCGTAGGGGTTGGAGTTTCGGTCATTTCTGGAGTTGAAAGTACCACAATGGTTGCTTCCGCCCCCTCGGGAACCGGTACTTCAATCTGAAACGCCATCGAATTATATGCCGGGTCGCTGACAACTTTAATTTCTACCAAACCAGTATTTTGAACCCGATACGTCGCCCTGGCAACTCCTTTTTGAGTTGTTGCTTCAACCTGTTGTACACTCCCACTCTTTTCCAGATAATTAAAAAGAAATCTGACGATCGTGCCATCCGGGACCGGGTTCATATTGTAATCTACAATAACCCCGGTTTCCAAAGTGATTGTCTCTCCTAAATTTACTTTGGGAATAGCCCCGGGTTCTGAATTTGAATTTTCCTTATCTATATTTTCTGTCTTCGGCAATGTGACAGATAGCGGAATTAATTGATTAGGGTTGGGGGCTGTTCTGGATATTAAATCATATCCGATACCGGGGACACTAACTGGCAAAACCCCACTTGCAGTAATTTCTTGAAACAACAATCTGGCGGCAGTATCAACAAACTCTGAAGTCTTGCTAAACAAGACATAATAAGCGGTTAATTTACTGATATCGGTCGCATCTAAATAATATGGAGCATTAAATCCAAAAGCAATTACTTTTTTATTATTTATTAAGTCCGGCCGGTCTGATAAAAACCTTTGTAAAGCTAAAGAATCCCGTTCATTAATATTAATCTTTATTAATGAGAAAACGATCCAATCCGCATTTCTTAATTCTGAGTCCAGGTTTGAAGAAGAAGCAGGATCACTCAAGTATCGATTTAAATCTGAAAAAGAATAAGATGATAAACGTGCCGGTACAACCTGATCTCCGGTACCAGGACCATATAATCTTAAGACCGCCTCTTGGAAAGTGGTTACCCCAAAAATGGATTGAGGGTTGCAGTCTGTACATTGTTTGGCCAATACCGTGTCAGAAATAAACAAAATCCTTTCATCAATTTGAGGAGGTCGAGGTAAGATTGACCCCAATTCAATTGCATCCGGACTCATTAATACAGCAGAGTCATTGGCTATTTCAAAATTAACTTCATGGTTTTTCCCTACATTTTCCAGTCGTTCAATCTGAGGTGCCACATTTTCAATATCAAAATTCGGATATAGTTTATATTTCTGTTGCAATATTCTCAATACAGAAGCATTCACCCTCTGAGCAAAAGCTGGATCTTCCATATACTTTTGAGTAAAGAATTGCAATACCCGTAAGGTAGAAGCATAGGGATCTAAATCCCGGGCATCCACATACAAATCCAAAAGCAATAAATCATTTCCTGAAATCAAAGCATTACCAGCAATTTGTCTGGGATCAAAACCCTCGCCGGTAGGGTTAAAAAATTTTCGAACGGCTGTTGAACCCAGATTGTCACTAACGATTATTCCACCCGCATTTCTCCAGCTATTAAAAGCAGGAATTGATAATAATTGCTCCTGAGCAGACTGATCAAAACTAACCGGACGGGTTGTAGAGCGTATATTCCCTTGAAATCCCTGATAGCGAATATGCGACATTAATAAACCGTCCGTTGTTGATTCAGGATTTGGAGAATTTCCGGTAACGGAAAAAAACGGCGCTAATTCGATCTGTTTCAATTGCTCCAAGGATTTTCGAACTGTGGCAACTTCATTCTCCGGTAGCCGATCCGAAGAACCTCTTCCAGGAAAATGTTTCGAAATAACCAGCATTTGATTATTGCTGCCGTTATGAACTCCTTTAATATACGCTTTTCCTAACTCCCCCACCCAAAAAGGGTCACCGCCAAAAGTTCTTGCTCCCAGATCATCTCCCCCTTCAACATAGGGGAGATCAAGAACATCCAAAGACGGACCCAGGAGTAAATTAAATCCTAAAGCCGAAAGTTCACTCCCTTGAACAGTTCCTGCTTTTTCAGCTAAATCCAAGTCCCACGTAGCGCCGATAGCCAATTGGCTTGGGAGTGTAGTGACCCCATTTAAGATTTGGTTGAAAGGATATGAATCACCTTCCTGAGAAATAGCGATAAAAATTGGAACATAATTGGATTTCTCATTTAAATTCTCAGCCGGTACCAGGTGGTTTGACGATAAGAAACCATCCCAATTAATTTGTTGCAGTGTTTTTGTTAGTTGGTAGGTATTCTGATTTGAATTAGAGGATATAAAGTTATCATTAGCTAAATTGAGAACGACACCACCAATATGATGATTTACAATTAAATTATAAATGTCACTATCAATGGTTACCTCATGACCTTTAAAGGCTACTAAAAATAATTGCCCCACCCGTTCTTCAGGGGACATTTTCTTAAGCGTTTCCTGAGCTTTTAGTTCTAACTCATTTATTTGGCCTTTGGTAGCTGATAAACCTGATTTTTTAGGTAAAACCAAAGAAAAAACCAGTAAGAAGATTATTATTAATTGAAATTTCTTCATACGAAATTTATAAACAATCCTTCCAGCATTACCTAATGGTGTGATGATACTCTGCCTAAATATTACCACTAGATGAAATAACGAGAAGTTAAATTAAGGTTGTTTTTTTAATTTGAATAATTCTTAGTGAGTTTATTATTTAGAATGTTCTTCGAATTTTTCATTTTTTGCTAGCGTATGGTGCCAGTTATTAAAAAAAATCATAAACCCAAAATTGTTTTAGCTAGCAGTGGGTCGTCCGTTATGATTCCATCAACATTTTTTTCAATAAAATTCTTAATATCTACTTCCTCATTAACAGTCCACACATTAACTTTTCGTGAATACCGGTGTTGCAGTTCAATATATTTTGCATCTGCATCGTGATAGTAAGGGTGTATATAGCGAGGACTTAGCCAACGGAAAAGATTAGATCGGGTTAGTCTGCCTTTTTTTCCAGGTAGTGTCAATAAGGCAGTTGGGATCATCGGTAACAATCTCCTGGTAACCAGTAAATTATAAGGATGAAAAGAAGAAAAAATAATATTTCTCTCAATATTTAAATCTTTTAATAACTGACATACCTTTTTTGCCAAACCATCCCCAATGGATTCGTAATTCGTAAGCTCGATATTGAGAAGATAAGTCCCGCCATAAACCTCTAGGACTTCCCGTAATAATGGAATTTTTTCTCCGGCGAATTCAGACGAAAATGAGCTCCCGGCGTCTAATTTCCTGAGATCGTCCAGAATTGTCTCGACTACTCTGCCAGACCCATTCGTAGTTCGATTTAACGTCTGATCATGAATGATGATTACTTCTCCATCTTTGGAGCATTTTACATCGAATTCAATCCCATCTGCTTTTAATTCATAGGCTTTATTAAAAGCAGCCATTGTATTTTCCGGTGCATAGGCAGAAGCACCCCGATGAGCAATAATAATCGGTTTGTTTTTTTCCACTCAAACACTCTCAGGTTTATTTATAGTTCAACAAAATAAGAGGCTGCTGCCCGATCGATTAATTCTTTATTTAATATTGCTTCAATATTGAGATATCTTGAAATATCAAGTATTTGATCACAAATATCACGGGGATGTGAAGCTCGTAGGTTGCGGCCCTTTTTGATGTAATGCTCTTGCAACAGGTATGCCAAGCCTTCGTCGGTGTAGGTAACCCCTTTCTGAGAGGCTACCCGCCTAAACAATTCACGGTAATCTTCATAAGACGGGTCCCCAATTTCGATTTTATGCCGAAGGCGTCTTAAGAAGGCTTCGTCCACTAAGTCTTTAGGAGGTAAGTTTGTTGAAAAAATGACCAAGACATCAAAAGGAACTTCGATTTTCCTTCCGGTATGTAAACTCATATAATCAATACGATTCTCTAATGGAACAATCCATCGATTTAATAAGTCCCGGGGGCGCACCAATTGCCTTCCAAAGTCATCGATCAGAAGGATACCTCCGTTCGCCTTAACCTGGAAAGGGGCTTCGTAATATTTATTGGTGGTATCGAACACCAGATCTAGCCCGGCCATGGTGAGTTCACCTCCAGTAACGATGAACGGCCGCCTGATTCTTATCCATCTTGGATCGCGCCTCACTCCGGTTTGAATTTTCCCTTTACTGCTTGTATCTTCTTCTTCCTTGACCAATTGATGATTGACAGAATCATATAATTTAATTACCTGCCCATCCACATAAATGGAAAAGGGGATATACATGGTTTGTCCCTGGACCAGGTTACCAATTGAACGAGCTACGCTGGTTTTTCCATTACCGGGAGGACCATACAAAAATATTGATGTACCCGAATTAACCGCTGGTCCTAATTTATTAAAAGTTACTTCATTCAATACCAGATGAGCCATGACCTGGTGCATCAACCGGCTGGTTGCCTGTAATCTTCCGCGTCCTTGTTTCAGAATAGATTCATTGTAAACGTCAATTGGAACTGGGGCAGGGCCAGCATATTGGCTGCGATCTAAAGCTTCACGAGCGCGATGGATACCAGCACCCGTGATCGAATAGATGTATGATCCTTCTCCCAGCCCTCCCATTTGAGAAGTCCGAACCTCTAAAAGTTTGTCTCGTTTTAAAATCTCAATAATTTGATCAACAATACCTGTAAAAGGTAATGCCATTTCTTCTGCCAATTTAAATCCGGACATGTATCCTTGAAAATAAAATATTTTTAAGGCTAAATCCTGCAACCAGAGGGTGGATAACCCGGTTTGCTCCAGATTTGAAATAGGTTGGGGGAGAAAAGATTTTTGTAATGGACTGCTAACAGCTGAAATTGGATTTTGTGGTCGGGGGGGTTCTTCCACCATATTTCCTCCAGATTGGAAAACTTTTACCAAAGATAATTATAGCATGTCATGTTTTTTATAATCTAAAAATACCAAATAAAAACTTACGGTCTTGTTAGCTGTTTTTTCGGTGTGGCTTTTCATTCTTAGGAATTTGTGCAAGATTTATACCTAAATGGACATTTTCCATTGATATCATATATTCATGGCGAAAAGCTTAATATTGATAGTGTAAAGCCTGGTTGATATTAAAAACTGAATTTCTTTTTCAAGTTAAAGAGTTTAATAAATATTATTTACTGGTTGGACGTAAATCCTTAACTTTGAGCTGTTTGTAGATATTACCGTTGTAATAATTTCTCTCGATTGTATAAACCACATCTATTTTCTTTGGAATTTCTTTCCCCCAAAAACCTTGGTTAAATGCAATGGCGTCATATTCAACATTTTTATCTTTCAAGCGTAATTTTAAATGATTTTCGTCTTTTCCGACAGTTCTTGCCTGTTTTACTTCGACATTTTTCGACACAAAAATTGCCTCCGGGTTTTCAGCTCCTAAAGGTTCTAATTGATCCAATTCACTCAAGATATTTTCAGGCAATTGGTACAAAGGATGTTCCAAATCAATTTGAATTTTTGGGTTTAACACCTTATCACATAATTCAGATTCAGCGATTTTGTTTAATTCTTCCATCAATTTATTAATATTCTCATTGGCAACAGTAAACCCTGCCGCCATTGCATGCCCTCCATGCCGAATCAATAAATGTTCACATCGATCCAAAGCCTGGGTGATGTGGAATTCCGGAATACTCCTGCAAGAAGCTCTGGTAAAGTTTTCTCCAATAAAACCAACGACTGAAGGGCGATAATAAAATTCCGTTAATTTTGCTGAAACAAGACCAACCAAACCAGAATTAAATCCTTCATCCATAGAAAAAATGATCAGACTATCTTCATTAATTGATTTTTGAGCATCTTCCTGCATTTTTGATGTTATTTTTTGTCTTCGGCGATTTATATCATCCAACTCCTGACTCAATAAACCAGCAGTGGCGAGATCTTTCGTCATCAATAACTCCAGAGCTTTTTTGGGGGAGTCCAGTCGACCGGCAGCATTAAGACGTGGTGCAATTCCAAAACCGATATCAATTGTTCCAATTTTGTTTTGATGAAAACCTGAAACCTGTACGAGACTTACCAGACCCAGTCTTTTTGTAAACCGAAGCGCTCTTAATCCTTTCGAAACGATCAGTCGGTTTTCGCCCAACAAAGGGACTACATCCGCGACGGTGCCAATTGCAACGAGGTCCAACCATTGATCAGCTAAGTCTGAAGAACCTTCTTTCTTAATAAATAGTGCCTGTGCGACTTTGTAAGCCACGCCGACTCCAGCCAAATCCTTTTCGGGGTATTCATCTCCTTTTTGCCTGGGGTTGATCACGCTGTACACATCCGGAATGATTTCGGCAGGCATATGGTGATCAGTAACAATAACTGTCATACCCAAATCCTGGGCATGTTTCAACTCTTCCGGAGAGCGTATACCGCAATCCACTGTGATAATTAGTGCTGTCTGCAACTCTTTTATTTTGTCAATCGCATTCGTATTCACTCCATATCCTTCTTCGCGTTCAGGAATATAGGGAGTAACATCAGCTCCAAAATTTTGTAGTACTTCTGTTAAAAGTGCGGTAGAAGTAATACCATCTGCATCATAATCACCAAACACCACGATCTTTTCCTGACGATCAATTGCCTGAAAAATTCTTTCAACTGCAGACTGCATCCCTTTTAATAAAAAGGGGTCGTTTCCTTGGGATTCCTTATCAAAAAAAAGAGAGGCTGTTTTTGCATCCTTAATCCCCCGGTTATATAAAAGCTGCTGCATAATTTCTGAATAATCGCTCAAACTGTCTTTGATTTCATTTGGAATCCTCTCGGCAATTACCCATTCCTTTTCAACCTGTAATGACATTACGATACCTCTTTTTTATGAAAATGCTTCTTTGTTTTTCGCTGGTCAATTTTCAACCTCCTCCATAGTATAATCGACAAGCGGAAAAACCAAAAATATTCGGGAATTTACGAAATGTCTTTTTCTTTTAAATTACTTAATACAGATCACCATGCCAGGGCTGGTGAATTTGACACGCCCCATGGCGTCATTCAAACCCCAATTTTTGCACCGGTAGGAACTCAGGCGACTGTGAAAACATTAACACCGGCACAGCTTGAATCAACTGGCGCCAACTTGATTCTGGCTAACACCTATCATTTGTTTCTAAGACCAGGGGCTGATTTAGTTGCAGAAATGGGCGGGCTACACGAATTCATGCAGTGGAAAAAACCTATTTTGACTGATTCAGGTGGTTTTCAGGTTTTTTCTTTAGCAGAGATGCGAAAAATTGATGCCGATGGCGTTACCTTTCGCAGCCACATCGATGGCTCAAAAAAACGTTTGACTCCGGAAATCTCCATTCAAATTCAAGAGAAGTTAGGCGCAGATATCATCATGGCTTTCGATGAATGCGCTCAGCCATATGACAAAGAATACAACACAAAAGCAATCGAAAGAACGCATCAATGGGCTATTAAGTGCTTGCAGGCAAAAACCCGTTCCGATCAGGCACTTTTTGGGATTGTACAAGGCGGCATATTTCCGGAATTAAGAACAAAATCTGCTGAATTTATTAGCTCACTGGATTTTCCTGGTTATGCGATTGGTGGGCTCTCTGTCGGTGAGACCAAACAGGAAATGTACGCGAACATTGAAATTGTGAATGCAATTCTTCCCAAAGAGAAACCAAGATACCTGATGGGCGTAGGAACACCTGAAGATTTGATTTATGGAGTTCAGAAAGGGGTTGATATTTTTGATTGCGTGCTAGCAACCCGTCTCGCCCGTCATGCAACTGCTTTGACAAAATATGGGCGCCTGAATCTCATGAATGCTAAGTTTTCTCATGATCATGAGCCAATTGAACCTGGATGTGCCTGTTATACCTGCCAAACATTTACCAGGGCTTATTTACGACATTTGATCATGGCAAAAGAAACGCTCTCTGGGACATTAATATCTATTCATAATGTTTTCATGTTGCAGGATTTAATGCAAAAAATTCGAAATTCTATCCTTGAAAATCGGTTCACAGAGTTTGCTAAGTCCTTTTTATCAAATTATGAATATAAAAAAGGCATTACTGCCGATAAAATACTTACTTAAAAATAGGTGAATTTATGACAATCTGGCAAGCATTCGTATTAGGAATTATTCAGGGAATTACGGAGTTTTTACCAATTTCAAGCTCAGGTCATTTGGTCATTGCTCCATTTTTATTTGGTTGGAAAATCCCTCAGGAATTTATTTTCCCTTTTGATGTCTTGGTTCAAATGGGAACTTTGGTAGCAGTCATTATCTATTTTTGGAAATATCTTTGGAAGATTTTGCAGGCTGTTTTTAAAGGATTGGTTGACAAGAAACCTTTTCAATCAGACGATGCAAAATTAGGCTGGCTAATCGTGTTAGCAACCATACCTGCAGTTATTGGGGGGTTGTTTTTAAAAAGCCTGGTTGAATCTGCTTTTCAATCCATTTGGATTACAGCTGTTTTTCTATTAGGAACCGCTCTTCTTTTATGGCTTTCGGAAAAATATAGTAAACAAGCAAAAACAATGGAAAAAATCTCGGCAATCGATGCGCTTATTATTGGTTGTTTCCAAATATTAGCGATCTTTCCTGGATTGTCACGTTCTGGTTCAACCATTGCAGGTGGAATTTTTAGAAATTTGAAGCGCGAGGAAGCCGCCAAATTTTCATTTTTAATGTCTATTCCAGTCATGTTAGGCGCTGGCGTAGTCAGCGCAAAGGATCTGACGAATTTACCAGGACTATCAGAGTTTTTGCCACTTTTGTTGGTTGGATTCATCACAGCCGGTATCGTAGGATATCTGTCTATCCATTGGTTATTAAAATTCCTAAATAAAAATCGACTCGTTTATTTCAGTGTGTATTGTGTTGCCATTTCAGCATTGACCTTGATTGTCTATTTTTTAAAAGTATAAAGATGTCTATAAAAGTTTTAATTAAAAACAAAGAATATCTTCTTGAAGAAACGGACGATTTAACAGTAAATAAGGTGTTTAAACGGTTTAATTTACTTCCGGAAGGTTATTTATGCGTTCGCAACGGAGAATTGCTGACCGAAAAAGACCTGCTGAGAGATGGAGACATTCTCCGTTTTATTCCGGTTATTTCAGGCGGCCAACAATGAAATGTAGAAAATGCGATCAAAAAGCCGTGATAAATATGCGCCAGCACAAGCTGGCATTGTGTAAAGATCATTTTCTTTCATGGGTTTGTGATCAGACTGAAAGAAATATTCAAAAGTACAAATTATTTACCAGAAATGATCAAATTTTACTTGGAGTTTCCGGAGGCAAAGATTCTCTGGCTTTATGGCATGTTTTGCTCAAACTGGGTTATCAAACTGCTGGATTATATATTCACCTGGGAATTCATGGAGAAAATCAATATTCAACCACCTCGCAACAATATGCTCAAGAATTTGCTCAAAAATATGGGCTTAAACTTCATATTGTGAATGTCGAGGCTGATTTTGGAAAGACAATACCTCAATTCTCGCAAGCCAATAAACGTGGTAAATTAAAACCCTGTTCAATTTGTGGTTTAGTAAAAAGACATACCATGAATGATATTGCTTTACAATTTGGATATGATGTTTTAATAACCGGACACAATCTGGACGATGAAGTATCAGTATTATTTAACAATGTTTTAAGCTGGCAGGTAGATTTTCTTCGACGGCAATCACCTTACATCCCTGCTAAAGAAGGTTTGTTACCAAAGGCAAAACCTTTCTGTCGTTTTTATGAAAAAGAAACGGCAGCTTATGCCATCCTCGCGGATATACCATATATTGAGGATGAATGTCCTTTTTCGATTGGTAGCACCACCATCCAGAATAAACAACTCCTTAATCAATTAGAGCATGATCGTCCCGGAACAAAATTAGCTTTCTATATTAAGTTTTTGCAGGCTAAAAACTCATTATTTTCAGAAGATTACTCTACAAATGCCGAGGAGCTTTTCCTCTGCCCGAATTGTGGTCAACCTACCCAACAACCCGGAGACTGTGCGTTCTGCCGACTGATTTCCAAAAATTAAAAAAGAGGAATTTCCAAAAACCATTCCTCTTTTTTAATTTCATCTATGCAGTTTCAAGATATCTTTCTTTTTCCCAATCGGTGACGCGAGTACGATATTCATCACACTCTGATCTTTTAGCCCGCATGAAGGCTGTAAACAATTCATTCCCAAGATAATTCTTGACAACTTCGTCTTTTTCTAATTCATTTAAAGCTTCATTCAAAGAACCGGGTAACTGCCGGATGCCCTTCGCTGCGCGTTCTTCTGCGGATAGAATATAAAGGTTTACATTATTTAAAGATTTAGGCGGATTCATTTTTTTATCAACCCCATCCAATGCAGCAGATAACATTACCAGGAATTGAAGATATGGATTGCCGGCTGGGTCAGGAGAGCGAAGTTCTGCCCGTACTGTTTTTTCTTTTCCAGGAGTGTATCGTGGAATACGAATTAAAGCAGAGCGATTCTCTCCGGCCCAACTAATATAGACGGGAGCTTCATAACCAGGTACTAACCGCTTATAGGAGTTTACTGTGGGATTAAGGATTGCTGAAATTGCTCTGGCATGATGTAATTGTCCGGCTATAAAATGATATGCCAGTTCAGAAAGATGAAAATCATCCTGGGCATCAAAAAATAGATTCTTGCCCTCATCATCAAATAAGGATTGATGACAATGCATCCCAGAGCCACTTTCTCCAAAGATCGGTTTCGGCATAAAAGAAGCGATTAAATCATGCTTTGCAGCAATCGCTTTTACAGTGTATTTCAAAGTCAAAACATTATCGGCTGCTCTTAATGCGTCCGCAAACTCAAAATCGATTTCATGTTGTCCAAGCGCGACTTCATGGTGACCAACTTCAACTTCCAGCCCCATTTGTAACAAAGCGCTCATGAGCTCCGTGCGAACTCTGACAGCATCATCATTGGGAGAAAAATCAAAATAACCACCCACATCATGAGGGACAGGATGCAAAAAATCCTGACCATTCTTTCTGAATAAAAAGAATTCTGGTTCAGGACCTACGTTGTAATGCAAGCCTTTAATTTTCAGACTCTTCAATTTTCGTTTTAAAACCCCGCGCGGGTCACCATCAAAAGGTGTCCCGTCCGGCAAGTAAATTTCACAAAAAAATCTGGCTCTTTTATTCTCTTCAGGAGACCAAGGTAATACAGCATAAGTATCCGGATCAATGCGTAATTGCATGTCACTTTCCTGGATTCTGGCAAATCCATGAACAGAAGAGCCATCAAACCAAACACCACCATCGAGAGCGGCTTCCAGTCTTTTCACTGGTGCATCTACACTTTTTACAGTCCCAGTCACATCCGTAAATTGATAGGATACATACCGCACTCCATCTGCTTTTACACGTTCTAAAATTTCTTTTTTTTCCATTCTAATCTCCATCAACTAACATAACTTTTTGTTGCCTAATTAAATAAAAACCTGATTCCAAAATTTAGGCATGGTAATAACCTCATAAAAGGTCTTCAATCCACTATGGTCCTTTGTTTTAGTTGTCACCAACTAATTTTCAGGGTTACCACTTCTTGATGGAGATTGAAGCCAGTGGGTTGGCTTCGAAGGCATCCGCTGATCATTCGATTTTTTTCTGTCTCAACAGCTTCTGACAGAATTAACACTCTCTTCGCAGAGAGGAACCTTCTCCTCGTCACCTCAATTCTGAGGCTCAGTCGCTTAATCTCCTTTTATTTCATTGGTAAACTTCAATGGCGGTTAGTCTACCTGAAAAAGACCGCTATTGTCAAGGGGACATTTCTGCTTAGCAGCCTGTGAATCATTTGAAATTTGCGATTATGGGGTATAGTATTTTCAATAGCTATTTCGCTAAAAACTGATAATTTTTCCGTTTTTCTTCTTGACTTATGAACATTTGTACTATAAACTAAAGATTGATATTTAATACGAATCAGGAAAAAAAACAATATTTGAAGGAGTATTGAATGGCCCGCAAGAAAAAAAATGATTTATTTTCACAGGAAGAACAAGGATCGATGAATGAAGCCCGTCGGGCGGTTCTGGACAAAGCTCTTAATGACATCGTAAAAAGATATGGTGAAGGTGCCATCATGCGCATGGGTGAAGCCAAGCATCTCAATGTAGATGCCATCCCGACCGGATCGTTATCATTAGATATCGCTCTTGGAGTGGGCGGAATTCCAAAAGCTCGGATTACCGAAATTTTCGGACCGGAATCCTCAGGAAAAACAACTTTATGTTTGCATTTGGTAGCTGAAATTCAAAAAACGGGTGGAACAGCCGCCTATGTCGATATGGAACACGCTCTCGACCCCATTTATGCCACCCGTCTGGGCGTTGATATCGACAATTTGTGGATCTCCCAGCCAGATACGGGCGAACAGGCATTAGAAATCACAGAGACATTGGTCCGCTCAGGCGCGGTTGATCTGGTTGTGGTTGATTCCGTAGCAGCTTTAGTTCCCCGAAATGAAATAGAAGGAGATATGGGTGATGCAACCATGGGTATGCAAGCCCGATTGATGTCACAGGCATTACGAAAACTTTCAGGAGCCATTAGTCAGACAAAAACAGCTGTTGTATTTACCAATCAATTACGCCAAAAAATTGGTGTGATGTTCGGTAATCCTGAAACGACCACGGGTGGTATGGCGCTAAAATTTTATGCCTCGGTTAGGCTTGATATTCGTCGGATTCAATCCATCAAGGTTGGATCTGAGATTATTGGAAACCGGGTGCGTGTACGGGTCGTTAAAAATAAGGTTGCCCCTCCGTTTAAAGTTGCTGAATTTGATGTCATGTACAATGAAGGCATTTCCACTGCCGGGGATATCCTCGATCTGGGCACTCAACTGGAAATCATCACAAAACGTGGTGCTTTTTACTCCTATGGAGATATTCGTCTGGGTCAGGGTCGTGAAAATGCTAAAGAATTTTTACGCCAAAATACAGATTTATTGGATGAGATCGATAGTGCCATTCGAGAACACGCCATGCAGGGCTTTTCTTTAGGTGTTTTATCCGATCCGGATGAAGACCTTTCCGATGAAGATATTTAAATGATATTCATGCTATCATAGGGTTTTAATGATTAAAAAGTTTTCAATTCCTCTCAGCTTTTTAGGAGTTTTAATCCTGTTATCAGCTTGTCTGCGACCTTTGCAAGCCGACCCTCTGGATGCGGATGTTCCAGCTTTTGTTCCGCCCACTCTGCTCCCTTTCACACCCACGCCAGTTCCGACTGCAACACCTGAACAAAACCCAGGGTTACCACAAGGTGATTCCTGTATCGACAATCTGACATTTATTGAGGATGAAAGCATACCAGATGGTACTGTTCTAGAACCTGGAACAACGATTAAGAAAGGCTGGAAGGTAACTAATTCAGGCACGTGTAACTGGGGAAAAGGATACACAATCCGTTTAATCGCCGGTCCTGCACTCGATGCCCCCTCTCCACAAGATTTATTCCCAGCTAGAAGCGGTACATCGTTGACCATTCAGATAGAATATAAAGTTCCGGAAAATACGGGAAAAGTTCGCAGTGTCTGGCAGGCTTATAATCCATCCGATGTTGCTTTTGGCGATTCCTTCTATCTTGATATTGTTGTAGAGAAATAAAAACTCATCCCGGTTTAATCGTCGGGATGAGTTAATTTTGTCCTGATCTGAAAAAGATTTAGGTGCCTTCCTGCCAGGAATTCAGGTAATGTACTTGTTCATCAGTCAGGGTATCAACAATGATTCCCATAGCTTCGAGCTTAATCCGGGCAATTTCCCGATCAATTTCTTCCGGTACAGAATAAACCATCTTCTTTAGTGATTTACCATTTTTCACCATATACTCAGCGCTAAGTGCCTGATTAGCAAAGGACATATCCATCACCGAAGCCGGATGGCCTTCTGCGGATGCCAAATTAATCAAACGACCTTCACCCAAAATATGGATTTGACGGCCATCTTTCAAAGTATATTGATCAACAAATGGGCGCACCAATTGTTTATCAACCGACATCTCATCTAATGCAGGAATATTAATTTCAACATTAAAATGACCTGAATTTGAAACAATAGCACCGTCTTTCATGAGTTCAAAATGATGTTTGTCAATCACATTAATATCCCCAGTTAAGGTGCAGAAAAAGTCTCCTTCGGTAGCTGCCACATTCATCGGTAAAACACGGAAGCCGTCCATAACAGCTTCCAAAGCTTTTAAGGGATCAACCTCTGTGACAATCACGTTGGCGCCCATTCCTCGCGCCCGACTAGCCAAACCACGACCACACCATCCGTATCCAGCCACTACAAACGTTTTCCCGGCTAACAAAACATTTGTAGCGCGGATAATTCCATCGATCGTCGATTGTCCGGTTCCATAGCGATTATCAAAGAAGTGTTTCGTCATGGCATCATTTACTGCGATAACCGGAAAACCAAGCATATTATCTGCAGCCATCGCTCTTAAGCGAATAACCCCGGTTGTAGTTTCCTCAGTTCCACCAACAATTTCAGGAAGCAAATCACGATGTTCCTGATGAATGGTCGAGACCAGGTCAGCGCCATCATCCATGGTTAAATGAGGTCGATGCGCTAAAGCCGCTTTGATATGTTTGTAGTATGTGACGTTATCTTCACCTTTAATGGCATGAACTGGAATTTCATCGTGGACAACCAATGACGCAGCCACATCATCCTGCGTAGATAAAGGATTGGACGCAACCAGGACTACATCAGCTCCTCCAGCCTGTAAAGTTTTCATCAAATTAGCTGTTTCAGCTGTGACATGCAAACATGCAGACATTCTAATGCCCACAAATGGCCGTTCTTTCTCAAATCTTTCCTTGATAGAACGCAAAACTGGCATTTCCCGTTCCGCCCAGGTTATCCGTCTCCGCCCACCTTCAGCAAGCTTTGAGTCTTTAATATCGTAATTTGACATCTAGTCCTCCGTTGTAAAATTAAAGAATTTGATCTAATGCACCTTCATCATCATAATGAAGTCGAAATCTTTTAACAAATTCACCAACTGTATACTGGTGTGATTGAGTTCCATTCTGTTCCAGGCAATAAGCTGCTGATAGAGATCCAATTTTACCGCATAAATCCCAGGAAAAACCTTCCTGGAAGCCTCTGAGAAAACCACCACGAAAAGCATCTCCAACCCCGGTTGGGTCGATGATCGTTTCAACCGGGTAAACCGGAATTTTATATTCACGATCATCAGCAAAAATCTTTGCTCCCTTATCACCCAGGGTAACCACCAGAAAGTCAACGATTTTTAGGATATCGTTCTGGTTTAAACCGGTATGTTTTTGCAGCAATTGGTATTCGTATTCGTTAACAAATAACGAGCTGGCATGTTCCACGCCTTTTCGAATTTCTTCAGAGTTCATGCGAACAATTTGCTGGCTTGGGTCATATAAATATGGAATTTTCAATTGGCTGCATTCTTCTACATATCGATCCATCGCGCCCGGATCATTGGGTGAAATCACAACTAACTCAGGGGTAAAACCGAGCTCTTTCAAAGAGTAATCACGCGCGTAAGCCATCGCTCCCGGATAGAAACTGGCAATTTGAGAATTAGCTTTGTCTGTGTTCGCGAAAAAGCTGGCGGTAAATACCCCTTTAATAATCTTAATATATTTTGTTTCAACCCGATGATTTTCTAGCCAAATCCGGTAGTCTTCAAAATCTTCTCCCACTGTTGCAAAAACAACAGGCTGCGGAGATCCTAATAATGCCAATGTATAGGCAATATTCGGTGCAATTCCTCCCCTTACTTTCGTCATGCTTTCGACAAGAAAAGATAAACTCAGGGTTTCTAAATTTTCAGTCAAAATGTGGTCTTTGAAATATCCTGGGAATTTCATCAGATAATCAAATGCGACTGAACCCGTACAAACGATTGACATTTCTTTCTCCCTAATTTCTTCAAATTACACAAAAACTGCCCTCCAATCTATGAGAGCAGGCCCATTAAAGCCAGCAAAGTTTAACATAACAATGGCGATTGTTCAAGTTTCTTCCTGGAATCTTTGTTACAATTAATTTTTGAATAATTATGAAACGTATTTCAATTTCTTTCTTTTTTTTAATTGTTATCTTATTATCAGCCTGTTCGAATCCAGGATCTGGCGATGAGATAATTCCTCCCGAGGTTGATAAAAATCAGGGGGATTTTATCGCAGCCCCCACTGCTTCCCCAATCCCAACTCCATCACCAACCCCAATTCCGGAAGTCAGAATCACTTTGGCAGAGAAATCTTTCTTTGAAGGTGACTATCAAGCTGCATTAAAAGAATTGGACCTTGCCGTAACAAACAGCAATGATCCTGGTATTCATGCTCTGGCCGATATCAGAAAAGCACAAATATTTATCAATCAGGGCCTTTTTAACGACGCTGTTAATTTGCTTAAACCTTTATTGGATAATGACGCCATCGAAAATAGGACAAAAGCCAAAGCTAATTATTTTTATGGCGTCAGCCAGGAAAATTTAAATAACCCAATTGAAGCAGCCAAAGGTTTTAATGCGTTTAATCATTATCTGCCAGGTTATCTTGATCTGTTTATGTTTGAAAAAGCTGGTGATGTCCTATTCGCTTCTCAAATGTACGATCAAGCGCTGGTAAATTACACACAGGCTGTCGAAAATTCCTCTAATCTGGATACAACTTATATAAAAATTAAAATAGGGAAAATATACTCAGCACAATTAGATTTTACCAACGCAATCCGTGTATTTATGGATGTGCATGATTCCAGTCCGAATGATTTTGTAAGAGCCCAAACGAATCTCCTGGCCGGCCAAGCTTATCTGGCAATGGGATTACCGGAACAAGCCTATGCGAGGTTCCAGGAATCTGTTCAGAACTTTCCCCGTGCTTATGACACTCATTCAGGCCTGGCTGCACTGGTAGAAGCTGGTATTCCGGTTGATGAATTTAATCGAGGGTTATCCAATTATTATGTCGGAAATTATGGTTTGGCGGTTAATGCATTTTTGCGTTATATCGATCAGAATCCTGAAAATAATGGGAATGCTTACTATTTTATTGGACATTCCTACTTAGAAATGGACGATCCGGAAAATGCAATCATTTATTGGACATATCTAGTAAAAAATTATCCAGATAACATATTTTTTGCAGATGCCTGGGAGGATATTGCCTATACACAGTGGGCCTATCTGGACCAATATTCAAAAGGTGCACAAACTCTGATTGATTATTCAAATTTGTATCCAGGAACAACTGCTGCTGCCGAAGCAATATTCGAAGCTGGAAAAATTTATGAAAGAAACAACCAGTTGACAGACGCCACCAGAACCTGGTCACAATTAATTGATACCTATCCGCAATTTGAAATTTCATACAAGGGTCTTTTTCAAAGTGCAATTACAAATTATCGACTCTCAAAATATGAACAGGCGTTATCAGAGTTACAACGCTATTCTTTATTGTCTGTAGAATCTGAGGAAAAATCTAAAGCATTATTCTGGATTGGAAAATCTTACGAGAAATTGGGTGAAAATGAGAAAGCCATCAGCTCCTGGAGAGAGTGTTCTTTACAAGATCCAACAGGTTACTATTCAGAAAGAGCTAAAGAGAAGCTGATCAATGCTCCCCTGTTCACTCCTTCCCTTGAAGTTAACAAAAAAATAAATATGGAACAGGATAGATTAATTGCTGAGGTTTGGATGCGGAAAACCTTCAACTTACCTCAGGACACAAATTTCATTACCCTGACTCCTTTCTATGAAAACCCGAATTACAAGCGTGCAGAAGCTTATTGGGATTTGGGGTTATTCCAGGAAGCTCGAAACGAATATGAAGCTTTAAGATTACAATACAATGAAGATCCAACCAACCTTTTTAGATTAGCCAACCATTTTGTTGAGATGGGCTTGTATCGTTCAGCAATTCTCACCAGCCGGCAAATCCTTGAACTGGCAAATTTAAACGATCTGAGTTCATTAGATGCACCGCTGTGGTTTAATCATATTCGCTTTGGAATGTATTTTGAGGAAATTGTTTACGAAGCAGCAGAAGATTACCAATTTGATCCATTACTCTTGTTTAGTTTGATCAGACAGGAGTCATTTTTTGAAGGGTTTATTATTTCGTCTGCCGGTGCAAAAGGTTTAATGCAGTTGATGCCAGCAACCGGAAAAGAAGTTTCAGACCTGTTAAAATGGCCTAAAAATTATCAGGAAAGTGATTTGTACCTTCCGGCAATTAATATCAGATTAGGCGCCAGTTATCTAGCACGCATGAGAACCTATTTTCAAGGTGATATTTTTGCCGCCCTAGCAGCTTATAATGCCGGTCCAGGAAACGTACTAAAATGGGAAGGTAAAGCAAGCAATGACCCGGATTTATTCCTGGAAATTATCCCATATGAGGAAACCCAGCGATATTTAAAAAATATCTACACCTTTTATCGAATTTACGAAAATTTATATTCGAAAAAAACTGCAGAGTAAACACGTTAGGGTAAAATAAATGCTGGCACCCAAAAATCCCCTATTCCTAATACATGCGGGAATATAAAGCTGAGAATTAATAAATTAATTCCAAAAATTATCAGGAAATAATCTTTTTTAGCAAATTTCAATGTCTTTAGCCAGGTTCTTTTTTCTGTTCCGAAGCAGCGTAAATCCATTGCATTAACAGTATCTTCACCATTTAACAGAGAATTCATCGTGACTGGCACGATTAAAGGAGCCATTTTTCGTATTTGTCGAAAAATATTACCATCCACTCTTTCCAGTTCATATCCACGCGCTTTTTGAGCATCCAATGTCACTCCAAAATCTCGTGCCAGGGTAGGGACGAACCGAAAAGCCAGATCCAGAGTGAAGGCTAATTTGTCCGACAGCCCCATTCCTTTAAAGGTTGAGCCATATTCTTTTGGATCCATGGTAAAAGGGATGGTAATAAAAAGGGCTGAAATAGCGCCAATTCGGACAACTTGTGTTAAGGCAAACCAGAGTCGCTCAATTGTTAAAGTAAATCGAAAATGCCATCCAAAAATTAAATTTGGTTTATCAATTGAAAATATTGGATGCCCAGCGCCTGTATCCATCACAGAACCTACCGTGCCTGATCCGGTGATGATGGTATTTACGATGATCATCATGGTCATTAAAAAAATTATGAAGAACCATGCTTTTTTTGTTTCCCGCCAGGTCAGCTTTGCGAGATAATATTGAATAAATGCGATAGCTAAAAATATTAATAAAAAACGAATATCCCAGAAATTAACAATCGCAAAAAGCATCAGGAAAGAAAAGAACCATCTGGCGCGTGGGTCGAATTCTTCGATAATACTTTTTCTTGGTTTATATCCAAAGGTTACAATCATATATCGGATTAATGAGGCTCCCTGAAAGCAGGGAGCCTTTTAGATTTTATTTTTATCTTCCCGACCGGCCTTTTGTGGCACTATACGCAATCATCAGGATTGGAGTCAGTATCAAGCCGTTAATAACATTGGTGATAAATGCAGGCATAAAATTGATGGATACTGTTGTGGCAAAATCAACACCAGAAACCCAAATCTCAGTAATGGAAGCAAACATCATTCCAACAATCACTCCCAAGACAACGAAAATTTCGGCTGTCACTAGATCTTTAAGCTGCTTGTAATTGACCATCATGCCAGCGCATAACCCTGCTACTAAACCAATGAGGCCATTACCAATATCCCACCAAATCCAAAAACCATATCCTGACAACAAGTCACCCAGAATATTTCCAACAAAACCGGTGATTGCTCCTACCCAGGGACCAAAAGCAATTCCAAAGAACAAGGGAATCACGATTCCTGGTCGGATGGCAACGTTTCCGGCAGCTGGTATTTGGGCAAAATTGGTGAGCCAAGATAACACGCCATACAATGCGGCACCAATTGCTGAAAAAACAACAGCCCTGGTACCAAACGACCAAATTGAACTTTTTTCCTTCATACTACAAACCTCCTGAAAATTTGGTTATATTTTGTTGAACTAACAAATTTAAATCAATTGGGCTAGAGCTTCTGCTCGTGAAAATTTTTGAGTTTGAGCATAATGTTCCAGGTTCAACCGTAATAAAGATGTGGGAAGGACACGGCTTTTTTCTAATCTTTCTTCATCCCTTAGTACTTCATAGGGCGACCCATCAGCGATGATACTTCCATCATATACTAATAATACACGATTTGAGTAAATTACAGCTAAATCAACATCGTGGGTAATAAACAAAATCGCATCAATTCCCTGCATCGATAAAATGCTATCCATGAATGCTTGATAATTCCAATAATCCTGTCCGGCCGTTGGTTCATCCATCATTAATACTCGCGAACGCATTGCCAGGACTGAAGCAATGCTCACCCTTTTCTGTTGGCCAAAAGATAAAGCTAATGGTGGAGTTTTCAGTTCATGACCCAGATTAACTGTATTAATTGCCCAGGCAATGTTGTCCTTGATCTGAGATTGGGTTTGACCCATGTTTTTTGGTCCAAAAGATAATTCAGCTTCTACTGTTGGTGCAAACAACATTTGTGTCGGGCTTTGAAAAACATACCCGATCGATTGAGCACATTGAGCAACGGAAATTTCTTTCGTACTCTTTCCTTCCAATTTCACCGTTCCCTGAGTTGGCTTTAAAAGACCTAATGCATGTTTTACTAGGGTTGTTTTTCCAGCACCATTATGACCAAGAATGGCAATAATATCTTTTTGATAAATCGTAAAGTTAATATTTTTTAAAACATCAGGAAAATCAGGTTTGTATCGAAAAGAGACATTTTCAAATTCAACCAGTGGTTTTTTTTGTGCTACTGCTTCAGTTTTTTTTCTTTCAATTTGGAAATTAATCGGCTCTTTTTTAACTCTTTCGATAATTACTGGAGCTGGAAGTTTAATTTTTGAAAAATCAACAACATCCAATAACCCTTTTGAATCACCGATATATGAAATTTTCCCAGCCTCCATATAAAGAACTCTTTCAGGAGATATTTTTAGCACATCCTCAACACGATGCTCGACAACAATGACAGAGATTCCATCATCAGCAAGTTTTCTGAAAATTTCCAGTGATTCCTGTGCAGAAGCCGGATCAAGGCTGGCAAGTGGTTCATCTAACAATAAAATTTTTGGATTCATCGCCAAAACACCTGCTAGTACTACTTTTTGTTTTTCGCCACCCGAAAGTTGAAAAGTTTCTCTGTCTTTTAAATAACCGATTTTTAAGTAATCTAATACCTGGTCAATTCTCTGAATAATTGTTTCTTTTGGTAACCCCAAATTTTCTAATCCAAAAGCTATTTCGCTGAAAACATAACTGGCAACAATTTGTCTCTCCGGATCTTGTAAAACGGTGCCTACTAACTGAGAGATTTCAACCATTTTTAAATCGAAAACAGATTTCCCATATAATTTAATATCGCCCTGATGCGAACCCCGATAGGTATTTGGAATCAATCCATTTACAGATCTCATCAAAGTGGTTTTACCGCAGCCGCTTGAACCTGCAATCAGCAAAACTTCACCAGGATTTACAACAAAATTGAGGTTTTCAAGAGCCAATTGATCGCGTGAATGGTATTGAAATGAATAATTTTCAACCGAAATTGGAATTGGATTTACCATCTTCTATCCTTCAATTTCATTAAACAAAACTTCAATCTGAGTTCCAACACTTGCATTAAGGGAGGTGGCTGCTGAGCCATTCACTTGACAAATACTTAATTGGCCGGATGAATCAATCATGGCAACCACATCTCCATCTTTTGCATCTCCGAAAGTATTCACCAGACCAGTGATTTCACACTGATTACATTTCACAATCACGGTTTTATTTTTATCCTCAAACCAATTCTGATCAATGTTACTCTCTAAGTTTCCAAAGTGGTCAATTCGCATGACAGTTCCCTGCAACCCACCAGGGATTTTCCTTGCTTCAGGAATATCCAACAAGATTGGGTCAAACACAATATCACCTAATTGTTCGATATTTACCCCTGACGATAGATGTCCGGCTATTGCAGAAAAAATATCGCGACCATGAAAAATGTGACTAATATTTGGCAGCCAAAATTCAGATTTATTAGTATGAACGATTTTAAATGGCCAATTATTCTTGTTGGCTTCTCGAAAAATTTGAGTAATGATTCCGTTATCCGGACCAACATAATATTGGTCTTTTATCATAGCAGCAATTGGTCGCCGCGCAGTACCGACACCCGGGTCAACCACGACAACATGAATACTCTCAGGCGGAAAATAAAAGAAATGGCGGCTTAATAGAATGGCAGCATCTAGAACATCCTGAGGAGGAATATCGTGGGTAAGATCTGCAAAATTTGTCTCCGGTGCAATCGACAAAATAACGCCGCACATGGCCCCAATCTCAAAATCCCCGGTACCAAAATCAGTCATTAATGAGACAATTTTCATAATTTACCAAAAGTTACTTCAACTATTTCCCCAACCGAGACTTTTAGCATTTTTTGAGCACTTGCATTGACACTGGCAATGATTAAATCACTTTGGGTACCAAGTAAACTGACCAAAGATCCGGATGGTTTTGCTCCAAATGTCTCCACAAAATCAGGTATGTCAATTCCTTTAATTTTTACTCTGAATTGTTTCTGATAATTTTTTAAGTGAGATTCAAAAATATTGGTTGCAAGATTACCAAAATTATCAATTGATATTACCTGGCCTATTATTTTTTCTTTTAACAATTCTGGTTGAGGAATTGAGAGAAAAACTGGATCATGAATTGGAGTTCCCAATTTTTGTAGATCAATCCCCAAAGATAAATGAGCCGCTACGGGCGCGAAGATGTCTCTGCCATGAAATACATGACTAATTTCCCTCAACCAAAATTTTGGTTGATTCAACTCAACAAAAAAGGTTTGATCCATAACACCAGAATTGGATTGGGCTATTCGTGTAAATAACCCATTGTCTGGGCCAACAAACAAGTGATTTCCAATTTTTGCGGCAATCGGGCGCCTGTTTGTCCCTACTCCCGGATCAACGACTGCTAAATGAATCGTTCCATCAGGGAAAAACGGAACAACCCGTTGTAATGCAATGCTTCCCTGATGAATATCCTGTGGAGAAATTAAATGGGTTACGTCAACTATTTTTACATCCGGATTAATCCCCCAGATTACTCCTTTCATTACACCTACATATCCATCACGCAAACCAAAATCAGTTGTGATTGTGATAATTGTCATAAAAACCTCAGAAAAATTTTTCAGATAATCGTTAAAAGTATAGAGATCAACAAAAATTAAGTCAAGCTTAACATAAAAAAGGCTCCCGAAGGAGCCTTCATTTTACAATAATAATCTTAACGGATTATCTAATTGAAAGGCTAAAGCTTTCATAAATTGGGCAGCTTCAACGCCATCAGTCGCCCGATGATCTGCCGATAAGGTCATTTTCATTCTCCAGCCAACCGAAACTACTTCTCCCTCGACAATTGCAGTCTTTCTGGCAGAAGATACTGCTAAGATGGCTGATTCGGGAGGATTAATGATTGCAGCGAAGTTATCTACCTCATACATTCCCAGGTTACTGATAGAGAAGGTTGACCCATCGACATCTTCCGGTTTAATCTTTCCTGAACGTACTCTGGCCGCCATCTCTTTAACTTCCTGAGAAATTACTCGAATTGGTTTTCTATCGGCATCTTTAACAACGATGGTCAGAAGCCCCCCTTCTATGCCAACAGCAACCCCAATATTGATATTACCATGTTGAACCAAATCGGATCCTTCAATCGATGAGTTTAAATTTGGATATTCTCGCAATGTTAACGCAGTCGCTTTGATGACGAAATCATTAATAGAGACAAACTGATTTTTAGGCAGTGTCCGGTTTACATCCTGATACAAAGTCATCAAATTGTCAACTTTGTAATCTCGGGTCACATAAAAATGAGGAATATTTTGCTTTGAATCTGCCATTCTACGAGAAATAGCTTGCCTTAATTTATTCAATGGGATCTTTTGGTCCGTTTTCCGATCATTTTCTCCTTGCCATACAGCAGATGGGAGTGCTATGCCCTCGAAAGATGTTTCGGATCTTGATTCATTTTTTTCACTTTCTGGTTTTTGTTTTTCATCTTGGTCAGTAGGTTGTAATTCAGATTTCAAGACTAATTCAACATCTTTTTTTACGATTCTGCCGCCAGGTCCACTTCCTCTTACCTTAGCCAAGGAAAGTTCATTATCCATCGCTATTTTTCTAGCCAGAGGAGATGCTATAACTCTGCCTTGGTCACTATTCACTTTGTTAATTTGGGCATCCTCCTGGATTTCTGCAAGATTGCTGGTCTCCACTGTATTTACAGGTTCAGCGCTACTCTCTACCCTTGCCCCAAGCAAAGATTCGATATCAACTTTTTCATCCTTTTCTGAAATAACAGCAATGGGATCACCGATAGGTACAATTGCATTCGCTTCCACTAATTGTTTGAAAAGGAATCCAGCAAAATGAGATTCAACTTCAACAGTTGCTTTATCGGTTTCAATTTCAGCCAGAACATCGCCTTTGGCAACAGCCTCACCTTCTTGTTTAACCCAGCGAACCAAAGTTCCTTCTTTCATATCAAAGCCCAGTTTAGGCATTGAGACAATTTCTGCCATTACATAACCTCCTTTACTGCCTGAATAATATCCGCTATTTGAGGTAAAGCCATTTGTTCAAGGGTGCTATTGTAAGGAAGAGGAACTTCTTTTTGGGCAACTCGCTTTATAGGAGCATCAACATAATCAAAAGCTTCTTCATAGATTCGGGCGGTAATCTCTGATCCAACTCCATACGATTTCCAGCCTTCCTCCACAATTACAGCCCGGTTTGTTTTCTTAAATGATTCAATTACAGGTTCCATATCCAGTGGTCTTAGCGTTCTTAAGTCAACAATTTCTGCTTGAATTCCATCTTTCGCTAATAATTCTGCAGCTTTCAAAGATAATTCCAACATCTTACTGTATGTAACTATGGTGACATGCTCACCAGGTCTTTGTATGGTTGATTTTCCAATGGGAACAATATAATCACCATCCGGAACTTCCCCGCGCACCTGATATAAAGTTGCATGTTCAATAAACAAAACCGGATCATTCGACCGAATTGCAGCTTTTAGTAAACCTTTTGCATCCGCCGGCGTGCCGGGCGAAACAACCTTAAGCCCTGGAAAGTGGGCAAAAATTGCATCAGGAGTCTGGGAGTGTGTGGCGCCTAACTGTCTTCCCCCACCGCCAACGGTTCTAATCACCAATGGTAGGACCATTTGTCCATTAAACATATAATGCATTTTTGCCGCTTCATTAACGATATGATCCATAGCAGAAAAAGCGAAATTAATGGTCATCAATTCAGCTACCGGACGTGTACCAGTTAAGGCTGCACCGATTGCTGCACCAATAATAGCTGCCTCGGAAATTGGGGTATCCATTACCCGTTCAGCTCCAAAATGATCATAAAAACCCTTTGTTACTGCATAGGATCCACCCCACACACCTACTTCTTCTCCCAAAATAAAAACTTGGGGATCACGTTCCATTTCTTCCCATAAAGCCTGTGAAATTGCCTGCCGCATTGTTAATGTTGCCATTATGACCTCACATCCTCGAAGAAAATGTTCTTGTACAATTCATCCGCTGCGGGCTCTGGGCTTGATTCAGCAAATTGAACCGCCTCTTCGACAATTTTGTTTGCTTGTTGATCTTGTTGATTTAAATCTTCTTCGCTGGCAATTTTATTTTCAACCAGATACTTATGGTATATGCCAATCGGGTCATTTTCTTGCCATTTTCTAATCTCATCACGATGACGATATCGTTCGGGATCTCCCATTGAATGTCCCATGAATCGGTACGTAATCACTTCTAAGAATTGTGGTCCAGAACCGGAGCGGATTTCTTCTATCATCCCCAGGGCTTTTTCACGCACCTTCATTATATCCATCCCATCAACTTCGCTATTCTTCATCCCATAACCAATTGCTTTTTGCTGGATATCCGAAACTGCCGAGGCTCTTTCTACCGCAGTTCCCATTCCATATTGATTATTTTCACATACCCAAAGAACAGGTAAATTCCAGACTTTCGAGAGGTTTAATGCTTCGTGAAAATACCCAATATTAGTTGCTCCATCTCCAAACATACAAATGGTAACCCCATCTTGCTTTTGGTATACGTCCCCTAATGCCAAACCAGCAGCGATCGGTAAATGTGCGCCGACAATGGCGTGCCCGCCCCAGAAATTCTTATTTACATCTGCCATATGCATTGAGCCACCTTTTCCCCCGGATACTCCCGTCGCTTTGCCCATTAATTCTGCCATAACCCCATTTGCTGATAATCCACAATTAATTGCGACCCCATGATCTCGATAGGCGGTAATCACACGGTCTTGCGGTTTTCTGGCAGAAATTAAACCAGTACTGACAGCTTCCTGACCAATATACAAATGGAGAAACCCGCCAATTTTCCCTTGCTGATACAATTCTGCTGCTCTTTCTTCTAGAATCCTGATAACTACCATCTGTTGATATAGATCAAGATGTTCCGATTTTTCCATGTTTGATGTTGCTCCTATCTTTTCACATAAAAAAGTAATTTATTACTTTATTTTTTTGCTCTTTCAAAAAAGGATTATAACAAAAGAGAAAATTTCTTGTTCCGACTGTACAGCGATGCAACTGAAAAATCACAAATCATAAAGAAAAAAAGAGACTGCCATCATTTTCCTGGCAGTCATCCTTTTTATTAATATTGGTAAAGAAGTGATTAGTTTTGGTGTTTTATAGCAGCATGCGCAGCAGCTAAACGCGCCACTGGAACACGGAAAGGTGAACAACTCACATAATTTTGCCCGATTAGATGGCAGAATTCAATTGAATTAGGATCACCACCGGCTTCTCCACAGATACCAACTTCCAGTTCAGGGCGAACTTCGCGGCCTTTGTTCACGGCTATTCTCATTAATTCCCCTACACCTGCTCGATCAATTGTTTGGAATGGATTCTTCGAAAGAATTCCTTCTTCGATATATTTCAATAAGAAGCTTCTTTCAGCATCATCGCGGCTATATCCAAAGGTCATTTGTGTCAGATCGTTCGTACCAAATGAGAAAAATTCTGCAATACCAGCGAGTTCATCAGCGGTTACACAAGCCCGTGGAATTTCAATCATCGATCCAAATTTGTAATTAAATTTCACTTTTTTGGCTTCCATAACTTCGACAGCAATTGCCTCTAATCGAGGTTGAATCAATTTGAGTTCATTTACATGACCTGTTAATGGAATCATAACCTCAGGATGGGGATCAACTCCTTTTAATGCAACATTAGCAGCTGCTTCCATTATGGCTCTTACCTGCATTTCGACAATTTCTGGCATCATGATACTTAATCGCACACCACGTAACCCCATCATTGGGTTGCTTTCGTGTAAGGATCCCACTTCACGCAACATGTTTTCTAATTCCTGAATAGACTTCGTTTCACTTTTGCCCAGGATATAGTCTGCCATATTTTCAATACGTTTGGTGATGATTTGATCCTGTAAATCCTCCGCTGAGGGCAAGAATTCATGCAATGGTGGGTCGATCAAACGGATAATGACCGGCAGGCCGTCCATGGCGGTAAACAAACCTTCAAAATCTTTTCGCTGGTGCGGCAGCAATTCATTTAATGCTTCAGTTCGTTCTTCACTTGACTTTGCCAGGATCATTTTTTGGACGCTGGGCAACCTTTCAGGCTCAAAGAACATATGCTCTGTTCGACAAAGTCCAATACC